>CAMDDU010000058.1:0-23978 GCA_945892985.1 Bordetella parapertussis
AACGGAATAGATCGGTAAGTCGTCGAGAGGTAGCCATGCGTAAATCATGCCAGATTTCTTCATGCTCTCGAACCCCGCAAACCCTTATTCCACGCGGCTTTCAGACGATTCACCCATCTATAACACCCACTTGATTTGCAGAAGAGCCAGAATTTTATAAGTGGGCGCGCACACGAAGCTTGTCCTTGAGTGTGACGAACTCCTCGGCGGCGGTGGGGTGGATGCCCACGGTGGCGTCGAACTGGCTCTTGGTCAGCCCTGCGCGCACCGCGATGCCTATGCCCTGGATGATCTCGGGCGCATCAGCCCCGACCATGTGCGCACCCACCACACGCTGGCTCGCCGCATCAACGATGAGCTTCATCAGCGTGCGCTCCTCGCGACCGGACAGGGTGTGCTTGAGCGCGCGAAATGAGCTCTTGTAGACATCAAGTTCGGCATACTTCTTGAGCGCGACAGATTCGCTGTCACCCACCGTTCCCACCGGCGGTTGGCTGAACACCGCGGTCGGAATGTCGTTATGGTCGACAGCGGTTGGCGTGTTATTGAACAGGGTTGCGGCGAGGGCCGCGCCCTCGCGAATGGCGACGGGGGTCAATGCGATACGGTTGGTCACGTCGCCCACGGCATGAATACTCGCCACACTGGTGTGCGAATGCGCATCGACCAGCACGCCCCCGCCCGCATCCAGGCGCACACCGGCGCCCTCGAGACCCAGTCCCGCGGTGTTGGGTTTGCGCCCGGTGGCAAACATCACGGCATCAACCGTCAGCCGTGTTCCATCGGCGCAGGCCACCTCCAGCGCGCCGCCGGCGCGGGTGATGGCGCTCACCTCGTGGTGCAGCAGGATACGAACGCCTTTTTTTTCCATTTCTTCGTGCAAATGCCGCCGCACGTCGGCATCAAAACCGCGCAGGATTTCCTCACCCCGGTAGGACAGCGTCACCTGACTGCCCAGGCCCTTGAAAATGCCGGCGAATTCCACCGCGATATAACCGCCGCCGACCACCAGCACGCGCTGCGGCAGTTCGGGCAACTCAAATGCCTCGTTCGAGGTAATGGCCAGCTCCGCGCCCGGTATCGCCGGCTTGAGCGGCCAGCCCCCGGTGGCAAGCAGAATATGCGCGGCACTAAACCGTTTCTCACCCACGCTCACCGTGTGCGCATCGAGGACCTGAGCGCGCCCTTGCATCAGCTCAACGCCCGATCCTTGCAGCAGCTTGATGTAAATGGCCTCCAGGCGCGCAATCTCGCGATCCTTGTTGGCGATCAGCCTTGGCCATGAAAACTGCGGCGGCGCCACTGTCCAGCCAAAGCCCCGCGCGTCTTCGAAGTCTTCATGAAAATGCGCGGCGTAAGAGAGCAGCTTTTTCGGCACACAGCCGCGAATGACACAGGTTCCGCCGACGCGGTAATCCTCGGCTATCGCCACCCGCGCGCCATAACCGGCGCTCATGCGACTGGCGCGCACGCCGCCCGATCCGGCGCCGATCACAAATAAGTCGTAGTCGTATTTTTTATCTTGCTTCATACCCTGCTCCTTTGCTTAGCCGTGCCTGCCCGTGCCTGCCCTTGTTTCCCCGCGTACCTGAACATCTGCTTACCTGATTACAACGCAGCCTATTTTCGTACGCGGCCAGCCGGCATGAAAACAAAAACGCCCCGCAGGGCGGGGCGTTGGAAATACCAAACTGCTGAAACAAGCCCGACCGCGGCCGGGCCTGACTTCAACTATTGTCCAGAAAACTCTTCAGCCGCTCGGAACGCGAGGGATGGCGCAGCTTGCGCAATGCCTTGGCTTCTATCTGGCGGATGCGCTCGCGCGTGACGTCGAACTGCTTGCCGACTTCCTCGAGCGTGTGATCGGTGTTCATTTCAATACCAAAGCGCATGCGCAACACTTTCGCCTCGCGCGGCGTCAGCGAGTCGAGGATATCCTTGGTGACATCGCGCAGCGATGAGTACATCGCCGCGTCATTGGGCGCCAGCGTGGCCTGGTCCTCGATGAAATCGCCAAGGTGCGAGTCGTCATCGTCACCGATGGGCGTCTCCATGGAAATGGGCTCTTTGGAGATTTTCAGGATCTTGCGGATCTTGTCCTCGGGCATTTCCATCTTGACCGCCAGCGTGGCCGGATCGGGCTCCGCGCCGGTTTCCTGCAGGATCTGCCTGGAAATGCGGTTCATCTTGTTGATGGTCTCGATCATGTGCACCGGGATGCGGATGGTGCGCGCCTGGTCGGCGATCGAACGCGTGATGGCCTGGCGGATCCACCAGGTGGCGTAAGTCGAGAATTTGTAACCGCGGCGGTACTCAAACTTGTCCACCGCTTTCATCAGGCCGATATTGCCCTCCTGGATGAGGTCGAGGAACTGCAGGCCGCGATTGGTGTATTTCTTGGCGATGGAGATCACAAGGCGCAGGTTGGCCTCGGTCATTTCGCGCTTGGCGCGGCGGGCTTTCGCCTCGCCGGTGGACATCTGCCTGTTGATGTCCTTGAGTTCCTTCAGCGGAATGCCGATGCGCTTCTGGATGTCGATGAGTTTTTGCTGCTGCTCCAGGATATTGGGCTCATAGCGCGTGAGCTGGCTGGAGTAGGGCTTGCCTGCGGCAAGCTCATTTTTGAGCCAGCGCATATTGGTTTCGTTGCCCGGGAAGACCTTGATAAAGTGCGGGCGCGGCATGGTGCCCTTGATAACGCACAGCTGCTGGATCTGCCGCTCGTGGCGGCGCACTTCGTCAACCAGGCCGCGCAGGCCGTCGCACAGGCGCTCGATGATGCGCGCGGTGAATCGGATATTGAGCAGTTCGCCCGAAATCTTGTCGCGCGCGACAATGTAGTCCTTGCTGCGCGATCCGCCCTTGGCGAGTGCGAGACGCATTTTGTCGTACAGGCGCTGGATTTTGGCGAAACGCTCGAGCGAGTCCTCCTTGAGCTTGAGCAGGCTGGCGGTCATGGCGGCACCGCCGTCATCGACCTCTTCCTCATCATCGGGCTCGACATCGTCGGCCAGCTCGGCGATGGGCTCGTTTTTGGCGTTCGGGTCAATCAGGCCGTCGACCAGCTCGTCGATGCGCATGTCCTCGCGCTTGACCTTTTCGGAGAGCGCGAGAATTTCGTGAATCGTTGTCGGGCAGGCGGAAATCGCCTGGATCATGTGCTTGAGCCCGTCTTCGATACGCTTGGCGATAACGATTTCACCTTCGCGCGTCAACAGCTCAACCGTGCCCATTTCGCGCATATACATGCGCACCGGGTCGGTGGTGCGGCCGAACTCCGGATCAACCGTGGACAAGGCGGCTTCTGCCTCTTCCTCGGCATCCTCGCCCGACACCGCAACGTTTCCGGGCAGCAAGGGATCATCGCCCGGGGCCTCGTCAAACACCTGGATGCCCATGTCGGCAAAGGTGCTTTTGATCGCGTCGATCTGCTCGGCGTCGACCATATCGTCGGGCAGGTGGTCATTGATCTCGGCGTGCGTCAGAAACCCGCGCTCCTTGCCCAACACGATCAGCGTCTTCAGCCGCGTGCGGCGTGCCTCGACATCTTCCGGCCTTGAAGCCATGCGCTCATGCAGGGCTTTTTCAGCCTCGCGCGCCTTGCGCGCGCGCGCCGCCTTGCCCAGCGGCTTTTCCGTAACAGCCGGCACTGCCGCCTGTTCCTGTGCCTTGGTCGCCGCCAATGCCGCCGCAGCGGCTTTGGCGGCCGCCTTGGTTTGCTTGGCGCTGAGCTTGACTTCCTTCACCGCGACCGGCGCGATCAGTTTTTTCGGTTTGGCGGACGCTGGTTTGGCGGGCTGCTTTGCGGCGACTTTTGCTGCGACTTTTGCTACGGGTTTGGCTGACAACTTGGCGGAGTGCTTTCTTGAAATAGTCTTCTCGGCCAAAGCCTTGAGCTTGGTCTTGGCGAGAGGACGCGATGATTTGACCGGCTGGGACGGCTTGCGCACCGGTGCTTTGGCGCCCTTAATGGCCTTGGTGGCCTTGGTGGCCTTGGTGCCGTTGGCGCCCTTGCCCCCAGCGGCCACAGGCTTTGATTTTGGCGCAATTTTTTTCAGCCTTTCCCGGGCAACAACCTTACCCTTGGCTTGAACCTTGGGTTGCACCTTGGGTTGTGCCTTCGACTGGGGTTTGGATTTCGCTTTGGGCTTCGCTTTTTGCTGCGCCATGGTCGGTATCCTAACTAACGGAAATAAATGCGGAAAAGCTTTAAATTATACCACGGCTAAAGCGATTGGCCGGGGGCAGAAGTACTCGCCTTGTCCAGCACCGCTATCTCCTTGATGATGCTGTTAAGTTCCGCCTTTTCATCCTGGGTCAGCGCCGCGCCGGCGGCTTTGCCAAGCAGTTCATCGTGTCGCTCCTCGACGCGCCGGCGGCGCAAGCGCGGCAGCGCGTCGCGAAACTCCGCATCGGCCTGCTCGGCGGTAAGGTTGATGTCCATCAGCTCAGACAGTACCTGCTTGAACAATGCCTCATGCTCGCCACCGCGAAACTGGTCAATGAGGCGTGCCTCGAAATTCGTGCCGGCGTTCTCACGCGCATACGCCGCCATGGACAGCAAACCCTGGGTTTCCGCACCCCCGCCCTCGAACAAATCGAGCGGCAATTCGCCGGCCAGATCGGGTTTGACCATCAAAAAGTTGAGGAATTTACGCTCCAGGCTTTGCGTCGTGCGCCGCTGGACGCGTGGCGGCGCACCGCGGCCCGAAGAGCGCGCGCCGCGCGATTCGGTCGCGACACCACGAATTTCCACCAACCCGGCCGCCTCCGCGGACGTCATGCCGCACAAATCGGCGAGCTGCTTGACCAGTTGCAATTGCAGTGCCGGAGCGGAGATCTTTTGCAGCAGCGGCTTGGCTTCATGCAGGATGCGCGAGCGCCCCTCCAGCGTGCTCATATCGACGCGCGACTTGAGCTCGGATAACAGCACATCGGACAGCGGGCGCGCTTCGACCAGTTTTTTCTCGAACGTGTCCTTGCCGTGGGCGCGGACAAAGGTGTCCGGATCGTCCTCGGCCGGCAGGAACAGGAACTTTACCGCCTTGTGATCGGCAAGGCAGGGCAGGCTGACCTCCAGCGCGTGCCAGGCGGCCTTGCGGCCGGCGTTGTCACCGTCAAAACAAAATACGATTTCATCGGTCTGGCGGAACAGTTTCTGGATGTGGATTGCCGAGGTCGCCGTGCCCAGGGTGGCCACGGCGTAGCCCACCTCGTGCTGCGCCAGCGCGATCACGTCCATGTAGCCCTCGACAACGATGGCGCGGCCCGCCTCGCGTATGCCCTGTCGCGCCTGCGACAAACCATAAAGCTCACGCCCTTTTTCGAACAGCGGCGTTTCCGGAGAGTTGAGGTATTTGGGCTCGCCGGTGTCCAGGATGCGGCCACCAAAACCGATCACCACGCCGCGCTGGTTCATGATCGGAAACATGATGCGATCGCGAAAACGATCGTAACGACGCCCCTCGTCGTTCTCGATCACCAGTCCGACATCCTTCAGACTCTTGTCGTCGTATTTTGGAAACGCCGCCTGCAGGCTTTGCCAGCCATCGGGCGCGTAGCCAAGACCGTATTGCGCCGCGACCTTGCCCGACAGTCCGCGGCCCTTCAGGTAATCGACGGCGCGGGTGGAGTCCTTGAGCTTGTCGCGGTAAAACTGCATCGCCTGCTGCATGATGGCGTACAGGTCGGGGCCCTCAGGCAGGGCCTTGGCACTGCCGCGCGCCTCGTATTCGGGCATTTTCATGCCGGCGTTCTCAGCCAGGTCCGTCACCGCCTCAACATAGCCAAGCCCGGAGTACTCCATCAAAAATCCGATGGCGTTACCGTGGGCGCCGCAGCCAAAACAATGATAAAACTGCTTGGCCGGACTGACCGTGAACGAGGGTGATTTTTCGTTATGGAAGGGGCACAGCCCCATGAAATTGGCGCCACCCTTTTTGAGCTGCACGAAACGGCCGACCACATCGACGATATCGACGCGGTTGAGCAGGTCCTGCTTGAAGGAATCTGGAATCACCGGCGCGCAGGAGTAGTCTGGATTCTGTCAAAAATAGTGCATGAAACCGCGGTCTTGCCTGTCTGCTGCCGGCCGCCTTGGAGGCGCGGCATACTCATTGAACCCATGGGTATTTATATCCCATACCGGCGGGAACGCAAGCGCCACCAACCACCGCCCTGCCCGGCACCACCGCCCTCGCCGGGAAATTCGCCCGATCCCCCGGCAATCAACCGGCCAGCTTGGCTTTCACCAGGGCTGAAACCGCGCCAATATCTGCCTTACCGGCCAGCTTGGGCTTGAGCAAAGCCATCACCTTGCCCATATCCTGGGGCCCCGTGGCGCCGGCGGCGGTAACCGCCTCGGCGACCGCGGCGGCGACCTCTTCAGCGCCCAGTTGTTGGGGCATGTAGCCCGACAGCACGCTGATCTCGAATTTCTCCACGTCCGCCAAGTCCTGGCGGCCACCGGCCTCGTATTGGGCGATGGAATCGCGACGCTGTTTAAGCATTTTTTCCAGGATGGCCAGAATGTCGGAATCCGCGAGTTCGATGCGCTCGTCCACTTCGCGTTGCTTCATCGCCGACAGGAGCAAGCGCACCGTGCCCAGGCGCTGCGCGTCCTTGGCCTTCATGGCGGCTTTCATGTCTTCAGTGATGCGTATTTTCAGGGACATGGCGTAATCACTCCGCTTCAAAATGGCGCCGGCTCAGAATCTCCCGGCACAAAAGATTACGGCGCGACAAGGGGCGCTGCAGCGCCCACCCGATCGCGCCGAATTAATCCGGCGATCTATCACGGCGTCAAAGACGCCGCCCCGAATCAATACATCTTCGGCGGCAGTGTCTGGTTGCGCAGACGCTTGTAGTGGCGCTTCACCGCGGCGGCCAGCTTGCGCTTGCGCTCGGAGGTGGGCTTCTCGTAGAACTCGCGCGCGCGCAGTTCGGTGAGCAGGCCGGTTTTCTCGACAGTGCGTTTGAAGCGGCGAAGCGCTACTTCAAACGGTTCGTTTTCCTTGACGCGTACACTTGGCATGTAACAAACCCTCACTAATGCAATTCCAGCCGATCTGGCTGAAACAAAGTCTGCAATTTTAACCGATTCGGCCGCGAGACTGCAAGAGCCCTGTTCTTGCACCCTGAAAGGGCCTTCCGCCGACCACGCCGCCCCGGGCAGGGGCGTTTAAGATGCCATTTCCGACCGCAGACCTGATTCCGGTTGCCACCGTTTGCGCACAACAGCTAAAGTCGCCCAATCTCATCTCAGAAAAAGCAAACCATGACTTACCTTATGCTGTTGATCGCAATCATCGCCGAGGTTGCGGCCACATCCGCGCTCAAGGCTGCGGACGGATTCACCAAACTGTGGCCGTCGGTCATCGTTGTGGTCGGTTATGCCACGGCATTTTATTTCCTGTCCCTTACGGTAAGGGCTATTCCGGTTGGCATCGTCTACGCCATCTGGTCCGGCGTCGGCATCGCGCTCATTGCCCTTGTCGGATGGCTGATTCTCGGACAAAAACTCGATGTACCGGCGATTGCCGGTATCGGGCTGATCGCCGCCGGCGTCATGGTGATCAGTCTTTTTTCCGCATCCGTCCCGGAGTAGGCAACGCGGCTTTGCTCGGCGAACCTATTTGAAATCAGACGCCATCTGCTCCTGGATGCCGACTTCAGCGCTGCTGATCACGCAGCGGTCGATGTAATCAACCAGGCGCATCGGCGCACCCAGCCCTTCTTCGAGCAGGCGCCGGTTATCGAAAACAAAGTGCAACTCGACAAACGCGCCGTACAGCTTGAGCGCGCGAACCAGCAGCCTGCGGTTGATGATGCCCAGTTGTTCCTCGCACTGTGCGGCCAGGCTGGCCAGATTGGCCTGGACGCGCATCAGGCCCTCGATCTTGTTCTTGGCGCGCACGAAAAAACGCATGTTCGGCGCAGCGTCGCCGCGACAAAACCCTGTAGGCTCCGTTTAAACTGCGTTATTGCAACCATCACAAGCTTGCCTCAGCATCACGTTTATAAAACAATGCGGCACTGTATGCATCAAACCTGTCATCCGCCTTTCAAAACACCGCCTTTCCACGGGAATCCGCTCTAAGCACATGGGTCTGCGCATTCTTATCGTCGAAGATGACGCCGTGCTCGCCGACGGCATGAGCAGCGCGTTGCGCAAATATGGCTACGTCGTCGACTGCCTCGCCGACGGCGCGCACGCCGACCAGGCCCTCACAACGGAGGACTACGACCTCACCATCCTTGATCTCGGGCTGCCGCGCATGGACGGCTTTGAGGTGTTGCAGCGCCTGCGTGCACGCAAGCTCAAAATGCCCGTGCTGGTGCTGACGGCGCGCGATGAACTGGCCGACCGCGTCAAGGGGCTTAACCTCGGGGCCGATGACTACGTCATCAAGCCCTTCGAACTGGTCGAACTGGAGGCGCGCATACGCGCCCTCATCCGTCGCAGCATGGGCGAAGCCTCGCCCGCCCTCGAAATTGGCGGCCTCACCCTGGATATGGCCGCAAGGCGTGTCCTGCTCGATAAAAAAACACTAGACCTGACGGCGCGCGAGTTCGGTGTGCTCGAAATCCTGATGAGCCGCGCCGGCCGCGTCGTCAGCAAGGAACAACTCAACGAGCGGCTCGCCGGCGGCGCCGAAGATCTGGCGGAAAACGCCATTGAGGTCTATGTCTCGAGGCTGCGCAAAAAAATCAACGGCGCCAGGCTCACCATCCGCACCGTACGCGGCTTTGGCTACCTGCTCGAGCCCGCACCAGGCGGCTGACCATGCCTGCGGCCCCAACCCTCAGCCTGTGCCGCCAACTGCTGTTGCGACTGCTGGTGCCGCTGGCCGCGCTGTTTTGCATAGGCGCCGCGGCTTCTTACTATATCGCGCTCGGCTTTGCCAACAACGCCTACGACCGCGCGCTGTACGACTCGGCGCGCGCGCTGGCGCAGCAGGTCAAGGTGGTCAATGACCGCACCGTGGTCGACCTGCCGCGCGCCGCACTTGAAATGTTCGAATGGGACGACCTGGACACCACTTACTACCGCATCAGTTCGGCGAGCGAAGGCTTTCTTTTCGGACACAAGGCGATGCCCGACCCACCAAAGGCCTTCGGCGACGATGCCCGCGCCCATTACTACGACGGCAGCATGCTCGACCAGAAGGTGCGCGTCGTAGCCCTGCACCTGCCCGTGGGACCGAACGGTTCGCCGGTGAACGTGCAGGTGGCCGAAACGCGCAACAAGCGCATTCACCTCGCAAACGACATCCTGTTGACGCTGGTGCTGCCGCAACTAATGCTGATCGCCATGGCCGGCGTACTGGTCTGGTTTGGTGTGCGTAGCGGGCTTGGTCCATTGCTGCTGCTGGAGAAGGAGATCGCCACACGCACGCACCGCGACCTGTCGCCGCTACCCGATCACCGCGTACCGGCCGAGGTGCTGCCCCTCACCCATGCCATCAACAACCTGATGCAACGCCTGGGTCAGACCCTGTCGGTGCAGCACCGTTTTATCGCCGACGCCGCGCACCAGCTGCGCACCCCCATAGCCGGCCTCAAGATTCAGATCGAGCGCGCGCTCTTATCCACCGACATGGACGAGATCCGCCCGGCATTGGGCCAGTTGCAAACCTCGGCCGAGCGCATCGCGCACCTGTCAAACCAGTTGCTGACCCTCGCACGCGCCGAGCCAGGGGCAAGCGACGAGACGCGTTTTACCGATATCGACCTCAATGCGATTGCGCGCGAGACCGGTATGCTCTGGGTGCCGCGCGCGATCGAGCGCAACATCGACCTTGGCTTTTCCGGCAGCGACCGGCCGGTGCACATTCGCGGCGACGTGCTTTTGCTGCAGGAACTCATCTCCAACCTCATCGACAATGCCGTGCGTTACGGCCGCGATGGCGGCAGCATCACCGTTTTGCTTAGGGTACGGCCGGTGCCGCAACTCATCATCGATGACGACGGGCCCGGCATTCCTGAACAGGAGCGGGGCAAGGTGTTCGAGCGCTTCTACCGCATGCCGGGCAGCCCGGGGGGTGGATCCGGACTGGGCCTTGCCATCGTGCGTGAGATCGCACAGGCGCACGGAGCCGAATTGCAGCTTGAAAAGCCCGAAGGCGGGACCGGAACCCGCGTTCGCATCACCTTCGCACGCACTTAAACGGAACACACCATGCTGGTATTGGGCATAGAAACCTCCTGCGACGAAACCGGTGTCGCCCTTTACGACACCGCGCGCGCCGGCGACACCCCCCTGGCAGGGCTGCTCGGGCACGCCATCCATTCGCAGGTCGCGATGCACAACGAATACGGCGGCGTCGTGCCCGAACTGGCTTCGCGCGACCACATCCGGCGCGTTCTGCCCCTGGTGCGCAAGATCGCCGCCGACGCCGGCGTCGGCATACACAATATCGAGGCCGTCGCCTACACCCAGGGTCCGGGCCTCTCGGGCGCCCTGCTGGTCGGCGCTGCGGTGGCGGCGGCGCTCGCCTACGGCCTGGGGGTTCGGGCCATACCGGTGCATCACCTCGAGGGTCATCTGCTCTCGCCACTGCTGTCACGCGATCCGCCGGCCTTCCCCTTTGTCGCCCTGCTCGTCTCGGGCGGACACACGCAATTGATGCGCGTTGCCGCAGTGGGCGACTACACGCTGCTTGGCGAAACGCTCGATGACGCCGCCGGCGAAGCCTTTGACAAAAGCGCGAAGCTGCTCGGGCTGCCCTACCCCGGCGGACCGGCACTTTCGCAACTGGCCCAATCGGGCAAATCCGGGCGCTTTCGCCTGCCCCGTCCGATGCAAAAAAGCCGGAATCTGGATTTCAGCTTCAGCGGACTGAAGACGGCGGTGATGCTGGCCGCAAGGGCACCCGGATTTGGCGAGGCCGACCGCGCGGACCTCGCGCGCGCGGTCGAGGAGGCCATCGTCGATGTGCTGGTTTCGAAATCGCTCGCCGCGCTGGAACAAGCCGGCATGGACAGTCTTGTGGTGGCCGGCGGCGTCGGCGCAAACCGTCATCTGCGCGCCACGCTGAACGCCGCTGCGGCCCGGCTCGGCGCCCGGGTCTATTACCCGGAAATGGCGTTATGCACCGACAACGGGGCCATGATCGCGCTGGTGGGCGCGCTGCGGCTTCAGGCTGGAACCGGCGCGTTAAATACGTCACGCGGATTTACCGTCAAGCCGCGCTGGGATCTCGCCTCGCTATAAATAGTGACTGCCATCGCCCCCCCCATAACACGCGGGCACGGGGGCACGACTATCGGGTCAACGCGGATCGCCGGCCTTTTGCTTTTGGCCGATGCGGCTTTCCTGTCCGGCCAGCAACTTGCGAAGGTTAGCCTCATGCCGCCACACCAGCAGCAAGGAGATGCCCAGCACCGCAGCCGTGTATGGCGACAAGCCGAACCACCAGAAGGTGCACAGGGGCGCAAACACGGCGGCAATGATGGCGGCCAGAGACGAGATGCGAAAGAACACCGCGATAATGACCCAGGTCGCAAGCGTGGCCAGACCCAGCCAGGCATTGATCGCCAACAGGATGCCCAGTGCCGTTGCGACCCCCTTGCCGCCCTTGAACATAAAATAAAGTGGGAAAAGATGGCCGATGAACACGGCCAAGGCAACCGCCGCGACGGTGCCCTCAGCCAGACCGTACCCGGGTGCAAACAACAGTGCCAGCATGACCGCAAGCCAGCCCTTGCCCGCGTCACCGGCCAGCGTGAGCACTGCGGCGAGTTTGCTGCCGCTGCGCAGCACGTTGGTCGCCCCGGGGTTGCCAGACCCGTAGCTGTGCGGATCGGGCAGGCCGAAAGCCTTGCAGACAATCACGGCGAATGACAGCGATCCGATCAGGTAGGCGACAAGAACAAATACAGCAGTCAGCATGTTTCTGGTACCGTTAAAAATGCCTTGGGGGAATACGGACACACGCGCGACAAGCCTTCAATCCATGCCCGCAGCATCGACACTTGCCACACTTGCCACACTTGTCACACACGCCACGCATGCCACGCGCACATTGGCGATTGCCCGGGCGCTTACAGCCCTATCGTCCACACATAAAATCCGGCGTCGGCACTGGCAGTCAAAGCTACAATGCAAGCGTCGCATTTTAACTTGTTAGAGCCCCGGGCCGCTTCCCCATATGGACATCATCTTCATCCGCGAACTCAGGCTCAACGCCTGGGTCGGCATTTACAAGCGCGAAAAACTGGCGCCCCAACCGGTGCAACTCGATATCGAAATCGGTGTCCCGACCGCGGTCTTCAAAACCGAACGCGTCGCCGACACCATTGACTACGCGGTGGTGGTGGAACGCCTTCGCCAACTTTTCGCCGACACCCGCTTCGGGCTTGTGGAAAACATGGCGGAGCGCATCGCCACTATCATCATCGACGACATGAACGCGCCATGGGTCAAGGTCAGCGTCGGAAAAATCGGCATCGTCAAAGAAGCCAAACGGGTCGGTGTCACGATAGAGCGCAGCCGAAAAACCGCTTGAGCACTCCGGACGAATTTCAATCATAAGCTGGAAACGCCCTACTGGCGCCCATTTCCAGCCATTGCTGGAAAACCGCGCCAGTAAAGGGTTTCCAGCTATGGGCCTGTTTGAGACGCGTGCCGAGCCAGCGCTATGGCGTGGCTTTGGGCGACGCTATGCCCTTGGGAAGCAATAGCCACATCTGTCCCCAGGAGCGCGTTCGCCGCGTAGTATTTTTGTCCTTGCGAGCGCAGCAATCCCGTCGACCTTATGACCGCCGTCGCAACACCACAAGATTGCCGCGTCGGCTTCGCCTCTTCGCAATGACAGGGATTTTTGTCATTGCGAGCATCCCTTTGTCATTGCGAGCGCAGCGAAGCAATCCCGTTGTCCTTGTGAGCGCCGCGAAACAATCCCGTCGTCCTTGTGACCGCTGTCGCAATACCACAAGATTGCCGCGTCGGCTTCGCCTCCTCGCAATGACAGGGATTTTTGTCATTGCGAGCGCAGCGAAGCAATCCCGTCGTCCTTGCGACCGCCGTCGCAATACCACCAGATTGCCGCGTCGGCTTCGCCTCCTCGCAATGACAGGGCCTTGTTATAGCCCGGGTATTGCATTTGGTTGTTGTATAGCAATGGCTGGAAAGCCATGCCAGTAAAGGGTTTCCAGCTAGCAATTGCACTCCCGCAGCGCGACCTCCACCGCCACCGTCTGCAGCACCCGGGTCAGCCCCGCGGATGATGTTTCTGGTGCAACAGCTTGAGCCGCTCGCGTGCCACATGCGTGTAGATTTGTGTCGTCGATATGTCCGAGTGACCCAGCAGCATTTGCACCACGCGCAGGTCGGCACCGTGGTTGATGAGATGCGTGGCAAAGGCATGCCGCAGTGTATGCGGCGACACCAGCTTCCCGGGGATCGCCGCCGCTGCGTGGCGCTTGAGCAAATACCAGAAAGCCTGGCGCGTCATCGCCTCACCGCGTCCGGTGACAAACACCGCATCCGATTGCCGCCCCTTGAGCAGATCCGGGCGCGCCCCGACCATGTAGCGCTTGATCCAGTCGAGAGCCTCTTCGCCCAGCGGCACCAAGCGCTCCTTGGCACCTTTGCCAAACACACGCACCACCCCCATATCGAGGCTCACCTCGGCTATCTTCAATGCCACCAGCTCGGAGACACGCAAGCCGCTGGCGTAAAGCACTTCGAGCATGGTGCGGTCGCGCAGGCCCAGCGTGGTCTCCACCTGCGGCGCGCCAAGCAAGGCCTCAACGTCCGCCTCGGTCAGCGTTTTGGGAAAGCGCGGCGGCTTTTTCGGCGAGTCGAGCCTGGCCGTCGGGTCCGCAACAATACGATTGGCGCGCAAAGCAAAATGATAAAAGCGCTTGAGGCTGGAATGAAGCCGCGCCTGGGTGCTGGCCTTGACGACGCCACGCGGCCCGGCGCCGACAGCCTTGCTTTTGCGCGCGGCAAGGTAGTTCGCGATATCCGCCTCCCCCGCTTCGAGCAGCGTCCGCCCGGTGTTGGCCGCGACCCATTGGGCAAACTGGCGCAGGTCACGACGATAAGATTCCAGCGTATTCCTGGACAGCCCGTCCTCTAGCCAGAGCTGGTCGCTGAATTCATCCAGCAGCGCGCTGTCGCCGTCCTTCCTGTTCATGGGTCTAGAAAAGACGCCTGGTCGCGCCCGGGGTCACGTCCTGGGTGACGCCTTGAATGACCCCCTCATGCGCCAGCAGGCGGCGCTTGACCTCGATCAGGTAGCCGCCGCCGCTGTGCGCAAAGCCGCCCAGGCCCGTCGCCGCTACAACGCGGTGACACGGAATGAGCAGCGGGAAATAATTGTTGCCACAGGCCTGTCCGACGGCGCGTGCCGCCGAACCCAGGCTGCGCGCCATGCGCCCGTAAGTCAGCGTCTGCCCGCCGGCTACGGCTGAGATGGCGGCCCAGACACGGCGCTGAAAATCGGTGCCGGCGGTTTTCAGCGGCAGGCGAAATCTGAATTCCGGATCGTCGGCGTATTTTTCGATTTGCGCGCAAGCCCGCTCGGCAAGCCTGTTCAGCGGCGGCAACGCGCCCATGGACACAGGCAGGAACATGATCTCGGCCAGCACATCGCCCTCGGTGCGCACACCGACCAGGGCAAACGGCGTGGGCAGCCGCGCCTGAAATGAACCATCGGCACGGGGCTTTATGCGGCGCGGCACGATGATAGGGCCGCCCTCGGCGGCACTGGCGGGGCCTGGACGCACAGTACGCACGAAAACCCCGTTGCTCACGTGCCGGCGAGTTCGCGCAACTTGTGCAGCAAGGCATCGGGCACATCAACCCCCTGCGCTATCGCCAG
Source organism: Bordetella parapertussis (assembly GCA_945892985.1). Classification (GTDB taxonomy): domain Bacteria; phylum Pseudomonadota; class Gammaproteobacteria; order Burkholderiales; family SG8-39; genus CAITSH01. Next base: position 14,832 of record CAMDDU010000058.1, read on the forward strand.
GCGTTGTGCGTCAAAGCGCCGACCGCCGGGCAGACGCACGCCCTCTTCAGACAACATCATCGCGATCAGCGTCTCTAGCCTTTGGTCATAGACGGCGCGCCCCGCCGCCGCGCCCGGGTCTATGGCGATAAAACCCTGCCCTAGGCTAGGCCGGTTGCCCTGCTCGACCCAGAACGAATCGTTGTCGCGGCTGATGGCCGCGCCGGTGAGCGCGGTGCACAGCAGTTCAAACACCAGCGCCAGCATGGCCCCCTTGCTGCCGCCCACCGGAAAGAGCGTGCCCGCCTCCAGCGCCTCCTGCGGGTCGGTGGTCGGCTTGCCGTGACGGTCAAGCGCCCAGCCCTCCGGAATGCGCTCGCCTTTTTGCGCCGCCAGCATGATGCGGCCGCGCGTCACCGTGGTCATGGACAAGTCGACCACCACCGGATCGGCGCCGGCGCGCGGAAAAATCGCCGCCACCGGATTGGTTCCGAGCGCGGCGGCCTGCCCGCCCCACACCGGCATCGCCGCCGGTGAGTTCGACAGCGCAATGCCAATCTGCCCGGCCGCAACCATAGGCTCGAGCGCCAGCGCCAGCGCGCCGATGTGATGGCCGTTGGTCACGCCGGCGTAGCCTATGCCGAACTCGCGCGCACGCCGCACCGCCTCGCCTGCGGCCATTGCGCAGCCCTCGTAGCCCAGACCGCCGGCATTATCGATGACGCAGACCGCCTTGTGATCGGACATGACACGCGGGTGGGCGCTGCCGTCTGCGCGGCCGTTTTTGAGCATGCCGCAATAAAAGGGCACGCGCGACACGCCGTGCGAGGGCAGTCCCTGCATGTCGGCGGCCACCAGCGCGCGCGCGCTCGCCTGCGCCATTGCCTGGTGCGCGCCGGCACGGGAGAGGGCTTCGCGGGCGATTTCGGTAAGCGTGTGTTGGTCTATTTTTGCCATGGCATGGATTTTATTGCGGCGGCCGGACCGGCATCTTGCGCCCGATGGCAACGGTGGCCACCACCGCTGCGGCAAAGATTATCATGCCCATGCTGACCTTCTCGCCGAGCAACAGCGCGGAGGCGATCAGCGTCAGGAAAGGCTGCGTCAACTGCACCTGTGAAACGCGCGCGACGCCGCCCAGCGCAAGCCCGTGGTACCAGGGGAAAAAACCCAAGTACTGGCTGAACAGGCTGACGTAGGCAAAACACAGCCAGGCCGTGACCGAGGCGTTGACGCCGTGCTCGGCCGCCGACCAGAGCACCGGGGGCAACAAAAAAGGCACCGACACGACCAGCACCCAGCTGATCACCACCCAGCCGGGCATTTCGCGGGTGAGCCGCGCACCCTCGGCGTAACCGAGCGCGCCCACCGCCACCGCCAGCAACAGGGCAAGGTCGGCCAGATGCAAAGTGCCGCCCCCTTCGATCAGCGCAAACGCCACCACCAGCAGCGCGCCAAAGCCGGCGGCAAACCAGAAGCCCCGCGACGGTCTCTCCCTTCCGGACAAAGCCACGATCGCCGCCGTCGCCAGCGGCAGCAAGCCAATCACGATTGCGCCGTGCGCCGAGGGCAGATAGCGCATCGCATAAGCGGTGATCAGCGGAAAGCCCAGCACGACGCCCGAAGCGGTCAGGATCATGCGCAGGATCTGGTCGCGCCGCGGCAAGGGCTGGCGTGTGATCAGCAAGACCAGCGCGGCGAGCACGGACGCCGCGAGCGAACGGCCAAGACCGACCAGCACCGGATCGAGTTCGACCACGGCAACGCGCGTCGCCGGCAGGGTCAGGCTGAATATGGCGACGCCGATAAACCCCCATGCAAGCCCCTGTAATTCGCGCTTGCGGCGCGCCGCCTCCATTCAGGAGTTCATCGCCTGCCGGACGAGGCCTGCCATCGCGGCGGCATCCTCGCCGCTGCTTTGCGCTAGGCCTTGCACCACGCCTTGGCGATCGGCGACCGTGCGGTTCTGGCTGACTTTCCACTTGCCGGTGATGGTGGCGATCGGCATTTCGATACCGACAATCGCAGACAGCATCTGCTCGATGTACTCGGCCGGGGCGTCGTCCACTTTCCATGGCATCTGCCTTGCCCCTTCGTGCCGGTCGGTCAGTTGCGAGACAAAATTGCGCAGCCAGGCGCGGTCTTCGATAACACGCAGCGGGCCCTGGACATGTACCACGGCGTAATTCCAGGTCGGCACGACTTTGCCGCTTTCTTTCTTGGTGACGTACCACGAGGGCGTGACATAAATCTGCGGCCCCTGAAACACCGCCAGCGCGCCTTGCGCCGCCGCGTGGTCGTGCCAGACTGGATTGGCGCGTGCGACATGCCCGCGCAGCGTCCCGAACGGGGCGGGATGGGGATCAAATTCGAGCGGGATATGGTTGGCCTCCAGACCCGACGAGCCCAGCGTAACCAGCGTCGCCAGTGGGTGCATGCGAATCAGCTCATGCATCACTGCGGCACGCATTTCCTCAAATTGCGGCGTTTGATACATGGCTAGCCTCCCATCCGGAATCCTGAATTGCGTGACGCGATAAAAAACCGCAGGAATCGATCAAGCCGGGGTCGCCGGAATCGCATTTCGCCGCAAATACTGCATGGCCAGTGCCGCGATCACGAGACCGAATCCGACCAGGTCGGCGCTTGCGCTCGGGTACACCAGAGCAAAGCCCGCCACCACCAGCATCACGCGTTCTATGATCGTTGTTTGCTTTATCGCCCAGCCCTGGAAACCGGCGGCGAGCGCGGCAATACCCACCGCGGCGGTCAAGGTAACCTCGGCGATAGACCACCAATTGGCCGCGCCCAATGCCTTGGTCGAGCCCATCAACAGCAGGCCTTGTCCACTCGGATCGAGCACAAACATGAAGGGCACGAGAAAAGCCGGAACGGTGTACTTCCAGCACTGCATGGTCGTCTTGTACGGATCACCGCCGGTGATCGCCGCCGCGGCAAAAGGCGACAGCGCCGTCGGCGGGGAAACTTCGGACAGCACGGCATAGTAAAAAATGAACATGTGGGCGGCAAAATCGGGAACGCCCAGCTTGATCAGCGCCGGTGCCGCTATCACCGCGCAGATGATGTAGGACGCGGTCACCGGTACGGCGAGTCCGACTACCCACACGACCAGCGAAGTAAAAATAGCGGTCAACAACAGGGAACCGCCGGCGTAGTCGATGACAATGGAACTGAATTTGAGGCCAAGGCCGGTGAGCGTAACCACCCCGACGATGATGCCGGCGCCGGCGCAGGTCGCGCCGACGTTGAGCATCCCGACCGAACCGCCCTCCAAGGCCTTGATGAAAGGCGACTGAAAGACCAGCTTGCTGATCGAACCCTTGAGGCTGAAAAGGTCGTAGGAGAACAGTGCGCACTCGCGCCGCAGGAAACTGGTGACGAAGGAGACCACGGTCGCCCAGAACACCGACAGCACCGGCGAGAATCCCCACATCATGAAAACGACGATCGATATCAGCGACAGGAAATGAAACCAGTAGCGCCTGGTGAGATTCCACACCGAATCGGGTTTTGCAAAAACCGTGTTGCCCATGCCGTATTTACGCGCATCGATCTCGACCATCAGGAACAAGGCCAGATAGAACAGGATGGTCGGGATGCAGGCCATCAGCAACACGTCGAGATAGGATATTTTCAGGTACTCGGCAATGAGGAATGCCGCGGCACCCAGCACCGGCGGGGAGATGATGGCGCCCAGGCCGCCGGCCGCAAGCAAGCCGCCCGCCGCGTTCTTTTCATAGCCGACCTTCTCGAGCATGGGCCAGGCCACCGCGCCCAGCGTCACCGTCGTCGCCACGCCGGAACCGGAGGGGCCGCCGAGCAGGAAGGAGGCGAGCACCACGGTGCGGCCGGCACCGGTTGGCTTGCCACCCATGGCGGAGAAGGAAAAATCGATATAAAACTTTCCTGCGCCCGAGTACTGCAAAAATGCGCCGAATATCGTAAAGAGAATAATCAGCGACGAGGACACATCCACGGCCGAACCGTAAATCCCCTCCAGCGTCATGTACATCTGCCCGATAAGCCGACCGACCTCGTAGCCCTTGTGCGTCCAGGGTTGCGGCAGGTAGGCGCCGAACAGCGCGTAAAGGACAAAGGCCATGGTTATGGCAGGCATGATCCAGCCGTTGATGCGGCGCATCGCCTCCATTACCAGGCCGATCAGCATCACGCCAAAGAAAATATCCCAGCCATTGGGCGATGTGTTGCGGTCGGTAAAGTCATCCCCGCCCATGATCAGGTAGACAACGATGCCGATGGCCATCAAGCAGGCGATACAGTCCCACCACATGATGCGGTGGCGAAAACGGCTGGAAAGCGGAAACAGCAGGAAGGAAAGGAACAGCACAAAGCCCACGTGCACCGGGCGCAGCGTCTGCGTCGGGACAATGGCGTAGGCGGTGTAGAGGTGAAACACCGACATCACCACCGCCGCAAAGGTCAGAAAGGCGGCCAGCCAGCCGCTGAATTTATTGGCGGCGCCCTCCTCCGCCTCAATGAACTCCTCGGCCTTCTTGAGTTTCTCGCTATCGATCGCCGACTGCACATTGGCGTCGATAATGGGGGTTTGGTCTGCCACGGCATCCTCGCTTTGCGCCAGCCCAGGCGCTGTTTTGTCCCGTCCCGCTGTTTTGTCCCGTCCTTGTGAAGCTTGGCTCGGTGAGCCTCGCAACGGGGTGTCCCTATTTTTTGCTAGTCTAGCAGACAGCCCTGCCGGTTCCGCTGACAATTCACCGATGTGTTCACGCTGATGCCTGCGGCGCGACAGCCTCCTGCGGCAACCCAAAAACTCAAAGGTTCAAAGCTTCAAAGCTTCAAAGCTTCAAAGACACCAAGACAGCACACCGCACCCATTGCCTGCCGCACAAGGGCCAAGGTTGTCCGACGCTGGCACGGGGAATATACTGCGCCCGCCCCAACCACTAAGCACCGTCATGGAACGCATTCTCGTCACCTACCAAGTTACTTGCCCGGAGACTGCAATCACCGCACGGGCCGCGTCCATTGCGGTCGAACAAAGCATCGAAATGCCGCTGTCGGCGGTGCGCGAGCAACGCATTCTTGATGATTACGCCGGACGCGTCGATTCGATCACGCCGCTTGCCCCCGGACTGTACCGCGTGGTCATCGCGCTCTCCACCGGCACGCTAGACGAAGATCCGGGCCAGCTGATGAACATGCTCTTTGGCAACACGTCGCTGCAGCCTGACGTTGAACTGGTCGACATCGACCTGGGTGCGTCGGTGGCGGCGAATTTCCCCGGTCCGCGCTTTGGCATCGAGGGCTTGCGCCGCCTCACCGGCGCGAGCGCACGCGCACTGACCTGCAGCGCCCTGAAACCGCAGGGCAGTTCGCCCGCGCAACTGGCCGCCATTGCCCGGACTTTCGCCATGGCGGGCATAGACATCATCAAGGATGATCATGGCATCGCCGATCAGGCTTATGCGCCCTTTGCCGCGCGCGTGAAGGCCGTACAGGCCGCCGTCACCGCCGCCAATCGCGAAACCGGCGGGCGCACGCTTTACGCCCCCAGCCTGTCTGGAGGGCCGTCGCGCCTCGCCGCGCAGGCGACTGTTCTACGCGACGAAGGCGCCGGCATGGCCCTCGTTGCGCCCATGCTGATCGGCCTGCCGGCTTTTTCCGAACTGGTTGCCACACTCGGCGTGCCGGTGCTCGCCCATCCGGCACTGGGCGGCGCAACGCGCATTGCGCCAGCCTTGCTCATAGGCAAACTATTCCGGCTGTTTGGCGCCGATGCGCTGATCTATCCCCATCACGGTGGGCGCTTCAGTTACACGCCGCAAGCCTGCCTGGACATCGCCGGATCGGCGCGCGGCGCGTGGATGCACATACGCCCCGCGCTCCCCGTTCCGGCAGGAGGCATGACCGTCGAGCGCGCGCCCGAAATGCTAGATTTTTACGGCAATGACACCATGCTGCTGATCGGCGGCGGCCTGCTCGCCGCGGGCGATGCGTTGCTGGAACGTACCCGCGAGTTCGTCAATACAGTGACAATGGCCCACCGTATATGAGCATCAAATCATCTGTCGCAGGCGTAACAGCGGGCAAGCTGAAGCCGGAAAACACAACAGCACACCGCCCGAACGCCGGACCGGGCCGCTGGACCGGCGTTGAACCGCACCATTACAAACAGGAAGGCAGCGCGCCGTTTCGTACTGTCAGCCGGCAAGTGCTGTTTGCCGATGCGCAACTCGCCGCTCAATTACGCTACTTCGAGGTGCAGGCGGGCGGATACACCACACTGGAACGCCATCAGCACATGCACGCCGTGATGGTGCTGCACGGCGGCGGCAGGGCCCTGGTGGGGGAAGAACTTTTCGAGCTTGCCCAACATGACCTCATCACGGTGCCCGCCCTGACGTGGCACCAGTTCCGCGCGCGCAAAGACGCGCCGCTGGGTTTTCTGTGCATGGTCAACACAGACCGCGACCGCCCGCAGTTGCCGGGGCCGGAAGAACTCGACGCCATGCTGTCCAATCCGAAACTGGCCGCTTTTTTGCAAGAACAGTCCGCATAACAGGCGCAAAAAAACCCGCTTTAAGCGGGTTTTTCCGGTGGTGGAAAGATTTCACCCACCCTGTCAGCGGCTGCTAGGCGGCAGCCTCAATTGAGCTTGACGCCCTTTTCGGCAAAGAACTTCAATGCACCCGGATGGAAGGGAATGGGCGAGGCGGCGTATTTCTGGTTTTCGAGCCTGATGTTTTCCGCCTCCTTGTGAACCGCAATCACATCGGCGCGCTTGTCAAAGATGGCCTTGACGATGTTGTATGCAGTCTTGTCATCCATCGATTCATGCACGAGAAGAATGTTCATCACCGTCGCCTGCTTGTTGTCGGTGTCCATGCCCTTGTAGACCGCCTTCGCTATGCTGTCCTCAACATACAGGTCGCCGTATTTTTTGTTCATCGCCGCAACCACTTCGGAATGATCGATCATCTTCAGCTTGGTGCCAGGCGTGTTCGCAAGATCGGTCACCGCGGCAGTGGGCAGTCCACCGACCCAGAAAAAAGCGTCGATCTTGCCATCCTTGATGGCATTGACCGACTCGGCGACGCCCAGGCGTTCGCGCTTCATGTCGCGGTCCTTGTCCAGGCCGGCCGCCTCGATGATGCGAAAAGCCATCACTTCGGTCGCGCTGCCGGGCGAACCGGTCGAAACACGCTTGCCCTTGAGGTCGGACATCTTGTTGACGCCGCGGCCGTCAATGGAAACGACATGCATGCGGTTGGGGTACAAAATCATCAGGGTCCTGAGCGCAACTTTGCCGCCCTTGAACTTGTCCTCGCCGCGGTAGGCATCAAGGGCGGCATCGGTCATTGAAAATCCGACGTAGGGTTTGCCGCTGCCAATGAGCTTGAGATTGTCAACCGAGCCACCGGTCACCTCCGCGGTGGCCTGCATGCCCGGAACCACCTTGGAGAGCACGGCGGCGATACCCCCGCCCATCGGATAGTAGACACCGCCGGTACCGCCGGTAGCGATTGAAATATTTTGCGCCGTGGCGAGTGCCGCAAACGACATCGCCGCCAGCGCCAGACCTGCGCGCAAAAACTGTTTCATTTTGAGTCCTCCGATATGTAAGCGACACCATGCAGCCAAGCGCTGGCCAAGCAGGGTTACTTTACCAACGCCCTGTGCCGTCATTATAGGGCGGGCCGCACCGTTTGCGCCGCCGCATCAAGCCGGCCTGCCGCCGGACGCTCCGCAGCACCCCTTACTTCGCGAACAAGCGGCCTATGTCCTTGAATGCCTTGAATTCAATCGCATTGCCGCACGGATCGAGAAAAAACATCGTGGCCTGCTCACCGACCTCGCCCTTGAAACGAATTTGCGGCGCGATGACAAATTGGGTGCCGGCGCGAATCAGCTTTTCCGACAAGGCCACCCACTCGCCCATCGACAACACCAGGCCGAAATGCCGCACCGGCACGTTCTCGCCATCGACCGCACTGGTATTGCGATGCCCGGCCTCCTCGGGCGACAGGTGGGCCACGATCTGGTGTCCGTAGAAATCAAAATCAACCCAGTCCGGGGCGCTGCGCCCTTCGGGACAACCGAGCAATTCGCCGTAAAACGCACGCGCCTTTTGCAGGCTGGTGACCGGGAAGGCAAGGTGAAAAGGATGGGCGACAGACATGATGGCAACCTGCAGGATGAATAAGGAAACCTGATTATCGCGGATTTTCTATTGCCAAGGACATGGCGCGCGCGGTCTCCCGCCCTCAGCGTGCGTCCTCCCCGGCCAAGCCCCTGCGACCCTGCTAAGCTTGCAGCAGCAATCGCAGCAGGGCACCAGGGCATCCGGGCACCGCCCATGCCCCGCGCCCCCTCTTAACCTACCAGTTCACGAACCGCCGCCGCACCATGCAGCATCAAGCCAATCAAGCCGCACCTCGTGACCATCCCGTCCTCGCGCGGCGCATGGCGCTTGCGACGAAATACCTCGCCGGAGACGGCATCGAAATCGGCGCGCTGCATGCCCCCCTGCCCGTTCCTGCGGCGGCACGCGTCAAATATGTCGACAGACTGGATGCCGCCGGCCTGCAAGGGCATTACCCGGAGCTTGCCGGGCAGGCATTGACCGCGGTGGATATTCTCGACGATGGCGAGACACTCGGGACCATCGCCGACGGATCGCTCGATTTCATCATCGCCAACCACATGCTCGAGCATTGCGAAAACCCGCTGGGGACCGTTCGCAATCACTTTCGCAAAATTCGCACAGGCGGAGTGCTCTACTACGCCGTTCCGGACATGCGCTTCAGCTTTGACAACAGGCGTGCGCTGACGTCCATGGCCCACTTTGTCGATGACGATAAACTGGGGCCGGCGCAATCACGCGACAGCCATTTTGACGAATGGGTGCGCCTGGTCGAGGGCATTAGCGATGCGCAAACCCTACGCGCAACCGCCCTGCGGCTCAAAGACATCGACTACAGCATTCATTTTCACGTCTGGGACTTCGACAGTTTTCTTTAGGCTCATTTAGCGAATGATGTTGTTGAACTCATGCTCTGACCGCGAGAGTGAGCAACCGTGCGGGATCGGGGCTGAAGCGGGGCGACCGGTCGAGAACTCTAAACCATCCGAGGTAGTTGGTGAGGTATTTCGTGGCAACACCCTTGA
>CAMDDU010000059.1:0-22188 GCA_945892985.1 Bordetella parapertussis
GACGAGGCGTATTTCCTTCGCTCCTGTAAGGGCCAGCGTCGGGGGATCGGCCGTGCATCGCGCAGGCGCGGCGGCAAGGCTGCTAAGCGTGGGCTGTCTTTTGAACAAGTTCCCGTACTCATTGCGCGCGACCGCATGGGCAGCACCGCCAATTTCATGCTCGAATCGGTGAGCGCTCAGGAAATAAGCAAGGTTCTGGGGCCAATCTTGCCTACCGACACGGTGTTGTGTACCGATGGGGGCACCGCCCTCGCAGCAGCCGCGAGATACCTCGAAGTCGAGCATCATCCGATCAATCTGTCTGCGGGCGTGCGCGTACAGGGCGCTTGGCACGTGCAAAACGTCAATGCCTTCGCTTCGCGCCTGCGCGCATGGATGGTCCGCTTCAAGGGTGTTGCCACGAAATACCTCACCAACTACCTCGGATGGTTTAGAGTTCTCGAACGGTCGCCCCGCTTCAGCCCCGATCCCGCACGGTTGCTCACTCTCGCGGTCAGAGCATGAGTTCAACAACATCATTCGCTAAATGAGCCTTTTTGTTTGTTGCGGAGGAACGCGCGCCGAAGCGGGCGCGCATGGGCTGGGCGCGGCTGCTCCGGCGCGTGTTCGACATTGACCTCGAACACTGCCCGCAGTGTCGTGGCGAGTTCAAGATCATCGCCGCTATCGAGGAGCCTGCGGTGATTGTCAGGATACTCAAGCATCTGGGTTTGCGTGCCCGCTCGCCGCCGTCCTCACCGGCGCGGCCGCTGCCTGTTTTCCAAGCAGCCTGATACGCAAGGCGAGAACGGTTCGGCAACAGCGCCGACGATCCCGCGCGGCCTGCGCTTGCGCATGGCGGTCAGAGTGCGTCCAAATCGGCCTAGACGGGTCGACGCAGCGACCAATAAACCCGATCGAGAGGGGAATTCTCACAAAGCATCGCGCAATTTGATCGCTGATCGCTTCTGGGTCTGGTGGTACAGTCAGCGCTTGGAGGAAAAGGTGGTTTGAATTTCCTATATACGTCGCGAAATCAAGAAGGTTGGCACTTTGAACACGGAACATATCGATTCGGCAACGGTTCGTTTCATCCTCGATGGAACAGCGCGGGAAGTCCGCGATGCCGCGCCCACGCGCAGCGTGCTGCAGTACCTGCGCGAGGACCTTGGGCGCAGCGGCACCAAGGAGGGCTGCGCCGAGGGCGATTGCGGTGCCTGCACCGTGGTGCTGGCCGAGGCCGACGGCGACCGCCTGCACTGCCGCGCCGTCAACGCCTGCATCCAGTTCGTCCCGACCCTCGATGGCAAGGCCCTGTTCACGGTTGAGAGCCTCAGGCGCGCCGATGGCAGCCTGCACCCGGTGCAGCAGGCCATGGTCGACTGCCACGGCTCGCAATGTGGTTTTTGCACCCCGGGTTTTGTCATGTCGCTGTTCGCGCTGTACAAGAACAACGCCGCGCCCTCGCGCCAGGAGATCGACGACGCGCTCGCCGGTAACCTGTGCCGTTGCACCGGCTACCGGCCCATTGTCGCCGCGGCCGCCAAGATGTACGAGATGGCCGATGCGACTGTGGCCGCGGACTGGGCCGGCCTGGTCTGTTGCGGCCAATCGCCCGCGGCGGCGGAGTCCGAGCAGGCCTTGCTGGGACAATTAAAAAGCCTGCAGCGCAGTGAGCCGCTTGTTACCGGGGACGGTCACGCGCAATTGCATGCGCCACAGACGTTGGAACAACTGGCCGCCTTGCGCCTGCGCCACCCCGCGGCGCGCATCTTGGCCGGGGGCACCGATGTCGGCCTGTGGGTGACCAAGCAGTTGCGCGACATTGGCGACATCCTTTACGTCGGCAATGTCGCCGAACTGGCGCAGCTTCGCGTCACCGCCACCCATCTAGACATCGGCGCGGCCATGAGCTTTTCGGCGCTGCAACCGGCACTGGTCGAACATTTCCCCGAAATGGGCGAATTGCTGCGGCGGTTTGCCTCGCCACCGATACGCAACGCCGCCACGCTGGGCGGCAATATCGCCAACGGCTCGCCCATAGGCGACGCCATGCCCCCTTTGATCGCATTGGGCACCAAACTGGTGTTGCGAAAAGGCGCGGCGATGCGCGAACTGGAACTCGAGGCGTTTTACCTCGATTACCAAAAAACCGCGCTTAAGGCCGGCGAATTCGTCGAGCGCATCCTTATCCCCTTGCACAACCCGCTGCGACAGACGCAGTTTCGCGTCTACAAACTGTCCAAACGCGGCGACCAGGATATTTCGGCGCTGTGCGCGGCGTTCTGGCTGGTGTTGCGCGGCGGGCGGGTGCAGGCGGCGCGCATTGCCTTTGGCGGCATGGCGGCGATTCCCAAGCGCGGGCGGCAATGCGAAGCGGCGCTGCTCGACAAGGAATGGAACGAGGCCAACGCCCAGGCCGCGGCGCAATGCCTTGATACAGACTTTCAGCCCATCGGTGACATGCGCGCCAGCGCCGCTTACCGCGCGCTGGCGGCACGCAACCTGCTGCAGCGTTTTTACCTCGAGACCGCCGGTGGCGATGCCATTACGCGTGTCAGCCAGGTGGGCACATGAACGCCGCCGACGGGGGCGCGCCGCCCATCCTCGGCGGGGTGGGTGCGGCGCTGCGCCACGACAGCGCCCATTTGCACGTCGCCGGCGCGGCGCCTTATGTCGATGACATCCTCGAGGCGCGCGGTACGCTGCATGCCGCCTTCGGCCTGTCGGAGCGCGCGCATGCGCGCATTGTCTCCGTCGATCTCGCGGCGGTGCGCGCCGCACCCGGCGTGGTCGCGGTGCTGCTCGCGGCCGATATCCCGGGCGAGAACAATTTCGGCCCCATCCTGCACGATGACCCCATCCTCGCGGGCGACAAGGTGCAGTATTTCGGCCAGCCGGTTTTTGTCGTCGCCGCGCACACGGTGGATGCGGCGCGGCGCGCGGCGCGCCTCGCGCGCATAGTCTACGAAGACCTGCCCGCGCTGCTGACAATTGATGATGCGCTGGCAGCGCAGTCTTTTGTCATTCCCTCGGTGCGCCTTGCGCGCGGTGATGCCGCGGCCGCGCTGGCCGCCGCACCGCGGCGCGTGCAGGGGGAGTTTCGTTTCGGCGGCCAGGAACAGTTTTACCTTGAAGGCCAGATCGCCTACGCCATTCCAATCGAAGACGGCACGCTGCGCGTGCACAACTCGACGCAGCATCCGGGCGAGGTGCAACTCAAGGTGGCCGAGGCGCTGGGCCTGCCCGCAGCGAGCGTCACGGTCGAGTGCCGGCGCATGGGCGGCGGCTTTGGCGGCAAGGAAACGCAACCGGCGCTGTTCGCCTGTGCTGCAGCGCTGCTCGCGCTCCATACCGGGCGTCCGGTCAAGCTGCGCGCCGACCGCGACGATGACATCATGATCACCGGCAAGCGCCATGATTTCCTGGTGCGCTATGACGCGGGCTTTGACGCCAGCGGCCGCCTACTCGGACTGGAATTGATGCTCGCTTCGCGCTGCGGCTATTCGGCTGACCTCTCCGGGCCGGTCAACGATCGCGCGATGACCCACGCCGACAATTGTTACTTTCTCGAAAACGTCGCCATCACCTCGCACCGGCTGAAAACCCATACCCAGTCGGCCACGGCGTTTCGCGGCTTTGGCGGACCGCAGGGCATGATGGCCATCGAGTATGTGCTCGATGAAGTGGCGCGTGATCTCGCCATCGACCCGCTCGAGGTGCGTCGGCGCAATTTCTATGTGGAAGGCGGGCGCGACACCACCCATTACGGCATGCGGGTCGAGGACAACATCATCCATGAGCTGGTGGCCGAACTTGCCGGCGAGGCGAACTACGCCGAACGGCGCGCCGCCCTTGCCGCCTGGAATGCCGCGAGCCCCGTTATCAAGCGCGGCATCGCGCTGACGCCGGTCAAGTTTGGCATTTCCTTTACCGCCACGCACATGAACCAGGCCGGCGCACTGCTGCAGCTGTATACCGACGGCACCGTGCTGCTCAACCACGGCGGCACCGAGATGGGCCAGGGGCTGTTCACCAAGGTGGCACAGGTGGTGGCCGAGGAGTTGCAGATCGATGTGGCCAAGGTGCGCGTCAGCGCTTCCGACACCAGCAAGGTGCCCAACGCCTCGGCCACGGCGGCCTCGAGCGGCGGCGACCTCAACGGCAAGGCGGCGCAGGCGGCGGCGCGCACGCTCAAGCAGCGCTTGAGCGCATTTGCCGCCACGCACTTCAAGGTCGCGCCGGCGGCGGTGCGCTTTGCCGGCAACCGCGTAAATATCGGTGAAAAGGAGATTACCTTTGCCGAGCTTGCGCGCCTCGCCTGGTTCGGACGCGTGTCGCTGTCGGCGACCGGGTTTTACCAGACGCCGAAAATTTCCTATAACCCGAAAACCCTGATGGGGCGGCCATTTTATTATTTTTCCTACGGCGCGGCGTTGGCAGAGGTGGCGATCGACACGCTTACCGGCGAGACGCGGCTGCTGCGCGCGGACATCCTGCAGGACGCCGGGCGTTCGCTCAACCCGGCCATAGACATTGGCCAGGTCGAGGGCGGTTTTGTCCAGGGCATGGGCTGGCTTACTAGCGAGGAATTGTGGTGGGATGACAAGGGCAGGCTGCGCACCCATGCGCCTTCGACTTACAAGATTCCGGTCGCCGGCGACGTGCCAGAGGCGTTCAATGTGCGCCTGTACGAGCGCGGCGAGAACGTCGAGGACAGTATTTTCCGTTCCAAGGCGGTGGGCGAACCGCCGTTGATGCTGGCGATCTCGGTGTTCCACGCCATTAAGGACGCCGTGGCGGCGGCGGCCGGTTACCGTGTCAGCCCGCGCCTGGATGCACCGGCCACGCCCGAGCGCGTGCTGTTTGCCGTGGCGGCGGCGCGCGCGGCCGCCAGCGACACCAAAGTGGCGAAGCAATGAGCCTCAATGCGACCTGGATGACGGCACTGCGCACGCAGGCCGAACCGGCGGTTTTGGTCACGCTGGCACGCGCCCAGGGTTCGGTGCCGCGCGAGGCGGGCGCAAAAATGCTGGTTACGCCGGAGCAACTATTCGACACCATAGGCGGCGGCCACCTGGAATTGCGTGCCGCCGAGATCGCGCGCGCGATGCTGGCCGGTGCGCACGCCGCGCCGCTGGCGCACTACCGCTTTCCGCTCGGGCCCAGCCTGGGGCAGTGTTGCGGCGGTGTGGCCGATCTGGTGTTCGAGCACCTGCCCTGGCCGCGTCCGGCCTGGGTGGAAGAGCTGGCTGCGCTGCTTGGCGCGGGCCGCGCCGCGGACCTGCATACGTCGTTTAAAGCCGGTGCGCCCAAAACCATTGCCGCTTCTTCGACCGGCCACAGCGTGTGCGAGTTGCGCCACGACGGCGCCGCACTGACTCTGGCCGAACGCATCACGCCCTGCGATTTTCGCATCATGCTGTTTGGCGCCGGCCACGTCGGCAGCGCGCTCGCCAACATTCTCGCCGCGCTGCCCTGCGAGCTGACCTGGCTGGACAGCCGCGAGGGGCAGTTTCCGCACATACTGCCCGGCAATGTACGCGCAGAAACAGACGATATGCTGGAAACCCGCGCCAGTCGGGTGTTTCCGGGCACTTACTATCTGGTGATGACGCACGACCACGCCCTCGACCAGGCCATCAGCGAGGCGATTCTGCGCCGCGGCGACTTCGCCTGGTTCGGGCTGATAGGCTCGGCGACCAAGCGCAGCCTGTTCGAGCGGCGGCTCGCTGCGCGCGGCATTGCGCAACAGGCACTCGACCGCATGACCTGCCCGATAGGCATCGCCGGCATTGGTGGCAAGGAACCGGGTGTGATCGCGGTGGCGGTGGCGGCGCAGTTGCTGGTGGCGCGCGATGCGCGGCTCGCGTGCGCTCGATTGCCGCCTTTGGCCGCTACCTGATCAGCGGTCCTGCGCTCAAAGGCGCTGTGCCTGGTGTCTTGGCTCGGGCGAGAGCGGGCGTTTGCGGCAGCTGGCTCAGCAGGCCCCATTGCTCGTCCGCCTCGATCACCGAGACGGACAAATTGCTTCTCTTTTGGAACCAGTGGCAACGCTTCAAACTTGTCAGCTGGCAAAGTTGCTACCTGTTGAGCAAGCATTGAGGTTTTCTTTTCGATTCCAAGTTCGGCTAGGGTGGCTGGCCGGTTAGCCTCGCATGCCCAAAGCCACTACCCGGCTCGAACACGACTTGCTCGGCGATCGCAAGATCCCCGCCGGCGCCTACTGGGGCGTGGACACGCTGTGCGCAGCCGAGCATTTTCGTGCACGGCGCTTCGGAGAGAAACCGGTTGAGGTCTTACGTCTTGCGCGATAGGCCGAAAAACAGGCCCGACGAGTCCAAACGCGACTGCGGGCGGGCGCCGGCTACTTATTGAAGTTGATCTGTTGCACCGCCTTGAGTACGGCGGCACGCTCCTGTTCAAGCTGTCGGCGCGTGGCGGAACCATCGCGGTAATCGACCAGCATTCCGGCCTTCTCTATCGCCGCCGCCATCGCCGGATCCTTGACCGCCGAGGCGAGCGCATTCGACAGCGCGGCGATCACAGGCTGAGGCGTACCGACCGGCACGAAGAAGCCCATCCAGATGCCGAGGGTCGATGACCCCAGTCCGCGTTCCTCCAGCGTCGGCACGTTGGGTAGCGACGGCAGGCGCTTCGGTGCTTGGGTGGCGAGCGGCACGAGGTCGCCCGACTGGAACAGCGGTGCAAACGCGGAGTAAGCAGCCGACACCACCGACACGTGGCCCCCAAGGATCGCCGTCTTCGCCGGGCCAGAACCAGGGTACGGCACGTGCAGCAAGTCGATCCCTGCCGCCTGCTTGAACAGCTCCACCGAGAAATGCGACACCGACCCTACTCCTGCCGAGGCGTAACTCAGCTTGCCGGGATTCTTCCTGGCGTAGTCGATCAGTGCCTCAATGGTGTCGAGAGACAGGCCTTTCCTCACAGCGAGAACACCCACATCCGAGGCATACATGCCGATCGGCACGAAGTCGGTCATGGCGAACGGAAGGCCCGTCTCGATCGCCGTCTTGACGCTCAGCGTGGGGTTGCTACTGGCAAAGACCGTGTAGCCGTCGGGTTTGGACCGCGCAACCATCTCGGCAGCGATGCCACCGCCGGCGCCGGGCTTGTTGACGGGCACCAGCGGCACTCTGAGGAATGGAGCCATGTACTGCAGCGCGATACGCGGGGCGCCGTCGGTCGGTCCGCCGGGCGGAAGCGGGATGACGAACTCAATCTGGCGGGACGGGTACTCAGCCTGCCCAACGTGCCGACCTTTGCCGAAGAGGGCATCAAGGGCATGGACGCGACACTCATGGTCGGCTTCATGCTGCCAGCGAAAACCCCGCCGGCCATCATCGCCACCCTACATGACGCGCTTGCCAGCGTGCTCAAATCGCCCGAAATCACCGATCGGCTGGGAGAGCTTGCGCTCAACGTCGTCGCCGCCAACCCGGAGCGCTCGAGCACGCTGTTACGCGAGGAAACCGAGCTCTGGGCGCGCGTGGTGAAAAGCTCCGGGGCCAAGGCAGAGTAGGACGGGACAGGCACCGCCATGGCACACAAACCTGCGCCGCATTACAGCGGACCATTAAAGATCGAGGAGGCGCGCTCGCTGCTGGCGCTGGCGGAATTGTCGGATACCGCCTTCACCCGCGACGGGCCGGACGCCGAAGTTGAACACCGCGACCTCGGCCTCGCGGCGGCAACCGGCGGGCGCATCGGCGCAACGCATACCCGCGCCATCCGCCCGTTTGACAAGGAAACCGGCTGGCACTGGCACGACATGAGCGGCCATTTTGTCTTTGTCATACGCGGCTTCATCACCTTCCGCTACGCCGGCCATGACGGCGACGTGGTCGTGCGCGCCGGCGGCTGCGTCTCCCAGCCCGGCGGTGTGCCGCACAACGTGGTGGCGCGCTCCGATGACCTTGAGCTGATCGAAATCAACATGCCGGCCAAATTCGGCACCTGGGCGGTTGACTTCTCGCCAGCAGGCAGCCAGCCTCCCTGATGTCAGCGTCATCAGCGGGCGCTCTATGGGCTGGAATTTCCGCAAACCGCCCCCATACTGAACTGATGAAACTGCCACCTGCTAGTTGCTAGCAACGTAGACGCCGTAACCGGTGTAGTGAGCGTCTGTGGGTCAGTGAGCAGTATGGGAGCGGATGTGGCTGTAACGATTACCCCAACCCACCCACCCGTTGCCTCAAAGTCCCGTCTCAGGCTCATTTCTGCTTGGAAATACGCCCCTCGTTCAGGCTCATACCACGTTGGAAAAGGCTAACGCTGTTGTTTTTCCGAAAATCGGCGTAGATTAGTTTTTTGACCATACGAGTCAAAAATTAGGAAGCAACTTAAAGGGCAGAATTTTTTGACTGCGAGGGCTCTCGGGTCAATCGTTTGTAGTTGAATCGGTTTGTGGCATCAGAGATGTGTCTGAGTAGTATCTTGCGCGGTTGCGGACAGTCGTGCTGATCGTAGTATTGGGCACCTTGCTCACAAGACGGATAATGATTTCGGAGTGGCTGAAATATGGCTCTCAGTAAAATATCCAGAAAATGTCTACCTTGCAACGCATGCTGTCAGGGCTGGTTAAAAATTGAAACACCTATTGCAAAAGCGTCGGTCGGCAACGCATGCCAACACTGCAGTTCGATGGGCTGCACTATCTATGGATCCCGACCGGTCGATCCTTGCCAGAAATTCGTCTGTGCGTGGTTAAACCACGATAGCGACCTGCCAGACTGGATGCGCCCAGATAGGAGTCACGCTATCGTGATGACGAATCGGCTCAGGTGGAACAATCGCCCCGTCATCACAGTCGCCTATACCGTAAGTCCAGCGCCCTCTAAAACAAGAGATTGGCTGTACAAATATTCGGATGAATCGGGGATGCCTCTCGCAACGATTGAGTTTTTATTTGATCGAGGAAAGACTACGAACAAGAAGAAACTGTCAACACATGGGCCGATAGATTTTTCGCTGGAAATAATGGACCGGTTCAATCAGGGCGAACAGCTTTGGTAAATCGCCAAACGCTATTGGTAGCAACGGTTTTCCCGCCGACTTCAAATTGACCCCTCGGGCCGATTGCGCATTGACCAGTGTTTGTCGAGCGGCGGTGGTGCGCACACCTGCCGTAGATGTCTTGCCTGGCTGTAGTGGGCAGGTTTCGCTTTCTCTTGTTTGCGCCGTCCCTCAGGGGATTCGGCATAGAAAAATGGGGAATGCATGAAAGATCACCCCGGTTTTTTCTTGGTGGCCATCGTCGCGATTTGTGCGATGTCGGGAAGCGGCGTTTCTTATGCTTATAAGGTGGAACGGCAGTGCGAAGAGGTGACGACTAAAAATGGCGTCAAGGAAAAATGTAAAACGGTGATGGTGCAGGAGGCCGCTCCGGACAAGAAAGACGGCAAGAAAGACGATAAGAAAGACGCCAAAAAAGACGCCAAAAAAGATGAAAAGAAAGGCGCTGAGAAGCCCGCCGCAAAGAACTAGCGCAGTTTAGGCGTGGGTAAGGCGCGTGAGGTGAACGTGCGGTTTGCGGCCATGGTGAGCCATTAGCTGTTTGAGGCTGTGTTCTGCAACCAAGTCGCCGGTTGGGAGAAGGGGCATATCGAGAAGAGCGTGCGCGACTCGCGGCACCGGATGATTAGCAAGCGGTGCTGATCGACCGGCGGACTTGTCACCGTTGCGCGCTTAAACTTGTATCTGTTGTCACTCAGGTTCAATCTTCGTAAGCTATTCAGGAGTTTTCGAGCGCAATCGCGGGTGTTTGCACGACGATTTCATCAATCACGTCATGGCTCCGAGTCTTGATCGATGCTCTGCGACGTGACCCCCGATATTAGTAGCGTTATGCTTTGAAGTCCGACTTTTATGCGCTGGTGTTCGGACCTGTTGTCATGTCCAAACCCGCGGAAATGGTTATGCGGTTTTCTAAAAAAATTCAGAGATTGGGTTGCTCACCTTTACCGTAGCCTCCCGGCTTGCTTCCTTGGTTGGGGCCACCCTCTGCCTGTCTGATGGGACCCTTTAAGGGGGGGGGGCCGAAAATGAAGGGGTGGGGGGTAGGGCGTGCATTTTGCTTAGGTAGTTTCGGTTAGAGCTGGCCGATTGAACCTGGAACACTAAACCGCTATCGCCGCGGTGTCCCTCCATACTTCCATGAAAACCTAAGGCGGCCGCTCAAAAAACCGACTTATAATTGGATCGGGGTGGCTGGCTAGGTCAGGGGTAGCGATACATAAGGTGTGGTAAGAAATGTGGTAAAAACAAAAAAGCAACTCGCTATAATGGCTTCAGTAGGGTGTTTTAAGGCACAATGTGGATGCCACCCTCCCGCCAAAAGTAAATTTAAGTATTTGATGGCTATCCGGCCGTAGCGATCCCGCTTGTCCCAAGTTACCGCCACCTCGCGGCCGAAAATCTGATCGGAGAGACTGATTTTCAAGGTCTGACCGAAGGCATGGTTGGAAGGAAAGCGAGGAGGGCTAGCCTTTCTGCGTAATTAACGACGCAGCATTCGGGCACCCATGAAGTGGTGAGTTAAAACTTGCGGGAGCTTACAATGCGCTGATGCCCACTTCCCACGAAGAAAAGATCATTGTTTTTGTTGGGCACGATGGCGCGCTGAGTCCGTAGTGAATAGCCGTATCAAAAGCTAGTGGACAAGTTGAAGATTGGTGACTATCATTGATAGCTATCAATTTAGGAGGACTATCATGGACACCGCACGCCTTTTTCAATCGGGCCGCAGCCAAGCCGTTCGGCTGCCCAAAGAATACCGCTTTGCCGGTACCGAGGTGGTGGTACAGCACTTTGGCAACGGCGTTCTTTTGCTGCCCGCAGACGACCCCTGGCAAACACTGCAAGCCGGGCTGGCTGCGTTTGAGCCTGGCTTTGTATTGACGCGCCAGCAGCCTGACGAGCAAATACGAGCCGATATCAGCCCATGATCCTGCTTGACACAAACATCTGCATCTACATCATCAACGCGAAGCCCCCTGCGGTGCTGGAGCGTTTTCGGCAATACCGCATGGGCGACATTGGATTGTGCAGCGTGGTGGCCGCTGAACTGGCGTTTGGCGTGGCAAAAAGTGACTCGGCACGCAACCGTCAGGCGCTGGAGATGTTTCTGGCCCCGCTGATCATCCTGCCGTTCGATACCGCAGCTGTGTGGGTCTATGGCGACCTGCGTGCCGACCTAGAACGCCGAGGCACACGCATTGGCTCATTGGACACCATGATTGCCGCTCATGCGCTAAGCCAGCAGGCCCTGCTGATTACCAACAACACCCGCGAATTTTGCAAGGTGCCGGGCCTGCAACTCGACAACTGGGTCGCTGCCGCCTGACTATTTATGCGCAATGTGGCGCGAGCATTTGTAGATATTGTCCGAGCAAATAGCCGTCTCAACAGTTCGAATCCAATTCTGAACCCCAAGTGCTCGAGTCACTGAATCTGCAATCCTTAGCCGGTCACGCCCAAACCGGCGGAGATGGTTATGTGGCTTTCTAAAAATAATTACGGGGATTGGGGCTGCTTGCCTTCACCGTAGCCTCCCGGCTTGCGTCCTTGGCTGGGGCCACCCCCTGCCTCTCTGATGGGACCCTTTCAAATCCCACCAGTCCGACCCCCACCCTAGGGGGGGACGTCACTCGCCTTGACCTGTAGGCTTGTGAAGTGGATAATGCATTGTATTACACATGCACGGAGGTGTTACGCCATGACAGCCAGAACCATCAACGTACGCCTGCCTGAGGCGCTTTATAACCAGATCGAGGAGTTGGCCAAGGCGACCGCGCGGACCAAGAGCTTTTTGGCCATCGATGCGCTGACCAACTATGTGCAGAGTGAATCCTGGCAAATTCGTGACATTCACGAAGGCATCAAGGAAGCCGATGCAGGCGAATTCGCAACCGACAAGCGGGTCAAAGCGGTGTTCGCCAAATACGGCGCTTGATTCATGTTGATTAAGTGGACCAAGACAGCGCTTCGGTCTGTTGATGAAATCGCAGGGTATATCGCCAAAGACAACCCGGCGCGTGCGACCAGCTTTGTGCTGGAGTTGCAAGAAGCGGTGACCAAACTTCAGGCCCACCCTGGCATGGGCCGGGCTGGCCGCGTCCCCGGCACGCGTGAACTGGTCCTGCACCAGAACTACATCGCCATTTACCGCGTGCGTGGCGATGACGTTGAAATTTTGAGATTGCATCACGCAGCCCGAAATCTATGACGAATCGGGGCAGCCACTGAAGCTGACCTTTGAGCGCAAACCAACCCGCCCCTGGCTAAAACCTCGGCGGGTTTTTTCATTTCTGGAGTACCTATGACTCTACTTTCCAAAACCGCCATCCTCGCCGCCCAAGACCTGCAAACCGAAGACGTCGAGGTCCCCGGCTTGCGTCCTTGGTTGGGGCTACCCCCTGTTTGTTTGATGGGGTTTATTTAGGGGGTGGGCGGAAAAGAAAAGGGGGGAGGGCGTTTCAGCAGCAACAGGGGGTCAAAAATAGAGAATCGGCAAAACCGGGTTTCTTGGTCTTGCCGATGGCCTCGATCCAACGAATTTTGGAAGGGTTTGCCCCATGTTTTTATACTAGGCTCATGCGCGTGGGCGCAATTTGACCTGAATCAATAGCCTACGCAATAGCATGGGTGGTGGTCACGACATCGATGCCGTGGTCCTGGAACTGAAGTACGAGCTCAACACGCGGCCTTCCTGTACGAACATCGTTGTCCGTTCGCACTGCACCGCCCGTCGACGCCAGGGAAACTACGAGCGCTTAAGGCCGCGATAAAAGTTCTCGTGCGAAGCAACCGCGTCGAGATAGGCCAGGCAGACTTCGTCATCGATGCTGTAGCCCAGCAGATCTAGCTGGTTCATGCTGCGGAATTTATAGACGAACAGATCGGCCAGGTCACCTTTCTTGCGCTCGCCAACCGTGGGATCGGTCGCAACAAGCTTGTCGTGGCCGAAACCCGCGGAACGCATACGCATCCCACAGCCGCTCCTTTCGCTTCGCTGAATTTTCCATCCAGACAGCATGCCGAGTTTCAGCAGCATTGAATATGCTGAAAACCCAGTATCCACGCGGGTTTCAGCCACATCGGCCCGCAAATTGACCCGCAAATCGACCCGCAAATCGACCCAGACTAAATCCCGAAGACCCAGAAAAAATAGTATGCGAACACACGGCGCGATGGGCGCGCCGCCTAGCTTGACGGATAACGATGAAATTGATGAGTGCACTACTTGCCCGGTTGTTGATGATGGGCCATGTGGTAATCGACATTCGTGACGCCAAGCCAAGACGGGTACCCGTACCCACCGTTTAGGTCCGGGTCTTTTACGAGGAATGCAGAATCACTGCTTGTCTCGCGTGTTTGAAATGCAGGGGGAAGCAGTGTCAATTGCTGTACTTCTGTTAGTCTGCCCCCCACCCCGATATAGAAAAGGCTCGCCTTCGTTTTTAAAATCGCCTAGCCGGGGGGCTATATAAAAATCGCAGGTAATATGCGGAAACAGGGCGCGGTGTGCGCGCCCCCAGCTTGACGCGCAGTAGCGCATCCTTCCCGATAGGGAGAAAAATGAAAACAACCGTGTACCTTTCCCCTCCGTTTTTCACGCAGCAACACAGTTTCAGATCGCGTCCATGGCTGAACGGCCTGCGCTGCTTACTCGTTACCGTTACCTTGGGTATTTCGCTCATCCAGCCGAGTGTTGCCGCTGAGGGCCGGCATGCGCTTTTGATTGGGATCAGTCGCTATGCGCCGGCGGCCGGCGCTGACAATCTTGCCGGGGTACCCTTTGATTTGAAAAATGCCCGGCGCATGGCCAATGCCATGGGTGTGGACGACAAGGCGATAGTGGAATTGAGGGACGATCAGGCTACCAAAGCCAACATCGAGGCCCGTCTTGAGCAGATGAGCCGGAAGGTGCTCCAGGGGGATAGGGTATTCGTGTATTTTTCCGGGCATGGCACGCGTAGGGCAACCGCCGAAGGATGCGAAGAGGGTTTATTCACCCATGACGGTGAGATGATTAATGAGCAGGAGTTAGCCCGATTCACCGGACCGATGAGCCAACGTGCGGAAAAAATAATCACGATGGTGGACGCGTGTTTTTCCGGTGGGGTGGTGAGTGCGACACGCGCGCTCTCGGCCACCAATGGCTTGGTGGCAAAATTCAGCTCGAAAAACACACAGGGCGCCTGCTCCCTGCAGGGGGCCAACAATCGTACGACGCGCAGCTTGCTGAGTGAGTTGGGCCGATTTGGAATCAAGAGCGAGAACTTCGTGCAGATTGCCGCCGCCAAGCGCGATGAAGTGAGCTGGGATGAGCCCACGCAAGGCGGCGTGGCGACACAGGCGATCAGCCGTTGCCTTTTGGGCGAGGCGCAGGATTTGAACCGTAGCGGCGCGATTTCGCTGGAAGAAGTGCGCGCCTGCGCCCAGAAAATCATGGACGCCAGGATGGAACCGCTTCGGGTGCGCGGGCAGCTTCCAAGCACCCTGCAAGTGTCAGGCAACCGCAACCTCGTTGTGGCACCGGTAGTGCTTAACAAGCCCCCGGTGGTGCCAGTGGTGCCAGTGGTACAAGTGGTGCAAGTGGCGATCGATGCGCCCAAGCCCCTGGTCGCCCCGGAGGTCGTGATCCCGGTGCCTGTTGTCAGCGTGCCGCCAGTGCCAGTGATTGCGCCACCGGCGAATGTGACGCAACCGCAACCTAACGCTCCGCCTATCCAGCCCTTGCCAATCGTGGCTGTGCCGCCCGTGATTGCAACGCCACCGCTCCGCCCTGAGCCCGTCTTACGCGAGCCGCTTGATGCCTTGGCCACCTTGCACGAAATCTACCAACAGCGTGACCCACGGCGTGAATTGGTCGTTTCGGCTCCGGTGAAGCCCCTTCGCATAGGGCAGGACAAGCTGACACTGGAGATCAAATCCTCTGTGGCAGGCTATGTCTATGCAGTCATGCTTGGCAGCGATGAGAAGAGTTTTTACCTGCTGTTCCCCAACAAAATAGACAAGGACAACCGCATTAAGGCTAAGCAGCCCATGCAGTTGCCGCGCCCGGGATGGGATGTCACAGCCGGCGGGCCGGAGGGAACGAATAAGTTGTTGGTTGTCGTGAGCCAATCGCCGCGGGATGCGAAACATTTTGTGTCCGTCGATGGCAACGGTGGCGGTGCTTTTACCTTTGCGGTGGCAGACTTGCCCAGCCGGGGACGCCTGATTGATTTTTTCCTGGGTAAAGGGGTAAAGGGACGCTCTGCCGCAATGAGTGCCGCATTACTTGATATAAAGGAAATCCCATGAGAAAAATGATTGTGTTGTGGGTGCTGAGCGCTGGCTTGTGTGGGCCGCTGTTTGCACAGGCGCCAGCCCAAGACCTTTCGGTGGATGACCTGGCGAAGGCACTGACACCGCAACGGGCCACAACGCGTAGTTTGCGAAACATGACCGTGGCCCCCGCCCCGGCCAAGGTCGATCTGGTGATTAATTTTGATTTTAATTCGGCGCGCATCCAGGAATCGAGCAACCCGCAGCTCGAGCGCCTGGCCAGTGCAATGAAACTCGAGCAGTTGCAGGCCTTGCGTTTTCAGGTTGAGGGGCATACCGATGCCAAAGGGACGGCCCAGTATAACCAGGCGCTTTCCGAAAGAAGGGCGCAATCTGTGACCGGCTTTCTGGCGAAGCAAGGTGTTGCAGCGGAACGGTTGACGCCCTTGGGCAAGGGCTTTTCTGAGCTGCTTAACAAAAATGACCCGTTATCGCCTGACAACCGGCGGGTACGAATTACCACGATCGACTAACTGGATGGCTGTGACGATGCGATTACTTTTTTTACTAATACTGGCGGCGTCCACTTCAGCGTTCGGACAGCTGCAACTGGTCACCGAACAAGAGGCGCGTGCCTCGGCCGCCGTGCCGCTACTTTCTCCGCGTGCCGCCAAGGTTCCCGACGCCCCTCAGATCGAGATCGTATTTCCGGACATAAGCGGGGCAGTGAGCTCTCCAACAAAAGTTCAGTTGCGGTTTCGGCCGGTGTCCCCGTCGGCCGCGAAGCCAGAATCGTTCAGGGCCTTATATGGGGCCTTTAGGGTGGACATCACCAGCAGGCTGCTGCAGGTCGCGAAGCTAAGCGCCGAGGGCCTCACCGTCGAGGCGGCGTCCCTACCCGTAGGCTCACACCGCATATTTCTAGAAATTGAAGATAGCGTCGGCCGCACCGGTACGCAACTGCTTTCGGTTACGGTGCAATGAAGCCGCAGCGCCTGGCGAGGGTCGCCCGAAATGGCCACCTGCTATGCCTTTTACTCATGGCGGCTTGCACCACCCCGGTTTTGGTGAATGTGCCCGAAGGGCCGCTGCAATTTGTTGACTTGCCGTTGTTTGATGCCCAGCTTCGTCAGGTCCTGGACGTCAAGCCCGACACGGTCAAAATCGCATTTATCGACAAGGTCAAGCCAAGCCAGTTACCTGACCGACTCAAGCCTTGGATCACCAGCCTTCAGAATGAAGGCGGTGAGGTGAAAATTGTCCTTCCGCCGGGCGATCTGCAACCGCGGGGCCTACCCCTGCTTTCCTTGTTGCCAGCCTTGTGGAATGCGCTCAGAGGGCAAAAAGCCGAGCAGATTTTGCAAGAGTCGGTGCGGGGCTACGATGCGCAGATCATCTTAAAAAATGACCCCTCAGGCGACAGGCTGGTCGAGTCAATCGTTCTCCATCGAAGATAGTTCGCGGCATGGGGCTTGTCGCTTTTATCGCGCGAAAGGAGCAAGCGGTGCAAAAAATGAGACGCCTGGCGCTTGTTCTGGGTTTGCTCCTGTCGTTTTCGGGCTTCGGACAGGAGGCGGACTTGGTTTCGGGCTTGAAGCTCGATCCTGAAGAGATCGTTCGGCTGGGGGCGATATTGCGTGTGCCCGCTTCGCCAGTCAATTCTCCGAGACAGATGCGAGAACACTTTCAAGCCCAAGATGCAGCTGCATTTGGCTTGGGCGACGTTCAGGCGCGTGAAAAAGTGCTTAGAGAATGGTATCGGGTCCAGCCAGAAATCGATTCGCGCTGGACGCTAGGCGCTTTTTTGCTCAACACCGAGAAAGTGTCAGAGGGATTCGCACTGCTTGAGATGCTTATCAAGGATTTGAAAATTCCCAATCAGGTAGTGCGCGCGAGGGCTCGCCTGGCATCGGGATATATCGAACAGAACAATCTCAAACGGGCCGAGGAACTGCTTGCGGGCGCTGATGCGGTCATCAAAAAAGATTTTAGCCGCACCTTGGTGGGCGAGGCCGGTTACTGGCTGAAACGCGCCGAGATGGAGTACAACAATGTGCGGGGGCGACTTTTTTCGCGCATGGGGCGATTTGATGAGGCACTGGAGGCCGCCCGTCTGGCGATAGCCAACGGCAATGAACTGAGGCAATTCGAGTCATTCGTCGACCAGCGGCAGCGCACGTTTTCCAGGAGCACGCATGCCGGGGTCGCGACAGAGTTGGCAGCAATTCAGACCGCGGTAGGCCGCCTGCTTGACGCCGATGAGTCGCTCAGAGCTGCCTATGCCCTTTTTCGTCTCTACGATCTGAATGAGGACAAAATGAATGGGTTTTTCCGCCGTGTGGCGGATCTGCGCTTCAGTGAAGGCAATTATGCCGAGACCCTGAAAATCGGTTTGATGGTCCGGCAGGCACAAAAAAAACAAGGTTACGCCGAGAATGCGGCGCAGTCGCTGTGGACGCGGATGCGCATCAATAGTGCCCTGGCAGGCCAGGGGAAATGGACAGAGGCCGTAGCGCAGTTTGATGAAATAGATGCTGTTGTCGGAACTGATACGCGACTGACTTCGATAGCCAGGCAGATCCCAATCCGCGCATTGGCCTACATGAATGCCGGCAGGATTGCCGAAGCGCAAGGCTTGTATCAGCGCTCGCTCGATTGGCATGTGAATAATTTTGGTGCTAATCATTATTTTACGTCGCTGGTCCGGGGGCTTTACGCCGTCTCCCTGTCGCGCGGCACGTCAGCCGGGGATGCGCCTAAAGCCCGCGCGGAATTTGAAATCGCGATCAGGGACATGACCAATCCGGGCACCTTGGCGGCCGACTATCAGGAAAATGCGTTCCGACGTGCGATGAAGGACTTGATTGTGAAGTCCTACCTGAAACTGCTCTCGATGGAGGCGTTACAGACTGAGAAAGTGGCTGCCGAGGCATTTGTCGCCGCGAACCATTTAATCGCCTCCTCAGTGCAGCAGGCCATTGCCGAGGCCGCCGTCCGGGTCGGTATAAAACAGCCCGGGCTTGCCGCAATCGTGCGCAATGATCAGGACACGAAAAATGAACTGGCCAGCCTTTACCGCTACGTGACAGAACAAGGCAGCGAGGGATCTGAGCGAAGAAATTCAGCTGTGGTCAGGGCTATGCGCACGCGTATCGCCGAGCTTGAGGTCCTGCGGCGTGGTTTCAAAGATCAAATAAAAAAAGAATTCCCAGACTATTTTCAGCTATTACAGCCCAAGGTCCCGAATCCGGATGAAGTGGCGGGTCAATTAGCGAAGGGGGAACTTTTCGTCTCTCTTTTGCCCCTGGAAGAGGAAACCTATGTCTTTAGCGTGAGCCCGGAGGGGCGCGTGCATTTTCACAGAAGCCAGATCGGTGCGGTCGCGGTGGCAAAGTTGGTAAGACAGGTGCGCGAAACACTTGATGTCGCGGGCCAGGGCTCTGCCATGCCGGTGTTTAATTTTGACGCGGCCTATGAGCTCTATCGGCATTTTTTCCTGCCGATGGAGTCTGTTTTGAAGGGGAAGACACATCTTGTGATTGCAACATCCGGTGTGTTGGGGCAGTTGCCATTTTCTGTAATACCCACCAAACCATGGTCATCCGGCCGCAGCCTTGGAGCGCCTTGGATGATTCGCGATTATGCGATCAGCCACATACCGTCGGCGAATGCGTGGATGTCACTCAAGCGCTTGGCGCAAACGCCCTCCGGAACGCAGGCATTGCTCGCCTGGGGCGATCCGCTCTTTGCCGCCTTGCGTCCCGAGGGGAGGGATAGTACCGCGGCGCTTGGTACGACGGCCAGATCGGTAATACGCAGCCGTCCCGAGCAGGCGTTGGATATCGAAAAAAGCAGGGTAGACGTTCTGCGCTACACTGAAATTCCCCCCCTTCCCGACACAAGGGTCGAGGTGATCGCCTTGGCGCGGACACTCAAAGCCAACCTCGAACGAGATGTCATTCTGGGCGCAGCCGCGACCCGTGCGTCTGTCCTGGCAGCCAGCCAAGACGGCAGTCTTGTGCAAAAACGCGTCATCGTATTTGCCACGCACGGTCTTTTACCCGGCGATCTGCCTAATCTGGACCAGCCGGCGCTGGCGATGGCCTCTTCCGATTTGCCCGGGGCTACCCCCTTACTGACGCTTGAAGACGTGCTCGGCCTGAAGCTGAACGCCGAGTGGGTGGTGCTGAGCGCCTGCAATACGGCAGGTGCCGATGGTCGCGTGGAAGAGGCGATGTCTGGCCTCGCACGTGGATTTTTTTATGCCGGCAGTCGCAGTCTTTTGGTGACGCACTGGGCGGTGGACAGCGCGAGCGCAACGCTGCTCACGACAAAAACATTTGAAGCCTATCAAGCGGGGGTCACCCGTGCCATGGCGCTGCGCAGCGCGATGATGGCCGTTATGTTGGAAAAGCGGTACGAGCATCCGGCATTCTGGGCGCCTTACGCTCTGGTAGGTGAGGGCGGCGGCTGAACGCGTGCGGCCCCCTGCGCAAAGTAAAACTCTATTTGAAAAGACAAGACTGTTACTGGCATCTGAATAGTGGCCTTTTACGCGAGAGGCAGGGATCACTGTTTGCCTAGCATAATTGCAAAAGGCGCTAGAGTCTTGCCCACTGTTTTCAAGGGTGACCCGACCCCCATCGATATAGGAAAGCCCCCCTGCGGTTTTGCAATCGATTCTTGGAGAAAAAGCCCTGCAATTGATGCTAATCAAAATATTCGAGACCAATAGGTGCATATTAATTCGATTATTCTTGCCACTGGCAAGGCAAGGCAAGGCAAGGCGATTGATTGCGCCGCCTACAATGATTACCCCCACCGAAAAGCATAGTTGGCGCTAAGCGTGGCCCGGTTGGAGCAGGCCTTGGATGCCTGCCTGAAGTTGTGCCGGGAAAAGCATTACGTGCTCCCGGCGTAGGCCGGGTGGGCACGAAAAAAGCACCCAGCCTATGGGCAGGAGAACGGGATGAAGGAAGTGCATCCAGGGGATGTGTGGCGAGATATCCAGCGCGCCGTCGCGGCAGAAACCGGGGTGCGCATAGGGAGCGAAGCTGCCGAGCGGCTTCAACTTGTGTTGTCGGCAGCGCCACGCGCAGCCGGTCCGGTGCGGAGGGCCGGACATAGTCGCGATGTAACGGTGTTGCTGACCGACCTGCGTGGCTTTACCGCCATCGCGGAAGCCTACCCGGCGCGCACCGTAGTCAAGGCGCTGAATCGCTACCTCACCCGAATGTGCGAAATAGTCGCGAGCAATGGTGGCACTGTCGACAAATTCATGGGCGATGCCGTCATGGTCCTGTTCGGGGCCTACAGACACGATGACCGGGACCCGCGCCACGCGGTGACCTGCGCGGTGCAGATGCAAATTGCGATGGACGAAATCAACCGCGACAATGCGAGAAGAGGGTTCTCGCCAATTTATATGGGTGCCGGAATCAACACTGGCGCGGTAATGGCGGGGCTGCTTGGCTCAAATGTGTATCACGAATACACAGTCATAGGCGACCAAGTGAACCTTGCCTCACGCATCGAGTCATTGAGCTTGCGTGGACAGGTCCTCATTAGTGAAGCCACGTTCCGGCGTTGTCGTGGATTCGTCCTCGCACGAGGGCCGATGCAAGTGCATGTCAAGGGAAAATCGAAGCCGGTACGGGTTCGAGAGGTGCAATCAATCCCGTCTCTGGGTCTGACCGTGCCGCGCCAGACCAGGCGCAACAGTCCACGCGTGGAAGTACATATCACTTTTACTTACCAGATGGTCATCGGCAAAATTGTTCTGCCGCAAAAACGAAAGGGTACGATCCGTGACATTGGATACCAGGGCATACTCGCCAAAGTCAGGCACGGGCTGAAGGAGGACGCCGATATCCTGGTCGAATTCGATCTGCCATTGATTGGTGGCCACGTGCGCGAGATCTATGCCAAGGTTCGCCACATTCGGCATCACAGCGGCCACCATCTTGCCGGCATCGAATTCACGTCGCTCAATCCGCGGGTTGAACGGAGACTCCGCTATTTTGTGCAATTGCTTATCCAAGGTCATCCGGAGAAGTAGGCGGTGCGACCAATGCCAAGAACCGCTCTTATCGCCGGAAGAGCAGTTGTAAGGCTAACCGGCATAGACCCGGACTTCGTACTCACCGCTTGATGATGCGAGCGGCAGCGCTATCTCGGGCGGCGGCCATATTCAGTGGGAATCAACAATTTTCTGAATTGGTGATGTAGAAAAGATAAGTTTTGTAAGTTTTTGGCGCGTAGTGCAGAAAGCCGCAATCCTCTACGAGCTGGGCAGGATTGCCGAATTGAGGACTCAACGCAGCTTGAGGCCATGCCCCAAAAAATCACCGCTAAAAAAAGCGAACGACATGAAGAGTATAAAACTTAGAATCGGGAAAATTTCTTACACGGCCCTAAACAAAATATCAATCTTGCTATTGGCAGTGATGTCATGCTTGACGGTGAGTACAGTGTTAATAGAAGAAGCGGTTGCGGCGGACAGTTCAAAGGCCCTCCCCACCGCCCCTGCCCCTGTCGTCGCAAGCTGGATAAAGTGTTCCTCACAAAATGGCACCTGCAATTACCCGGCGGGCACGCAGACCCTGAGATACGGGGACGGTACTAGTTGGATCAAAAAATCAGTTGCCACTGGAGCCGCAGGATTTATTGGGTGCAATAACACAGTGTGGACGGATCCTAAGCCAGGGATAGTTAAAGCTTGTATGTACACCATGACCAAGCTCTGAAGTCCACCGTGTGGCAAAGTCACCTAAGGAATCACTGAACAAGTGATAGTTGAGACGAGAAACGTTGGAATCAAAGTCAATTTGATGATAAATCGGGCGAAAATGTGGAAGAAAGGGGGCTATGCCCCCGCTATTTCCTCACGCAGGGCGCACCTCTCCTGTGAGTGGC
>CAMDDU010000060.1:0-21814 GCA_945892985.1 Bordetella parapertussis
ATGCCACTCACAGGAGAGGTGCGCCCTGCGTGAGGAAATAGCGGGGGCATAGCCCCCTTTCTTCCACATTTTCGCCCGATTTATCATCAAATTGACTTTGATTCCAACGTTTCTCGTCTCAACTATCACTTGTTCAGTGATTCCCTAAAGCCTGAGTCGCCGAACCGGGCGGAGTTTGAGGGCCTGGTGCACTCGGGCTGCGGGTAGATATGGACTCAGTGTAACTTTTATCTACTCACAGGCTGCTGATCTTGGGAATTGTGACACTGACCCTAATTTTTCTAATTCTTTCTAATTCTTTGGCGAGATCACTGCCCCCCACGCCACCCCGTTAACTGGCTATATTTTGACAACTGTCAATATGCTATATACACTTCTCGCATGATCCGTACCTTCAGGCACAAGGGGCTTGAAAAGTTTTTCAATACAGGTAGCAAGGTCGGCATACAGCCCGCTCATGCGATGCGCCTGCGCCTGCAACTGGCCAAGCTCGATGGCGCCAAGACGCCGGATGACATGGCCATGCCCGGGTGGAAGCTGCACCGGCTTACCACCGGTCGCTGGTCCGTATGGGTCAATGGAAACTGGCGCATGACGTTTGTCATCGAAGCGGGCGATGCGGTGCTGGTCGACTATCAGGATTACCACTAGCAAGGAGCGAAGATGACGCGCATGTACAACCCGCCTCACCCGGGTGAAGTATTGAGGGATGGCGTATTTACCGGTACCGGCATTACGGTGACCGCATTCGCAAAGCGCATCGGGGTGACGCGCGTAACGCTCTCCAACGTTCTCAATGGCAAGAATGGCATCAGCGCCGATATGGCGGTGCGCCTTGCTGCTGCGCTCGGCGGCAGCGCGGAGTCGTGGCTGCACGTGCAGGCCCAGTATGACCTCGCCGCATCCGAAAAAGCCCTGAAAAAAACGATCGCAAAAATTAAGCCGCTGCGTTCGACTGACGTCGTTGCATGAACCGACACTCAAGGGTGACCGCAAGGGCCAATGGAGCATTCGTATCAACGACCAATATCGCCTTTGCTTTACGTGGCAGGATGGCGAAGCGCATGACCTTGAGTTTGTTGACTATCACTAAGATGAGCACAAGGAGCCGGGCTAAATGGCCGCGAGATCGTGCGTGCCGTGAAGCCCTGGCAGCAGGCAACGTAGTCTGCCCGCCCGTCAATCATGAACAATGATCCAACGGGTTGCCTGACCCCGAGCACCCCGATGGAATTCGACCTTCGGCGTGACCTCTACCCAGAGGCCAGCGCTGAGTCAGCCTCGCATTAATCGGTAGATCCCCGCAAAGCCGACACTCGTTTGACTCAGTTCGACCCGAAGCGGACTGTCACGAGCCACTAATTCCGGAACATAATTCGCGCCTAGCTTGGGGAGCCAAGTAAGGCTCGAACTTACCCTTATTGAATGTCCACTCTTGGCCAATCGTCCATAGATCAAAGCCGCCGTTCCTGCTAAACATGCAGCTGACCAGCAGTGTGGAATTATCAGGAAATCGATGACATCGACTGGAAACCCTTATTTGGAGCGGCTTTCCAGCCATTGGCACGCTACAACTGTATTTTGCGCCACGCCCCCGAGCGCCAGCGCAGCGCCAGCGCGAGGCTCATGGCGATCATGTAGATGAGCGCGGCAAGCCAGGCGCCGACCGCGCCCAGGCCGAACTGCGGCAGGAAGCCGACCCAGCCCTCACCCGGCGCAAATGCCAGCATGTGGGCAAGCGGCACAAAACCGAACCAGGACAAGAGGAGCAGGATCAGCGCCGGCACGCGCGCATCGCCGGCACCGCGCAGGCAAAAATTGGCGCCAAGATGGATGGCATCAAACACCTGGTAACCGGCGGCGATCCACAGCAGCACGCTACCCAGCTTCACCACCTCTGCGGCGCGCGGGTCGCCGGCGGTGACAAACACCGTCATGAACCAGGGCCCGCCGACGGCAAGCACCAGGCCGAGCACGCCCATGTAGGCGATGGCGATGGCGGTGGCGGCATTACCGACGCGATAGGCCCAGTCGCGATCGCCCGCGCCTATCGACTGCCCGACCAGCGTGGTGGCGGCGATGGCCATGCCCACCGCCGGCATGTAGGCCACCGAGGTGAGCATCATGACGATCTGCGTGGCCGCGCCATCGACCGGGCCCAGCGTCACCAGCATCAACTGGAACAGCGCAAAGCCGGTGACATCTGCGGCCGGCGACAAGCCCATCGGGAAGCCAAACTTGAACAGCGCCGCGACGCGCGGCCAATCGGGCTTCCAGGCAGTGCGCGAGCCGAACTCCGCGCTCACGTCCCGTGAGACAAACATCAGCAGCCCCAGCACCACGCCCACCGTGACCGAAATGGTCGAGGCCCACGCCGCGCCGGCCATGCCCATGCCAAGCCCGAAGATCAGCGCCTGGTTGAGCGCAACATTGAGCAGCATCACCACGGCCATCACCGCCAGCGTGATGCGGGTACGGCCTATGCCGTTGAAAAACCCCGTAAAGGCAAACAAGGCCACCGACGCCGGGCCGCCCAGCAGGCGCGGCCACCAGAACTCCAGCGCCAGGCGCTCGATCTGGGCGTCAAGGTGAAAGGGCGCCAGCAGCCAGTGGCCCGCCTCGGCGACGAGCAAAAAAAACGGAATGGTGACGAGCGCGGCCCAGAAGCCGGTCCAGGCCGCCTGCGCCGCGTCGTGCTTGCGCCCGGCACCAAAAGCCTGGGCGGCGAGGGTCTGCACCGCCATGCCGATGCCGAACATCAACAAAAAGAACGCCAGCATCAACCAGAAAATCGCGCCCATCGCCGCCACCGCCTCAGTCGAGATGTGGCCAAGAAACCAGGTGTCGGTGAGATTGAGCGCCGCGGTGATGCCCGAGTTGGCGATCAGCGGCACGGCGAGTAACAGCACCGCGCGATAGTCAACACGCCGCTGGCCTTGTGCATTGCGGCGCAGGGCGGGCAGCGGGCGGGTGGTGTCAGTGGCGGATGGAGGCATGGCTGGCATAAAAGCAAACGCGGGACTCCGTTGGGGAGTCCCGCGCTGGTCTAGTGGCGAAATTATACGCCTGGAAGCGATCCCCAACAGGCACTGATAGTCATTGCGAGGAGCAAAGCGACGAAGCAATCCCGTCGCATTACAGCAGTCGCCGCCAGCGCGACGGGATTGCTTCGCTGCGCTCGCAATGACGGCACACGATCGCCTAGTTCAGCGTCGCCCCCGATTCGCACACCACCCTGCCCCACTTGTCGTATTCGCTTTTGAGGTAGGCCGCGAATTCCTCCAGCGTGGTCGGTGTGGCCTCCATGCCTGATGCGGCCAGCAGTTGCTGCACATCGGACAGGCGCTGCGCGATGATGCGGCCCGGCACATCGGTGGTGCCACCCGAGGACAGCGGTATGACGATGCGCACCGGCCGCGACGGATAGCCCTGCGCGATCGCGTTCGCGGCCAGGAGCTTTCCAATGCATACGGGCATCAGTGCTCGCATCATCGACGCCCCGATTGGCGTTTTGTAAGCCATGGTGTAACAGTCGCGCCACCGGTGCGGCTACTGCCAATTCACCGCAACATGCCCCAATGCACGCCAAAAGTACGCAGCGACTACAGCCCCCAGCCCCAGTTGGCCAGCGTGGCGGCGTCGGCCTCGCGTTCGCCGAACACATACTTGCCGCCGCAGAATATCAGCGGCTTTCGCTCGGTGCGCTCGAAACGCTCGACTTCGCCGATGAACAGGATATGGTCGCCGGCGTCCTGGTGCGAGTGCGTGCTGCACTCCAGCCAGGCGGCGCAATCGACGATCAGCGGCGTGCCGCCGGCGCCGGTGCGAAACTCTATGCCCTGAAACTTGTCCGGAATGCGCGAGGCAAAGCGCTGCGATAAATTGGCCTGCTCCTCGGCGAGAATGTTGACGGTGAAATGCGAGCCGTCGCGAAACATCGACAGGGAGGGTGAGTTGGAGTTGAGCGACCACAGCACCAGCGGCGGGTCGAGCGACAGTGAAGAAAAAGAATTGATGGTGAGACCGACCAGGCTGCCGTCATTGGTGCGCGTGGTGACGATGGCTACACCGGTCGGAAAAACCCCCAGGGCGCTGCGAAAGGCGCGGGTATCAAATGCTGCTGGCGTGCTCAAAAGCGATCCTTGTTAAATAAATGTGTGCGGCTTTGCGCTGCGTGCTTCTTTGATCGTCGTCGTTGTCGTTGATGGTCGTCGTTGATGGTTGTAACTATCGCCAGGTCGGGCTGCGTTTTTTTGCCCGTTCCGGCTTGGGTGGTTTCACCTGCTGCTGTTTTTGCGCCACGTCCTCGCGGGCACGGGCGACCAGGCCCTTGAGTTGCTGCGCGCCGGGCTCGTATTGCTTGGGCCAGATGACAGCAGGCAAAGCATACCCCGTCGCGGCATATTCGGCAGCCGCATGCAGCGTGAAATTGGGATTGGCAAGGTGCGGCCGCGCCAGTGCGACCAGGTCTGCGCGGCCGGAGGCGACCAGGGTGTTGACCTGGTCGGCGCTGGTGATGGCACCCACCGCCATGGTGGCGATGCCGGCCTCGTTGCGAATTTGCTCGGCGAACACCGCCTGGTACATGCGGCCATAGACAGGACGCGAAGCCGGGTCGGTCTGACCGGTGGAACAATCAACGAGGTCGCAGCCATGCGCCTTGAGCAGCGTGGCGGTGGCGACGGCGTCTGCGGCGCTAAGGCCACCTGGCATCCAGTCGGTCAGCGACAGGCGCACCGCCATGGGCTTTGCCGCCGGCCACACTGCGCGCACGGCATCGAACACCTCGAGCGGGTAACGCATGCGGTTCGCGAGGGTGCCGCCGTACTCGTCGGTGCGCCGGTTGGTGACCGGCGACACAAAGGAAGCCAGCAGGTAACCGTGCGCCATGTGCACTTCGAGCATATCAAAGCCGCAATCGGCGGCCATGCGCGCCGAGGCGACATATTGGTCGCGCACGCGGTCCATGTCGGCGCGGTCCATTGCGCGCGGCACCTGCGACACGCCGGGGTAATAGGGCAGCGGCGAGGCCGACAGGACGGGCCAGTTTTTGTCGGGCGCGCCCTCGGCCAGCGGTTTGTCGATTTTTTCCCAGGCCAGCTGGGTCGAGCCTTTGCGCCCGGCATGGCCGAGTTGCAGGCAGATTTTCGCCGCGCTTTGCGCGTGCACGAAATCGACAATGCGCTTCCATTGCGCGGCGTGCTCTGCGGTGTAGAGTCCGGCGCAACCGGGGCTGATGCGCGCGTCGGCCGCAACGCAGGTCATTTCGGTATAGACCAGGCCCGCGCCACCCAGCGCGCGCGCGCCGTAATGCACCAGGTGCCAGTCGTTGGGCGTGCCCTCAACCGCCGAGTACTGGCACATCGGCGAGACGACGACGCGATTGACCAGCTTCATGTCGCGCAGGCTGAAGGGCGAGAACAGCGGCGGCGGTGGCGTGAAGTTTTTCGGCAGCGTGAATTTTTCCGTCCGCGCCACCTCTTGCGCCCACCAGGCGTCGAGGTCGCGGATCAGCGCGGCGTCGCGCAGGCGCAGGTTCTCATAGGTGATCTGCTTGGAACGGCTCATCAGCGCGAAATTGAACTGCACCGGATCCATGTGCCAGAAGCGCCCGACGTTTTCAAAAAAGCCCAGGCTGACGTTGGCCGAGTGCTGGATGCGCTCGACCTCTTCGCGCCGCGCCGTCTCGTAGGCGCCCAACGCGACCTTGATGTGACCGGGGTTGGCCATCACCGTCTTGTGCAGCGCGATGGCGTCCTCGAGCGCGAGCTTGGTGCCCGAGCCGATGGAGAAATGCGCCGTGTGGGCGGCATCGCCCAGCAGCACCACGTTGTCGCAGTGCCAGGTGGCGCATTTGATGGTGGGGAAATTGCGCCACAACGAGCGATTGGTCAGCACCTTGTTCTGCTTGCCGTCCGGGCCGCGCAATTCCTCGGCGAAAATATTTTCGATGTAAGCCGCGGTGGCTTTTTCGTCCTCGACCGCCAGGCCGGAGTTCTTGAAGGCCGCGTCGGTGGTCTCCACCACCAGCGTGCATTCGCCCTCGGTAAACTGGTAGGCGTGCAGGTTCCAGATGCCGTCCTTGTTTTCCTGGAAGCTGTAGGTGAAGCCGGGCAGGTTCATGTTGGCACCCAGCCAGACGAACTTGTTGGGGCGCAGGTCCACGCTGGGCTTGAAGTGATCCTTGAGCGATTCGCGCACCGCGCTGGCTATGCCGTCGGACGCCACGATCAGGTCGGCGCCGGCGTGCGCGGCCGGGCCCTTATCCTCGGCCTGGTAGGTGATGTTGACGCCCAGCGCAGCGGCGCGCCGCTGCAGGATCTGCAGCAGGGCGAGCCGCTTTATGCCCGAGAAACCATGGCCGGAGGACTTGTGCACCGTGCCCTTGTAGCGGGTGTAGATGTCATCCCAATAGGCAAAGTTGATGGCGATGTCGTGGTAGGAAGGCTCGTCGGCAAGGCGCAGGTTGTTGAGCGTCTCATCCGACAGCACGATGCCAAAGCCGAAGGTGTCGTCGGCGCGGTTGCGCTCGGTCACATTCACTTGGGCATTGGGCATGCTCTTTTTCGCCAGGATGGCGAAATAAAGGCCGGCAGGGCCGGCTCCGATGACGTCGATTCTCATCTATCCACTCCAGGGTGAAACACGGGAAATGTTATGACGACTGCGATCCATTCTACAGCCGGGCTTTGCGACTGCGTTCAGCCAAGCCTGTCAACCGGGCCTGCCGGCAAAGGCAGGCCGGAAGGTCGGAAGGCCGCGCAGGAAAAACCATCAGGAAACCCGGGGAAACTCAGCCACATTGACAGCCTTGGTCGCCGCACATATATTTGAGGCTTAAAGTATCATGTTTTGCCATAATGTTTCACTCCCCGTTTCAGCGGCGTTTCACCCGGAGTCGTATCGTGGGGGAGGGACGGGGGGCGGAGGCCGCCGCAGAAGCATGGCACGCATCCGCCAAGGGGCGATGTCGGTTTCGGTGTCAACATCGTCGGGTCGTGCTGCCGTCCCGTCTTGCTATAGTGCCGAAGTGCCGTAGTGCCGTAGTGCCGTAGTGCCACCTTAGCGTCGTCTTACTGTCTTACTAGTACCGGCCTTGCCTTTGGTTTATCCTCAACGTTCTCAACGCTTTCAACGTATTGCGTCCGTAGCGCCACCCCGCTCCACCGCGTTCCACCCTTAGGGAGACACTTGATGAAAAAGCATGTTCTTGCCGCCACCGCGGCACTCAGCCTGACACTGACTCTGACTCTGGCCCTGCCCGCGCAGGCCGCCGACAAGATCAAGGTCGGCTTCATCAGCACCCTGTCCGGCCCCAGCGGCGCGATAGGCACGGATATCCGCGATGCCTTCATGCTGGCGGTCAAGCTCAACGGCAACAAGATGGGCGGGCTGCCGGCCGAGGTGATCATCGGCGACGACCAGTTCAAACCCGAGGTGGGCAAGCAACTGGCCGAAAAGAACATCAAGCTGGACAAGGTCGACTTCCTCACCGGCATTGTGTTCTCCAACATCATGCTTGCCTCGGTTCCGGACGCTTTTGCCGCCAAGACCTATTACATCAGCCCCAACGCGGCGCCCTCGCCGCTGGCCGGTGCACAGTGCAACCCCTACTTTTTCGCCGCTTCCTGGCCCAATGACGCCTATCACGAGGCGGCGGGCCAGCACGCCACCAACAAGGGTTACAAAAACGTCTACATGATTGCGCCCAACTACCAGGCCGGCAAGGATTCGCTTGCCGGCTTCAAGCGCTTTTACAAGGGCAAGATCGCCGACGAGGTCTACACCAAACTCGGCCAGATCGACTACTCGGCCGAACTGGCGCAGGTGCGTGCGGCCAAGCCGGATGCGCTGTACATATTCCTGCCCGGCGGCATGGGCATCAACTTCATCAAGCAGTTCGTCGGTGCCGGCCTGTCCAAGGACATGCAACTGATCACCCCGGGCTTTGGCTCCGATCAGGACGTCATCCGTCCGGTGGGCGACGCCATGCTGGGCCTGTTCGACACGGCGCACTGGGCGCTAGACCTCGATAACGCAGCCAACAAGAAATTCGTCGCCGAGTTCGAGAAGGAATACAAGCGCCTGCCCAGCGTCTATGCCGCCCAGGGCTACGACACGGCCATGCTGATCGACTCGGCGGTGCGCGGCGTCAAAGGCAAGATCGAAGACAAGGAGGCCCTGGGTAAGGCCATCAAGGCAGCCAAGTTCGAATCGGTGCGCGGCGCCTTCAAGTTCAACACCAACCACTACCCGGTGCAGAACTATTACCTGCGCGTGGTCGGCAAGGACAGTCAGGGCCGCATCGTGAACAAGACCATAGGCACGGTGTTCAAGGACCGTGGCGATGCCTACGTCCAAGACTGCAAGATGAAATGACACTGGCTGCCACAGCCACCATGCAGGCAAAGGGGCGGGGCAGTTGCTCGCCCCTTGTTGTTTCTGGGCTTCCTGGGGGGGCCGCGGCTCTCCCGGTTCCCCGATTTTCCAGATTGTCTCGCTTGTCTAGGCGGGACGCGGCGCTGACGCCGCGGCTTCTTCGGCGATTTTCCGGCGCAGCAACCTGATGCCCTGTATCTGGCCGGCGTCGCCATTAACGTCGATGCGCGGCGCTGCAGGGTCGATATCCATCCAGCGCTGCTGCGTTTCAAACACTTCCCAATCCTGCCGGAACGCGAGGTCGATCTGCTGGAACAGCATTTCCGTGACCTGCGGCTGCTCGAGCAGGAAGTTGTGCGCCTGCGCCCAGAAATAATGACAGCTCTTGTCCGTTTCCGGCGTGATCGCGTTCAGGTTGCGCATCTCGATGCCACCCGCCAGTTCGCCTTCGGCGGCAAACGCGCCGGTTTTTTTCTGCGGCGCGCCTTTGCCGGTGTCCAATGCACCCACGTCCAGACGGACAAAGCACGGCGGCGTGAAATTGATGAACTGCCAGCGATCGACATTGCCTTTGAAGCCGCCGGCCTTGACGTAGGTGGGCGGCGCCGGGGCGTCAAGAATCCAGCGCGCGACCGTCACGTCATGCTCGGAGCGCAACGTCTTGACCTCGGCATTTTCGGCCGTCGCATAGTTGCCTATGGTCGACTTGTGCACGAAAGAAAGATGGCTGAGGTCGAGCAGGTTTTCGATGACCAGCTCGTAACTGCCCTTGACGTGATAAACCGCCCCTTTCGCGCGCCACTTCGGGTCATCCATCCAGTGGAAATCGGTTATTTTCGACTCGTCCGCGAGCGCCGGGTCGCCCATCCACACCCAGATCCAGCGATGGCGTTCGGCCACCGGATAACTTCTGACACGCGCCGCCTCGGGAACCGTCGCCTGCCCCGGAACACGCACGCACTTGCCGCTGCCATCGTAGGTGAAGCCGTGGTAGTAACACTCGAGGCAATCGTCGACCACGCTGCCCTTGTGCAGGGGATAGTGCCGGTGGCAGCACCGGTCTTCGAGTGCCGCAACGCCGCCGTCACGCTTGCGGTAAAAAACCAGCGGCTCGTTGAGAATCATCCGTCCAAACGGTTTGTCTGCGGTGACTTCATGGTCCCAGGCGGCGACATACCAGGCATTGCGCAAAAACATCGTCTTCTCCAATCTGGCCGATGCGCCGGAAACGCCCGGCAACCGGCAATGGTTCACTGACAGTCTATCATCGCCAAATCCATGTCCGGCATCCTGATCCTTGAACAATCCTTGAACGGCCTGCAGTTCGGCCTGATGCTGTTCCTGCTCGCCGCAGGGCTGACGCTGGTGTTCGGCATCATGGACATGATCAACCTCGCGCACGGCTCGATCTACATGGTCGGCGCCTTTCTTGCCGCGACGCTGGTGCAGGCGACCGGGTCGTTCACCGCCGGCGTGTTGCTGGCCGTTGCGGCAACCGCCGTCATCGGCATGCTGCTCGAGGTGTCGATACTGCGCAGCCTGTACACGCGCGATCACCTTTCGCAGGTGCTCGCCACCTTCGCACTCATCCTGATCAGCAACGAAGTGGTGCGCATCATCTGGGGTTCCGATGTCGCGCTGTCGACGCCGGCGGCGCTATCCGGCCCGGTGGAGCTGATCCCGGGGCTGTTCTATCCGTCATACCGCCTGCTCATCATCGGCGTCGGGCTCGCCGTGGCGCTGCTGCTCTACTTTATCGTCGCCAAGACGCGCATCGGCATGCTGGTGCGCGCCGGCGCTTCGAACCGCGAAATGGCCACGGCCATGGGCGTCAACATCAAGCTGCTGTTCACGCTGGTGTTCGGCTTTGGCGCCGCGCTGTGCGCGGTGGCCGGCGCCATGCTCGGCCCTATCTTTGCGGTGCAGGTGGGCATGGGCGACAACATCCTCATCCTCGCCTTTGTCGTCATCGTCATCGGCGGCATCGGCTCGATTCGCGGCGCGCTGATCGGCTCGGTACTGGTGGGCTTTGTCGACACCTTCGGCCGCGCCTTCATGCCGCATCTCCTGCGCGAGTTCCTGCCGCCGCAGTTTGCCAGCGCGGTCGGCCCGGCGCTCGCCTCCATCCTCATTTACGTGCTCATGGCCGCGGTGCTGTTCTGGAAACCGCAGGGCCTGTTTCCGGCGAGGGGATGATGCAGCGCGCCGCCACCATCGCCCTGCTGCTCGCCGCCATCGCCTTTCCGCTGGCGATGCAGGCGCTCGATCAGGGCTACTACATCAGCTTTGCCAGCCGCATCATGATTTACGCGCTGGCGGCGACCAGCCTCAACCTGATACTCGGTTATGGCG
The DNA here is from genome assembly GCA_945892985.1 of Bordetella parapertussis. Lineage (GTDB taxonomy): Bacteria > Pseudomonadota > Gammaproteobacteria > Burkholderiales > SG8-39 > CAITSH01. Next base: position 10,732 of record CAMDDU010000060.1, read on the forward strand.
GCATGATTTCCTTTGGCCACGCCGCGTTTGTCGGCGCCGGCACCTACATCGCGGGCATCATGATCGTCGAGGGCATGCCCGGCGCGCTCATCGGCTGGCCGCTCGCCATGCTGCTCCCGGGCCTGCTCGCCCTCGCCATAGGCGCGGTGTCGCTGCGCACCCGCGGCGTCTACTTCATCATGATCACCCTCGCTTTTGCGCAGATGATTTACTACCTCACGGTGTCGATGAAGGCCTACGGCGGCGAAGAGGGCCTGACGCTGCCCGGCCGCTCAACACTGCCCTTCATCGACTTGTCCAACGACAGCAACTTTTATTACGCCGTGCTGGCGCTGCTGGCGTTGACACTGCTGCTGCTCAACCGGCTGGTGTCCTCGCGCTTTGGCCGCGTCATCGAGGCGATCCGCGAGAACGAGACACGCATGGAGGCCATCGGCTTCCCGACGCAGCGCTACAAACTCGCCTGCTTTGTCATCGCCGGCGCCTTCGGCGGGCTGGCCGGCGCGCTGCTCGCCAACCACGGCAGCTACGTCAACCCGTCCATCCTGCACTGGACGCAGTCGGGCAATCTGATGATCATGGTCATCCTCGGCGGCGTGGGCTTTCGCTACGGCGGCCTTATCGGCGCGCTGACCCTGCTCGGGCTGGAGGAGTTCATCGCCAACCACAAGATAGGCTGGATCGCCGACCTCTACCCCAATTACCAGCAGCACTCGCTGCTCGGCGTGGGCATCGTGCTGCTCGTCATCGTGCTCTACGCACCGCAGGGTATCGCCGGACTGTTTCTGCGCAACAAGCAAGGGGGCGGCCATGGCTGAGCCATTGCTCAAAGTGCAGGGGCTGGTGAAGCGTTTCGGCGGGCTTGTCGCCACCGACAAGGTCAGCCTCGACATCCGCCACGGCGAGATACACGCGCTGATCGGTCCCAACGGCGCCGGCAAGACGACGCTGATCGCACAGCTTTCCGGTTCGCTCGCCAGCGACGCGGGCCGGCTTGGCTTTGACGGCAGCGACATCAGCACCCTGCCCCAACATGAGCGGGTGCGCCGCGGCCTTGCGCGCTCCTACCAGATCACCAGCATATTCAAAAAATTCTCTGTGCTCGACAACGTTGCGCTGGCGGTGCAGGCACGCAGCGGCACCAGCATGTCCTTCTGGCGGCCGCTCGCCGCCGAAACGGCGCTGTTCGAGGAAGCGGCCGAACTGGTCAGGCGCGTCGGCCTGGGCGGTCGCGAGCACGCCATGGCCGGCAATCTCGCCCACGGCGAGCAGCGCCAGCTCGAAGTCGGGCTGGCGCTCGCCACCCAGCCCAAGCTGATCCTGCTCGACGAGCCGATGGCCGGCATGGGCCCGGAGGAATCGGTGCGCATCATCGAACTGATAGAAAAGGTACGCGAAGAGGTCACCGTGCTGCTGGTGGAGCACGACATGGACGCGGTGTTCCGCCTCGCCGACCGCATCTCGGTGCTGGTCAACGGCCGGCTGATCGCCACCGGCGAACCGGAAACGATACGCAACAACCCTGAGGTAAGGAAGGCCTACCTGGGTGATGAATTGGATGAAGGTGCGGCGGCATGAGCGACGCCTTCCTCCAGGTCGAGAATCTCGAAACCGCCTACGGCGCCAGCCAGGTGCTGTTCGGTATCAGCCTCGACATCCGCGCCGGCGAGGTGGCGACCCTGCTCGGGCGCAACGGCATGGGCAAGACCACCACCGTGCGCTCCATCATGGGCATGACACCGGCGCGCGGCGGCAGCATACGCTTTCGCAACACCGCGATCGCACAGCTGAGCTCAGACCGCATCGCGCGCATGGGTGTGGCGCTGGTGCCCGAGGGCCGGCAGATATTCCCCAATCTCACCGTGCGCGAGAACCTGGTCGCCTTTGCCGGCAACCGCAGCGGCACCAAAGAACCCTGGACGCTGGCCAAGGTGTTCGGCTTTTTCCCGCGCCTTGCAGAGCGCAGCGGCAATATGGGCAACCAGCTCTCTGGCGGGGAGCAGCAAATGCTCGCCATCGGTCGCGCGCTGATGACCAACCCGCACCTGCTGATCCTCGATGAGGCCACCGAGGGGCTTGCGCCGCTGATACGCGAGGAGATCTGGCATTGCCTCACTGCGCTCAAGGGCCAGGGCCAGACCATCCTGGTCATAGACAAGTACGTCGAGCGCCTGATCAAGATCGCCGACCGCCACACCATCATCGAACGCGGCCGCGTCGCCTGGCAGGGAAGCTCAGCCGAGCTCGATGCCGACCATGGGCTGTGGCACCGTTATCTCGGCGTCTGAACGTCGCCACACCGCGACATCGCGACACCGCCACACCATTTAGGCCTGACAAAAATACAAAGGTGCATGGACACATGAGCACAAAGGAGAACACGATGAAAGTATTGCAACCGCCAGGCTGGGCCAAGCCCCGCGGCTACGCCAATGGCATCGCCGCCAGGGGCACGCAAGTGTTCATCTCCGGACAGATCGGCTGGGATGCCGAATGCAAATTTGTATCGGATGATTTTGCCGCGCAGGCGAAGCAGGCGCTCGCCAATATCGTCGCCGTGCTGGCCGAGGCCGGCGGCAAGCCCGAACACATCACACGCATGACCTGGTACGTGGTCGACAAGCGCGAGTACGTCGGCGCATACAAGGCGATCGGCGAGGCCTACCGTGAAATAATCGGCCGTAAATTCCCGGCGATGAGCGCGGTGCAGGTGGTGGCGCTGATCGAAGACCGCGCCAAGGTCGAGATCGAAGCGACGGCGGTGGTGCCGGACTGAGCGCGCACGCACAGCGGCTCATCGAAACGATAGCTGAAAAGCCGCGCCTGGCGCGGGTTTCCAGCTTATGTGCAGATACTAATAAATAAATTGATGTCATTGCGAGTCCGCCTCCGGGGATAAACTCCGCGAAGCAATCTTGCCGCTGTCGTGGTGTCTTTGCAATTTCACGAGATTGCTTTGTCGCTTCGCTCCTCGCAATGACGGGTGATATTGGATTCACAACCAGGGTTTGGCCCAGCCCAATCCGTCTGAAGTCTTGCCACGCGGGCGGTACTCGCAACCGACCCAACCGTCATAGCCCAGCTCATCCATCAGGCCGAACAGATAGGGATAGTTGATCTCGCCGATGTCCGGCTCCTGCCGCGCTGGCACGCCGGCGATCTGGATGTGGCCGACGCCGGCGATATATTGTTTCATTTTCATCGCCAGGTCACCCTCGACGATCTGGCAGTGATAAAGATCGAACTGCACCTTCAGGTTGGCCGCGCCCACCGCGGCGCAAATGGCATGGGCCTCATCCTGGCGGTTGAGGAAAAATCCGGGAATGTCGCGCGTGTTGATCGGCTCGATCACGACGGTGATGCCCAGCGTCGCGGCTTCCTTTGCCGCATAGGCGAGGTTCTTCAGGTAGGCCTCACGGTGGCGCGCCCTGTCCTGCTCGGGCTTGATCAGGCCGGCCATCACATGCAGGCGCGTGTTGCCCAGCACCGCCGCGTACTCGAGTGCGGTGGCGATGCTTTGCTTGAACTCATCCTCGCGCCCCGGCAGCGAGGCGATGCCGCGCTCCCCGCCGGCCCAGCTTCCGGGCGGCCCGTTGAATAGCGCCAGCGTCAGGCCGTTGGCGTCTAGACGCCGCCTGATCTGCGCGGCGGGCACCTCGTAAGGGAACAGGAACTCCACAGCCTTGAACCCGTCCTTTGCCGCGGCATCAAAGCGGTCGAGAAAGGCGTGCTCCTGGTACATCATCGAGGTGTTGGCGGCGAGTTTTGGCATTAATTTCTCCTGCTATGTTGTCATTGCGAGCCGCTTTAGCGGCGAAGCAATCTTGTGGCATGTGCGTCGTGTGATCAGTGAGATTGCGTCGTCCCCTGCGGGGATTTCCTTCGGGGCATCGCTGCGCTCCTCGCAATGACCCGCAACTTTTCATTACGGCAAACTATCCCGCCGGATGGCGGTGCTTGATGTCGGCGACCTGCTCGCAACTCAGGCAGCGCACTTTGCGTCCCTGCAGCAACAAATACAGTTTTGCCGTGGCCTCGAGCTCCTCCACCGCGTCGGCCGCGGCCGACAGGCTGGAGCCGGCGACCACAGGGCCGTGATTGGCCAGCAGCATGGCGTGGTGCTTGCCGGCAAAGCCGCGCACGGCATCGGCGAGCTTCATGTCACCGGGCGCGTAATAGGGCACCAAGGGCAGGCTGCCGATGCGCATGACGTAGTAGGCGGTGATGGGCGGCAGCACATCGGCCGGGTCCACGTCCTCGAGCACCGAGACCGCGACCGAATGCGTCAAGTGCAGGTGGATGACGGCCTGGCTTTTTGCCCGCTCCTGGTACATCGCCAGGTGCAGGAAGTTCTCTTTCGACGGTGCATCGCCGGAAATGAGCTTGCCGCTCCAGTCGAGTTTGGACAGGCGCGCCGGGTCGAGGCGGCCCAGATTGGAGCCTGTGGGTGTGAGCAGCCAGCCATCGGCGCAGCGCGCGCTGATGTTACCGGTCGAGCCGTGGGTCAGGCCACGGTCGAAGATCGAGCGGCCGAGCTCGCAGATGTGTTCGCGCAAACTGCTCTCGGTGCTTTCGGTGTTTCCGGTGTTTGCGTTCATGGTCATCCCGTCTTTGTTTTGGCTTTTAATGCAACTGCGCGAATGCCTTGCTGAAAAAATCCACCGTGCCGAAATTGCCCGACTTGAGCGCGAGTAGCATAGGCTTGCCGCCGACCGTCGCCGTCCATGGCACGCCCGGATCGATTTGCGGACCGATGCGCAATGCCCTCACGCCCAGCGCCTGCACCACGGCACCCGAGGTCTCGCCCCCGGCCACGATCATGCGGCTGACACCGGCATCGACGAGGCCGCGCGCGATGGCGGCAATGGCCTGCTCGACCATCGCACCGGCGTCGGCGACGCCCAGTGCGGCCTGCACCGCCTTGACCGCGTGCGACTCGGCGGTGGAATAGACCAGCAGCGGGCCTTTGTCTGCGGCCAGAAGGGATTTGGCCCAGGCGAGCGCGCGCGCCACCTCGGGTTCACCGGCGGCCAGCTTGAGCGGGTCAAGCAAATAGGCCGCGCCGCCGCCACGTATGAAGTGGGCGACTTGCGCATTGGTCGCAACCGAACAGCTGCCCGACACAATCGCCTCATGTCCGGCCAGGGACGGCAGGGCCGATGCGCTGGTGCTCTCGCGCAGCAGGCCTGCTGCGGCAAAATTCTGCGGCAAGCCGATCGCCACGCCCGAGCCCGCGGTCAGCAGCGGCATGGCGGCGAACGCCTTGCCCATGCGCATCAGGTCATCGTTATTGATGGCGTCGACGACGGCGATGCACACCCCTTCGGCCCTGAGCACCGCGATGCGCCCGGCGATGGCCGCGTGCCCGCGCGCCACCGTCTCGTAATCGATCAACCCGACCTTGCCTTTGCTTTGCGCCTGCAGCACCCGCACCAGGTTGGCATCGGACATCGGCGTGAGCGGATGGTTTTGCATGCCCGACTCATTGAGCAGCACGTCGCCGGCGAAGAGGTAGCCCTTGAACACCGTGCGCTTGTTCTCGGGAAAGGCCGGGCAGGCGATGGTGAAGTCGGTGCCCAGCGCACCCATCAGCGCCTCGGTCACCGGCCCGATGTTGCCCAGCGCCGTCGAGTCAAAGGTCGAGCAGTATTTGAAATAGAACTGCCGGCAGCCCTGGGCACGCAACCACTCGAGCGCGGCCAGCGACTGCGCGACGGCATCGGCCGCCGCTATGGTGCGCGACTTGAGCGCCACCACCACGGCGTCGACCTCATCGGCCATTGCGCTTGATGGCACGCCTATGGTCTGCACCGTGCGCATGCCGCCGCGCACGAGGTTGTTGGCAAGATCGGTCGCGCCGGTGAAATCATCGGCAATGCAGCCCAGCAATATGCTCATGTCCTTGCAACAAGGGGCTAGCCCCCTGCCCTCCCCGAATTGGTTGTGCGCGCGACCATCGCGGATCGCCCGCGCCCGGCCCGGTTGTTTTACCGCATCATACCGCGCCGCCGTGTGCCGCCTGCCCCGGGGCGCAGCCAGATGTGCGAACGCACTGTTATTGGCCCGACAAATACGGCACCGCAGCATTAAAATTCGAGATGTACAGGAAAATTTAATTGCAAACGCACTTAAATATGGCTAATGTAAATGCATGGCCGACACCAACCGCCCCGCCTTCAAGCTCGACAGCCACACCTTTTACTGGCTGACCCAGGTGGTCGGCGCGCGTGACCGCGAACTGGCCGCGGCACTCAAAGCCCATCAGCTGCGCGTGCCCGAATGGCGCACCCTCGCCGCGCTCTACAGCCGCCAGCGCTGCTCCATGAGCGAGCTTTCCGACGCCACCACCATAGACCGCACCACGCTCACCCGCACCGTGGATCGCATGGTGCGCTCAGGCTGGCTGTCCCGGCTTGCCGATGACACCGACATGCGCATCACGCGGCTGTCGCTGACAGCCGAGGGGCGCAAGCTGTTTTCGCGCATCTGGCCGGACGCCGAGCGCATAGACACCATCGCCCGCGCCGGACTGCCCGAAGGCGCGGCCGAAATGCTGCGCTGGACGCTGCAGCAAATGAAGCAAAACCTGGACGCCGGCGTGACGGCGACCGACGCAACGAAATCGGCCAACGGCGCAAAGCAACGCGCCGCCTGAGCAACGACCTCATTATCCAACCGCACACCGCAAGGAGGCGCCATGCTGCACGAGAAAATACCCAACCTGGCCAAACTGGTCGAGGCAGACCGCGTTCATCGCGCCTGCTATGTCGACCAGGATATTTTCGATCTCGAGATCAAGCACATCTACGAGAAGACCTGGATTTATTGCGGCCATGACACGCAGATCCCCAAGGCCGGCGACTACTGGACCTTCCAGATCGGCCGCCAGCCCATGGTAATGGTGCGTGGCAAGGACAACAAGATCAGCGTGCTCTACAACCGCTGCCCGCACCGCGGCGTGCAGGTCTGCGGCAGCCATCACGGCAATGCCGGGGACGCACTGACCTGCCCCTACCACGCCTGGCGCTTCGATCTTACGGGCAAGGTCGAATCGGTGCCGCTCGAGCGCGGTTACGACGACACGCGCTTTGACAAGAACAACCCGGACTTCAGCATGAAACCGGCGGCGCGCGTCGATTCCTATCGCGGCTTTTATTTCGCCAGCCTGGCCGAAAAAGGCCCGTCGCTGCTCGAATGGATGGGCGAAACCAAGATCGCCATCGACGACATGTGCGACCGCTCGCCAGTCGGCAAGGTCGAGGCGATCATGCCCTGCAACCGCGTAATCCAGCGATCGAACTGGAAGTTTTTCATGGAAAACCAGATCGATGCGGTGCACCCCTCGGTGACGCACAAGTCCACCGGCCAGGCCGCGGCCGAGGTCGAGCGCAAGATCAAACGCGAAACCGGCAAGGAATTGCTGCACTACCACTACCTGTCGGCCTTCACCACGCCGTTTGAAAAATGGGCGACGCTGACCAACACCGGCTACCCCTACGGTCACATCATATTCAGCGGCTACATGGGCCTGCGCCCGACCGACCCGGACACCAAGGCGCACGAGGCGGTGCTGGCCAAGGCTTACGGCAAGGACAAGATGGAAGCGTACCTGTCGCGCAACATCCACCATGTGCTGCTCTATCCGTGCGTGTCCATACAGTCGCCGCTGCAACAACTGCGCGTGCTGCGACCCATCGCCCCCAACCGCACGCTCTCGGAAATCTGGCACTTTAGGCTGGTCGGCGCACCCGAGGCGATTTACCGCCGCTCGCTGTGGTACTACAACCTCGTCAACTCGCCCTCGACCATGGTCAACGCCGACGATCTGGAGAACTGGCAACGCGGCCAGTGGGGTCTCGAATCGGACGGCGGCGACTGGGTCAGCTTTCACCGCGACTACGGCCGCGACAGCGATGACGGCAAGGTGATCCGCTCGCACAACGGTTGCTCGGAAGCACCGATGCGCGCGCAGTTCCGCGCCTGGACGACCTACCTGAAGGAGGCCAAATAATGGCTGTGACCAAGAAGCAGAAAAAAGTCGTGAAGAAACCGCTGCCGGCGAAAAAGAAAGCACCGGCACGCAAGCTGGTGAGCGCCGCTAAAAAAGTGGTCGCAAAGCCAAAGGCCAAACCGGCAGGCCGGGATCTTCAGCACGAGGTCGAGCAGTTCCTGTACAGCCAGGCGCAACTGCTCGACACCAAGAACTGGCAGGGCTTCATCGACCAGTTTGCCGTGGACGGCGTCTATTGGGCGGCGGTTGATCCTGGCCATACGCACTGGGACGGCGTGCCTTCAATCTTCACCGAAGACCGCGACCTGATGACGGTGCGCATGAAGCGCGTGCTGCATCCGAATGCGGCCTCGCAAGAGGCGGAGTGGGGCACCAGCCATATCGTCTCCAATGTGGTGATCGAAAAGGCCACCGGTGATGAAGTGCATGTGCGTTCGCGCTTTCACATGCTGGAAATGCGCCGCGACGACTTGCGCCACTTTGCCGGCACCTACCGCCACCAGCTGAAAAAGACCCGCGACGGCTGGCGCATCACGCTGCAGCGCGTGGACATGCTCAATGCACAAATGCCCTGGGAATACGTGTTGCAGGTTTGGGTCTAAGGCATTGGGTCTGAGTCGTCGGGTCCGAATCGTCGGGTCTGACGCATCGGGTCTGAGATGTAGAGCATGAAGCGCCGGGGCTGAGGCATGCAGGGCCACAAACGCTGACGCACCAGCCCCCCGAAAAAAAGCCGCCCCTTATCCGGGCGGCTTTTTATTTCAGGGCGCGAGCCCCCGCCGCCGCAGGCAATCGAGGGCGACCAGGGCCGCATCCACGGTAAAGGCATGCGGCACCTGCAGCCGCTCCAGCACCGCGCTGACGGGCAACAGCTCAAAGGCGGCCACCTCGCCGTCCTGGTTGGTGGGAACAAACCCTGCCGGCAATTCGATATCAAAGACCGCGATGCGCTGGGCATCAACGCCCTGGGGCACGGCGCGCGCAAACTCGAGCGTGCCCGATGGCAGCGCGCGCCGGGCAAGCGCAGCGGGCATGCCCGCCTCCTCAAAGCATTCCTTGATCAGGCAGGAGGCCCCGTCCATGCCGGCCGCAATACCGCCCGCCACCATGTTGTCCAGCTTGCCCGGCTCCGCCGCCTTGCTGGCGCTGCGCGTGGCGATCCACATATGCAGCCCTTCGGCAAGACTCACCAGGCCGTTGAGGTGGGCGGCGGGGCCGATAAAGCCGAAGTGTTTCGCCGCAGCACGCTCGAAGCGCAACAGCTCCACCCCAGCCGCATCATGCAGCGCATAAAGCTCGTCGCGCCAACCCGGAAACATCGCCTCATCGCGCAAGGCCTGTAGCACGGTGGCCAGCGCCTGGCTGCGCAAAGCGGCATCAGCCAGCAAGGGCGAGAAGGCGAGGCCTTCGCCGGCAGGTGAAAAGACCTGCGGCCATGCGGCCAGCCGGGCGGCAAAAGCCGGCCGCAACCAGCCCACCTGCGCCTGGCCAAGCAGCAAGGGTTGAAAGGCGGCGCGATCAAACAGCAGCGCCTGTTGCAGCCACGTTGGCAGTGTCGCGCGAAGAATCAAACGCCCCTCCGTGTTAAAAAAACAGCCCCTTGAGTATGCAGGGTATGCGGGGTACGCGGGGCATGCGGTGGCCACAGCCCACCTTCAGCCATGGCGGCTAGCCACCAATTTTCAGCTCGAGAGACCGTTACCGATGCAGAAACCGAGCTAGCGCGCAGCAATGAATCGCACCCATCTCCCGGCGCGAAACATCGAGTGGGGCACTAACTGGCCTTGGAAGTAGACCTTGAAACCCGCACCCTCCGCCACCCCTATCACCTCTGCGGTGGAAATCGGAATACGGCGCTCGGCTCCGCGTGGCAACTCGATCCTATCCCCCTCTCCGAGGCTGTCTTTTCGTTTTTTTATCACCGTCACCGCAGCGCTTGCATGAATATAGATAGATCCAGATTTTTTTGCTGCGTCGCGCCCGTGAAACTCGATAATTTCCGAAGACTCAATAGGTGCGGAGGGGGGGGCGATGACGGGCGTCGCCACCCGCTCCCCGTCAACGGGTTGTTGTTCTGCTATTGCGGGGGCGGGGGCTATTTCGGACGCGGTGATGACCGATGCCTCACTCGCGACATCGGCAATGATCACTTCGCTTTTTCGCAGCGTTTCCTTTGTCTCATTACGCTGATAGCCCGTCGGCTTTAAATCAGGGCTGATCGGCTCATTTTCGATGAGGCTGGCGCCGACCACGACGGCTGCCAGCATCGCCAACAGCAACAGACTCACGATGAAATGTTTGGACACCAACGATGCACGCGGGCCCGGGCTCGCGATCTGGGCCGGTGGCGATACAACTGTTGTTTCATCAGCGGGGTCGTAATCCTTGGCCGCCTGCGCCGGCGCATCGCGGTAGGCATAAAGTTCACCCCACACAAGACCGACTGCCCTTGCGTACCGTTGCACGCACCATTGATGGGGGGCAACGCCCGGGAATGGCCAGATTTTCCCACCTTCCATGGCCTTGACTTGCTTCACACTCAAACAGAGCGCATGGGCAAAATCAACCTCCGTCTTGTTCAACTGTTCGCGTTTAGCTTTAAGTTGGCAACCGATACGCAGCCAGTCTGGCTGATCCAGACGTGCGTCGGGCTCGGGCAGAGGTTTGGGATTTTTAGTCAAGAACATGGCATCTCCCTGTTCGCGCCATATCAGGCCCTAGCCAGGTGATCATTGCCCCTTGATGCCGTGTTTAAAGCACCTATCCCGCTTTTTACGGCGATTACGGCTTGAGGGCTTGACATGATTGGTTATGCTCCTTGTCGATGAACACCGCGCAAGAACAGTTTTTCGCGACCAAGCTTTGCGCTTTGCCGCGTTCACACTACCGGACAAAGCGCGCAATCCCGCCTGCATAACAATTCTGGGTCTTCTGCAAAGTGAGTGGGTCATTTTGAGTCATTTTAGATCGCTGGGAGCATGCAAGTGAGGATCTTGAGCCGCAGATATTCTTGGTCGCGCAGTCCGTATGCGCGTCGCTGGATGACGCGAATCTTGTTGTTCAGTCCTTCCA
>CAMDDU010000061.1:0-21620 GCA_945892985.1 Bordetella parapertussis
GCGCGCCAGAAACGCCGCTTTGCGCGTTGCTCTTCCATGTACCTCGAATCCTTTCGCCGCCGCCAGCGTCATTTGTTTCATTCTCAATCCTCCCGTTTGCGTCTCGCTATATGACAACAGACGCGCGGACTTGTTCAGTGTTTCCCTAGTTTTGCAATCCCCAAAAAGGCCGGCTCCGTTCACGGGGCCGGCCTTTTTGCTTTGTGCCAGGCTCAGGCCGCGACGGCCTTGACCTTTATGGCCGATAGGTGTGATACCGACGCCCAGCCTTGTCCCATCTGGGCCATTACGGCCAGTTCCAGTTCAGCGATGCCCGCGAGCAGCGCTCCGGCTCTTTTCAAGTCGCTCTCGTAGCGCAGCAACTGAAACTGCGCCGATGACTGCTCCATCAACTGGGCGGCCTGGCCGACTGCGCTTGCATCCAGGTTGCGTTTTTGCAATTCGATGGCCACGCGCTTCAAATAGCCTGCCGCAGCCCGGCGGCCGAGCACGCCGTGGTTCGGTATGTTGCCCGCTACAAACAGCGGGCGGCGCTCCCCGGTTGGCGTTAGGGTGTCCTCAACCTCGCCCCTGAGGATGGCGGCGGCACAACGCGCCATGCCGGGTGCGCCGGTTTCCCAGTGCGGAATCTGCCATTGGTTGCCAAACAGGGAATAGGGCTTGGGATATTCGCCTTTAAGGATTTTCAGGTTGCGGCGATAGCTGTCCCGGATTGCAACGGCAATATCCCAGTTCGGGTCGCGGCCGGGCTCGACCCATACCATCAGAAAAGGGCCGTAGCCGTCGTGCAGGCTCCACTGGCCGCCCCATGGATGGTGATGCGCCCAAGCTTTGTACTGGTCGCCGGTGCGCTGCTGCGACTCGGTCCACGCCTGCTTGAACGCAGGGATCGGGCATTCGTAGCGCGCGTTTTCGGCGATGTCGTTCGGTTCCCAAATGGTCACGGTCTGGCGTTCCAGGTCGTAGCCGGCGATGACGACGTGATGGCCGAAGCCAGAGTCCTTCATGGTGGCTTTCTGGAACGCGAGCCGGGGCGAGGTCTTTGCACCGTAGGGCAGCAGCATGCTGTAGTGCACGCCGACCTGAACCGGTATGCCGCGGTCTATCAGGCCGCACAGCTTGGCGAACGCCTCTTCCACGCCGCCTTCGGTGTCCTCCTCCCAGTGCGAGGTGAAACCCAGGGTCTTGGGTACGTACTCCCAGATTTCGTGAAACGCACCCTTGCCGCCGTTGAATGCGGGTGCGCCCCAGGACGGGCACCAACGGAATGAAAAACCGTCACCGCTCAGCCCGTCGGCGAATAGCACATCGTCCTCGCCCCAGTGGCGCAGCATGCCAAGGACGCCGGTGAAATAGCAGCGTCCTGAATTGCCGTTGTCCGGGTAGCCCTTGGGCCCCAGCCAGGTCATCGAGAAGTAGCTGTCGGAGTAATTGCTGATTTGTGGCATTGCTGATCTCCTGAATGGTTCGCGTAAAAGCTGGTGTGCAATGCTGGAAGTTTAAGCCAATAGCGCTTAGCCCGGATAAAAGGCGAGACGGGTCTGGTCTATTTCAAAAACGTCGCAGAGCCAGTCGAGCATCAATTCCTGGCCAAGGGTCGGGTTATCGTGCTGGCAGTGCTCGGCACCGGTTTCCTCCTCGCTGGTAAGGCGCAGCGTCGCCTTGATACCGTGTTTCACGGCGTAGTCATACACGGTCTGCACCGTCTCCACGCCGAGGACGTCGTGGCCGCGGTGGATGATCAGGTAGGGGCACTTCATGTGCTCGAGCACGCCGTCGAGCTTGAACGGCTTGGCGATTTCAGTGGCTTCAGCCATCGATTTCGCGCCGAACACCCACTTGATATGGCCTGCGAGGCCGTGATTTTCGTCGCGGACCTTCCAGCGTTCATGGATGTCCCAGATTGCGCCGTGTGAGATACAGGCGGCGAGACGTGGTTCCATGGCACCGGCACGCGCGGCGTAATAACCGCCGAGGCTAGAGCCGCTCACCGCGATGCGCGAGACATCGACATCCGCGCGCGTTTCCAACCAGTCAATGGCACGCCCGACGGGCACCTCGTAGTCGTAGCGGGTGGGGATGCCGTGCCGGCGCAGCGTCCCACCCTGGCCGGGACCGTCGAGCAGCAGAACGGATATGCCGCGTTGCACGGCGCCGCGGCCTGTCATGAACCACATTTCGTCCTTGAAGGAATCCAGCCCACCGACCGAGATCAGCACCGGCTGCTTGTCGCCGCCATTGGCGGAGCGGATGAAGTATCCGGGCATGGATTTGCCGTTTTCATAGGGTATTTCGACAATTTCGGCCTTGGGCGTGAGCTGCAGGAAACATTTGGCCGAGGCCGCCTCGCAGCGGTCGAATGTGGCGAGACGGCGCGGGTCGTCAGCCTTGAGCCAGAATTCCGCCTCGCGAAAATAATTTGCCGCCCGCAGCCAGCAGTTCATGGCGGTGCGCACATGGCCTTTGCCCATCGCCTCGTCGCCGCGCAGGTCGTTGCGGTTTGCGATGTGCGTCCACTCGCGGTACCAACTTTCGTAATCACCAGGAATGATTTTGCTCGCAGCCTGAAACACTTCGCTGACGGCGCCGCCACCTTCCTGGGTCTCTCCAAGGCCGCGGCGGAATTGGTAGGACATCCAGAATTCATCGGGCCAGTGATGCCAGCCGAAGGGTTCATAGGCGGGCGGGGTGTGCGTGCTCATGTTGGGAGTCCTTTTTTTGCGCTAAATTATTTTTGCTTATCGAGGCCGAGCTTGCGGATGAGGTCGCCCCACTTGGCGAAATCCTGGGCCCAGATTGCTTCGAAATACTGGGGCGATCCCACCGAGATGTCCAGACCGAGGGATTCCGCCTTCTGTGTAATGTCGGGCATTTTTAGCGCGTTGTTCACGGCGACATTGATTCGCGTGACGATGTCCGGCGGTGTACCCTTGCGGGCGAACAATCCGAACCAGCCCAGCGCTTCGTAGCCGGAAACGGTTTCGTTGAACGCCGGGATGTCGGGCGCGGTAGGCGAGCGCTTTTTGCCGGTCATCGCGATTGGCTTCATCTTTCCTGCTTTCACATTCTGCAGCAGGGAGGTAAAGCCAAGGATGGTCAGTTCAATTCGTCCGCCCATGACATCAGCTGGAATTTGCGCGTTGCCTTTGTACGGGATGTGCAGGAAGTCCATGCCGGTGCGGTCTTTGAGCAGTTCCATCGACAGATGAGGAAAACCGCCCTCCCCGTTGGTCGCAAGGCGTACTTTTCCGGGATTCGCTTTGGAGTATGCGACGAGCTCGGGCAGCGTCTTCGGGCCAAAATCCAGATTGGATACCAGCATCAGGTCGTTGGAAAACATTGCAGCGACAGGAATGAAATCCGCGCGAATATCGAAGTTTGGCTTGTTCAGGTTCGGGGACACCGCCATGCTGCCCATCTGCCCGAGAACAAATGTGTAGCCGTCGGGCTCCGCCTGCAGCGCCACTTGCAGGCCGACAATGCCGCTCGCCCCGGGTCGGTTGTCGACGATCACCGGCTGCCCAACCTGCTCGCTGACCTTTTGCCCGATGAGCCTCGCGATCACATCGCTGAGGTCCCCGGCCTGGTAGGGCACTACGATGCGTATCGGCTTGGAGGGATAGCTTTGCGCAAGGGCGTGGGGTGAGACGGCAATGGTGAATAGAAGGGCGGTACAGGCCAAGAGGGGCCGCAATAGCGCATTCATCGGGCGTTGCTCCTTGTCTATCTGGAAGTGGAATGGGTCGTCCGCATTCCTAAGCAAGAGTTCTACCATGTTTTTTGTCCTGCGTTCGCGTTTGAATCATAGCGACGCGCGTGAGCGACTAAGCGGGTGCCTGGTCGGCGTAATGTGTTTCGTCCTTGGTTCAGCTGCGGTTCATCCGTGGCCTATTAAAGGGCGAGGTGGATTGATATTGCATCGGTGTGGAGCAGTCCCCATCGGCTAAAAATGCGCGCCAGGCGGGTATTTTCAGTCATTTTTTCTTGAGACGACCCCGGTGATCCGCCGGCTCGGCACTTCGCTCCCGGAATGGCGGTGCTGATTTCCTCCAAAGGAAACGCCGACGAAGTTATCATAGCGCCGGCTCCAAAGCTGCAGACCAAGCTGGGGATCCGAGTGAGCACGTCGCGCTGTTTCCGTCCGATGATTGAATTGCCGGGGTTCCGGGCGGGGGAAAGCAACCCAAGGAGGATTTTATGGTGATGTCCGACCGCATTGCGGCAATGATCGACGCGCGAGAAGGTCGTTTTCGCGTCGATCGGGCGATTTATTCCGATCCCGACATTTTTGAGTCGGAGATGGAATTATTTTTTGAAGGCGGCTGGGTGTTTCTTGCGCACGAGAGCCAAATCCGTAATTCGGGTGATTATTTTTCCACCCGCATTGGCCGCCAACCGGTGTTTCTGGTGCGCAAGAAGGACGGCGGCATTGGCGGCTTCATCAACGCCTGTGCCCATCGCGCGGCGACACTGGTCCCGCTCGAACACGGTCGCGCCAATCTGTTTACCTGCCGTTTTCACGGTTGGGCGTTTAACCACGACGGACATTGCGTCAAGATCAAGAGCGAGGAGACCGGCGCGTACACGGACATGGCCGGCAAAGACCAATTCGGTTTGACGCCAATCGCGCGGGTCGACTCCTATCGCGGGTTTATTTTCGCCAGCCTCAAGGCCGATGTTCCGGCGCTCAAGGACTGGCTTGCCGGTACCACGAGCTGGATAGACCTGCTGGCCGACCAGTCGCCGCAGGGACTGGAAGTTATTCCCGGCTCGTCGACATATACCGTCTATGGCAACTGGAAATTGCAGGCTGAAAACGGCGTCGATGGCTACCACGTGTCCACCGTCCATCGTGTTTTCGCAGCCACGGTGGCGCAGCGTGAAGCCAAGGCTAATCTTGGCGGCCTGCAGCGTACCGAATCCGGACGCATGCTCGGTAATGTCGACTCCGGTTCCTACGACTTTGGCAACGGTCACCTCGGTATCTGGGCCAAGCGCGCCGATCCGACCAAGCATCCCTTGTGGCCGCAGAAGGAAAGGCTGGAAAAGTCCTTCCCGCCCGAGCGCATTGAGTGGATGCTCAATCGCGGGCGCAACCTATTCGTGTTCCCCAACGCCTTCATCATGGACAACCCGTCCTCGCAGATCCGCACGCTCAACCCGATAGCCCCCGGGGTGTGTGAGATCACCGTCCGTTGTATCGCCCCGGTCGGGGAGCCGGCCGAGGCGAGAGCCGCGCGCCTGCGCAAATTCGAGGATTTTTACCTGACGACCGGCATGGCGAGTTCCGACGATCTGGCCGCGCTGGAGGCGACCCACAGCGGCGGCTTTGGACGCGCCGCGCGCTGGAATGACTTTGCCCGCGGTATGGGCGCCATCCGTCATGGCGCGGAGGACACCGACGGTGCGAAAATCGGGCTGGTGCCGAATACGATGAACGCCAATTGGGACCATGAGGCGCTGTATCACGGCTTCTACCGTTTCTGGAAGGAACGCATGATCGAAGGGAGCCGGTCATGAGCGCCGATACGGCACTGCGCAACCGCGTCGAAGACCTGCTGTTCCGCGAGGCCGCCCTGCTTGATGAAAAGAAGTGGCAGGCGTGGCTGCAGTTATATGTCGAGGATGCGGTGTTCTGGATGCCTGCCTGGACCAGCGAATATGAGCTTACGGTCGACCCGGAGCTCGGGCTCAATCTGCTTTATCTGAAAGGCCGCGCCAGCCTCGAAGACCGCGTGTTCCGCATCGAAAGCGGGGATTCTTTTGCGTCGGTGCCGATGGCGCGCACGACCCACCTTGTGGGCACGGTGATGCTGATCGACGGCAATGGCGCTGATATTGCTGCGCGGGCGAGCTGGATTGTGCATTCCTACGGCATTCACGGCGGTATCACGCGCAGCGGCTCGTATGAGTACAGGTTTCGGGAAGAGGCCGGCGATTTGAGGATCGCTGTTAAAAAAATCATCATGATCGACGACAAGCTGGTCGGTCCGGTCGATATTTTTCACGTCTAGGACCGGACATGCGCGCTTTGTGCAAGGTGGAGGCGGTGGAGGGCGGCATTGCGTTGCGCGATGTTGGTGTGCGCGAGCCCGCCGCGGGCGAGGTGCGGTTAAAAGTGGGCGCCGCCGGCATTTGCGGCACCGACATGCAGATCTACAAGTGGGCGCCGCGCATGGCGCGACGCATGAAACTGCCCTGTGTCATGGGCCACGAGGTGAGCGGCGTCATCGACGCGTTGGGTGGCGGGGTCACTGGCCTCAATATCGGCGACAGGGTCAGCCTCGAGTCGCATGTGTTCTGCGGCCAGTGCAAGCAATGCGCCTCGGGGCGTGCCCATTTGTGCACGAAAACGACTTATCCGGGCATCGACTTTGACGGCGGCTTTGCGGACTATGTGGTGGTGCCCTCTTGCATTGTATGGGTCAACCCGCCCGGGCTTGCACATGAAATCGCCGCCATGCAAGAGCCCTTCGGTATCGCCGTGCACGCCAGTCTGGAGGGCTCGGGTGTCGCCGACCAGACAGTGTTGGTCAATGGCTGCGGTCCGATCGGCCTGATGAACGTGGCGGCGGCGCGCGCTCTGGGCGCACGCCTGATCATTGCCTGCGATCCCAACCCGCTGCGGCGCGCTACTGCGAAGTTGCTTGGTGCAGATCGTTGCGTCGATCCGCTGACCGAGGATTTGCCGGCGATTGTCCGCGACATGACCGGTGGTGATGGTGTCGACGTCGGCATTGAATACTCTGGTACCGAGGCCGGGTTTCGCAACGTGTTTGAGTGCATCACCAAAGGCGGGGATTTCCGGCTGGTCGGTGCGCCGCCAAAGGCGATTGCCGTCGATTTCACCCTCTGGCTGCTCAAGTGTCCGCGCATGGTAAACATCCACGGACGCAAAATCTGGGAGACTTGGAAAAGCGCCACCGCCTTGCTGCAATCGGGCCTGGTTGACCTGCGTCCGCTGGCCTCGCATGTGCTGCCCTTATCCGAGGCGCAGCGCGGGTTTGATCTGATTCTTGCCGGGCAGGCTGTGAAGCCAATCCTGGTTCCCGACTGATGGCCTCTGTGCCCCTTTAGCCTTTTACTCCTACTTACCCTTGTGCACCCGTACTTCGGGTCGCCAAACCCACGCATGAACAATAATCCACAAAAACAGCAAGGAGAGAAAATGAAATTGAAGCTTCGCAGTGTGTCTGCGGCTCTGGTTCTGGCGCTAAGCCTCGGCTTGGCGATGTTCTGCGCGCAATCTGCAATGGCGCAGACTTATCCGACCAAGCCTATCCGGTTGATCGTGCCCTTTCCGCCAGGGGGCGGTGTTGATCTCATGGGGCGCATTATCGCGCCCAAGCTTGCCGAGGCGCTGGGGCAGCCTGTGGTGGTCGAGAACCGCGCCGGGGCGAATGGCATGATCGGTGCCGAGCTGGTTGCGCGTGCCGCACCGGACGGCCACACCCTGCTGATTATCGAGTTGGGTTCATTGACGATCAGCGCGGGCCTTTATCCGAACCTGCCGTTTGACCCGGTGAAGGACCTGGCGCCCGTCAGCATGCTTTCCTACTCGCCGCATGTGCTCACGGTGACCGAGGGCCACAAGTTGAAAACCATGCAGGAGTTCATGCGTTTTGCGCGCGAGAACCCGGGCAAACTCAACTACGCCTCGGCCGGCACCGGCAGCGCACCCCATCTGGTTGCCGTGCTGCTCGGAAGCCAGGGCAAGTTTCAGTGGACCCATGTGCCCTACAAGGGTGTCGGGCCTGGCCTCGCCGATGTGGCGGCCGGCCAGGTGGACGCGATCATGACCAGCATGTTTGCCTCACTGTCGCTTATTCGTGGCGGAAAGCTGCGCGCACTGGCGGTGACGGGGAAGACACGCAGTCCGCTGGCGCCCAATGTTCCGACGGTGCTCGAGTCCGGCGTGGATGGTTTTGTCACAGGATCTTGGCAAACGGTATTCGCCGCCGGCGGCACGCCGCCGGCGATTGTCGTCAGGTTGAACGCCGAGATGCGTCGCATCATGCTCGATCCAGTGGTGGTGGAGCGGCTTGCCGCACTGGCCACCGAACCCGCGCCTATGCCGGTCGAGGAAACGCGGGCGCTGGTGCGCGAGGACATTGACCGCTGGCGCAAGGTGATCGTCGACACAGGCGTCAAGCCCGAGTAGGGCGACAAGGCCGGGCCGCAATGCCCGGTGGTTTAGTGCCCTGTCGCGGTGGCGGCAATTGTCACCGCGTCATCAGGCGCGGCGTTGCCGCGCCAGACCACATGCATGTCGGGGCGGAGCAGGATCAGATCGTGTCCATAAACTTCGCGCGCCACCCTGTCCGCGATGACGAGCGTGGTCAGCGGTGCGCCCCTTGCCCGCAGCGCCTGCTCCAGCGCGCCGCTGTCGGTCTTTGTGCCGCCCAGACGAAGCATGGTGTAGCCCTCACTGGGGATGCGGTCTTGTATCGCCGTGCCGTCATCAAGCCAGATGTGCGGCAGTCGTGCACCCGGCCAGGTGCTTGGCAGGTACTCGCGGAACAGGTGTTCCGGCCCCCCGGGGATATCCACGATGATGGGTGAATCGACATAGCGATATCCGAGTTCGGCGCCAATCATTTCGTTGGTCTTGCGCTGCTCCACATTGGCGACCATTTTCAGAATGTCGCGTGATTGTTGTCCTGCCGAAGATTGCTCGCGTATGTCTGGACGCCACATTGAGCGCCACTTGCGACGCCCGATGTTGGCGTAACGCGAAGCGCCAATGTTGCGGTCGCCGACCTGGCGCCGTTCAATTTCGTAGGCGCGCAGCAAGTTGGGGCCGCCCCAGCCCTGCAGCGTGGCGGCGAGCTTCCATGACAGATCGAAGGCATCGCCCACGCCGGTGTTCATACCCAGCCCGCCGGTTGGAATGACCAGGTGCGCGGCATCGCCGGCGATGAATACGCGATCGGTGCCGTAGGCGGTTGCCAGCAGCAGATTCTGCCGCCAGGGACTGCACGAGAGCATTTCATATTTTACCGGGACACCGATGACCTTTTCGAACATGCGTTTCATCTCTTCATCGGAGTCGACGGCCGAATGCAGCGTCCAGTGACGGGTAGAGTCCTGCATGATGAGAAAGCTGCCCTTGTCGTCGGCGACATGCCAATGCCGGCCGTGCCCGGGACCGTTGCCCAGGGGGATCATGTCAAACAGTTCATCGCAGCGGAACAAGGCCTGACGAAACTGCGTCATCGGGCCCTCGCCGCGCAATTGGATGCCCAATTGGGTTCGCACGACGCTGTTGCCGCCATCGCAGCCGACCAGATAGTCGGCACGCAGCGTCTCGATGGCACCGCCTGGCGGTCGCACGCTTGCGCGGACACCGCTCGCATCCTGTACGAAGGACACCAGTTCGCAACCGAAACGCACTGTGACGCTGGGCAGCGACTCGGCGATCGACTTGAGTAGGGGTTCAAGCGAGTATTGCGAGGTGAGCTGGTAGGGCTCCAAGGGCACACTGCCGTCATTGGTCGCCCGGATGTGGGCACGCGCCTCATCGACCGAGGGGTAGGGCAGGCGCAGCAAGGCCGGCTCGTTCAGGGCCAGCACGACATAGACGTCCATGGGCACATCGGCGCGCAGTCCGGCCCGCCGGATTTCGTCGGCGATGCCAATACGGCGGAACATTTCCATGCTGCGTGCGTTGCAGCGTTCCATTTTTGGCAGGAACTGCGGTGCCTGTTTTTGCTCGATGATGGTGCAGCGTATGCCGCGTTTGCCAAGATCTATGGCGAGGGTGAGTCCGACCGGACCGGCCCCTGCAATCAAAACCTGCGTAGTCATCTTGTCCTTTGCCGATGGGTTTGGTGCGTATGAGCGCAATGCGCCAAAGAGCGGAAGTAGACAGTCAGAGGCGCTGACTTGTCAATTGTCCTGACCACAGGCGGCGCCGGACGCGCGGTGGTGCCGCGACGGCATTTGTGGCCTTTCCCCTGGGCGCGTGACAGGTCTTTTGTGGACTGTCGCACATCATCTATCTTCAATTGCTTCTTATTGGCATTACCTGCCGACCTTATTGCATAATGCGCAATTGCGTCTGCCGCCAAATGGGCGGACGTCCAGACCGAGGGCTGCCACAGGCCCCGCCAATGCCGGAGGAGAACCCCGCATGTCCCACGCCACCAGTGTCACCGGTATCACCAGCGACACCAACGACACACGGCGCCGCCTGCTGCTGGCCGCCGCAGGCGCGGCCGTCTCAGTCGCGCTGCCCTTTTCCGCGCAGGCGCAGGGGATTTCGTCGCGCCCGGTGCGCTTGCTGTTGGCACAGACCGCGGCGACCACGCCCGATGTCATCGCGCGACTGCTCGCCCCGCGTTTGCAAGCGCGCTGGAACCAGCCCTTCATTGTTGAAAATCGTGCCGGTGCTGCCGGCGCCATAGGCATGGAGGCGCTGGCCAAGGCCGTACCAGACGGGCACACCATGCAGGTCATGGTGTCCAGCGTGCTGACGCTACCGCTGTTTTTTCCGAGCCTGCCCTTCGACATCATCCAGGCGTTTCAGCCTATCGGCCTGATCGCCAATAACAACTTCGCCCTGGTGGTGCACAGCGCGGTGCCCGTCTCCAATGTGCGCGAGTTTGTGGCCTATGCCAAAGCAAATCCGGGCATGAATTACGGTTCTCCCGGAAATGGCACCTACCATCACTTGTTTATGGAGCAACTAAAGCTCATTGCGGGCCTGCAAATGACCCATATTCCCTACAAAGGATCTGCGCCGGCGTTCAACGACCTGCTGGGCGGCCAGATCCCGACCATGTTCATGCCCATTCACGTGGCGACCGGCATGGCCAAGGACGGACGCGTGCGTGTGCTGGGCGGCTCGATGCGCGAGCGCTCGCCGCTCTTTCCCGATTTGCCTTCGCTGCACGAGCAGGGGGTGTCGGGCTTCAATGGCGAGCCTTGGTTTGCGTTTTGGGGGCCGGCGGGCATTCCGGCGGACGTGGTCGCCAGATATAGCGCCGAGCTGCGTAGCGTGTTGTCTGAGCCGGAATTGCGCGACATCTTCAGCAAGCAGGGTATTGCGGTGAAAACGAGCACAGTCGAGGAAATGGGGCGTCTTTGCCGCACGGAGTTCGATGCTCTGGCCAAGCTGGTGCGCGCCGCGAACATCAAGGGCGACTGAGCGTCAATACAAGCACATGTGGCAATCGTCGATTGACTGTATCGGGCGGACTCGGGATACTGCCGGCGTGTCCTTGTCATTCGCCCCTTTTTTTTACGTGCGTATGGCTGTTGGTGCTTTGGTTTTTCGTAAAGACTCAGCGGTGAGCCGCTTTTCTGGCGGCTATCGGGCAGTGCGCTTGGTCTGGCGTACTAGTCGGTTGTAAATTTCCCAGTCTTCCCAGGAGTAAAAGATGAACTTCAAGCGAAACGCACTATTGTCCCTGTTCGGCGCGAGCCTCGCACTCGGCGTTGGCTTTGCCGAGGCAAAACCGACCGTCAAGCTCGTGTTCATCGGACCCTTGACCGGGGGCGTTTCGGCCAACGGCATTGGCGGCCGCAACTCGACCGATCTTGCCGTGCGCTTGCGTAACGAAGATCCCAAAGCCAAATATACCTATGAACTTGTCAGCCTGGATGATGAGTGCAAGCCCAATATCGCGGTGCAGGTGGCGACCAAGGCGGCGGCGGACAATTCCATCATCGGTGGCGTGACCCACTACTGCTCAGTCACCGCGGTGGCGACGGTGGAAACGTATCACAAGTTCGGCCTGCCGGTGGTGGTTTGGGGGGCGGTGCTGCCCTCGATTACCTATGGCAACAAGTATGGCGAGATACACCGCGTTAACGGCACCATGATCAACCAGAACGAGGTTGCCGCGAAATTCATGGCAGGCATGAAGTATAAGAAATGGGTGGTAATCCATGACACCACCGACTACGGCAAGGGGCACAACCAGTACTTCAGCGAATACCTGAAGAAAAATGGCGGGCAGATCGTCGGCACCTTTGGCGTTACCGCGGACCAGCAGGATTTCACCACGGAACTGACCAAGGCAAAGGAACTCAAACCGGAGGTCATTTTCTTCGGCGGACTCACACCGCTGGGCGTGCGCATCCGCTCGCAAATGGACAAGCAGGGATTGAGCGCCGTGTTTGAGGGCACCTCGGGAATAAAATCCGATGCTTTCATCGAGGGGCTTGGCAAGCAACTCGCCGAAGGCTCCCTGTCTTTTGTCGAAGGGGCGCCCTGGGAAAAACTTCCCGGCGGACTGTTCTTCACCGGCAAGTATTCGCAGCAGAAATACAACGAGGGCCCCGAGGCCTATGGTCCTTTTGCCTTCGCCGCGGCAAACCTGATCATGGACGCGGTTGAAAAGGTGGGACCGAACCGTAAAAAGGTTGCCGGCGAATTGCGCAAGACCAAGGACCGGGATTCGATCATCGGCAAGGTGACCTTTGACGACCACGGCCAGAACATCGTGCCCCTTATCACCAAGTACGTCGTCCAGGACGGCAAATGGGTGGTGTGGGAGGACAGCGAGTATGGCTCCGGCAAGCGCAAGCTAAAGGGGCAATAGGCCTAAGTTCGACCAGTCAAAGGTCGGCAAGACGTTTTGCACCGGTTGCGGGCGGCTACACCCGCACGCAACCCGCTTTCCTGATGTTTCTCGACGGGAACGTCAACCGGCTGGTTTCGAAGTCGGTGCGCATGTTGCGCGCCCGCCGCAGTTCCTCTCTTCTTTTTTTATATCCCGCGCTAACGCCATTCCATGGATCTAGGCCAGCTTTCCCAGTATATTTTTAACGGGTTGATGCTCGGGATGATCTACGCCATCGTGGCGGTCGGATTCACGCTGTTTTTCGGCGTACTTGACGTGATCAAGTTCTCCCATGGCGATGTGCTGATGGTGGGCGCCTTCGCCGGTCTGGCGACCTATCTGGGCCTGCAAGCGCTCGGCGTCGATTCGCCCCTGGCGCAGTTGTTGGTGATGACGCTGGCGGCGACCTTGTCGATGGCGCTGCTTGGCGCGCTGATAGCCAAGTACCTGGTGTTGCCGCTGCGCCTGGCGCCGCCGCTCAACACGCTGCTTATCACACTGATGCTCGGCTCGGTGTTGCGCGAGTCCGTGCGCCTTTTCTATCCCCAGGGCTCGAACCCCAAACCGTATCCGCGCCTGCTGCCTACCGATTCGCTCAGCCTGGGCAGTTTTACCTTGCGGGCGGACAGTCTCATCCTGCTGTTGGCCGGACTTGCGGCCATCGTCGCCGTTCACCTGCTGATCACCCGCACCAAGCTCGGCCTGGCGATCCGCGCAGTCGCGCAGGACGCGGAAACGGCGCGCATCATGGGCATTAACTTCGAATTCATCGTCCTGCTCACCTTTGCCATCGGTTCGGGCATGGCGGCGCTGGGCGGGGTCATGAACGGGCTTTACTACAACGAGATCAATTTCGGCGTCGGCCTGCTGCTGGGCGTTATAGGATTTTCTGCCGCGGTTATCGGCGGGTTGGGCAATATTTACGGTGCGATTCTCGGCGGGTTTCTTTTCTCGGCTCTGCAAAGCATCGGTGCCGTGACCCTGCCGGCCTTGTTCCCCGGGACATCAACCGCGTACAAGGATGTGTTCGCCTTCGCGGTTGTCATTATTTTCATGGCGTGGCGCCCGACCGGGCTCATCGCCGAGAAGAAAAGCGAGCGGGTGTGACTGTGGGCATAAACGCCAGGGCCATTTTGGCCGGACTGCTGAGCGCAAGCGCGGCGGCGCCCGCGTTGTTGAGCGTGGCTGCCATCACGGTATTCGCGGTGTTGTTCCTGCATGCCGAGAGCCAGTGGGCGGTGATGGGGCTGACGCTGGGCGCGGTGATGGTGCTTTTTGTGCTCGGGCGCTTGGGCTGGAATGCGCGTGCCGCGGCCTCATTCGCTGGCCATGGTGGCAAGGGTAACGCCGCAGTGCTGGCCGGCGTGCTGTTGATCACGGGACTGTTCTACGACCAGCATTTCCCCCTGCTAATGCTGGCGACCGTGCTCCTCTATGTCGTGGTATGCCTTGGGTTGAACCTGCAATTTGGCTATGCGGGCGTGGTCAATTTCGCCGGAGCGGCGTTCTTCGGCATCGGCTGCTACACCGCGGCGGTGTTGGCCAGCCAAACCGCGACACCGCATCTTGTCATTGTTCTGGTTGCGGGGGCGATGGCCGCCGGTATCGGTTCCTTGCTGATCCTCCCGGTGTTGCGCACCTATGGTCATTACGCGGCGCTCGTCACCATCGCCTTTGGCATCCTGTTCCGCGTCTTTCTCGAAGTGAACGATACCCTCGGCGGACCGCAGGGGATGAAGTTGCCGGGCATGGAGATCCTCGGCTGGAAGCTCAACGACAGCATTCAGATTGGCGAGACCGAAATCTCGTTTTATGCCAATTACGTGCTGCTGGCGCTGGCGATGGCGGCGTTGGCGTTCATGCTGGTGCGGCGCCTGGAGCGATCCTGGATCGGCGTCAATCTGGACGCGGTGCGCCTCGACGAAACTGCGTGTGCGGCCTTCGGCATGAATATCGCGCGCTGGAAAATAACCGCCTTCACCATAGGCAACTTCCTGGCCGGCATGGCCGGGTCGGTCTATGCCATGATGATCGGATTCGTAGCGCCCAATGCCTTCACCTTCGGCGATTCGCTCATCCTTGTTTCCATCGTGATACTGGGTGGCCTCGGCAACCCCTGGGGGCTCGCAGTGGCCGCCGCGATTGTGCTGATGCTGCCGGAGAAGCTGCAGTTCATCCAGGAGTACCGCCTGCTGCTCTATGCCGGCCTGGTCATACTCATTCTGTTGTTCAAGCCGGACGGCCTGATGCCGCGGCAGGTGCGTAATTATTTTCCGGGACGCAAGCCGTGAGCACCTTGCTCGCCTGCGACGGCCTCACCATGCGTTTCGGCGGACTGGTGGCGTTGAACGCGCTTAACCTGAGCGTCAACAGCGGTGAAATTCTCGGTCTCATCGGACCGAATGGTTCGGGGAAGACGACCTTTTTCAACGTCATAACCGGAATCTACAAGGCGAGCGAGGGACGTGTCGATTACCGCGGCCTTGATCTCGCACGTATGAGTGCCCCGGATATTTACCAGGCCGGCGTAACGCGCACCTTCCAGCGCTCGCGGCTTTGCCTTCCCCTGTCCATTTTTGACAATCTGATGGTCGGCAACCATAGGCAATTGAACCACGGGCTATGGTTCAATATTTTCCAGCGCAAGGCGTTCCGCGTGCAATTCGAGGCGCAGTACGCGCGGGCGCATGCCCTCGTCAGCTCATTTAGCGCGTCTCTGGCTGAGCGGCTTTTTGATCCCGCCGGCGCGGTGAACATGATTGACCGGCGCAGGATAGAGATCTGCCGCGCGCTGATCAGCGAACCGACACTGTTGTTGCTAGACGAGCCTTCAGCCGGCATGACCCACGAAGAAACGCGGGAACTGATGGATGACATCCTAAAGGTTCGCGCCAGCATGCCCGGATTGGCGATCATTATTATTGAGCACGAGATGAATGTCATTGAACGCATAACAGAGCGTTGCGTCGTGCTCAATTACGGCCAGAAAATATGCGAAGGGCCATATGCGCACATTGCGGCGGATACGCAGGTGCAGATGGCCTATCTGGGGACCGAATAGACATGGGGATCCTGCTCAGTGTGGAGAACGTTTTCGCCGGCTATGACAAGGCCGACGTTTTGCAGGATGTGTCGCTGACCATCGAGTCGGGCAGCATCACCTGTATTTTGGGCTCCAACGGTTCGGGTAAGAGCACCTTGATTCGGGCCATTCTGGGGCTGACGCCACCGCGGCGCGGTCGCGTGGTGTTCGACGGCACCGACCTGACGGACATGCCGACGCATCGGATCGTCGGGGCCGGGCTTGCCTGTATTCCAGAGGGGCGTAAGGTTTTTCCAAAACTGACGGTGGTGGAAAACCTTCGCCTGGGAGCCTACCAGGAGTCTGATTCGGGCAAGATCGCCGCAAGGCTGAAGCGCGTGCTGGCGATATTTCCACGGCTCGAGGAGCGCGCCGCGCAGCTGGCCGGAACGATGTCCGGCGGGGAGCAGGCGATGCTGTCCATCGGACGCGGCATGATGGGTGAGCCCAAGCTGCTGCTCGTTGACGAGCCCTCCCTTGGCTTGTCGCCGCGACTGGTCAAGGAAAACTTCAGTGTGATCAGGCGCATTCGAGAGCTTGGCATTACCGTGCTTCTGGTCGAGCAAAACGTCCATCAGACGCTGGCCATTGCCGATTTCGGTTATGTGTTGTCGCAGGGGCGGGTGGTGGCCGCAGGCAGCGCCCGCGAACTGGCCGAAAACGCCAGCGTGCGCGAGGCATATTTCGGCTGAGTCGCTCGCGCCAGCCCGCCCAGGAGGAGGCTTGAAATGCCCGTCTGGCGCGCTTTTGCAGCTATTGGCCCTGCCGCCCTCTTATTTTTCTGCCATGAGCCTGGTGCAGGCGCCCCACCATTTTCAGAGGCAAAGGGCATCAGATGGATTTAAAAAACCGTTTCTGCACGATCGCGGCTGTGACGCCAAGGAGAATCGCCCACTCGAGCGATATTGTCACCGTTGCAAGGCCGGTGATTAAAAGCGGCAGGCGCTGATGTTTTTCGAAGCGCCAGATGCGTTTTATTTCGCCGATATCGATCAGTCCCCACGCCACGACAAAAAGCAAGGCCGACACGACGCAAAGTGGCAGCAATGTCGCAAATGGGGAAACCAGCATCAGAATAACGACAAGGAACGCGGCGGCGAATATGGCCGCCATCGGTGTTTTCGCACCCGAATCGACATTGACTCCGGAGCGGTTGAAAGATCCGCTTGAGGGATAGGCCGAAAAGAACGAGCCGGCAAGGTTGGCCATGCCCTGTCCGATCATCTCCTGGTTGCCATCGAGTTTGTCATTGTTTTTCAGCGCAACCGAACGGGCGATCGCCATGGCCTCGGTCAGTGCGATGAGCGTCATGGTCAGGGTTGGAATAGCCAGCGACATGAGTGTTTCAGCGGAGAGTCGTGGCATTGAAAATGGCGGCCATCCGCTTGGTATCGGGGCGACCATCTTGAGCATCGCACTATCCGCCATGAGATGCATTCCCGCGTGACCGATTGCGGTGCCGCCGAGAATGCCGATAAGCAGGGCTGGAACAACGCGATTCCAGGGGCGCCACATGACGCAAAGCACGGCGGTGGCCAAACAGGTCGCGATTGCGATGAAGGAATATGTTGCGGCTTGCGTGAACAGGGCCTGGAGATTGGCCGAGATGGACAGCCCTCGTGGTAAATCTATGCCAAGTGCGGGGCCGAGTTGGCTGTTGATGATCAAAATTGCAGCGCCGGCGGTAAACCCGACGACCACGGAGTGGGGCACCATCTCGACCAGGCGTCCGGCGCGGGCCAGGCCGAGCAGGAGTTGTGTCATGCCAACCATGAAGCTCAGTGTGAGCACCAGTGCAACATAGTCGGCCGAGCCGGGCAAGGCCAGCGGCGATATCAGTCCGAGCGTCATGAGGGAAATGGCGTTGGCCGGACCCGTGACCATCAGCCGGCTTGAACCAAATACAGCCGCCACGATGCACGGCACCATCGCCGAATACAGACCGTATTGCGGCGGCATGCCCGCCAAGGTGGCGAATGCAAGCCCCTGAGGCAATACGACAATTGCGCCGGTCAGACCGGCGAGGGCATCGGCGCGCGCTGCGCCCGGGCGGCGCAATTCAGTGGACCAACGAAGTAATGGAATTCTGCGCATGAGTAATGATAAACGTGGACTTGCGATATTGCGGGCTAGCATTGTTCAGTTCAGGGTTTGAGCCGCGCGGAAGCAGGGTGCATTGAATTTACCGGTACGGGCCAGGCCAATGAGTTTGCCCGTTAATTCTGGCGCGACGAAATACGTGGGTTATCGCCTCGTTTCCTGCGGAACATCGTGGTATTTCTACTGTGCGGGTGCTGTATGGCAAACGGCGCCCGGGCGCGCGCGTATGCATCGCATAGTAATCCGAACTCCCGTTTTGATTTCAACTTTCATCGAAAATAAGGGCTGAATGGGCTCCCATTAACTCATTTCGAAAAGCAAGTCCAATCGAAGCCTGTGGCCTGGCGCGGTTTGCCAATGCAGGATCACATCGGTCAACGCGTTGCACCGCGTCTGCGGTGGATACTTTGGTTTCTTCGCGGTAAAAACACGCTTAGTCACCCTTTCAGTGGGCGTGCGCTGTTAAGCTTCGGGGTTAGACGCAGCCGGTACGAAACTGGACTAACAATGATCAAAACCCGCAACCAACCGATTAAATTTGAAGACAGCTCAAAGCAGGTGGTGAAGAAAACCACCTGCTATATGTGTGCCTGCCGTTGCGGTATCGACGTGACGCTCGTTGACGGGCGGGTGCGGTTCATTAAAGGGAACCGGGACCATCCGGTAAATCAGGGCGTCCTGTGCGCCAAGGGCTCGGCGGGCATCATGAAGCAGTACTCAAAGGCCAAGTTGACCGGTCCGATGATGCGCAAGCCCGGTTCCGAGCGCGGGGCGGGGGAGTTCGTGCCGATTTCCTGGGATGACGCCCTCGACATGTTGGCCAAGCGGCTGGCGCATATTCGGTCCACGGACCCGAAAAAGCTCGCGTTCTTTACAGGCCGCGATCAGATGCAGGCCTTGACGGGACTGTGGGCGCAGCAGTTTGGCACGCCGAACTGGGCGGCGCACGGCGGCTTTTGCTCGGTCAATATGGCTGCCGCAGGTCTGTATTCAATCGGTTATTCTTTCTGGGAATTCGGTGCGCCCGACTGGGAGCGGACCAAGTATTTCATCATGTGGGGAGTGGCTGAAGACCATTCGTCCAATCCGATCAAGATCGGTCTGGACAAGCTCAAGCGCAACGGTGCCAAGTTTGTATCAATCAACCCGGTTCGCACCGGCTATTCCGCAATCGCCGATCAGTGGGTGCCGATACGCCCGGGTACGGACGGCTTGCTGGCGCTGGCAATCGTGCATGTCTTGCTGTCGCGGCAGTTGTTCGATGTTCCTTTCCTTTCGCGTTATACGAATTCGCCGTGGCTGGTGATTGACGCGCCGGGCACATCAAAGCATGGCCTGTTCCTGCGTGACGCGGCCGGTCAGCCGTTGATTCATGACCGGCGGTCGGGGCAGTTCGTCAACGGGCTTGGCGCTGATATCGAGCCTGATTTGTTCGGTGAGTTCCAGACCGTCGAAGGCGTCCGCGTGCGCACGGTGCTGACGCTGGCGGCAGAGCGTTACCTTGATGAGGCCTATTCGCCCGAGGCGGTGGCCGGGCGCTGTGGTGTGTCGGCGGAGACCATCGAGCGTCTCGCGATGGAAATGGCGACGATCGCATTCAAGGAGACGGTGGAGATTCCGGTGCGCTGGACCGATGTCTGGGGCAAGGAACACGACAAAGTGGTCGGACGTCCGGTGTCGATGTATGCGATGCGCGGCATCTCGGCCCATTCGAACGGCTTCCAGACCTGCCGCTCGCTGCATTTGATACAAATGCTGCTTGGTGCGCTGGAAGGCCCGGGTAATTTCCGTGCGCGGGCGCCATTCCCCAAACCCATTCCTCCGCATCAGCTGCCTGAAAACGACGCCGCAGTCATTAATGCGGTGAATACGCCGCTGGGCAAAACGCCGCTGGGGTTTCCGATGCGGCCGGAGGATCTGGCCATTGATGCCAATGGCGTGCCGCTGAGAATTGATCACGCTTATTCCTGGGAGTCCCCACTGGCGGCACATGGTGCGATGCACATGGTCATCACCAATGCCGTCAATGCCGATCCGTATTCGATTGATACCTTGATTCTGTTCATGGCCAATATGGCATGGAACTCGACGATGAACACCTCCGGCGTGCAGGACATGCTGCGCGAAAAGCACAGCAGCGGCCCGAATGCCGGCGAGCACAAAATTCCGTTTCTCGTTGTGGTCGATGCATTTGAATCGGAGACGGTGAATTTTGCCGATCTAGTCCTGCCCGACACCACATACCTGGAGAGGCACGACACCATCTCGCTGCTCGACCGGCCAATCTCGGAGGCGGACACCGTCGCCGATGCGATCAGGCATCCGGTGGTCGATCTTGACCGCAATGTGCGGCCGTGGCAGGAGGTTTTGGTTGATTTGGCGGGGCGTCTGAAATTTCCCGCCTTCACCAATCCGGAGGGGACGCCGAAATTCAAGGGCTACACCGATTTCATCGTCAATTACGAAAAAGCGCCGGGTATCGGTTTTCTTGCCGGGTGGCGGGGCAAGGATGGCTCAAAATCGCTGCGCGGCGAACCCAATCCGCAGCAGTGGGAGCGCTATAAGGAGAATGGGGCATTCTTCACGCATCACTGGGCGCAAAACGAGCAATGGATGCGGCATTGGAACCGCGATTATCAGGAAAAAGCGGTGGCGGCGACTTTTATTTCGAAAGTGGAGCCGATCATCATGCAGATCTACTCCGAGCCGCTGCAGAAATTCCGACTCGCCGGTCTAGGGCTTTACGACGGTCCGCGTCCAACTGATCCGGTCGACAAGTCTCGTCTTGCCGAGCACTTTGATCCACTTCCGGACTGGTATCCCAATCTGGAAGGTGGCCTGGTTGACGAAAAAGAGTTCCCTTTCCACGCCATCACGCAGCGCCCTATGGTCATGTACCACTCATGGGACACACAGAACGTGTGGCTGCGCCAGATTATGGCGGGCAATTTTCTGTACATGAACGAGGCCACGGCGAGCGCGCAGGGGCTCCAGTCCATGGACTGGGTATGGGTGGAGTCGCATTTGGGCAAAATTCGCTGCCAGTTGAAAACCATGGAGGGGGTGGAGGCGAATACGGTGTGGACCTGGAACGCGATTGGCAAGCAGCGCGGGGCCTGGGCGCTGGAAGCCGGTGCGAGTGAGACTACCCACGGTTTTTTGCTCAACCATTTGATCAGCGAGCAGCTCCCGAGCAAGCCGGGGGACAGAAAACTCACCAATAGTGATCCGATCACCGGACAGGCCGCATGGTACGACCTGAAGGTGCGCATTACCAAGGCGGCGCCTGGTGAAGAAGGCGTGTGGCCGCAGTTTAAAGAGGGGAAGAAATGAGGCTTGGACTGACCATAGACCTGGACACCTGTGTCGGGTGTCACGCTTGTGCGGTCGCCTGCAAGGAGTGGAACGGTGAATCGCTCATGGCCGGGCCCTTGCCCGATTACGATCCCTACGGCATGGAGGCCTCCGGCGCATGGTTGAACCGCATCCGCAGTTTTGAATACGGCACTTATCCGGAAAACAAGACCGTCAACGTGCCGATGTCCTGCCTGCATTGTGAAGACGCGGCGTGCGTGACCGTATGCCCCACGGGAGCATCCTACAAGCGCGACGACGGCATAGTGCTGGTCGACCCGGACAAATGCATGGGGTGCAATTATTGCGCCTGGGCCTGTCCGTACGGTGCCCGGGAGTTGGATCAGAGCGCGGGAGTGATGAAGAAGTGCACCCTGTGCGTCGATCGTATTTACGACGAACTCCTGCCCGTGGCGGACCGGCAACCCGCTTGCGTTCTCGCCTGTCCCACCAGCGCCCGGATGTTTGGCGACTTCGACAACCCTCAGTCCGAGGTTGCGAAGGCGGCGGCCGCG
>CAMDDU010000062.1:0-20224 GCA_945892985.1 Bordetella parapertussis
ATTAACACGATCCAGAACTATGTCGAAAACCACAACCGCGATCCCAAGCCGTTCATCTGGACGGCGCGCGCCTCGGACATCCTCGCGAAGGTCGTCAAAGCGCGGGCACGACTCAATAAGTTGCAATCTGTTTGACGCACTACACTAGATGTGTCCTTTTGAGGGGGCGGTATGAGCGTTGTAAAAATTCTGATAACGAGTCAAAAAGGTGGTGTCGGGAAAAGTACCATCTCGGCCAACCTGGCGGCTTATTTTTCGGACGTTAAATTAAAACGCGTTACTCTGATTGATTTTGATCATCAAGCGACCGCGAGCTATTGGATGCGAAGCTGCGCCTCTCGTACCGTCATCAGAATTTGCGACGCGCTTTCTTACAAATCCGCCGGGGTCAGCCTTTTGAAGGCGAAGGAGGAGTTGCGAATTGCGAGTGCCAGCTCGGATGTCGTAATCACGGACCTGACATGGGTGGATATTTTCCCGGCCAGCTTTTTCTTTGATTATGACTTGATCATAATTCCCTCCTCGCTGTCCGGCATTGAGCTGGCGAGTGCAAACGATTTCTTGACGCGGTTTGCGCCGGTTTTCAATTCACGCAATCTGCAAGCACCCCAAGTCATTCTGATGCCCAATCGCATGCTCGACTTGCAAAATTACAGGGGCTTTTTCCAGAATTGCGGTTTCCCGGTTCCATTTCACTTGACCAGCCCGATCATGTTTTCAAAACCGGCGCAGGCATCGTTTGGCAAGACGTATTTCTTCAAGAGCGATGACGATGCGCTTAGAGACTCATTTTTGGTTGTATGCAAGGAAATCGAGGATTTGATTTCTGAGGTCGTATCCGGGAAAAACAAGAATAAACAAACCTTGAGCGGGGTTACCGCTATCACCCGATCAAATGGGGGGGGATTGCTGGATAAATTTTTGGCCAACCGCAATGCCGCCAAAAAGGAGGAGGCAATTCCCGCCGCCAGCGTTAAACCAGAATCAAAATGGTTTGGCTTTCTTCAAAGGTAAAGGCTGTCGAGGTTCAATATCGAGGGTTGAGACTTGTTACTTGGCCAAAATATGTTGGCTGTCCTTTTTGCGTACTTGTTTAAACGTCAGCATCCCCTAGAGATGCCCCAAGCTTTCAAGCACAGGAAAATTTAAAAACACCAAATATGAAATATTTCGATCCAAAGGTCGGCTGGGATACGCAGGTTGTTCCCCTGGGTGGGGGACGAGCAAAGATATCCCAAGATAGCAACGATGACACGAGCGCGTCGTCTGCCCCGGAGTCTGCGAGCGGGGAGCAGTCTACCGGCTCCAATAAGGTTTTTCATTTCAGTCGCGTCGGTAATCCGCTTCATATAAGAGGCCTCGACAAGCCGGATGGCGAAGCGGTTTTGGTGCAGGACAAGGCCGTAATCGCAGAGGAATCTGCGCATGAAAGCTCGGCCCAAAGTCCCGCGGCACTGCTTACTTTCAGCGCCGCAATTGAGGAGATATTTTCCGCGCTCCCGATTCGCGATGAAAACTCCAATGAGTTACCAGAAGTTTTGGAGAGCATGCGGCATCTGTCGGAAAAACTTCACGAAAAGCAGCAGATCGAAAAAAATCTGGCCGGCGTTGTCGAGGAAATAAGTTTCCTGAGGAAGATCCTTGATGAGCGAGTATTAGCCGCGCAGGCGCGTGAAAAACAGTCGCTGGCGGCCAGTAAAGTCCGGGTGGAACTCATGCAAGAGCTGGTGACTACGCTCGTGGCTCCCGGTGAAGTTCATCGCAAAAAATGAGAACGTTCAGGTCATTTGAGGTTTCTTTGTGGGTCGTTTTGGTCCATTGGTATGCGCTGGGTTTGCTTGTTTTGTTTGAATACACGCATACCGGTTCTGGATGGCTGGCTGATTTGCCGTGGGACCACTGGTTTGAAGAGCTTGTTGATGGTCTGGGTGGCGGCAAGCTTAGTGCTGGGACGCTGTTATTGTTTCTTTTGTACGCGTTGATAATGCTTAGCGCGGTGGTGTTGACGTATATTTTTGCCAAAATCTCCGTTCATGCCATAGCCGAACTCTATAGAAAACGAAAGAACGGCCTGAAAAGCAGCGACGCCCCGTCCTTGACGTCCGCCTCAGTCGCCGCAATCCCCACAGTCGCAGATGTTGCAGAGGTCGCAGAGGTCGAGGACACCGACATACGCGCGTTTCTTATTGAGCGTCCCGAGTTGGAGGCGCGGATCGAAAATTTCAGAAGTCAGATGAGAAAAGTTTCGGGCATTTCGGGCTAACCGGGTCTCTTTCACGCATGCGCTTCAAGCGCTATCGGGTGTATTGCTTATGATCTAAGCTGCGCCCGCCATCGATTGATAACAGATTGGGGCGGCACACGCGCGATGAGCCTCACGGGCGCTTGCTGTGGACTGAAGAACTGCGCTAAGTGCCTGAAATGAGACGAGTTGGGCGTGGAAGATGTCAGGGGCTATGCCCCAGGGTGCCCCATGAGAGGATTGTGAGTGTCCCCGCGCTGAAAATTGAAAACTCTTTACCGACGGGATAAAGGGTTTGCGTGCAAACGCATTTAAGGCCAGCGAAAGCTGGCTTTTTTTATGCTGTGCTTTCAGGTTTCGCTCCCAAAAATCGACAAAGCACGGTCTATGCGCTAGGCTTTCGTTCCCTGCCGGACTTCCTGGGCTTGCGCCCGCTCCCGTGCCGGATTGCCCATTTTTCTAACAGCCACAGACCCCTCATTGATGAAGACTGCAAATTCGAAAGAAATTCTGATCGCCGGCGGCGGTATCGGCGGACTCGCGACAGCGCTGGCTCTGGCCAAACGCGGCCTGCGCGCACGGGTGATGGAGCGTGCGCCCGAGTTCGGTGAAATTGGCTACGGCATTCAGCTCGGCCCCAACGTCTACCGCATGCTCGATTTTCTCGGGGTGGCGAAAGAGGTTGAGGAAACGGCTGTTCACCCCGAGTTTCTTGTGCTCATCGATGCGCTTACCGACAAGGAGCTGACACGCATTTCCTGCGGCGAGACTTTCAAGGCCCGCTATGGTGCCGCCTACATGGTGGTGCACCGACGTGATTTACATGGTGCCTTGCTCAAGGCCTGCCAGGCGGAGGAGGCGATTTCCTTGAATACGTCCAAGGAGCTGGTGAGCTTTGCCGATCACGGTAACGCGGTTAGCGCAAAATTCGCCGATGGAACGGAGTACGAGTGTGATGTGCTGATCGGTGCGGACGGCCTGCGCTCGAAGGTGCGCGAGGTCATCGTCGCGGACGGCGCGCCGCGCGTGTCGGGGCATGTGACCTATCGGGGCGTCGTGCCTATCGATCAGGTGGAAGATAAAACGCACTTCAACAACATGACCATCTGGGTTGGTCCGGATTTGCATCTGGTGCAATACCGCCTGCGTGGCGGCACTGTGCTGAACAATGTTGCCACAGTGGTCAGCAATAAATTCCGTCAAGGCAACAGCACCGACTTCGGCGGTCCGGACGAGCTGCAGGAGGTGTTTTCCCACACCACACCCAAGGTGCGCGAGATGCTGAGTTACATCGGCACCGACAAGAATTGGGTGTTGCATGATCGTGACCCGGTGCCCAACTGGACCCGCGGTAATGTCGCTGTTCTGGGGGATGCCGCCCATCCGACGCTGCAATATCTCGCACAGGGCGCGTGTATGGCCATCGAAGACGGCGTTGTGCTGTCCAAGCAGCTGGCCGGGGCCGGTGGAGACTACAGTGCCGCGCTGAGCGCCTACCGGGATGCGCGCTACCTGCGCACGGCCCGGGTGCAGCTGACCTCGCGTATCTTCGGTGACATCATTCACACGCGCGGCGGCGCGCGTGATCTGCGAAACCATCTGATGGCGCAGCGCACCCCCGAAACCTTCACAGAAGTGGACTGGCTGTATCGGGGCATCGACGTCGGTTAGCAAGCTTTGTTTCCGCCAAGGCCCACTGTGGCTGCCCCCGTCCGCGCAGCACCGACCGACGCCGATTACCTGTCGCGCGATGAGGTGCTGGAAATTCTTGGCATCAAGCGCCAGACGCTTTATTCCTATGTCAGCCGCGGTTACATCCGCAGCGTCCCGCAGGCCGGAGGCCACGCCAGCTACTACCTGCGCGAGGACATAGAGCGGGTCAAGGCGAAGAACACCGCGCGCTCCGGCCACGGGCCGGCGGCGGCGAGTGCGATGCGCTGGGGCGAGCCGGTCATTGTCACCAGCATCACGGAAATAACGGAGGAGGGGCCGCGCTACCGCAACCGCCTTGCGCTCGATCTTGCGCGCTCGCATTGCTCCTTCGAGGCGGCGGCAGAATATCTGTGGACTGGCAACTGGACGGACGAGCCTGTGGTGTGGCAATCCGCGCCCGCCCCGGCAGAAGTCCCCGACCTGCTTGCGGCCACGACGCGGTTGCATCCGCGCGTCCACATTCTGCAATTGCTGACGCAGGCAACGCTGTCCATAGGCATAGCCGAGGGGGGTAGTGAGCGCGTCGGCGGCAGCGGCACGCCGGTGCTGTCCGCCCGCCGGCTGATCCGCACCCTTGCCGGCGTGTTCGGGTTTCTCGGGCCGCGGAAGGAATATGTTGCGCCGCTGGCCGGCGAGCCTTTGGCGAAAAGCCTGGCACGCGCGCTTGGTCTGCCCTTGGAGCCGCTCAACCTCGGCGCGCTCGACACGGCGCTGGTTCTGGTTGCTGATCACGAGCTCAATCCGGCCACCTTCGCCGCGCGCATCGCCGCCTCGGGCGGCGCCGACTTGCATTCGTGCATGGGCGCCGCCCTTGAGGTGCATTACGGCATCGGTCGCGGTTGTGACCGGGTCGAGGCCATGTTCATGCCACCGGCGGTGCCCAAGGCGGTGCTCGAACTGGTGAAGAGCCGGCTTGACGCCGCGCAAACGCTGGTGGGCTTCAACCACAAGCTCTACCCGCACGGCGATCCGCGCACCCAGATGTTGTTGGATATCGCACGTGAAGCCGGCCGGGAGCGCAAAATGACCCGCAACATGTTGCTCGCTCTCGAGGATATTGAAAAGCAGTTCAAGGCCAGGCCGAGCATAGAAACCGGCCTTGTGGTGATTTGCCGGGCCCTTGGCTTGCCCGACCATACCGCCGGGGGGCTGTTTGCCCTGAGCCGCTCTGCCGGTTGGGTGGCGCATATTCTTGAGCAGCGTCTGGCCGGATTCATGATCCGGCCGCGCGCCAAGTTCACCAGTCCTGTGCCGGGCCGCTGAAGCGGGCAGGTTTCGCATCGGCGGCCTTCCAGTCGATTGCCTAATCAAGCTTGATTCAACCCTGTTGCGATGCCTAAACTACGTCCTGTAATGCCCCGTTCGAGGGCGGAGGAGATTGCAATGGGTAAGGCTGAAAAAGAGTTGGGTCTGACTTTGGCTGCCGATGGACTGAAGTGGCCCGACATGCCGGTGTTTGCGACCAAACTGGACGAGCGCCTGCATCGCAAGCAGCGCCTCGCCGCCGCCTACCGGATCTTTGCGCATTACGGCCTCAATTACGGCGTTGGCGGACACATCACGGTACGCGACCCGATCCTGACTGATCATTTCTGGGTGAATCCGCTGGCGGTTGATTTCAGCCGCATTTGCGTCTCCGACTTGATCCTTGTCAATCACGCCGGCCAGATTGTCGAGGGCACGCGGACCATTAACGCCGCCGCGTATGCCATTCATTCGAGCATCCACAGGGCGAGGCCCGATGTCGACGCAGCGGCCCATTCGCATTCACGTTTTTCCACGACCTTTGCGTCGCTGGGAAAAATGCTGCCCGCAATCACGCAGGAGGCCTGTTCCTTTTATAAGGATCACGCGCTCTACGACGGCTATGGTGGGGTTGCCGCCGATGTGTCGGAGGGCGACATGATTGCGCAAGCGCTCGGCCCCCACAAGGCGGTGATCTGTCGCAACCACGGCGCCTTCACCGTCGGCCACACGGTGGAGGAGGCGGTGTTCTGGTTTTTGCGCATGGAGCGCGCCTTCGAGCAAACCCTGATGGCCTGGTCGGCCGGGACGCCGGTCCAGATCGACGACGCCACCGCATCGCTCGCCGCGCGCCAGGTCGGCTCGCACAAGTCGGGTTGGTACAGCCTGACACCGCTGATGGACAAGATACTCGCCGAGCAGCCCGATCTGCTTGACTGACTCCGGCCTGACCCCTGTTTGAGCTGAGTCTGATCCTTCCCCGAGCTGAGCTGAGCTGAGCTGCGCTAACGTAACGCGACGAGACACGACCATGGATATGAGCAATATCAAAAATTATATAGACGACCGCCCGGCAGACGGTGTGTTCCGGGTACACAAGGACGTGTATTCGGATCCGCAGTTGTTCGAACTCGAAATGAAATACATTTTCGAGCGAACCTGGTCGTTCATCGGGCATGAGTCGCAAATACCCAAGCCCCATGACTGGGTCGCCACGCACATCGGCCGCGTGCCGGTGCTCGTTTCGCGTGACGCCAAGGGCAAGGTTGGCGCCTTCCTCAACGCCTGCCGCCACAAAGGCGCCCGGCTGACCCGAACCGAAAGCGGTAACCGTAAATTTCACGTCTGCCCCTACCACGGCTGGGCTTATGGCTCGGACGGTCGCAGCGCGGACGTCAAGGATAAGAAAGACGGCTGCTACACGCCGGCCTTCGACAAGGATTCGCACGACCTCGTGCCGCTGGCGCGCGTGGCCTCGTACAAGGGCCTGTTGTTCGGCAGCCTCTCCGCGGACGTCCCCGAGCTCACTGATTTTCTCGGAGAACTGCGTTTTTTCATCGACCTCGCGATGGAGCAGGGTGAGCACGGCATGGAGTTCGTGCCCGGGCGCATTGAATACGCCTACGATGCCAATTGGAAGTTGCAGCTCGACAACGGCACCGACGCCTATCACCTGACCTCCACCCACACCAGCTTCCTCGATGTCATGGCCAAGCGCGCCACGGGCGAGGGCAACCAGGAAGCCCGGCAGTTTGACTGGCAAAAGCGTTTCTCCCAGCAGGGCGGGGATTTTCAGTTCGCCAACGGCCACACCGTCATCTGGCTTAACCAGGCCGAGGTGATCAAACGTCCGATCTACCCGGGCATCGAGGCCATTCGCAAACGTGTCGGCGCCGAGCGTGCCGACTGGATGCTCAAGATGCGCAACATGTCGGTGTTCCCCAACATGCAGATCGCAGACTCGACCTCGTTGTTGTTGCGCACCTTCCGGCCGCTTTCGGTTGATCGCACCGAAATGCGCTACTGGTGTATGGCGCCCGTGGGCGAACCGCCGGCGCAAAGGGCGTGGCGCTTGCGTCAGTTCGAGGATTTCTTCAACGTCAGCGGCCTTGCCACTCCCGATGACACGGTTACCTATGAAACCTGCCAGGCAGGGTTTGCCGCCAATCAACTCGACTGGCTGCAGGGGCATTGCCGCGGTCTTGCTGCGATCGAGCAGGGGCCCAACGATATTGCCAAGTCACTGGGTTTTAACCCGGTCGCAAGCCTCAAAGGCGGTTTTGCCGTGCAGTCTGAATCAGCTTTCCAGCCGGTTTATCGCGAATGGGCGAGGCTCATGCAGGCGGGCATATCCGGGGAGAAAGCCTATGTCTGAGCAACGTGAACTGCTCGACTCGGGCCGCGACGTGCTCTCGCTGGAGGCCGCATCGCTCGATGAGCAGCGCTGGGATGACTGGCTGGACTTGTTTCGCGCCGATTGCGAATACTGGGTGCCCACCTGGATCACCGAGGAGCAACTCGCTGAGAACCATGAGTCGCAACTGTCGCAGATTTATTATTCCAGCCGCGCCGGTCTTGAGGATAGAATCGGCCGCATCCGTACCGGCAAATCGCCGGCGTCGGTTCCGCTGCGGCGTACCACGCATATGGTGTCAAACGTCGTTCTGCTCTCCGCTACGCCGGGGGCGGGCATGACGCTGCGTTCGTCGTGGACGTGCCACGTCTTCGATCCGAACAGCAAAAAGATTTATGTTCTGTTCGGTCATTCCAATCACGGATTGCGCTTTGCCGATGGGAATTGGCGGATCGCCAGCAAGAAAACCGTGATACAGAACGATTACCTGCCCACCATGGTGGACATTTACTGTATTTGAAGACCAACGCGTTTGCGGCATAGACTGCGAACTACCCTGAGGAGTTGTAAAAATGAATCAAAGACTATTGGCCGCTGGCTTGGCCCTGGCGCTGCTTGGCGTCAATACCGCTGTGTTGGCGCAGGCCTATCCGAACAAGCCCATCCGCATCATCGTGCCCTTCACCCCGGGTGGGGGCAATGACGTCTACGCCCGCACCGTGGGGCAGAAGTTGAGCGAGCGCCTCGGCCAGCCGGTGATTGTCGAGAACAAGCCAGGGGCTGGGGGCAATATCGGCGCGGAGCTGGTTGCACGCGCCGCGCCGGACGGATACACGCTGCTGTTGGCGCAAAATGGCCTGACCATGGCGCCCTCTCTGAGTAAATCGCTGCCCTTCGATGTGATGAAGGATCTGGCGCCGATCGGCATCGGTGTCAACCTGCCGATGGGGCTTGCCGTGTCCAATTCATTGCCGGTCAAATCGGTTCCAGAATTGATCGCCTATGCCAAGGCCAATCCGGGCAAGTTGCACTACGCCACGCCGGGCATAGGCACGCCGCACCATCTTTCCACGGAAATGTTCTTGAGCATGACCGGAACCAAGATGGAGCAGGTGCCCTACAAGGGCGCCGCTGGCATGATTCCGGCGCTGATGACAGGCGAGGTTCAGGTTTTGTTCGGCGCGCTCAATTCCATGTTGCCGCATATCCAGTCGGGAAAGATCCGCGGCCTTGCCCTGGGTGACCGTCAGCGCAATCCCATCCTTAAAGATCTGCCCACTGTGGCCGAATCGGTGCCCGGATATGAGTCGGTGTTTTGGTTCGGCCTGATGGCGCCCGGTGGAACGCCCGAGGCGATACTGAATAAATTGTCTGAAGAGCAAAGGGTAATCGTCAACCTGCCGGATGTGCGCGAGCGCCTGGCCAAGGTCGGATTCGAGCCGAATGCGACCACGCCTAACGAGACGCGCCGCATCTTTGCTGAAGAACTTGAAAAATGGGCCAAAGTGGTCAAAGACGCGGGGATCAAGCCGGAATGAGTAACGCAGGCGAATTTGCGGGACGCACCGTTTTTATCCCCCAGGATTTCATGCTGGTGGAGGTGTTTAACGATATCGCAGCGCGCCTGAAGGCGCGCGGTGTCGAAGTGATCCGCGGGCCGGAGTCGATACCGGGACAGAAAGTCGCCTTCCCGAAAGAGCGCTGGGCCGAATGGTTCGGCCGCGCCGAGGTGGCGATGTTCTCCAGTCGCAATGTCTGCACGCGCGAGATCCTGGAATATGCGCCGCGACTGCGCGGGGTGATCAATCCGACCATAGGCCTTGAGACGGTGGACCTTGATGCGGCGAAAGACCTGTCCATCATCGTCGGGCACGGCGCCACCCCGGAGAATTTTCTCGGTATGTCCGAGGCGACGGTGATGCTGATGTTGATGCTCATGTACAACCCACAGGCGACGCAGGAGGTCATGCGCGGCACGCGCGCGCGGCCCAAGCCAACGCCCACCGATATGTGGGCCGGCATGATGTTGGGTCGCACGGTAGGCCTGATGGGCCTTGGGCGTATCGCGCGCGGCGTGGTTGAGAGGCTTGCCGGCTTTGGCGTGAAAATGCTCGCCTTCGATCCCTACGTCAAGCAGGAGGCCGCACCGTCAGGCGTCACCATGACCGATCTTGATACGGTTCTGAAGAGCAGCGATATCCTTGGTTTGTTTGTCAGTATCACGGCCGAAACGCGCGGCATGATCAACGCGCGGGCATTGT
Source organism: Bordetella parapertussis (assembly GCA_945892985.1). Classification (GTDB taxonomy): domain Bacteria; phylum Pseudomonadota; class Gammaproteobacteria; order Burkholderiales; family SG8-39; genus CAITSH01. The sequence goes on from CAMDDU010000062.1 coordinate 9,815, forward strand.
CGCTGATGAAGCCGACCGCTTATCTGGTGAACACTTCGCGTGGCGAGGCCATAGACGAGGCGGCCTTGTACGACGCCTTGAAGAACAAGCGTATCGCCGGGGCCGCGCTCGACACCTTTGTGGTGGAGCCGCTGCCCGCAGACAGCCCGCTGCGCACTCTTGATAACGTCATCCTCACACCGCACATGGTCGGCCATACCCGCGATGTATTTGTGTCTTTCGGCAAGGCGGGCGAGGAGAACATTACACGCATCCTGCGCGGCGAGCCGCCACTGCATTGCAAAAACCCGGAAATTATTCCCGCCTGGCGGGAACGTCTGGCGCGCCTCGCGGCGCATAAATAGCCACGTCGCAGCGCGTGCTAATGGCTGGAAAGGCGCGCCAGGCGTGGCTTTCCAGCTATTCGCGTTGATCTTCGGTGGCGATTTTCGGTTTGCTATCGTGAGTGCCAGTCCCCCCATGACAGTCATGGCGAAAAGCGGCATCTGGCGATGCTTTTGGGGCTGAGTTGATTGGGGACATACGCGGACCATCGTTCGCGCCTGCGCGCATGGATGGTTCGCTTCAAGGGTGTTGCCACGAAATACCTCACCAACTATCTCGGATGGTTTAGGGCTCGCGACCGGTCCCCCCGCGTCAGCCCCGATCCCGCACAGGTGCTCGCTCTGGCGGTCAGAGCATGAGTTCAACAACATCATTCGCTAAATGAGCCTTTACAAAACGCCGCGCAAATTGATCGCTTCTCGGTCTGGTGGTACAGTCAGTGCATGGAGAAAAAGGCGGTTTAAATTTCCTATACCCTTCGCGCATTTCATATATGCCGAATCATGCAAGTGGGCCAACGGTATCCGCGACAACAACATCTAAGTGGACTGAAGCGGGTCCGCGCATTGGCCACTCCTTTTGTGCTTGCACTTGAAACTAACCTTGGAATACCCAGATGAATCCCAAACCCATCCTGCTTGACGAACTCCGCCATCCCCAAGTCAAAAGCCTGATTTCGCGCGGCATGGAGATGGTCATGCTGCCGGTTGGTGCGGTGGAGCAGCACAGCCTGCACCTTCCGCTGAATGTCGATTTTCTTCTGGCGCAGGAGATTGCCCGCGGTGTGTCGGCCCTGACCGGGGTTCCGGTACTGCCGGCGATCCCCTACGGGCATTCCTCGAACCATCGAGGTTTTCCCGGCACCTACTCACTCAAACCCGAGACTTTCCAGAAAGTCATCGAGGAGATGTGCGACTGGATATATGCCGAGGGCTTTCGTCGCGTGCTGTTCGTCAACGGCAATCTGCCCAATCATTTCCCGTTGCAGAACGCGATCGCCAATTGCGGTACGCGCTACGCCGACCTGCGCATGCGTGCGATGAGTTGGTGGGAGATCAATGCGGAGCTGCGGAACTGGTTTTCCACCGATGAAAGCTTTGGCCGTTGTCATGCCAACGTGGCGGAAACATCGCTCATGCTGCATCTGCGGCCTGACCTGGTGGATATGTCCAAGACCTATCGAATGGTCGGGCATGGCGTGCGGCCGTTCTTTCACTACTCCCATGCTGCCGTATCCCGAGACGGTCACCAGGGTGACCCCAGCACCGCGACAGCGGCCGCGGGCAAACACTATTTCGAGCTCGCCGTAAAAAGCCTGGCGGAGCAGGTCACCAGCGCGCTGACCGAAACGCCCCCTTCACTCGTTTGAGGCGATAGCCATGCTTTTTTCCAGAGGTCTGGTCGCAATCGGGATTGTTCTCACGGCGGTTTTAGGCGTGAGCGCACAGGCGCAGGAATACCCTGTTCGCCCCATCAGGTTTATCGTCAGCTATCCGCCGGGAGGGCCGGCAGACATTCTGGCGCGCAGCCTCGCACAAAAGCTGGGCGAAGGGCTTGGCCAACAGGTGCTGGTGGATAACCGCGGTGGCGCCAATGGCAACATCGGTGCCGAAATAGCGGCCAAGTCGCCCCCTGACGGTTATACGATCTTCATGATGACATCCAGTCATGCAGCCAACGTGACCTTGTATCCAAAGCTTGGCTATGACCTGATGCGCGATTTCGCCCATGTCAGCAACGTGGCTTCGTATCCGCTGATGCTGGTGGTGCATCCCTCCGTCGCCGCGCGTACGGTGGCCGAGCTCGTGGCCGACGCGAAGGCGCGCCCCGGTATCCTGAATTTCGCTTCTGCCGGTAGCGGTGGCGGCGCACACCTGGCGGGCGAATTGTTCAAGGCCATGGCTGGAGTAAATCTGGTTCATATTCCGTACAAGGGGACCGGTCCTGCTTTGCTCGATGTCGTGGGTGGGCAGGTCAACCTGATGTTTGCCGGGGTTTCGGCGGCTGTGCCACATGTCAGGACGGGAAAGCTGCGTGCGCTGGGCGTTTCAAGCCAGGGGCGGTTGAAGGCACTGCCTGACATTCCGACCATTTCCGATGCGGGAGTAAAGGGGTACGAAATCGCCTCCTGGCTTGGCGTATCCGCGCCGGCAGGCACGCCCCCTCGCGCGATTGCCCGGCTCAATGCCGAAATCGTCAAGATTGTGCAGCAGCCGGATTTTGCGGAGCGGCTCGCGATTGACGGAGCGGAATTGCAAGTGACGTCCCCGGAGCTGTTTACCCGCTACGTCGAGGCGGAAATCCAGAAGTGGGGCAAGGTGATCCGAGACTCCGGGACCAAGGGGGAGTAGTTGCCAGGGCGGAAGCGGATACGCGGCGGAAAAGGGCTAAGCTAGCGCCCCATTGGACGTGGTGTTGGATGGCTTCCATGACCCGTCATCAGAGTCTGAACCTTGCCTCCAAGAGCGTTCAGGCTTTTTCATTTGTATATCTTTGAAACGGATGTGCGCCCGAATGCCGGCACACCCGCCTTCCCGGAATTGTGAGGCAGGCCCGATGTCTGCATTCCCATAGAACACAGCCCATCATGCAAAAAGAAAGCTTCATCCGAGCAAGGACGCCTCGCTCGAATCGACCATCGCCACCATGCGAGCCAAGCTGGCGGCGCGCGGTTTCGAACTCGACGAATCCTCGTGGCTCAACCTGGTGGAGGCGATCGGGTCGGTGCATGTGCGCGACCGCGATTACCCGATGTTGTTCGCCAACGGCAAGGGTGTTGTCACGAAATACCTCACCAACTACCTTGGATGGTTTAGAGTTCGCGACCGGTCGACCCGCTTCAGCCCCGATCCCGCACAGGTGCTTGCTCTGGCGGTCAGAGCATGAGTTCAACAATATCATTCGCTAAATGAGCCTTCACAAAACGCCGCGCAAATTGATCGCTTCTCGGTCCGGTGGTACAGTCAGTGCATGGAGAAAAAGGTGGTTTGAATTTTCTATACGCTTGCACCCGATTCATCTTCACAATTAAAGGTCTGACATGAGTTTCAGGAATGTGCTTTGCCGCATGGCCGGGTATGTATTGACGTTTTCCGTTCCGCTTGCGTTCCCGTTCCTTGCGGGCGGTGTCCATGCCGCCGATCAGCTTCGCGTCGGACTTTCGGCTATCTATCCTGTGTACGGCGTGGCCTTCGCAGCGAGGGAACTGGGCTACTACAAGGAACGCGACCTGGACGTGCAGTTGACGGATTTGTCGGGCGGGCTTGCGCAGGAAGCGCTTGCCGCGGGTGCGGTGGATGTGATCACCGCGTCGCCCTCCGGCGCGGGCGTCGCCATCTCCAAGGGCATCAAGGAGCGGATCATCGCGCCGACGGGGGGAATTACACCCGACGGATGGCATCTCGTGGTGCCGGTCAACTCGCCGATCAAGACGCTGAAGGATCTCGAGGGCAAGACGGTGGGCATCTCGAGCAAGGCATCGTCGATGGATTTTTTTGCGTTGTGGGCGGCGCGCCACGCCAAGATCACCATCAAGACGATTCCGCTGGGCACGCCGGGGGTTCCTCCCGCACTGAAGAACAAGCAGATCGACGCGGCGATTCTCTGGCCGCTGGTGAGCTACCGCCACCTGATTGATGGCGAATACCGGTCGCTTGTCGATTTTGGCAAGGAGATGGAGCCGGTGCTGCCCGACACCTGGGCGGCGACCCAGGAGGTGATCGACAAGAAGCCCGAGGTGCTCCGGCGCTGGCTCCAGGCGAACGCGAAAGCCATCACCTACATGCAGGCAAACGAGGCCTGGACGATCGAGTTCCTGAAGCGCTACACCAAGGAGCCCGACCCGAGGATCCTGAAAATGGCCTACGACACCATCATCAAGCGGCTGAAGACCGACGGCGCCATGGATGCGCAATGGATGGCCAACTCGCTCGCGCTCGCCACCGACGCAGGATTCAAGCTGCCCCCGATCTCCGAGATTTTCCGGCCGATCAAGTTTTGAGTATTAGGGTGCGTGAAACCTTGAAAGCAGGAGCGCATCCTTGCGCCTGAAGGTGCTTGCGATCCAGGCGTCGTTTTTCGTCGCGCTCGGAACGATCTGGGAACTCGGCAGCCGCGCTAAGCTGCTTGATCCGGAAATCTTGCCGTCGCCCTTGCAGATCGCCGCGGCCATGGCCGATTTGCTGCAGGAAGCCGCCTTCATCCAGGAGGCCGGTATTACCTTGTGGCGCGTGGTCGTCGCGTTCCTGATCGCGGCACCCATCTCGCTTCTGGTCGGGTTTGTGCTCGGTGAAAACCGCCGCTTCGGCGACCGGCTGGGCGGCCTCTTCAATGTCGTGCTCGCCGTGCCGCAATCCATCTTCCTGCCGATTTTCATTCTCGCGCTCGGACTCGGGACGATGCAGAAGATCGCCTACGGCATCACGCACGTGTTCTTCGTGGTCACCATCACCACCATGGCCGCGGTACGGCAGGTGCCGGCGCATTGGGTGCAGGCCACCCGTTCCTTCGGCGGCGACCGGTGGCGGATCTACCGCAGCATCTACCTGCCCGCGATGGCACCGCAGGTCATGACTGGTCTTCGGCTCGGCCTGATCTTCTGCATCATCGGAATTTTGCTTGCCGAAATGTACGGGTCGCGCGACGGCGTCGGGCTTGTGATCTACCGCTTCGGGCAGGCCTACCAGATAGTCCACCTGATGGCCTCGATCTTCCTCATATCGTTCATCACTGTTGCAATCAACGAGACGATGCGCCTGTGGGAAACGCGGCTCGGCAAATGGAATCTGGAACGCTGACATGAACGCGAACACCACGCCGGTCATCGAGGTGCAGGGTCTGCGCCATGCCTACGGGCAGGGCGCGAACGCAGTGCTCGCGCTCTCGGACATCGCGTTGTCGGTTGCGGAAGGATCGTTTGTCTCCATCGTCGGCCCGAGCGGCTGCGGCAAGTCGACCCTGCTGCAGATTCTTGCGGGCCTTTTGCCATCGACCTCGGGCGAAGTGCGCATCGACGGCCACACCGTCCATGGCCCGCAACCGGGCAAGATCGCCGTCGTGTTCCAGGACGCGACGCTGCTGCCGTGGAAGACGGCACTCGAAAACGTTCTGTTTCCGCTGGAAGTGCAGGGACGTCCCGCGGATGCGCGGCGCGAATCGGCGAACGCGATGCTGGAGCTGGTGGGCCTGCGCGACTTCACGCATCGCTACCCGCACGAACTCTCCGGCGGCATGCGGCAGCGCGTGTCGATCGCGCGCGGCCTTGCGCAGGACCCGCGCATCATCCTGATGGACGAACCGTTCGGCGCGCTCGATGAACAGACCCGCATGCGCATGGGGCAGGAACTGCTCACCATCTGGGAGCGCACGCGAAAGACGATTCTGCTCATCACACACAGCCTGACCGAGGCGCTGTTCCTTTCCGATCAGGTGCTCGTCATGAGCGGCCGGCCCGGGCGCATCGTGGAGCGCATCGACATCGACTTCCCGCGGCCGCGCAACATCGACATCATGGGCAGCCCCGAATTCGGCGTAGCGCGCAACAGGGTGTGGCATCTGCTGGATACGCCGCCCGAGGCGCAGGCGTGCGCTTCGGAGACGGGGAGCGGCAGCGCGTGAACCGCAACACGTGGATCGTGACAATCGTCATCCTCGCGGTGTGGGAGGCGGTCTGCCGCCTGCAGTGGGTGCCCGGCGTGATCCTGCCGGCGCCAAGCGCGATTGCCGCCGCCGCCGGGGAATCGTGGAAGGAATTCGCGCTGGGCATGCGCGTAACCTTGATGGAAATGGCGGCCGCCGCGGCGATCGCCTGCGTGACCGGCATCGCGCTCGGCACGCTGCTCGGCCGATCGGCGCTGGCCAGTGCCGCTGCCAGTCCCCTGCTGACGGCGGCCTTCGCCGTGCCGCTCATCACCTGGTACCCGCTGTTCATGACCTGGTTCGGACTCGGTTCGGCATCGAAAATTGCCTACGGCGCAGTCTCCGGCATTTTCCCGATTGCGCTTGGCACGATCAACGGCCTGCGGGGCGTGGACAGCGCGGCGCTACTTTTCGGCCGCTCGGTCGGCTGCGATCGCTTCACGCTCTTTACGCGCATCGTGCTTCCGCTGGCACTGCCATCGATCGTCACCGGCATGCGCATTGGACTTGCGCTCACCGTCATCGGCGTGATCGCCACCGAGATGCTGTCATCGCTGGATGGCGTCGGCTTCCTGATCTCGTACAACCGCTCGATGTTCAACACCGCGCATGTGTATCTTGGCATCCTGCTTGCCCTGCTGTGCGCCTGGGGCGTCAACCGCGGGCTGACGACGATCGAGCGACGGTTTTCTGCGTGGCGGACGGACGCGCAGGACTGACCCGGGCGGCTGCTTAGGTCGAGAAGTGTCCCCTGGCTAAAGGACGGTAGTCGGCCAGTAGCGGATATTCAATAACGGTAAGTTCGAACCTTATACTGAAGCCGCGGTAGTTTAGGGCTGCGAGATGCCACCTTCGAGTGTTATGTTTGTGACATGATGGCGCAGGTGGGCATGGCTGGTCGGTTGCGCACACCTGTCGTAGATGTCTTGCTTGGCTGTAGTAGGCAGGTTTCACTTTCTCTTGTTCGCGCTGTCCCTCACGGGTTTCGGCATAGAAAAATGGGGAATGCATGAAAGATCACTCTGGTTTTTTCTTGGTGGCCATCTTCGCGATTTGTGCGGTTTTGGGTAGCGGCGCTTCCCATGCCTATAAGGTGGAGCGGCAGTGCGAAGAGGTGATGACTAAAAACGGTCTGATGGAAAAATGCAAAACGGTGATGGTGCAGGAGGCCCCTCCGGACAAGAAAGACGGCAAGAAAGACGACAAGAAGGACGACAAGAAAGACGCCAAAAAAGACGCCAAAAAAGATGAAAAGAAAGGCGCTGAGAAACCCGCCGCGGCGCGCTAGCGCCGTTTTGGCCTGCAGGTAGCCGTTTAGCGCGCTGCCGATCAATCCGCCCAGGATGGCAGGGGGGGTGTTGTCATGGTCTGGTGCTGCCATCCCAAGTCACTGTTCACGGAGGGCTCGGCGCTCGCGTCTAATGCGCCTATTTGGGCGCGGCAGGCAGTCACGGGAGTCCAACCACCGAACTGCCGTGCTCCCATACCTGACAGACCACCTCAATAAGCTCGTGCTGCAATTCAAAAGCCCCTGGCGCGACGGCACAACGCACAGCATCATGTCGCGGCTCGAATTCATGCCGCGCCCGCGCCCGCGCCTGCACCTGATCCGTTTTCACGGGGTGCTCGACGCCAATACCGGGCCGCGCGCGGCGATCCCGGTGCACAACGCCGGCGCGGGCTCGACATTGACCTCGAACACGACCTGCACTGTGGTGGCGAGTTCAAGACCATCGCCGCTATCGAGGAGCCTGTGGTGATTGTCAGGATACTCACGCTTCTGGGTTTGCCTGCCCGCGCGTCGCGGTGCTCACCGCGCGGCCGCTGCCTGTCTTCCAAGCAGCCTGATACGCAAAGCGATACCGGCTCTGCAACGGCGCCGATGATGCCGCGCGGCCTGCGCTTACGCATTGCGGTCAGAGTGCGTCCAGATCGGCCTCGACGGGGCGACGCAGCGACCAATAAACCCGATCGAAAGGGGAGCTTTCACAAAACATCGCGCAAATTGATCGCTGATCGCTGATCGCTTCTCGGTCTCGTGGTAAAGTCAGTGTATGAAGAAAAAGGTGGTTTGAATTTTCCATACACTCATGATAAGAGGCCGGCATGCTTTCACAGGCGGATCAGGACCTGCTCAGTCAGGTTGAACACGGGACGCCGACGGGCGAATGGCTGCGATGCTTCTGGTATGCCATCGCCATCTCGGATCAATGCAAGGACATCCGGGCGGACCTGAAGCTCGACGAGCTGGTCACCTTCAACGAGCGCACCGCCACTGTCTCGGAATGGGGACAGCGGGTCGCTACCTTCACAGGCAAACCGACACACGTCCGTATCCTGGGCGAAGACCTGGTGCTGTACCGGGATGGCAGTGGCGAGCTGGGGCTGCTCGGGATCCGCTGCCCGCATCGTGGCGCCTCTCTCGTCCACGGCCGCATTCAGGAGCGGGGGCTCGCCTGCTGCTATCACGGCTGGACGTTCGACGCGAAGGGCCGCTGCCTGGCGATGCCGGCCGAACCGGCCGGCAGCACCTTCAAGGACAAGGTGGTGCACAAGGCTTACCCGGTGCGCGAGATGGGAGGGATGGTGTTCGCTTTTCTCGGCAAGGGCGAACCGCCCAAGCTGCCGATGCTCGACGTCCTGGCCCGCACTGACGGCGTGCGCGCCGTCGAGAACTTCGGCTTGTGGGGCGCGAACTGGCTTCAGATCATCGAGAACTCGGTCGACCCGGCGCATACCGGTACCCTGCACGGCACCGGGACCTTGCGCAGCGACTTGTGGAGCGAGATCCCCGCGATCGACTTCACGCCGGACGCACATGGCATCCAGACGCGCCAGACGCGCGGCAACTACGATCGCACCGGCTATCTGCGATTTCCCTCGACAATGCTGATCAACCATCCCTGGCCCGGCGGAAAAATCAATCACCCGAGGTTCACGGCGATCTTCCGCACCCCGGTCGACACCACTCACACGCTGCTGTTTCACGTGACCTTCACGCCCTATGTGAATGGCAAATTGCCGGAGCTGCCCGAAGGCGTCGGCTTCCATCTCGCGGATTTCGTGCAACGCATCTTCCAGCAGGATTACGAGGCAATCGTCAGCCAGGGTGCGGTGTTCGATCGCACCACCGAACGCCTGGCCACGACCGATCGCGGCGTCATCCTGTATCGCAAGCTGATGCGCGAAGGCATCGAAGCCGTGCGGCGCGGCGATGATCCGGCCGGCGTCCTGCGGGGGGCCGAATGGGACCGCATCATCGACTCCAGCGAAAAAGTGACGGATGGATTCATGCAGCCCCGGGTCGCGGTGGCCGGCGCATGAAGCGGGCGTTGCAGGGCGTCGCGCTGCTGTGCCTGGCACTGGCGGCGACAAAGGGCTTTGCCCAGGCCTGGCCGAACCGCGCCATCACATTGGTCGTTCCCACCTCGGCGGGCTCCGGGCCGGACGTGCTTGCGCGCATCATCGGCCAGAAGCTTTCGCAGCGCATCGGCCAGCCGGTGGTGGTGGACAACAAGGCCGGGGCGAGCGGCAACATCGGCGCCAACGCCGTGGCCAGGTCCGCAGCCGATGGCTACACCCTGATGCTCACGATCAACAATTTCGTGATCACACCCGCTTTGTACAAGGACCTGCCCTACGACCCCGTGAATGACTTCACCGCGGTGAGCAAGATCGCCGTGGGCAATCTCGCGCTGGTGGTGAATCCCAAGGTGTTGCCGGTGCAGAACCTCGCCGAACTGGCGGCTTACGCGAAGGCCCGGCCGGGCCAGCTCAACTACGGCTCCCCGGGAAACGGCTCGCCGATTCATCTTGCGGTCGAACTGCTCAAGCAGCAGCTCAGCCTGAACATCGTTCACGTTCCCTATAAGAGCATGGGCGGATTCATGAACGACCTGCTGGGCGGCCAGGTGCAGCTGTCGGTCATACCGGTGCACACCGCGTTGCCGCTGGCCAGGGCAGGGCGATTGAATGTGATCGCGGTATCGGGCGAGCAGCGCTCGGTGCTGGCCCCGGAATCGCCAAGTTTCGGTGAGGCCGGGCTGAAGAACGTGGATATCGAGCTTTACTTCTGGATCGCCGGTCCGGCCAGATTGCCGCGCGAGATCGTGGCCCGGCTCAACCAGGAAGTGGTCGCGATACTGGCAGACGCGGAAGTCCGCGAAGCACTGCTCAAGCAAGGCATGGTGCCGGGCTCGAGTACGCCGGAGGCCATCGGTACGCTCATCAGGACGGACGTCGCGCGGTGGAAGAAGTTCATTTCGGAAAACAACATCACCGCCGACTAGGCAATGAAAATAAAAGGCTCATTTAGCGAATGATGTTGTTGAACTCATGCTCTGACCGCGAGAGTGAGCAACCGTGCGGGATCGGGGCTGAAGCGGGGCGACCGGTCGAGAACTCTAAACCATCCGAGGTAGTTGGTGAGGTATTTCGTGGCAACACCCT
>CAMDDU010000063.1:0-19527 GCA_945892985.1 Bordetella parapertussis
CGGCAACTTGCCCAGAGTGCTTATCAACCTTGCCAATTCCCTCGTCCTCAATTCGCGTCTCCTGGTCCAGCGCCTCTGCGCCACACGGCCAGTTTCCGCCCCCACAGGCTCACCAGATGAGCCACCAACATTATTCGCTATATGAGCCATTTTTTTTGACGGTTCGTGGCTTCAATTTTTTTACTCGCTAATTGCAGGAATGATTTTTAAAGGGGCGGCGTATGAGTACCGGGCGCAGCAAAAGAGAGACAACTTATTAAAATAGTCAACCAACGGCCAATGTGCAAGTCCACGGTGCTATCTGGAATATTCATTCCCCTAGCTTTTCGTTTGATTGCTTCCCGCTGTTCTGCACTCGTCGGGTGTCCCCAAAGTATCAACATGGCGCGGGGGGCGCTGTTCTCGATCTTGTCTAGCCTGACTTGCAGTCAAGGCGGTAAATCTTTTGTTTACCTGCGGTAATAGACTTTTTTGAACCGCTTTGGACTGCTTTTTGGTGCCGGGAGGGGGACTTGAACCCCCACGCCATTTCTGGCACCGGATTTTGAGTCCGGCGCGTCTACCAGTTCCACCATCCCGGCCGAGGAAAAGCGAGGACGCATTATACTTGCGCCCCCATGCTTTCGCACACCCCTCTTTCATTAGACGATTTTGACTACGCGCTGCCGCCCGAACTGATCGCGCAGCACCCTGCCGCAGAGCGCGGCGGCAGCCGTCTGCTATGCCTTGCAGGCGAAGCCCTGACCGACCGCATGTTCGCCGCCCTGCCGCAATTGCTCGCTCCGGGTGAACTGCTGGTTTTCAACGACACGCGGGTCATCAAGGCGCGCCTTTACGGCCAAAAGGAATCGGGCGGAAAAATCGAGGCGCTGATAGAGCGCGTACTGGGCGAGCACGAGGCGCTGGCCCACATTCGTGCCAGCCACGCGCCGCGCACCGGCATGAGGCTCGTATTCGAGGGCGGCGTACGGGCCGAAGTGTTGGGCCGTGAAGGCGCGCTTTACCGTCTGCGCTTTGAGGAAGCGGAGAACGTGTTTGCACTGCTCGAGCGCACAGGAAAACTTCCCCTGCCCCCCTACATCACACACCGGGCCGAAGACGAGGATGAATCGCGCTACCAGACCGTGTACGCCCGGGCGCCGGGCGCCGTCGCGGCGCCAACGGCCGGGCTGCACTTTGACGATGCCATGCTCGCGCGCCTGCGCGGCATCGGCGTGGAGCTCGCATGGGTGACCTTGCACGTGGGCGCCGGGACCTTCCAGCCGGTGCGTGAGAACGACTTGTCAGAACATCACATGCATATCGAACAATATGATATCCCGCAACAAACCGTCGATGCGATCGCCCGCGCGCAAGCCGGCGGACACCGGGTCAGCGCCGTGGGCACCACGTCGCTGCGCGCGCTCGAAGCAGCCGCAGCGCGGGGCGCGCTGCGCGCCGGGCCTGCACAGACGGATTTATTCATCACCCCCGGATATCGCTTCAGCGTCGTAGACCGGCTGCTCACCAACTTTCACCTGCCGCGCTCGACGCTGCTGATGCTGATCAGCGCCTTTGCCGGCATGGAACCGGTGCGCCGCGCCTATGCCCACGCCATCGCGCAACGCTACCGCTTTTTTTCCTACGGCGACGCCATGCTCATAGAGCGCGCTGCCAAAAATACAATTACGATCGCCACATGAAATGAAATTCACCCTCCATAACAAAGACGGCAAGGCCCGTCGCGGCACCCTTGAGCTCGCGCACGGCGCGATTGAAACGCCGGTCTTCATGCCGGTGGGCACTTACGGCACCGTCAAGGCGATGAGCCCCGACGAGCTCAAAACACTCGGCGCGCAAATCGTTCTCGGTAACACCTTCCACCTGTGGCTGCGCCCCGGCCTCGACGTCATCGCCGCGCACGGCGGCCTGCATCGCTTCATGGGCTGGAACGGCCCCATCCTTACCGACTCGGGCGGCTTTCAGGTGTTCAGCCTCGGCGCAATGCGCAAGATCTCCGAGGAGGGCGCGCGCTTCCAGTCACCGATCAATGGCGACAAACTGATGCTCACGCCCGAGGAGTCGATGCGCATACAGCGTGTGCTCAACTCGGACATTGTGATGATCTTCGACGAATGCACGCCCTACCCGGCCGACCACCGGCAGGCGGCCGACTCGATGCGCCTGTCGCTACGCTGGGCGGAGCGCTCGAAAAAAGAACACGAAGGCAATCCAAATGCGCTTTTCGGCATCGTGCAGGGCGGCATGTTTGAAGATTTGCGCGACGAGTCGCTGGCCGGACTGGCGAACCTGGAGTTTGACGGCTACGCCATCGGCGGGCTGTCCGTGGGCGAACCCAAGGAGGACATGCGCCGCATCCTCGCCCATACCGCACCGCGCCTGCCCGCGGACAAGCCGCGCTATCTGATGGGCGTGGGCACGCCCGAGGACATCGTCGAGGCGGTCTGCGCCGGCATCGACATGTTCGACTGCGTCATGCCCACGCGCAATGCGCGCAACGGCTGGCTGTTCACCCGTAACGGCGACATCAAGCTGCGCAACGCACGCTACCGCGACGACACCAGCCCCCTCGACCCGGCCTGCGACTGCCACACCTGCCGCAATTTCAGCCGCTCCTACCTGCACCATCTGCAAAAAGCGAATGAAATCCTCGGTGCGCGCCTCAACACGCTGCACAACCTGTTTTATTACCAGGCGCTGATGCGCGAGTTGCGCGAAGCCATCGTGGAGCAGCGACTGGCCAATTACGTTGCGAAATTTCACGCCGAACGCGGGAAACTGGTGAATGGGGGATAGGGAATAGGGAATGGAGAACGGGGAATGGGGAATGGGAGAGATCCCGGACCTTACGATTCACTATTTCCCATTCTGCATTCACCGCTATTCTCCCCTCCACTGTTTTGCCCGGTATAACTGGTATAATTTACCGTTTATTTAGAAGCTCTTGGAGACCCAATGTTCATTTCCTCTGCCCACGCTCAAGCTGCCGCTGCCGGTCCCGAATCTGGTTTTCTCGGCCTGCTGCCCATCGTCTTGATGTTCGTACTGCTTTACTTCATGCTGATCCGTCCGCAAATGAAACGCGCCAAAGAAGTCAAAACGATGACCGAAGCGCTGCAAAAAGGCGACGAAGTGATCACCGCCGGCGGCATGCTCGGCAAAATCACCAAGGCCGGCGATATGTACATCACCATAGAAATCGCCCCGGGCACCGAAGTCAGCCTGCAAAAGACCGCCGTCACCACCCTCCTGCCCAAGGGCAGCATTAAGTCCATCTAGTGAACGGGGAATAGGGAATAGTGAATCGTGAAGTAGTTTTCGGCGCATACGGACTATTCACCATTCACCATTTGCCATTCACCGCCTTCAATTCCCCATTCCCTGAGATTCCATGAACCGCTATCCGATCTGGGTCTACGTCACCGTCGCAACCGCAATGGTGCTCGGCCTGCTCTACACCCTGCCGAATTTTTTCGGCGAGTCCCCCGCAGTGCAGGTGTCATCGGCGCGCGCCACCGTCAAGGTGGACAGCGCGGTGCTCGGGCGCGTTGAGGAGACGCTGAAAAAATCCAACATCGCTCACAGCGGAATTTTTCTTGACACCGCCGGCGTCAAGGTGCGCCTCGCCGACACGGACACGCAACTGAAGGCCAAGGACGCGCTGGTGCAGGAGATGAACCCGGATGCGGGCAACGCCTCCTATACGGTGGCGCTCAACCTGCTGTCGGCCTCCCCCGGTTGGCTCACCGGCATACACGCGCTGCCGATGTACCTCGGGCTAGACCTGCGCGGCGGCGTGCACTTCCTGCTGCAGGTGGACATGAAGGCGGCGCTGACCAAGCGCCTCGAGAGCCTTGCCGGCGACATCCGCACGCAGTTGCGCGACAAGACCATCCGTCACAGCGGCATCACACGCGAGGGCCAGGTCGTGACGGTGCGTTTTCGCGACACGGAAACGCGCGCCAAGGCGCGCAAGCTGATCGATGAGCAGTTGCCCGACCTGCTGCTCACCGAATCGCAGGCTGACAGCGAGTTCCGCCTGACCGCGGTCATCAAGCCAGAAGCGCAAAAACGCACCCAGGAGCTGGCGATCAAGCAGAACATTACCACGCTGCACAACCGCATAAACGAACTGGGCGTCGCCGAACCGGTGATCCAGCAGCAAGGCTCAGACCGCGTGGTGGTGCAGCTGCCGGGCGTGCAGGACACCGCCAAGGCCAAGGAAATCCTCGGGCGCACCGCCACCCTGGAAATCCGCATGGTGGACGAAGAGAACATGAACCCGACCGCGCTCAACGCCGCGCAACAGGGACAGGTGCCCTTCGGCGACGAGTTTTATGTCGAGCGCGGCGGCTCGCCGCTGCTGGTGAAAAAGCAGGTCGTGCTGACCGGCGACCGCCTCACCGATGCGCAGCCGGGCTTTGACAGCCAGACCCAGGAAGCGGCGGTGCACCTCACGCTCGACGCCATGGGGGCGCGCATATTCAAGGAAGTCACCCGCGAGAGCGTGGGCAAGCGCATGGCCATCCTTCTTATCGAAAAAGGCAAGGGCGAGGTGGTGACGGCGCCGGTCATTCGCTCGGAAATCGGCGGCGGACGCGTGCAGATCACCGGCCGCATGAGCACGGTCGAGGCCAACGACACCGCGCTGTTACTGCGCGCCGGTTCGCTCGCCGCGCCGATGGAAATCATCGAGGAGCGCACCGTCGGCCCCAGTCTGGGCGCTGAAAACATCAAGAAGGGCTTTGACTCGACGCTTTACGGTTTTGCCGCGCTATCGCTGTTCATCATCGTCTATTACGCGTTGTTCGGCCTGTTCTCGGCGCTGGCGCTATGCTCGAACGTCTTGATGCTGATCGCACTGCTGTCGCTGTTGCAGGCGACGCTGACACTGCCTGGCATCGCGGCCATCGCGCTGACCTTGGGAATGGCCATTGACGCCAACGTGCTGATCAACGAGCGTATCCGAGAGGAACTGCGCAACGGCGCCACCCCGCAGGCGGCCATTCATGCCGGCTACGAGCGCGCCTTCGGCACGATTCTCGACTCTAACGTCACGACCATGATCGCCGGCCTCGCATTGTTAATTTTTGGCTCCGGCCCGGTGCGCGGCTTTGCCGTGGTGCACTGCCTTGGCATCCTCACTTCAATCTTCTCCTCCGTGGTGGTGTCGCGCGCGTTGGTCAATCTTACCTACGGCTCACGCCGCAAGATCGACGGCCTCGCAATCGGCAACACATCCTGGAAATAAGGGGCCACGCACATGGAATTCTTCAAGATCCGCAAAGACATCCCCTTCATGCGCCATGCGCTGGCGTTCAACGTCATTTCATTGCTCACCTTCCTCGCCGCATGCGCATTCCTTGCCACCAAGGGCCTTAACCTGTCCATCGAGTTCACCGGCGGGGTGGTCATCGAGGCACGTTACGACCAGGCGCCGGACCTGGAAAAAATCCGGGCCGCACTGATCAAGTCGGGCGTGACCGAGCCGCAGGTGCAAAAGTTCGGCAGCTCGCGCGATGTGATGATCCGCCTCGCACTCAAGGATGTCGCCGCGCCTTCGATCAGCTCCGAAGGCAAGCTCGATTCGGCCAAGTTCTCCGCGACCGTGCTAGCCGATGCCGGCGCCAACCCACAAATTGTCCGTGTCGAATTTGTCGGCCCGCAGGTGGGGCGTGAACTGGCCGAGAACGGCGCGCTTGCGCTTCTGATCACCTGCCTTGGCATCATGCTGTATCTAGCACTGCGCTTCGAATGGAAATTCGGCGTCGCCGCGATCATCGCCAACCTCCATGACGTGATCATCATTCTGGGCTTTTTCGCGTTGTTCCAATGGGAATTTTCGCTGCCGGTGCTGGCCGCTGTGCTGGCGGTGCTCGGTTACTCTGTCAACGAATCGGTGGTTATCGCCGACCGTATCCGCGAAAACTTCCGCAAGATGCGCAAGGCCTCGGTGGAGCAGGTCATTGACAACGCCATCACCAGCACCATGTCGCGCACTATCATCACCCACGGCAGCACCCAGTTGATGGTCACCTCCATGCTGATTTTCGGCGGCCCGGCGCTGCATTACTTCGCCCTGGCCCTGACCATCGGCATCCTGTTCGGCATTTACTCCTCGGTGCTGGTCATGGCCCCGTTGGTGCGCTGGTTCGGCGTGCGTCGCGAAGACCTGGTCAAGCCGCTCAAGGAACGCAAGGAAGAAGCGGTCGTTTAAGCGCGTGACCACGGTCATCCAATTGCAATCGGATGGGAATAAATTACCGGTCTGCGCTGTTATCGCTTGTGTGGCATACGGCATCGCCGAAGCCATGCCAACCAACCACCAATCCGGGAGCAAGTATATGAATAAAAAGATATTTTTTGCAAGCATCGCGGTTGCCCTGGGCAGCATAGTCACCGCCAACGCGTTCGCACAGGCCAAGCCGGACGTGCTGGTCAAGCAACGCCAGGCTGGAATGACCCTGATCGCCAAGTACTTCGGCCCCCTCGGCGGCATGGCTGCCGGACGCGTGCCCTACGACGCGGCGGTCGTTGCGCGCAACGCCGGCTACCTTGACGTGTTAACGCTACTGCCATGGGATGGTTTCAATGCCAGCACCTCGGGCGAAAAAAGTGGCACCCTGCCCGCCGCCTATTCAGACGCCGCCAAATTCAAGGAAGCAGGCGATGCGCTGCACACGGCCGTCGTCAAACTCGCTTCAGTGGCCAAGGGCGGCAGCGAAGCGGACGTCAAAGCAGCGATCGGCGCCGTGGGTAAAACCTGCGGGGGTTGCCACGACAACTTCCGCGCCAAGCCCTAAGCCTGAGCCTGTGGGAGCGTCAAGTTAGTCCAAACAGCCCCGCTACGGCGGGGCTGTTCATTGGCGAGCCCCGAATCGCGTCTTGCTAGAATGAACGCCCATGCCAAAAGGTGAATACCCCATGCCCCCCATCCGACTGTGCTTGAGCGCGCGCACGCTGATTCGGCAGGTCGCACGCGCCGCCGCCATTCTCGTCCTCGCAAGCCCGGCGATCGCCCAGATGCCGGCCAAACCCGCCACCGCCGTGCCACCCGAGGTGGTCCGCGGCGAATACCTGATGAAAGCCGGGGGATGCCTCGGCTGCCACACTGCCGAGAAAAAGGATGCGGTGCCTTTCGCCGGCGGACGCGCACTGAAAACCCCCTTTGGCACTTTTTACGGCCCCAACATCACCCCCCACCCGACCGCCGGGATCGGCGGCTGGACCGAGGCACAATTCGTCCGCGCCATGCGCCATGGCGAGCGCCCCGACGGTGCCAATTATTTCCCCGCCTTTCCCTATCCCTCGTTCACCAAAATCAAGGACGCCGACCTGCGCGACCTGTGGGCTTATTTACGCTCGCTGCCGCCCAGCGCCCAGGCCAGCCAGGCACATGACCTGAAGTTCCCCTTCGGTTTTCGCTTTCCGGTGGCCATCTGGAAGTGGCTGTTCTTTACCCCCGGCGTATTTGCCGACAACGCCCAGGCAAGCGCCGTGGTCAACCGCGGCGCCTACTTGGCGCAAGCGCTGGGACATTGCGGCGAATGCCACACACCACGCAATTTCATCGGCGGCCCCAACAAGAGCCGCTTTCTCGCCGGCGGTAAGAGCCCCGAGGGCAAGAGCGTCGCCAACCTCACGCCGACCGGCCTGAAAAAATGGAATGACAAGGACTTGCAGGAGTTCCTGCTCTCCGGCCTTTCGCCCGATGGGGATGTCACGGCGGAGGCCATGGGCGAGGTGGTCACCAACACCACCAGCAAACTCACTCCGCCCGACCTGGCCGCACTAATAGCCTATTTGCGCACGCTGGCGCCGCTGCCCAACGAGGCGAAGTAAGCCTGGTCCTGCGGGCGGCAAGCTCAGCGGCCGGACACTAGATGCGGCGAGCCAGTTCGGCCGCCTTTCCGGTATAACGGGCCGGGGTCAGCTTGAGCAAACTTTGCTTTGCTGCGTCCGGGATCGCCAGCCCGCCCACGAACACCTTGAGCGCCTCACGCGTAATACCCTTGCCGCGCGTCAATTCCTTGAGCTGCTCATAGGCGTCGGCGATGCCGTAGCGACGCATGACGGTCTGGATGGGCTCGGCCAGAACCTCCCAGTTGGCATCGAGGTCCTCCTTCATGCGCGCCGGATTGACCTCGAGCTTTTCCAGCCCTTTCATGCATGAGGCATAGGCAAGCAGACTGTGTCCCAGGGCCACGCCTATGTTGCGCAACACAGTAGAGTCGGTCAGATCGCGCTGCCAGCGCGAAATCGGCAGCTTTTCCGAGAGGTGGCGCAATATCGCGTTGGCCAGGCCAAGGTTGCCCTCGGAATTCTCGAAATCAATCGGATTGACCTTGTGCGGCATGGTCGAGGACCCGATCTCTCCCTCCTTCGGCCTTTGCTTGAAGTAGCCCAGGGAAATATAGCCCCATATATCACGATCAAAATCAATAAGGATGGTGTTGGCGCGGGCCATCGCGTCAAACAGCTCAGCCAGACTATCGTGCGGCTCGATCTGAATGGTGTAGGCGTTGAACTCAAGGCCAATCGACTCGACAAAGCGCCGGGCAAATTTCTCCCAGTCGAAATCAGGGTAAGCGGACAGATGGGCGTTGTAATTGCCCACCGCGCCGTTGATCTTGCCCTGCAGCCGGATTTTCCCGGCAACGGCGTGCGCGCGTCGCAGGCGGTGTACGACGTTGGCAAGCTCCTTGCCCATGGTCGTCGGCGAAGCCGGTTGCCCATGGGTGCGCGATAGCATCGGCTGGCGCGCAAGCGCACGCGCAAGCGCACGCAGCTTGGCTATGATGCGCGCCAGCGCCGGTAGCATGACTTCGCTGCGCGCGCGCTCTAGCATCAGCGCATAAGCGAGGTTGTTGATGTCCTCGGAGGTGCAGGCAAAATGAATGAACGCCGCAACCTTCGCCGCTTCCCGGTTGCCCTCGAGTCGCTCGCGCAGCCAATATTCAATGGCCTTGACATCGTGGTTCGTGCGACGCTCGATCTCCTTGACCCGCGCCGCGTCCTTCTCGCTGAAGTCCGCCAGCACCGCTTGCAACTGGCGCTGTGTCTTTTGCGAAAATGGCCCGATTTCACGCAGGCTGCGCTCTTTGGCCAGCGCCAGCAGCCAGCGGATTTCCACTTCGACACGGCAGCGGATAAGCGCGTATTCACTGCAATGCGGACGCAGTGCGTCCAGTTGGCTGTGGTAACGCCCGTCAAGCGGGGAAAGAGCGGTAAGCGGGGTCGGCATGCTTGGTGGGGGCGGTATTAAAAACGCATTTTACCCGCTTCCGCAAACAGGGGCCGTAATGCAAGCCTCAAGCAGAACAAACGCGAACAAGCCCCGACAAACGCGTGCGTGCGCCGGCCTGATGGATACTGCATGGTACAATTTGCACCTGTCATACGCGCTTCCTGTCCGGTTTTTTGGGACTTTATCCGGCCTTTTCAGGCTCTGAATTCCGCCTATCTGCCCCCTCCATGATGAAATTAATCGGTTCCCCCGCCAGCCCGTTTGTGCGCAAGGTACGCGTTTTCGCCGCTGAAAAGCGCATCGAATATGAAATGGAGCTGGATAACGTCTGGAGCGCAGACGCCAAGATCCTCGCCGTCAATCCGCTGGGCAAGGTGCCCGCGCTGGTGCTGGACGACGGCTCCGCGTTGTTCGATTCGCGCGTGATCGTGGAATTTCTCGACACTGTTTCGCCGCTAGGAAAACTCATTCCTTCGGACAGCCGCGACCGCATCGAGGTCAAGCGCTGGGAAGCACTGGCCGATGGCATGCTCGATGCGGCAGTGCTCGCGCGCATGGAAGCGGCACGCCCGGCAGGGGAAAAAAGCCAGGCCTGGGCGGATCGCCAGATGGACAAGGTTGCACGCAGTCTTGATGCAATGAACGAACAGCTGGGCGAAAAAACGTGGTGCGCCGGCAATGCGTTCTCCCTCGCCGACATCGCAGTCGGAACCGGTCTGGCATGGCTGGACTTTCGTTTCGCGTCGCTTGGCTGGAAGAACAGCCGGCCCAACCTCGCACGCCACCTTGCCAAGCTCGCAGAGCGTCCGTCGTTTGCCGAGACCGTGCCGGTAGCCTAAGCCGGGTGGGCCGTTCAAAAGATGGGGAGCGCGGTCCGGAATAGATCACCCGGCGCGGGTGTTGACCTTAATTGCGGACGCCTCCTCCGCGTGACAAGCTGTGCGCGCCGCCACTTCACCGCAAAGAGCCGATCCATGCCATGGACGAACTGATCAACCATCCAGCAGTACAAGCCGGCGTCGCCCCCTTCCTCGCCGGACTGCTCACCGCCGGCCTGCTCTATCGCGCGAGGCTGGGCGGCCTCGCCGTTGTCGCCGGCTTTGCCACCGCAGTCGCCCTCATCAGCGGCTTCGGCTTTACACCGCTTACCGCCACACGCAAGATTGTTCTGCTCGGTCTACTCGCGCCTTTGCTCGGGCTTGGCGTTGACTGGTTTGCCAGGCCGACACGCACGGTCAATATCGTCCTAGCCGTATTTTCGGCCGCCACAGCCGTGTGGGTGTTCTGGGCGGTGCTGGTGCAAAAGGAATTTGCCGATGCCCTGCGTATGGGCGCCATCGTCTCCGTCTCAACGGCCGTGACCGTGGCCCTGACCCTGAGCCTCGTGTCACGCCCGGTCCGCACCGCCAGCGCCGGCCTGTGCCTGGGGCTGGGTGCGGGCATCGCCGCCGTGCTGGCCGCCTCCACACAGTACGGCCAGTACGGCATCGCACTTGGCGCCTCCTGCGGCGCGGTACTTTTGCTGCAAATGCTGCTCGGACGTGGCATTCCCACCGGTGTGACGTTCGCGCTGAGCGCCTCATTGCTCGCCGCACTGCTCGGTTCGGCGGCATTCGTGCTCGCGTCGCTGCCCTGGCCTGCGCTGGCCCTGCTTGCCCTTGTTCCGCTCGCGGCGCGCGTGCCTCTGCCCGATCGCATGCCAGTCTGGCTGCAGGCCCTTGTCGCGTGTATTTTCGCCATAGTGCCGGCGATGGCGGCGTTTTACCTGACCTGGACCGCCGCAGCCGGCGCGCAGGGTTGAACCGTCTTTTTCCACCATGTACT
The DNA here is from genome assembly GCA_945892985.1 of Bordetella parapertussis. Lineage (GTDB taxonomy): Bacteria > Pseudomonadota > Gammaproteobacteria > Burkholderiales > SG8-39 > CAITSH01. The sequence continues at coordinate 11,072 of CAMDDU010000063.1, forward strand.
GTTCGCAACCCCTGATTCACCCACCCCGATTCACCACCCCTGCTTCACAACCCTGAGGAGATCGCATGTCCAAGCTGGCTTTTGTCCTGGTCGCAGTTGCACTGCCACTCACTGCCGTGGCTGCACCCGAGTCCTACACCCTTGACCCGTACCACACTTACCCCAACTTTGAAGTCAACCATCTTGGCTACTCGAAGATGCGCGGCCGCTTCGACAAGAGCGCCGGCAAGTTCAGCATCGACCGCGCCGCAAAATCAGGTTCACTGGAACTGACGGTGCAGACGGCGTCGATCACCACCGGCGACAATGACAAGGGCAATCGTCCCCGCGCACGCGATGAGCACTTGCGCGCCGCAGATTTTTTCAATGTTGCCGAGTTCCCGACGATGGTCTACAAGGCGGCAACGGTGAAATTCAGCGGCGACAGCGTGTCGAGCCTGGAAGGCAACCTGACACTGCTGGGCGTAACCAAGCCGCTGGCCCTCATCGTTGACAACTGGAAATGCGGGCCCCACCCGGTAAGCAAAAAGGAAATGTGCGGCGCCAACGCGCACGGCACCTTCAAGCGCTCGGACTTTGGTATGAAATACGGCATTCCGACCGTCGGCGACGAAATCACGCTTTGGGTGGAAGTGGAAGCCTACAAGGACTGACGCTTTCACGGCGCAAGGCGAACGACAAAAGGGCCGCGATTGCGGCCCTTTTTGTTTTGCGCACGCCGATGCGCGTGCTACTGGATGATGCCCCCGCCCAGGCAGACCTCGCCCTGATACAGCACCGCAGACTGCCCCGGCGTCACCGCCCATTGCGGAACCTCGAACACCATCACGCAATGTCCATCCCCAGCTGCCCTTATGTGGCACGCCGCATCGGCCTGGCGGTAACGCGTCTTGGCAGCGTAATCCGCAGCACTCTCAGGCATCTCGCCCGCCACCCAGGACAACTCGGCAGCGGTCAGCTCCAGCTTAAGCAACAGCGGATGCTCGTGCCCCTGCACGACGATAAGTTCATTGCGCACCATGTCCTTTGCCGCCACATACCAGGGTTCGCCGCCGCCGTCTTTTGCGCCGCCCAACCCGATGCCCTTGCGCTGACCTATGGTGTAGAACGCAAGTCCGATGTGCTCGCCAACTATCTTCCCCCCGGGGGTTTTCATCGCACCCGGCGCCTTGGGCAAATAGCGGTTAAGAAACTCGCGAAACGGCCGCTCACCGATGAAACAAATACCTGTCGAATCTTTTTTTGCAAAGTTGTGCAGGCCCGCCTGCTCGGCGATGCGGCGCACTTCTGTCTTTTGAATCTCCCCGAGCGGAAACAGCGTACGCGACAGCTGCGCCTGGTTGAGGCGGTGCAGGAAATAACTCTGGTCTTTGCTGCCGTCGGCGGCCTTGAGCAACTCAAATCTGCCGTCACCGGCGCGCTGGCTTACGCGCGCGTAATGGCCGGTGGCGATGCGGCTGCCGCCCAGCGCCATGGCGTGCTCAAGAAAGGCCTTGAACTTGATCTCGGCGTTACAGAGCACATCCGGGTTGGGGGTGCGCCCGGCGGAGTATTCGCGTAAAAAATCGGCAAACACCCTGTCCTTGTAGGCGGCGGCAAAATTCACCACCTCCAATTCGATGCCGATCACATCAGCGACCGAGGCGACGTCGATAAGATCCTGCCGGGTGGAGCAATACTCATCGTCGTCATCGTCCTCCCAGTTCTTCATGAACAGTCCGAGCACATCGAAACCCTGCTGCTTGAGCAGCAGCGCAGCAACCGAAGAGTCCACGCCACCGGACATGCCGACGACTATGCGCTCACCAGCCATTGATCGCCCAGCGGCGGCGGCGCGGATCACCACCCGCAACCCAGACATTGCGCCCCATGACCACGGCCGGGCGGCCATTGTCATAGAACCAGCTGTCCACCATGAACTCTTCGCCCGATACGGTCGTCGCGATGCGCGCCGACCAGTGTTCCCAGATGATGCCGCGCGCCACCGGCGGTTTTAACTCATGGAAGCGCAGCAGGCCGCGGCGCTGCAACAGCGCCAGAAAATTGCTGGTTGTAACGGAATGATCAAGACAATCCATGCGGCCGTCGACCTCGTCGTCCTCACTGTCGCCGCCACGGTCGGACCAGATCGGCGACTGAGCGCCGGCCAATGCATGCATGCGGCCGATAACCAGCGCAATGGCTTCCCGCTCCGCCGCCTCGTTAGCAGCCATGTCGAGCAATGCTGCATATTGCATCAGGCGCTCCTCCGGGAAGCGCACTGTGGACTCGGCGTTGCAGCCGTAGTTGTAGCAGACGCGCGCCTGCTCATCGGCAAGCGCCGGCACGGCCGCACACCAGATAGAGAACAGCGCCAGCGCCGCCCGGGCCCCCGCCTTAATCGACATGCGTGATCACCTCCAGGGGCCAGCGCTGTCCGGCGATAAAATCATCGATACAGCGCATCACCAGCGGACTGCGGTGCACCGGAGCCAGCCTGCGGATTTCATCAGCGGTCAGCCACACTGCGCGCACGATTTCCCTGTCCAGTTGGCGCGACGCATCCAGCCCCAGCGGCACGCAGGCAAAGGTAAAACGCAGAAAGGTGTTGTCCGCCGGCGCGTAATGCCATCGGTAGACGCCAACCAGTTGCCGCGGTTCGCAGCGCCAGGCGGTTTCTTCCAGCGTCTCCCGCACGCAGGCGTCGACCAGGGTTTCGCCCGGCTCCCAGTGCCCCGCAGGCTGGTTGTAGACACGGCGACCATCGGCCTCCTCTTCAACCAGCAGGAAGCTGCCATCGCGCTCAATGACGGCGGCGACCGTGACGCTGGGCTTCCAGACTGCGCTGTCCACTGCGTGTTCTCCGGTCAGACCTTGTTCTTGGCGATGAAATCGGCGATGCGGCCAACACCGGCGCGTATCGCTTCGGGCGATGCGGCATAGGAGAAACGGATGTGCTGGCCTTCGTCCGGAACGCGGGCGCCAAAGTGAATATCAGCCAACACCGCCACCCCCGCCTCGTTGAGCAGACGCTTGCGAAACTCCTCGGAATCCCTGGCGCCGACCATATGGCAGGCTGCGGTGACGTTAGGCCACGCGTAAAACGCGCCACCGGGCGTGCGGCAGGAAATTCCCGGCACCTTGTTGAGCAGGCCGACGATGAGGTCGCGCCGGTCAAGGAAGGACTGGCGCATTTTTTCCGCTTCGGTTTGCGGACCGTTGAGCGCCTCGACCGCCGCCCACTGGCTGATCTGCGAGGCGCAGGAATCGGTGTTGGTGACCCAGCGCACGAAATGCGGCGCCAGCACCGGGTTGGAGGCAAAGCCGATGCGCCAGCCCGTCATCGCCCAGGTCTTGGATGCGCCGTCGGAAATGATGGTGCGCTCATACATGCCCGGCAGCGCCGCGATGGACGCGAATTTACCCTGGTAGACCAGGCGCGAATAGATTTCATCGGCGTACACCCAGACCTGGGGATGGCGGCGCAGGATGGCGGCGACGGCCTCGAAGTCGGCGGGCGTGAGGCTGCCGCCGGTCGGGTTGTGCGGCGAATTGAGGATCAGCAGTTTGGTCTTGGGCGTGATCTTGGCCTCAAGTTCGGCCGGGTCGAAGGCAAAGTCGCGCGCCTCGCGCAGGTAAAGCGGCACCGGCACCGCACCGTGTGCGAGGATTTGCGATTCGTAAATGGGGAAACCCGGGTTGGGATAAATCACCTCGTCGCCAGCGCCGTAATCGGTGGTGCACAGGATGGCGTAGGCGATAAAGGGCTTGGCGCCGGCGCCGACCACCACGTGCTCAGGATCGATGCTGAGGCCGCGCATGGCGCCCATGTAACGCGCCGCCGCATCACGCAGTTCCGCAATGCCGGCCGAGGCGGTGTAGCCGTGCTTGCCTTCTCGGATCGCCTTGACCGCCGCATCCTGTATGTTCACCGGCGTGTGAAAATCGGGTTGGCCGATGCAGAATGAAATGATGTCCTTGCCCTTGCGGATGAGGTCATTGACCTCGGCGAGCACCACGAATGCATTTTCGGTTCCGAGGCTGGCAGTACGGCGGCTAAGGTTTGGCATGGCGTCATCAGGACATGGAAAAGCAGGTATTTTACGCCAGCCAGCCACCGCGCCGCCGCCGGCGGTGGCGCACCTATCCTGCTTGCGGCATCATCCAAGCACCCGCTCAGCCGCCTCGAGCCTACCCCCTACTGTCAAGGCCTCTCCCATGACACCCCAGCTCAAGGCGCCCGCCGGCGCCACCGACTGCCACATGCACGTCTACGATGACCGCTATACGCCGGTCGCGACCGCCCCGTTCATGCCACCGCATGCACCCATCGCCGCCTACCGCACAGTGCAGGCCGCGCTCGGGCTGGAGCGCGTGGTCGTGGTGCAACCGGCGGCCTACGGCTTTGACAACAGCTGTACGCTTGAGGCCATGGCCGCCTTCGGCGCCGGCGCGCGCGGCATCGCCGTAATAAAGCCGGACGTGGGCGAGGACGAGCTAAACCGCCTGGATCGCGCCGGGGTGCGCGGCGTGCGCTATTTCATGCTCAAGGGCGGGCTGCTGCCCTGGGAAAGTCTCGAAGCGATGGCCGCGCGCATCGCCCCGCTGGGCTGGCACATCAACCTGCAACTGGACGGCCGCGAGCTGCCAAAGCACATCGAAATGATCCGGCGCCTGCCCGGCAACCTGGTGCTGGACCACAACGGCAAGTTCCTCGAGCCCGTGGACACCGCCAACGCCGCCTTCCACTGCCTGCTCGACCTGCTCGATGGCGGGCGCGCCTGGGTCAAGCTGGCCGCACCCTACGAAACATCAAAAATCGGGCCGCCCCGCTACGACGATGTCAGCACGCTTGCGCGCGCGCTGATTAGCGCGCACCCGGAGCACTGCCTCTGGGCGAGCAACTGGCCCCACCCGAACCAGAACCCGCAACCGTCCAGCGCCGCCATGCTCGACCTGCTGCTGCACTGGGCCGACGACGATGCGACACGCCGGCGTATCCTGGTCGATAATCCTGCTCTCGTCTACGGCTATTGAAGGAACCCGCATGCTCGTCAATTGCGTCGCCTACCAGAACGGCCTCAAGCTCGCCGACATCACCAAGCAGCAAATCAGCGACTACATCAGCCGGCCAGAATGTTTTGTCTGGGTCGCACTCGCCGATCCGGATGGCGGGGAACTGGGCGAGATGCAGGAAGAATTCGGGCTGCACGACCTTGCCGTCGAGGATGCGCTCTACGGGCACCAGCGGCCGAAATCCGAGGAATACGGCGACACGCTTTTTTTCGTCTTGCACATGGTAGAAGCGACTGAAGACGACCTGCACGTCGGCGAGGCCGCTATTTTCATCGGGCGCAATTTCGTGCTGTCGGTGCGCAGCCGGACGCAAAAGGGTTTCTCCGAAGTTCGCGCACGTTGCGAGCGCGAACCCGAACTGCTGCGCCACGGCTCGGGCTACGTGCTCTATGCATTGATCGACGCGGTGGTGGACCGATACTTCCCCATCCTCGACAGGCTCGAGGAAGAACTGGAGGGTATTGAGGAGCGGATTTTCTCCGGCGGCAACGCGCGCGCCAACATCGAGGCACTCTACGGTTTGAAACAAAAATTGATGACACTCAAGCACGCCGCCGCGCCGCTGCTCGAGGCCGTGGGCAAACTGTACGGCGGTCGCGTGCCGCAGGCCTGCACAGGGCTGAACGACTACTTCCGCGACGTCTACGACCACCTCGGACGACTCAACCAGTCAATCGATTCCACGCGGGAGATGGTGATCACCGCCATTTCGGTCAACCTGTCGATGATCGCTGTCGGCGAGTCGGATGTAACCAAGCGCCTCGCCGCCTACGCCGCACTGGTTGCCGTGCCCACACTGATCGCCGGCATTTATGGCATGAATTTCGAACACATGCCGGAGCTCAAATGGGCCTATGGCTACCCGCTGGCGCTGGCACTGATGGTGGGCATCGATTGCCACCTGTTTTTCCGCTTCCGCAAATCCGGCTGGCTGTAGCGGCACGCGCAGAGCGTCGCCGTTCAGCCGTGCGGGATTCCCAGCCGCCGATTGGCCGGAACCGCCACGTCAATGAGCCTTGGCTTGGGCAGGTGCAAATTGCCCATCAACTCGATGAACTGTCCGCGGCTCTTGCCGGCAAGCCGCGGATTATGTGCCTTTTCGCGGCCTATGGTCGACACCGTGAAGCCCTTGTAGTCGTGTCCCGGCCACACCTTGGTGTCATCGGGCAGGGTGAATAGTTTCTGCGTGATGCTGTCATAGAGCGCGCCCGCGTCGCCGCCCTGGAAGTCGGTGCGCCCGCACCCCATGATCAGCAACGCGTCGCCGGTGAACAGGTTGTCACGCCACAGGTAGCTGGCGCTTCCGGCGGTGTGCCCCGGCGTGTTAATCACGCGGATCGCCTCGTCACCAAAACGAATCAATTCACCGTTGAGAGCCTGCAGATCGGCCGCTACGATGTGGCAGCCGGCGGGCGCCACCGCAGTGGCGCCGGTCAGCTCGCGCAGCCGCCCCGCTGAGGTAACGTGGTCGGCGTGCGCGTGTGTTTCGATGGTGTAGCGCAACTTCAGGCCCTCGCGCTTTATCAGCGCAAGGTCACGCTCGGCCTGGGTGTCCACCGGATCGATCAACGCCGCCGCACGGGAGACCCTGTCGATCAGCAAATAGGTATAAGTGGACGATTCGGCATCGAACAACTGGATCATCGGCAGCGACATGTCAAACATTCCTCAGGCAAGGCGCGCGAGCATTCCGGTTATCTCGCTCGCACGGTAAGGATGCTTGAGCGCATGTTGCTCGAGCATGCATCCGATCATCTGATAAAAAGCGCGGTCAAGCGCCTTGCGGCTGGCCGCCATCTGCTGGCCGACCTTTTCGCAATCATCGCCAGTCTCGATCATTTTTTGCAGGCCGCGCAACTGCCCCTCAACCCGCTTTAGCCGCAGGATCAGATCCTTGCGGTGCTTTTCTTCGAGCCGGTCCGCCATGCTTGCGCCTCCATTTCTTCAGTTGTCCGTCCGCCGCCGGTGGGCCATCCTTGTGCTTTGGTTTTAAATTTAGAATTATTTTATATACGGTAGGGGGTATGGTATAATACTAAGCTGCGGCCGTCAAGCAAGCATTAAGCGCAAGCTGCGCTGCCGGCCCGAGCCTGGCGCCCAAACCGTGTCGGCCGCCCAACGCGATTGGAAAGAAATCGGAGGCACACATGAAACTAAATGTCGGCGGTATTGATCGCGCCCTGCGCGTTGTTGCGGGCCTCGCACTGACAGGTCTGGCCCTTACCGGAATGATCGGCGTCTGGGGCTGGATTGGCGTGATGGCGCTTGCCACCGGCTTGTTCAGCTTTTGCCCGCTCTACACCCTGCTGGGCGTGAGCACCTGCCCGCTCAAGGCTAAGACCTGAAACGCACGAGGATCACTGATGCATAACTTCACCCCCTGGCCTGCCCTTGCCGGCGGCGCATTGATCGGCTTTGCGGCCGCGCTGCTGTTGTGGCTTAACGGCCGTATCGCCGGCATCAGCGGCATCGTCAACGGCGCAATGAATGGGCCCCGTGGCGACACCGCCTGGCGCGTGCTGTTCATTGTCGGCCTGATCGTCGGCGCGGGCACCTGGCTGTGGCTTGCACCGCCCGCCTTTATCGCGCGCAGCAACTATCCGTTGGGGCTCATCATTGCCGCGGGACTGCTGGTCGGATTCGGCACGCGGCTTGGTAGCGGCTGCACCAGCGGGCACGGCGTGTGCGGCATCGCACGCCTTTCGCCACGTTCTATCGCGGCGACCCTGGTGTTCATGGCCTTTGGCGCCGGCGCGGTGTTCGCGTTGCGCCTTGCCGGAGCGTTTTGACATGGGACGCAACCTCGCCGCCCTGACATCGGGCCTGCTCTTCGGCCTCGGCCTTGCCGTGTCGCAAATGGTCAACCCGAACAAGGTCCAGGCATTCCTCGACATCAGTGGCGAGTGGGACCCGAGCCTCGCCCTGGTCATGGGCGCCGCGCTGGTCGTGACCTCGATCGGTTTTCGCTTCGCGCTAAGGCGCAAAGCCCCGGTGTTCGGCGGCCGCTTTGCCCTGCCGGCGCTGGCGCAAATAGACCTCAAGTTGCTTGCCGGCGCGGCAATTTTCGGCGCCGGTTGGGGGCTGGCGGGCTATTGCCCGGGACCGGCGCTTGCCGCGCTGTCGCGACCGGGCCTGGAGGCGCCCGCCTTTGTCATCGCCATGTTCGCCGGCTCGCTGTTATGCCGCCTGCTGGTCGAGCGACGCTAAAATGCAATCGCCCGCAAAGCCGCGCCAGGCGCGGCTTTGCGGGCGATTTGCGAATTAAACCTCGAAGTGCAACATCCGGGCTTTAGAGGAAGGTGAGATGCCCCAGGGTGTACCTTTCTGTTTGCGAAGACGGATAGGAGCATCCCATGCGCTACAAGCATCTCACCTTTGAGCAACGCTATCACATCGAGCTG
>CAMDDU010000064.1:0-18968 GCA_945892985.1 Bordetella parapertussis
CCGCAGCATCTGGCGGCGCAACAGGTGAAAAATCTGCGCGGCGTTGGAAGGCATGCAAACCTGCATGTTGTGCTCCGCGCACAGCTGCAGGTAGCGTTCAACGCGCGCCGATGAATGCTCCGGCCCCTGGCCTTCGTAGCCATGCGGCAGCAGCATCACCAGACCGCAGACGCGGCCCCATTTGGCTTCTCCCGACGAAATGAACTGGTCGATCACCACCTGGGCGCCGTTGGCGAAATCGCCAAACTGCGCTTCCCAGATAACCAGGTCGTTGGGCTCTGCGCTCGAATAACCATACTCGAATCCGAGCACCGCCTCCTCCGACAACACCGAATCGATGACGACGAAATCACCCTGGTCCTTGGCGATATTGGACAGCGGGACATAGGTGCCAGAGTCCCAGCGCTCGCGATCCTGGTCGTGCAAAACAGAATGGCGGTGCGCAAAGGTGCCGCGTCCGCAGTCCTGCCCCGACAAGCGGACGCTGTAGCCGTTGGCGACCAGCGACGCATAGGACAGTGTTTCGGCCATACCCCAGTCCACCGGCAACTTGCCCTCGCCCATCTGGCGGCGCGCAGCATTAAGACGCTCCACCGTGGGGTGCATCTTGAACCCCTCCGGGATAGTCGTAAGTTTGTCGGCGAGACGCTGCAACTCTGTCATCGGCACATGGGTATCCGCGGCATCGGTCCATTTGGCCCCGAGGAAGGGCGACCAGTCGATGGCGAATTTGCTCTTGAAATTGGACAGCACGGGGTTTGAGGTGTGGCGTCCGGCGTCAAGGTCGTCGCGGAATTTCTTGATCATCGCATCCGGCTCCTCGGCCCTGAGCACGCCCTGCGCGATCAGTCGGTCGGCGTAGAGCTTGCGCGTGCCCGGATGCTGCGAAATTTTCTTGTACATCAGCGGCTGCGTGACAAAGGGCTCATCCTGCTCGTTATGGCCGAGCTTCCTGAAGCACACCATGTCGATGACGACGTCTTTTTTGAATTGCGTGCGGTAATCGAGCGCGAGCTGGGTGACAAACTGCACCGCCTCCGGATCGTCGCCGTTGACATGAAATATCGGCGCCTCGACCATTTTGGCCACATCGGTGCAATACGTGGTCGATCGCGCATCGCGCGGATCCGAGGTGGTGAAACCGATCTGGTTATTAACGACGATGTGCACGGTGCCGCCGGTGCCGTAGCCGCGCGTATTGGCAAGGTTCAGCGTTTCCATCACCACGCCCTGCCCCGCAAAAGCGGCATCGCCATGAATCAGGATGGGCAGAACCTGGTCGCCCGCGACATCGCCGCGACGGCGCTGACGGGCGCGCACGGACCCCTCGACCACAGGGTTGACGATTTCAAGATGGGACGGGTTGAACGCGGCGCTGATATGCACAGGGCCGCCGGGCGTGGAAATATCCGATGAAAAGCCGTTGTGATATTTGACGTCTCCGGTCGATGAGAAATCGCTGTGGTGTTTGCCCTCGAACTCCGAGAACAGGTCGCTGGGCATCTTGCCAAGCACGTTGACCAGGACGTTCAGGCGCCCCCGGTGCGCCATGCCGATGACAATTTCCTGCACACCGTTGCCGCCGGCACGCTGGATCAGTTCATCCACCGCCGGGATCAGGCTCTCGCCACCCTCCAGTGAGAAGCGTTTTTGCCCGACGTAACGGGTATGCAGGTATTTCTCCAGAGTCTCCGCCTCGGTCAGCTTTTGCATGATGCGGCGCTGGTACTCGGGGGAGAACTTTGCCGTCGCGCGGTTGGGTTCGACGCGCTGCTGTATCCAAAGGCGTTGGGCGCGGTCGTTCACAAACATGTATTCAAAGCCGATGTTGCGGCAGTAGGTATCACGCAGCGCCTGCACCAGCTCGCGCAGGGTGATTCGATCCGGGCCGACAAAGGAGCCGGAACTGACCATGGTATCCAGATCGGACTCTGCGAGGTCATAGTAGGCGGGCTCAAGTTCGGGCACCGCCGGCCGCGTTACGCGCTTGAGCGGATCGAGCGTCGCCCAGCGCGAGCCGGAAATCCGGTAAGAGGTCACCAGCAGCAAAGCCGCAACCTGCAGGCGCTCGGGCGCCCCGCCGTTTTGCATCAGGGCGCGGCTGCCCAACTGGCCCAACTTGGCGCGCTGGACGAATGACTCCACCACCGGGGCGTGCGCAACATCCTTGAGTTCGGCGCCGGGCAGGTTCTGCATTTGGTCGAAATACTCTCGCCAGTTTTCCGGCACCGAAGCGGGGTTTTCGAGGTAGCTCTCGTACAGCGCTTCTACAAACGGCGCGTTGCCGCCGAAAAGATGGGAACTGGACATTTGCTGCTTCATCATGATGGCGTCATCCCGGATAACGGTGAATGGGGAAATAGAGAATGGTAAAAGGTGAAAGGCGGCAGGATCGTGGAGAAGATGGCGCGACGGCGATTCACCATTCACCGTTCCCTTTTTACCTCTTGGCCATCGGCACCACGTCACGCTTTTGTGCGCCGGTGAACAACTGGCGCGGACGCCCTATTTTTTGCTCCGGGTCGGCGATCATCTCGTTCCACTGCGCAATCCAGCCGACCGTACGGGCGAGCGAAAATATGCAGGTGAACATGGCCACAGGAATGCCCAGCGCGCGCTGTACGATGCCCGAGTAAAAATCAACGTTCGGATAAAGCTTGCGGCTGACAAAATAGTCGTCCTCAAGGGCGATCTTTTCCAGCGCCATCGCCAGCTTGAACAACGGGTCATCGTGCAGGCCGAGCTCGTTGAGCACCTCGTAACAGGTTTCGCGCATGAGCTTGGCGCGAGGATCGTAGTTCTTGTAAACACGGTGACCGAAGCCCATCAGCTTCACGCCGGAGTTCTTGTCCTTAACCTGCTTGATGAACTCGCCGATCCTGGACACATCGCCGATATCGATGAGCATCTGCAGCGCGGCCTCGTTGGCACCGCCATGCGCCGGCCCCCACAAACAGGCGATGCCTGCGGCGATGCAGGCAAACGGATTGGCGCCGGACGAACCGGACAAGCGCACGGTCGAAGTCGATGCGTTCTGTTCATGGTCGGCATGCAGGATGAATATCCGGTCCATGGCGCGCACCAGCACATCGTTGACCTTGTATTCCTCGGCCGGCACCGCGAACATCATGCGCATGAAATTGGCCGAGTAGGACAGGTCATTGCGCGGATATACGAAAGGCTGCCCGATCGAGTACTTATAGGCCATCGCGACAATCGTCGGCAACTTGGCGATAAGGCGAAAGGCGGAAATTTCACGATGCTCGGGATTGTTGATGTCGAGGGAATCGTGATAGAAAGCCGACAACGCACCGACCGTTCCCACCAGGATGGCCATCGGATGGGCATCGCGACGGAAGCCGGTAAAAAAGCGCGTAAGCTGGTCGTGAACCATGGTGTGACGGGTCACGGTATCAACGAACTTGTCCTTTTCCGCCTTGTTTGGCAGATCGCCCTTGAGCAACAAATAGCAGGTCTCAAGGAAGTCGCAGTTGACGGCAAGCTGCTCGATCGGATAGCCGCGATAAAGCAGTTCGCCCTTGTCACCGTCAATATAGGTGATGCCCGAACTGCAACTCGCCGTTGAGAGAAAGCCCGGGTCGTAAGTGAACATGCCCGTCTTGCCATACAGGCTGCGGATGTCAATGACGTCCGGCCCGATCGAACCGCCAAACACCGGAAACTCCACCGACTTGCCTTCGCCGTATTGCAGAACGGCTTTGCTTTTCGCTTCCATCAGCATTTCCCTTTCGTCTAAATGAACCGGCCTAGCAAGCGCGCAGCCAGCCAATAATTTCCGCGAGCCCTTGGTCGCCCGATTCGGCGCGGCCGCTGATAATGTCCCACAAATCGGCATCGTCCAATGCCAACAGTTGATTCAGTTGCTTCAGGCGTCCGAGGTCAAGATCGGCGCTGTGTTTCTCGAGAAACTGCGTCAAAACGAGGTCGTTTTCGAGCATTCCGCGACGACAGCGCCAGTGCAGGCGCCGCATTTCGGCGGCATCTGGATGGGTGATGGCATGCATAGGACCGCTCGCGGCTTACACCGCGCGCTTGACCATCAATTCCTTGATCTTGCCGATCGCCTTGGTCGGATTGAGCCCCTTCGGGCAGACGTCGACGCAATTCATGATGCTGTGGCAGCGGAACAGGCGGTATGGGTCCTCAAGGTTGTCCAGCCGCCCGGCCGTGTCCTGGTCGCGCGTATCAGCGATAAAGCGGTAGGCCTGCAACAGTCCGGCGGGGCCGACGAATTTGTCCGGATTCCACCAGAACGACGGGCAAGCGGTCGAGCAGCACGCGCAAAGAATACACTCGTACAAACCATCGAGTTGCTCGCGCTCGGCGGGCGACTGCAGCCGCTCTTTCTCCGGAGGCGGTTCGTTATTCACCAGGTAGGGCTTGATCGAATGGTACTGCTTGAAAAACTGTGTCATGTCGACAATCAGGTCACGGATCACCGGCAGGCCGGGCAGCGGTCGCAACTCCACCGGCTCCTTCAGCTCCGACACCGGCGTGATGCAGGCGAGGCCGTTTTTGCCGTTGATGTTCATCGCGTCAGAGCCGCACACACCCTCACGGCAGGATCGGCGCAGGCTGAGCGTGTCGTCTATCGATTTGATCCGGATCAGCGCATCAAGGAGCATGCGGTCGGTCGGTTCGAGCTGGACGTCGTACTCTTTCATGTACGGTTTGGCGTCCTTGTCGGGGTCGTAGCGAAAAATTCTGAACTTCATGTTCTCTCCAGATGCCGGATCAGTAGACCCGCGCCTTGGGTTCAAAGGACTCCGCAGTCAGCGGCTTGAGGTTGACCGGTTTGTAATCGAGACGGTCGCCCTCCTTGTACCAGAGCGAGTGCTTGAGCCAGTTGACGTCATCACGCGCGTGAAAATCCTCGCGATCATGACCGCCGCGCGACTCCTTGCGCGCCTCGGCCGAGACCATGGTCGAGCGCGCCACCTCGATGAGGTTGTCCAGTTCCAGCGCCTCAATGCGCGCGGTGTTGAACACCTTCGACTTATCCTTGATTTCGGTGTGTTTCACGCGCTCGGCGATCTCGCGGATATTCTTCACCCCTTCGGTCAGCAGGTCGGGGAAACGGAACACGCCGCAGTGCAGCTGCATATTGCGGCGCATGGCGTTGCCAACTTCATAGACACTCTCGCCGCCCTTTTGGTTTTCCAGGCGCGCCAGCCGTGACAGGCTGAAATCAGCCGCGTCCGTCGGCAACTCCTTGTGGCCGGGATTTTTCGCCAGGTACTTCACCACGCTGTCACCGGCGGCCTTGCCGAACACCACGAGGTCGGTGAGCGAGTTGGTGCCGAGTCGATTCGCGCCGTGCACTGAAGCGCAGGCGCATTCGCCGGCGGCATAAAAGCCCTCAACCACGCTGTTGGGGCCGCCCGCTCCAGGGGCGACGACCTCGCCATGGTAGTTGGTCGGGATGCCACCCATCTGGTAGTGCACAGTGGGCACAACCGGGATCGGGTCGCGCGCCGGGTCGACGTTGGCGAATTTTTTCGCGATCTCGCGAATACCGGGCAGGCGTTTGTCTATCACTTCGGGGCCAAGGTGATCGAGTTTGAGCAGGATGCAGTCGCCATCCTTGCCGGCGCCGCGGCCTTCCTTGATTTCGGTTGCCATGGCGCGCGACACCACATCGCGGCTGGCAAGATCCTTCATCGTCGGTGCATAGCGTTCCATGAAACGCTCGCCGTTCTTGTTGAGCAGGTAACCGCCCTCGCCGCGCACGCCCTCGGTGATCAGCACGCCAGCGCCGGCGACACCGGTCGGGTGGAATTGCCAGAACTCCATGTCCTCGAGGGGAATCCCGGCGCGAGCGGTCATGCCCAGCCCGTCGCCGGTGTTGATGAAGGCATTGGTGCTGGCCGAGTAGATGCGCCCGGCACCGCCGGTGGCAAAGAGTGTGGCGCGCCCCTGCAAGATCATCACCTCGCCGGTTTCCATCTCCATCGCCGTCACGCCGAGCACGCTGCCATCGGCGCCACGAATCAGGTCAAGCGCCATCCATTCGACAAAAAACTGCGTGTTGGCGCGCACATTGCGCTGGTAAAGCGTGTGCAGCATGGCGTGACCGGTACGATCCGCCGCGCAACAGGAACGCTGCACCGGACGCTCACCGAAATTCTGTGAATGGCCGCCAAAGGGGCGCTGGTAGACGGTGCCATTGTCGTTGCGATCAAATGGCATGCCGTAATGCTCGAGTTCATACACCGCCTTGGGCGCCTCGCGGCACATGAATTCGATCGCATCCTGGTCGCCAAGGTAATCGGAGCCCTTGACGGTGTCGTACATGTGCCACAACCAGCTGTCCTCCCCCATGTTGCTCAGGGCGGCGCCGATGCCCCCCTGCGCGGCCACGGTATGCGAACGGGTCGGAAACACCTTGGACAGCACGGCGGTCTTGATACCGGCCTCGGCCAATTGCAAAGCCGCGCGCAGACCGGCACCGCCCGCTCCCACGACTACCGCGTCAAACGATCTTTTCGTGATACCCACGTCACAGCCTCCAGATAATCTGCATTGCCCAGCCGCCACAACCCACCAGCCACAATATGGTGACGACCTGGAGCAGTAATCTCAGGCCCGTAGGCTTTATGTAATCCATCCAGATATCGCGCATGCCCACCCAGGCGTGAATCAGCACGCTGATGGTGAACAGGAAGGTCGCCATGCGGATCCAGCCCTGGCTGAAAATACTCTTCCAGACGAAAAAATCGATTTCCCGCACCACCAACAGCGCGACCACGAACATCAGCGTGTAGGCGGCCATGATCACCGCGGTAACGCGCTGGGCAAGCCAGTCCTTCAGTCCGTAGTGGGCGCCGGTAATAACGCGCTTTACCATAGCCTGGCTCCCAGAATCGCTGTCACACCCAGGCTGACGGCAAACACCGCATAACTGGTCTTGCGCGCGGTGACGAGGTCGATGCCCTTGTGAATGTCGAGAAATAAATAGCGGATACCGGCGCAAAAATGGTGCAGGTAAGCCCAGAGGTAGCCAAGCAAGGCAAGCTTCACCAGGGGATGGGCAATATAAGCCTTGAAATGATTGAACCCGGTCTCGGAGGACAGGCTCATTTCAAGCAAGTAGAGCAGCCACACCAGTCCGGCGAACAGCAACAGGCCGCTGATGCGATGGAGAATCGATACTATTCCCGGAAGAGGCAGGTTCAGCGGGCTTAAATTGAACCAGATGGGACGGACTTTTTTTGTTGATGAATCAGGCATTTGAGTATTCCTTCGCTATGATGACCGCGTTAGCTCGCGCCCATCACGAACGAAAATTATAGCAGTCTTGCCGCAGCTTTTGTGCCCTGCAATAAAGAAGTTATCGGAATAGGCGGCACAAACTTGAATTAACGCACCGCGGCACGCGCCAATCACGATCCGGGAAAGTCGCTCGCTGCGACAGGCAGCGATACGCCGACGGATTGCAATACCCGATGGCCTCAAGGCAGACCAAACCGGTCAGCTGAGGACGTTCTTGTAGTAATGGCGATCGGTGCGATAAAGGCCGCGCCGCACTTCCACCGGCTTGTCACCATAGGTGTAGGACACGCGGTCCACGCACAAAAGCGGCGTACCCACGGACACTTCGAGCAACTTGCCGGTTTCCGCATCAGCGGCAAGTGCACTGATGCGCTCTTCGGCCCGCAACATGCGCGTGCCGAACTCGGTCTCGAACAGGTTGTACATCGAGCCCTTGTACTCGTTGAACTTGGCCGCACTAAGCCCCTTGAAAATACTCCCCGGGAGCGAGATCTCGTCGATCACCGTAGGCTCGCCCTTGAAAATGAGCACGCGGCGCAAAAACACCAGGCTGTCCCCGGCCTTCATTTGCAGCTCTCGGGCAATCTCCGCACCGGCGCGAGCACGCCGGCACTCAAGGAGCCGGCTGGACGGATATTCCTGCTCGCCCTCCAGCGGCATCAAGCGCAAAAACCGGAACTGCGCGCGCGCTTCACTGTGCGTCGCTACAAATGTGCCCTTGCCCTGGCGGCGTAGCAGCAGATGTTCGGCAGATAATTCATCGATGGCCTTGCGCACAGTGCCTTGGCTGACCTTGTAATAGGCCGCCAACTCCAACTCGCTCGGAATGGCCTCACCAGGACGCCACTCCGCGCGCTGCAGGCTTTGCAAAATCAACGCCTTTATCTGGCGGTAAAGCGGGCTGAAGGTCGGGGAGGCTGCATTCATTCGGTGAATTCTTCCACAAAGCAGATCGCCCAGTCCATCACTATTTATATGTCTTATATAAGATATAAGATAGTTATTGACACCCCTTTTTAGAGCGCCTAACATTTACAGAACTTTGCACAAGTGCACTGCAGCATTACGCTGGAAAAGCTCGCTTTCAGCTCGGCCGCTGCAAAAAGAACCGCCGCACCGCATAATCACAACCCTTCAAAATTCTTTCCCCTCGGAGCCCATCATGGCCAAGTCCCCCGTTCGTGTTGCAGTCACCGGCGCCGCCGGCCAGATTGGCTACAGCCTGCTGTTTCGTATCGCCAGTGGCGAAATGCTTGGCAAAGACCAGCCGGTGATCCTGCAAATGCTCGAAATTCCCGACGAAAAAGCGCAAAACGCGCTCAAGGGCGTGATGATGGAACTCGATGACTGCGCCTTCCCGCTGCTCGCCGGCATGGTCGCCGCCTCTGACGCCAAGGTCGCCTTCAAGGATGTCGATGTGGCCCTGCTCGTCGGCGCCCGCCCGCGCTCCAAGGGCATGGAACGCAAAGACCTGCTTGAAGCCAACGGCGCCATCTTCACCGTTCAGGGCAAAGCCCTCAACGAGGTCGCCAAGCGCAGCGTCAAGGTTCTCGTGGTTGGCAACCCGGCCAACACCAACGCCTACATCGCCATGAAATCGGCACCCGACCTGCCCAGCGGCAATTTCACCGCCATGCTGCGTCTTGACCACAACCGCGCCCTGTCGCAACTGGCCACGCGCACCGGCAAACCGGTCGATGCAATCGAGAAGATGGTCGTCTGGGGCAACCACTCGCCAACCATGTATCCGGACATTCGCTTCGCCACCATCGCCGGTACCGCCGCCAAGACGCTGGTCAACGACGAAACCTGGTATCGCGACACCTACATTCCGACCGTCGGCAAGCGCGGCGCCGCCATCATTGAGGCACGCGGCCTGTCCTCGGCCGCATCGGCCGCCAACGCCGCCATCGACCACATCCGCGACTGGACGCTGGGCACCAACGGCAAGTGGGTCACCATGGGCATCCCCTCCGACGGCAGCTACGGCATCCCCGAAGGCGTGATGTACGGCGTGCCGGTGACCTGCGCCAACGGCGCCTACACGCGCATCACCGGCCTCGAAATCGACGCCTTCAGCCGTGAAAAAATGGATTTCACCCTGAAAGAGTTGCTCGAAGAGCGCGACGGTGTGAAGCATCTGCTCGGCTAAGCGGAAAGCTCCCCCGATGAAATATTCCGGTCGCTGCCGGAGCATGCTTTGTGCCCCGGCCAGCAATCCGCGCTTTCTTGAGAAGGCGGCCAGAGTGGCCGCCAACGATCACCCGATCGAACAGATGCACGTGGTGGCGGCACGGCGCGTGATCGGCCGCGTCGAAGCCATCGAGAAAACTCACTCCGCGCAAGCCTGATGAAGCCGCGCCGCGGAAATTTCTTCGAGGATTTCCGCCTTGGACAGCAGATGGTCCACGCCACGCCACGCACGCTCGGCGAGGGCGACAGCTCCCTTTACATGGCACTGACCGGGGCCCGCCACGTCCTGCCCTCGTCACGGCCGGTCGCCCATTCCCTCGGTTATCGCGACCGTCCCATCGACGACCTGCTGGCCTTTCATGTGGCCTTCGGCAAGACCGTGCCGGACATCTCGCTCAACGCCATCGCCAACCTCGGTTACGCCGATGTGCGCTTCTTGCTGCCGGTCTACGCTGGCGACACACTCAGCGCCAGCTCCGAGGTCATAGGACTGAAACAAAACACCAGTGGCAAATCGGGCGTGGTCTGGGTGCGCTCCACCATCAACAACCAGAACCAGCAAACGGTGCTCACCTGGGTGCGCTGGGTCATGGTGCACAAGCAGGACGCGACCGCACCGGCGCCCGCGACGCATGTGCCGCCCTTGAGCGAATTTGTCGCCCCGCAGGCACTGTGCATACCGCCGGGCTTTGACGCCTCCGGATTTGCAACAATCGCCACGAGCGACGGCCATTGGTGGGACGACTACGAAACGGGCGAGCGCATCGACCATCCCTCGGGCATGACCGTGGAAGAAGCCGATCACATGCTGGCGACGCGACTCTATCAAAACAACGCCCGCGTGCACTTTGACGCCCTGGCCATGAAGGACTCGCAATTCGGACGACGCCTGGTGTATGGCGGCCACGTCATGTCGGTTTGCCGGGCGCTCTCCCACGACGGACTGGAGAACGCGCTCATCATCGCCGCCATCAACGGCGGCAGCCATGTCGCCCCGACCTTCGCCGGCGATACGCTGTACGCGCTGAGCGAGGTGCTGGACAAATGGGAGCTGCCCGGCCGCCGTGATATCGGCGCCCTGCGCCTGCGCTTGGTCGGCGTGAAGAATCTCCCGGTCGCCGAAGTGGTCACCGTAAGGAATAACAGCGGCGGCTACCACGCCCACGTTGTACTCGATCTCGATTACACAGTGCTGATACCAAGGAAGTCCTCATGAAACGCGTTCATCCCAGCGAAGCCCTGTTCCGGGGTGAAAAACCCTTTCCGGTCATCCCGTCCTGCGAGCACTTCGCCGGCAGTGAGAAACTTATAGTCAAGGCGTTCGAATTGCAGGACAAACTCGGCCCGATCTTCGACATCACCTGCGACTGCGAGGACGGCGCCCAGGCCGGCAAGGAAAAAGAGCACGCCGAAATGATCGTGCGCATGCTCAACTCGCCGGCCAACAAGCACAAGCAGGCCGGCGTGCGCATGCACGACCACACGCATGCGCACTGGAAAAAGGACGTCGACATCCTGGTTTCGGGCGCCGGCAACCTGCTCGCCTACATCACCATCCCAAAACCAACAGCGGCCTCGCAAGTGGCGGAGATGGTCGATTACATCCAGAAATGCGCGGCAAACCACGGCGTCAAGCGTGCCATCCCGCTGCACGTGCTGGTGGAAACCCACGGCGCACTGCGCGATGCGCAGGCGATCGCCGCATTGCCCTGGCTGCAGGTGCTCGATTTTGGCCTGATGGACTTTGTCTCCGGGCACCACGGCGCGATCCCCGCGGCCGCCATGCGCTCACCGGCGCAGTTCGACCACAAGTTGCTCGCACGCGCCAAGACCGAAGTGGTCGCGGCGGCGCTCGCCAACGGCATCGTGCCGGCACACAACGTCACGCTCGACCTGAAAAACCCGCACACTGCCTACAACGATGCCTACCGCGCCCGCCACGAGTTCGGCTTTTTGCGCATGTGGTCGATCTACCCGACACAAATCCAGTCCATCGTCGACGCGATGAAGCCCGACTACTCCGAGGTCCAGGACGCGGCCAACATCCTGCTCGCGGCGCAAGCGGGCGAATGGGGGCCGATCCAGTATGCCGGCGAATTGCACGACCGCGCCACTTACCGCTACTTCTGGGAAATCCTGCAAAAAGCCAGGGTCACGGGCGTAACCATTTCCGAACAGGCCGCCAAGGCGTTTTTTGCCTGAGTCGGGCTGATAAACTTTAACCTGAGAGAATCCAAAATGACCCAATCCCTTTCAGCCGGAGCGAAATTCCGCGCCGCACTCAAGTCGGAAAAGCCGCTGCAATGCATAGGCGCCATCAACGCCTATCACGCACGCATGGCCGAGCGCAGCGGCTACAAATCCATTTACCTGTCCGGAGGCGGCGTCGCCGCGGGCTCGCTCGGCCTGCCCGACCTGGGCATCTCCAATCTTGATGACGTGCTCACCGACATCCGCCGCATCACCGACGCATGCTCGCTGCCGCTGCTGGTGGACGTGGACACCGGTTTTGGCGCCAGCGCCTTCAACGTCGGACGCACAGTCAAATCGCTGATCAAGTTCGGCGCCGGCGCGATGCACATCGAAGACCAGGTCGGCGCCAAGCGCTGCGGCCACCGCCCGGGCAAGGAGCTGGTCACGCAAACCGAAATGGTCGATCGCATCAAGGCCGCGGTCGATGCGCGCACCGACCCGGATTTTTTCATCATGGCCCGCACCGACGCCCTCGCCGTCGAAGGCCTGCAGTCGGCGATCGACCGCGCCTGCGCCTGCGTCGAAGCCGGTGCCGACGGCATTTTTCCCGAAGCCATGACCGAACTTTCCATGTACAAACAGTTCGCCGATGCGGTGAAGGTGCCCATCCTTGCCAACATCACCGAGTTTGGCTCGACGCCGCTGTTCACCCTGGATGAGTTGCGCTCGGCCGATGTCGCCATCGCGCTCTACCCGCTGTCGGCGTTCAGGGCGATGAATGCGGCGGCGCTCAATGTCTACCAGACCGTGCGCAAGGAAGGCACACAGAAAAACGTCGTCGGCACCATGCAAACACGCAACGACCTGTACGACTATCTCGGCTACCACGCCTACGAACAAAAACTTGACTCACTGTTTGCCAAGGAGAAAAGCAAATGAGCACCGCTGAAGCACGCCCGGCCGAACCGAATCCCAACGCGCCCAAAGCCAAAAAATCCGTCGCCCTGTCCGGCGTCACCGCCGGCAACACGGCGCTGTGCACCGTCGGTCGCAGCGGCAACGACCTGCACTACCGCGGCTACGACATCCTTGAATTCGCCGACGACGCCCAGTTCGAGGAAATCGCCCACCTGCTGGTGCACGGCACCCTGCCCAACGCCGCGGAACTGGCCGGTTACAAACTCAAACTCAGGGCCTTACGCGGCCTGCCGGCGAGCCTCAAAGCGGCGTTAGAGTGCGTGCCGGCCTCGGCGCACCCGATGGACGTGCTGCGCACCGGTTGCTCGCTGCTTGGCAACATGGTTCCGGAGAAGGACGACCACAACATCCCGGGCGCCAAAGACATCGCCGACCGCCTGATGGCTTGCTTCGGCTCGATGCTGCTCTACTGGTACCACTTCGCCTTCAACGGCCGGCGCATCGAAGTCGAGACCGACGATGACTCCATCGGCGGACACTTTCTGCACCTGCTGCACGGCAAGACGCCATCCGCATCGTGGGTGCGCGCCATGCACACCTCGCTGATCCTGTACGCCGAGCACGAGTTCAACGCGTCCACCTTCGCCTGCCGCGTCATCGCCGGCACCGGCTCGGACATGTACTCGGCCATCACCGGCGGCATCGGCGCGCTGCGCGGACCCAAGCACGGCGGCGCCAACGAAGTCGCCTTTGAGGTGCAAAGCCGCTACGCCGGCCCCGACGATGCCGAAGCCGACGTCGTGCGCCGCATCCAGAACAAGGAAATTGTCATCGGCTTCGGCCACCCCGTCTATACCATCGGCGACCCGCGCAACAAGGTGATCAAGGAAGTCGCACGCACTCTGTCGAAGGAAAGGAACGACATGAAGTTGTTCAACATCGCCGAGCGGCTCGAAACGGTGATGTGGCGCGAGAAAAAAATGTTCCCCAACCTGGACTGGTTCAGCGCCGTGTCCTACAACATGATGGGCGTGCCAACCGCGATGTTCACGCCGATTTTTGTCGTCAGCCGCACCTCGGGCTGGGCGGCACACGTCATCGAGCAGCGCATAGACGGCAAGATCATCCGCCCCACCGCCCATTACACGGGACCGGAAAACCAGAAGTACCTGCCGCTTAAATCACGCAAGTAAGCACCACGCAAGCCTTCAACAAGGAGTCCGCCATGGCTACCGCACAACCCGCCTGCAAGCTGCCACGCTGCAACAGTGCGTCGAACTACTGGAAGCGCGCCGCCTGCTGCTGTGCGACGAACTGCAGCTCTACGCACGTCCCGTGGCGGCCTGCGATGCGGACTTCAATGCGCTGCTGGTGGAACGCACCGCCGTCGTGCAGGCCCTGGCGCAACTGCGTCCGATCAACCGCGCCGAAGTCAACATTTCCAGCCGCCGTGAAGACCACCTCACCCTGAGCTACCCCGCACACTGACCCGCATCACCTTTCACTTTTCACTCCTTCACTCCTTCACCCATAAACAACAGCAAGGTAACCCGCATGAGCGCACACATCTCCAACGTCCGCCCCAAATCCGACAAGGTGCTGGTGGACATCGCCAACTACGCCACCAAAGCCAAGATCAGTAGCAAGGAGGCCTACAACACCGCCCGCCTGTGCCTGATGGACACGCTAGGTTGCGGCTTTGAGGCGCTTGAATACCCGGCCTGCACCAAGCTGATGGGGCCTATCGTGCCGGGCACCGTGGTTCCCAACGGCGCCAAGGTGCCGGGCACCCAGTTCCAGCTCGATCCGGTGCAGGCCGCCTTCAACATCGGCACCATGATCCGCTGGCTCGACTTCAACGACACCTGGCTTGCCGCAGAATGGGGCCACCCTTCGGACAACCTTGGCGGCATCCTCGCCATGGCCGACTGGCTGTCGCGCAACGCCGTCGCCGCCGGCAAAAAACCGCTGCTCATGAAGGATGTGCTCACCGGCATGATCAAGGCGCACGAGATCCAGGGCTGCCTCGCGCTTGAGAACAGCTTCAACAAGGTCGGCCTCGACCATGTGGTGCTGGTCAAGGTGGCATCGACCGCCGTGGTGTCCGACATGCTGGGCCTGTCTTACGACGAAGTCATCAATGCGCTGTCGCTCGCCTGGGTGGACGGCCAAAGCCTGCGCACCTACCGCCACTCACCCAACACCGGCTCGCGCAAGTCCTGGGCGGCGGGCGATGCCACCAGCCGTGCCGTGCGCCTCGCCCTTATCGCCAAGACCGGTGAAATGGGCTACCCCTCCGTGCTCAGCGCAAAGGGCTGGGGCTTTTACGACGTGTTGTTCAAGGGCCAGGAATTCAAATTCCAGCGCCCCTACGGCTCTTACGTCATGGAAAACGTGTTGTTCAAGATATCCTTTCCGGCCGAATTCCACTCGCAGACAGCGGTCGAGTGCGCCATGACACTGCACGCCGAGCTCAAGAAACTCGGTCGTTCGGTCGATGACATCAAGAAGATCACCATCCGCACCCATGAGGCCGCCATCCGCATCATCGACAAGAAGGGTCCGCTCAATAATCCGGCCGACCGCGACCACTGCATCCAGTACATGGTGGCGGTGCCGCTGATCCATGGCCGCCTCACCGCTTCGGACTACGAGGACAACATCGCATCAGACAAGCGCATCGACGTGCTGCGCGACAAGATGGTCTGCGTGGAAGACAAGCTGTTCACCAAGGACTACCACGACCCGGCAAAACGCTCCATCGCCAACGCACTTACCGTGGAATTCAAGGACGGCAAAAAACTCAAGGAAGTGGTGTGCGAGTATCCCATCGGCCACCGTCGCCGCCGCAAGGAAGGTATCCCGGTGCTCGAGGCGAAGTTCGCAACCAACCTGGCGCGCCGCTTCCCGGTCAAGCAGCAAAAAGCCATCATCGCGCTGTGCCAGAACCAGGCCAAGCTCGAAGCCATGCCGGTGAACGAGTTCGTCGACCTCTTCGTCATCTGAGCGGCCGGCATAATCCGGCCGCAAACCGGTCGCGCCGTCAGGGCGGCGCGATTTTGCAGATTTCACTAAAATAGCGACCTCGCCCGCGCCATCCCCCCATCGCGGGCGAATCCATCAGGAGCAAAGCATGAACAACCCATTCAATACGCTGCAAGAATTCAAGATGGCCTCGGGCAAAACCGGCAAATTCTATTCACTGCCGGTGCTGGAAAAAGCCCTCGGTGTCAAAATCTCGCGCCTGCCCGTTTCGATGCGCATCGTGCTCGAGTCGGTACTGCGCAATTGCGACGGCAAAAAAGTCAACGAATCGAATATCCGCCAGGTTGCCAACTGGAAACCCAACGCTCCGCGCACCGAGGAAATCCCCTTCGTGCTCGCGCGTATCGTGCTGCAAGACCTGACCGGCATTCCGGTGCTTGCGGACCTCGCCGCCATGCGCAGCACCGCCAACCGCCTGGGCAAAAACCCCAAGGTCGTCGAGCCTCTCGCACCGGTGGATCTGGTGGTCGACCACTCCGTGCAGATAGACAATTACGGTAGCAAGAACGCGCTCGACCTCAACACCAAGCTTGAGTTCAAGCGCAACACCGAGCGCTACACGTTCATGAAGTGGGCCATGCAGGCCTTCGAAACCTTCAAGGTCGTGCCCCCGGGCATAGGCATCGTGCACCAGGTCAACCTCGAATACCTTGCGCGCGGCGTGCATAAGAAAGACGGCGTTTTCTATCCTGACTCGCTCGTCGGCACCGACAGCCATACGACCATGATCAACGGCATCGGCGTGGTCGGCTGGGGTGTGGGCGGCATCGAGGCCGAGGCCGGCATGCTGGGCCAGCCCAACTACTTCCTTACTCCCGACGTGGTCGGCGTGCACCTCAAGGGCGCGCTGATCGGCGGCGTCACCGCCACCGACCTCGTGCTGGCCGTGACCGAACTCATGCGCAAGACCAAGGTCGTGGGCAAGTTCGTCGAGTTCTTCGGCGAAGGCACCGAGAGCCTGTCCGTTCCAGACCGCGCCACCATCGCCAATATGGCGCCCGACTACGGCGCAACCATGGGCTTTTTCGGCGTCGATGACAACACCATTGATTACTTCGAGGGCACCGGCCGCACCAAGGAGGAGATTGACGCCTTCAAGTCCTATTTCAAGGCGCAAGGCCTGTATGGCACACCCAAAAAAGGCGACATCGACTACAGCCAGGTGGTCGAACTCGATCTCGCCAAGGTCGTGCCCTCGCTCGCCGGCCCCAAGCGTCCGCAAGACCGCATTGATATCGGCAAGGTCAAGAGCCGCTTTACCGAGGTATTCTCCAGCCCGCCCTCGGACAACGGTTACTCGAAAAAACCCGAAGACCTGAAAAAGCGCTTCAAGACGCGCGATGGCATCGATGTTGGTTCGGGTGACGTGCTGATCGCCGCCATCACTTCTTGCACCAACACATCAAACCCGAGCGTGCTGCTGGCTGCCGGACTGCTGGCAAAAAAAGCCGTCGAGCACGGCCTGACGGTGAAAAAGCACGTCAAGACCTCGCTCGCCCCCGGATCGCGCGTGGTGACCGAATACCTTGAGAAGGCGGGCCTGCTGCCCTACCTCGAGAAACTCGGCTTCTATGTCTCTGCCTACGGTTGCACCACTTGCATAGGCAATGCCGGCCCGCTGCCCGAGACAATCGAAGAAACCATTGTGCAAAATGACCTCGTCGCCGCGGCCGTGCTCTCGGGCAACCGCAACTTCGAGGCCCGCATCCACCCCAACCTGCGCGCAGCCTTCCTCGCCTCGCCGCCGCTGGTGGTCGCCTACGCCATCGCCGGCAACATGCTGGTCGACCTGATGACCGAACCGGTGGGCAAGGGAAAAAACGGCAAGGACGTGTGGATCGGCGACATCTGGCCGACCAACAAGGAAATCCAGGCATGCATGAAGTTCGCCATGGACCCGGCCACCTTCCGCAGACTCTACAGCGACCTCGCCAACACCAACCCGATGTGGAAGACCGTACCGGCCGTTTCGGGCCAGGTCTACAACTGGCCCGCCTCAACCTACATCGCCGAACCGCCCTTCTTCGAAGGCTTTGGCATGGAACCGAAGCCGACCACGGGTATTCGCAACGCGCGCGTGCTTGGCGTGTTTGGTGACTCGATCACCACCGACCACATCAGCCCGGCCGGCTCGATCAAGCCCACTTCGCCCGCCGGTATCTACCTGCAGGAGAACGACGTCTCGGTGTCGGACTTCAACAGCTACGGCGCCCGCCGCGGCAACCACGAGATAATGATGCGCGGCACTTTCGCCAACGTGCGCGTCAAGAACCTGATGCTGCCGGCCAAGGCCGACGGCTCACGCGTCGAGGGCGGACTCACCATCCACCAACCCTCGGGCGAGCAGATGCCCATCTATGACGCGGCGATGAAGTACATGGCAGACAAGGTTCCAACCGTGGTATTCGGCGGCGAAGAATACGGCACCGGTTCATCGCGGGACTGGGCGGCCAAGGGCACCATGCTGCTCGGCGTGAAATGCGTCGTCGCACGCAGCTTCGAGCGCATCCACCGCTCCAACCTGATCGGCATGGGCGTGTTGCCCTGCCAGTTCAAGGGCAGCGATTCGGTCGACACCCTCGCCCTCACCGGCGAGGAACTGGTCGAGGTGCGCGGCATCGACGGCGACATCAAACCGCAACAGGACGTGGCACTGGTCATCACATCCAAGAACGGCAGCGTGCGCGAGGTTGTGGTCAAACTGCGCATCGACACGCCGATCGAAGTCGACTACTACCGCCACGGCGGCATCCTGCCCTTCGTGCTGCGTGAGTTGCTCAACAAGCCG
Organism: Bordetella parapertussis; assembly: GCA_945892985.1. GTDB lineage: Bacteria > Pseudomonadota > Gammaproteobacteria > Burkholderiales > SG8-39 > CAITSH01. The sequence goes on from CAMDDU010000064.1 coordinate 18,431, forward strand.
GAAGCTTCGGTCAGTAAGGCGGCCTGAGCTCGACGCAATAACAGCAAGACCCGCAAGACCAGCAAGGCCGGGCGCCACGGAGCCCGGCCTTTTTTTCGCCTACCATTCGCGGCAGACCGGGTCGCGGGCCGACCATGGCCGGCGGCGGCTGGTTCGTCATTGTGGTCGGATTGGCCTTGATGGCCGCCATCGTCCTGCTCTCTGCGCTGGTGGGGAGCGCCCTCAACGCCATCGTTCTCAGCGCGCTGTATATCTACGCCACCGAGGACAGGCTGCCACGGGCCTTCTCCGGCGCCGGCCTGCAGCAGGCCTTTATCGAAAAATAATCTGTCGCGCTGAGCCGGGTTGATGGCTGGAAACCCGCTCCAGGCGTGCCTTTCCAGCCCCCCCTGCGAATTAAACCTCGAAGTGCAACATCCGGGCTTTAGAGGAAGGTGAGATGCCCCAGGGTGTACCTTTCTGTTTGCGAAGACGGATAGGAGCATCCCATGCGCTACAAGCATCTCACCTTTGAGCAACGCTATCACATCGAGCTGGG
>CAMDDU010000065.1:0-18919 GCA_945892985.1 Bordetella parapertussis
GCGCAGTGCGGACACTCAGGCCGTGCCGGCGCCTCATCCTCGATGACATCGATCGAGGATGCGCGCGATTGCATCGACGCCAGTTCGGTGAAAACGGCATGGCGTTGCTCGCGCGGCAACTTGCCCAGAGTGCTTATCAACCTTGCCAATTCCCTCGTCCTCAATTCGCGTCTCCTGGTCCAGCGCCTCTGCGCCACACGGCCAGTTTCCGCTCCCACAGGCTCACCAGATGAGCTACCAACATTATTCGCTATATGAGCCTATTTTTTTCCCCGATTGTGGGTTACGACTAGCGCGCAGTTTGCGGTGACTCAGGCTGAAACTGCCGAAGTGGCGTATCTCGACGCGGTCCCCGTTGCGCAATGCATTTTTCATGGCATCGATGATTGTATTCACCAGGCTCTCGGCATCTTTGGCATCGACTTGCGGATTGCGAAGTGCCAGACGTGCGATCAATTCGGATTTTGTCATTCTGGCTTTCCTGCCTTTCTGTCGCTTGTGCCCGGCTAAAAGTTGAAAGTTAAAAGTTGAAGCTTGAAGCTTAAAAATTAAAAAAATAAGATTGAGCGCCAAGGCTATCCGCATCATTGGCGCGGGGATATACCGTGTTTTTGGTATCTGGTAGCTATGGGTAAGAGCGTCAGCAAGTTCGCCATGGCGACAGTTTTCAGCGAAGGGGCGCTGTCTTTATTTTTAACGGTGCCGGTTTTCACCGCATGCTTTTATTGCGCGCAAAAACGTCGATCGCCGTTGACGCTGTGCCTGTGGGCGGGCTTACAAGCGAAGAATAAGATTCGCGGCGAAGCGGGTGGCCGCGCTAAACCGTGGGGCTTGTGGCGGCGCCGGCCCATAGCACGCAGATAGGTATGGCGGCCCCGCCTTGCGAAGGCGGTAGGGCTTGCATGGCTGGTGCTTGCATTGCGGGCACGATCAAGACGCAAGATGCAAGATGCGTCAGGCGATCGTTGTGCGCCAAGGCCGGCAAAGCGAGCCCGGATGGGCGAACCATGGTGCCGGCGTTTTGCCCTTGTGCGACTAGACTAGAATAGGGCCTGTGCGCTGTTTTTCTTCCACATCACTTCAGGATCCACTATGTCCATTTCCATGTACCAGGCGAGCGTGCCGCGCTTCGTCAACATCCTCGGCAACCTGTCCAACATCCTTGACAAGGCGCAGGCCCATGTCGATGCGAAAAAAATCGATGCCACCGCGCTGACCACCTACCGCATATTCCCCGACATGCTGCCCATGTCAAAGCAGGTGCAGATTGCCTGTGACACCGCCAAGGGCGTGATCGCGCGCCTCGCCGGTGTGGATATTCCGGCCTACGAGGACAACGAGGTGACCCTGGCGGACCTGAAGGCGCGCGTCGCCAAGACCATCGCCTTCATCCAGACATTCACGCCTGCGCAGATTGACGGCACCGAGGACAAAGCCATCGTTACCAAGCGTGGCGACAAGGAAACCCATTACAAGGGCATGCAATTCCTGCTCGGCCACGCCGTGCCGAATTTTTATTTTCACGTTACGACCACCTACAACATCCTGCGCCACAACGGCGTGGAAATCGGCAAGCGCGATTTCCTCGGCAACCCCTGATCATTGGGGTATAGGTAGAGCGCGTGTCGAAAGGCTGAGATGCGGCTCGAGGACGGACGCGAAAGCGACAATGTAGAAGATCGCCGCGGCGAGTCCGTCGGCCGGGGCGGCGGCTTCGGTGGCTTTGGCGGCGGTTCCATTGGCATAGGCACGGTGGTGCTGGCCTTGGTGGCCTGGTACTTCGGCGTCGATCCGAGTTTCATCCTCAACCAAGCCGCGGCGCCCGCATCGGCGCCGGTGGTTTCGCATTCACCGGCCAAGCCGCCGCCGCACGAGGACCGGCAGGCGCGCTTTGTGTCGATGATTCTTGCCGACACCGAAGACACCTGGACGGCTATTTTTCGCGAAGGTCGCAGCCATTACGAAAAACCCAAGCTGGTGCTCTTTACCGGTGCTGTGCGTTCGGCCTGCGGCCGCGCAGAGTCGGCGATGGGACCGTTCTATTGCCCCGGCGACCGCAAGGTCTACATCGACCTGGCGTTTTACGATGATTTGCAAAAGCGCTTTCATGCGCCTGGCGAGTTTGCCCAGGCCTACGTCATCGCCCATGAGGTCGGTCACCACGTGCAAAACCTGATGGGTATTTCATCCAAGGTGGCGGCGGCGCAGCAGCGCACCGACAAGGCCGGCGCCAACCGGCTGTCGGTTCGCCTTGAGCTGCAGGCCGACTGCTTTGCCGGCGTGTGGGCCAATCACGCCGACCGCGCCCGCCATATCCTCGAGCGCGGCGATATCGAAAAAGGTCTCGCCGCAGCGTCGGCCATCGGCGATGACCGGCTGCAAAAGCAGGCGCGCGGCACGGTCAGCCCCGAGTCGTTCACGCATGGCTCCTCGGCGCAGCGCGTGCGCTGGTTTCGCCGTGGCATTGACGGGGGCGATTTCAAACAGTGCGACACCTTCCGCGCGCGCCAGTTGTAGGCCGGTATTGTTGCGCATGGCGCTTGCAGGTTTGATGCGCGGATAAGCGCGACAGCCGTCAGAGGGGCGTCGCCGGAAAATGTGCGTTCAGAAAAAATAGATTTTTCGTCGACCTAAGACCCTTCAGACCCTTAGGATCCTTTGCGCAGCATCATCAGCGCCAGCAGCGCGACCAGCGATATGCCGCCTGACAGGGCGATGCCCGCGCCGACGCCATGCTTGTCTAGCGTCAGCCCGAAGGCGAATGGCGCGAAGGCCTGCATGCCGCGGGCGAGCACGTTGAGCAGGCCTTGCCGGTAGCCGTAGCCGGCTGATCCGAATATCGCCAGCGGCAGCGTGCCCTTGGCGATGGTGATCATGCCGTTGCCGGCGCCGTGCAGCATGGCAAAAGCGGCGGCGGCAAACGGTGCGCCGCCAATCAGCGCCAGCACCACAACGCCTATCGGGTGCAAGGCCGTGGCCACGCGCGCGCTGGCAAGCGGATGAAAGCCGAAGCGCCGCGCCGTCATGAATTCGGCGAGGCGCGCCGCCACTTGTGCCGGACCGAGCAGGGCGGCTGCGGTGAGCGCCGCCGCGGCGCTCGCGCCGGCGGCCAGCAGCAGCCCGGGCAGGTGCGCGGCCATGGCCGAGGTCACAAACGAGGTGGCGGCGGCAAACACCGCCAGCAGCCAGAAGGCCAGGCGTTCGCTTTGCGGCTTGGCGCTGAGGCGGGTGTCGGTCGCAGCGGCGTGCTGCGCCTTGTCCGGTTCGTCGCTGTGGGGCGTGGCCGGAGTTGTATGCGATGTGGCGATGGCGATGGCGCCCGTCTTGATGCCGGGAATGAAGCGCAGGTTCACCGGTAGCGCGATGCAAAGGTGCATCGCGGCCCAGATGAAGCAGCTGGCGCGCCAGCCAAAATGTTCGGCGAGGTAGGCGGTGAGCGGCCAGCCCACGGTGCTGGCAAAGCCGGCGATGAGGGTGATGCCGGTAATGGGCTCGCGCGCATGTTTGCCATGCAGCCTGACCAGCGCGGCAAAGGCGGCGTCATAAAGGCCCATGGCCATGGCCGCGCCCAGCACGCACCAGGCGGCAAGCATCATCAAGCCGTTTGGCGCGAAGCCCAGCATGAGCAGGCCGGCGGCAAACACCAGGTTGGAGGCGGCGAGCATGCCGCGGCCGCCGTGACGGTCGATAAGCCGCCCGACCATCGGGCCGCCGAGGCCGGTGAGGATCAGTGCGATGGAGAAAGCGCCGAATACATTGGCGCGGGAGATGTCGAGCTCTTGCGCGATGGGCGCGGCGAGGATGGCCGGCAGGTAGGTGGAGGAGGCCCAGGCGAGGGTTTGCGTGCAGCCCAGGGCGATTACCTGCGGCAGCGTACCGCGTGTGGCGGGCGTCATGCCGACGCCATTTTTTCACCGGACATCATCTGGAAAGCCACGTCTGGCGCGGGTTTCCAGTCATTCCAACCTTGATGGAGCGTGCTGTCAGCCGGTCCGCTGCGCCGGCGCCCAGCGCGCGGCGCTTGTGTCACGGTGACAGTGAAAGACACGGCAGTGAAAAAAACGGAGGTGAAAGGCCAAGCTGCGGAGCGCATCCTTGTCCCTGCCGCTCAGCGCTGTTTGCGCTGGATGCAAGCCAGCTCGGGCAGGTCGCGTTCGCACAGCTTCACCGGCTGCAGTTCGCGAAAGTACAAATAGGCGTTGGCGGCGTTGATAGGCGCATCGGCTTTCGTGAAGGCCTCGGCGCGAACCGAGCGCTGCAACACGAACAAATCGTCACTGCTGCGAATAGCGAGATAGAACGCCATCTCGCCCAGTCCCTTGTTGCCCGGCGCGAGCGCCGCCTCGGGCGGCCCGGTGCAGCCCATTACCGCGCCGTGGGCGTCCTGGCCGTCAAGCTTGGTGTCGCCGAGCGAGAGTGTGATGGCCTTGTCGCCGCAGCTGCCGCGCAGTTCGGCGGCCACCTGCGCCAGCAAGGCCTTGGGCGTGGCCTGTGGATTTCTAGCCGCGCCCCTGAAGGCTTTGAGCATGATCATTTCACGCCAGTTCTGCGCGGACTGCTTTTCGGGCAGGAACTCCATGCTGTAGGTGTCGCGCCCGGATGTTTCCGTGCCGGCCTTCCAGTTGTCCGGAAGGCCGTGAATGATGCGCTGGTTGAACACCGGCGTCACCGCCATGGCGCGGGTGTTTTCATTGGTGATGGCGCTGATGATTTTGTTCATGTCAGCGAAGTTCGTCGCATCCGCCGCGGTGCCCGCGCCCGGGGCGGCGATGGCGATGGCCAGGACCAGGGCGTGCAGCAGAGTGTAAGTCCTATGCATAAGGCGGTGCAAAGGGAGCAAAGGGCGGCGCAAAGCGGGCATGCGATTCTCCGTAATGCTCTACGTGGGTGGATGGGTGGGGGCGGCTTGCTCTTGTTGCAGGACGAGCATAGCAAAACTGCGGCTGCGGACCTGCAGCGGCGCTGCTGCGTCAGGCTTGCCTATAATGTGCGTCCAATAAGAGGAACCAGGAGGAGGGACCATGACACAGCTTACACGCCGCCGTCTGATCGCAGCTAGCACGGCAGGGGCCGCCAGCCTGTTGCTCGCGCGCTTCAGCGATGCCCAGGAAAATTATCCGAACAAGCCCATCAACGTGATCCTGCCGCTGCAGGCGGGCAGCGCATCCGATATCGCGGTACGCGTGTTTTGTGAAAAACTCGCCGAAGAGATCAAGGGCACGTTTGTGATCGAGAACGTGCCGGGGGCGGCCGGGCTGATCGGCGCCGAGCGCCTGACCAAGGCCACGCGCGATGGCCACACTCTCGGCGCGCTCAACAACAGTATTCTCACCATCCTGCCCAACGTCAAACGCGGCCAGGTCAAGTTTGACCCGCTCGCCGATTTCGTGCCGCTGCGCGGCATCGCCAGCATCCCGACCCTGCTGGCGGTCAACAAGGACGTGCCGATAAACAATGTCAGGGAACTGGTGGCGTTCGCCAGACAAAACCCGGGCAAGCTCAATTATTCGAGCGGCGGCCCGGGCAGTCCGCAGCATCTGGCGACTGAAATGTTCCAGGCCATGTCCGGGGTCAAGCTGACGCATGTGCCCTACAAGGGCGCGACCCAGGCGGCGGCCGATCTTGCCGGTGGCCAGGTGCAGGTGATGTTCATCGCCCACTCGCTGGCGCTGCCATTTTTGCCCGGCGGCAGGGTCAAGCCGATCGCCTTTGCCGGCGGCGAGCGTTCGATTGCCTTCCCCGACCTGCCCACGGTCGCCGAGGCCGGCCTGTCCGGCTTCGATTACTCATCCTGGGTGGCCTTGTTCGCCCCGCGCGATACGCCCGCCGCGGTGGTGAAGCTGTTGCGCGATGCGAGCGCCCGGGTATTGGCGCAGGCGTCGATCAAGGAGCGGTTGGCCAAATCCGGTCTGGAGTTGTGGGACCTGCCGGCCGAGCGCATCAGCGCGGTGATACGCGACGATTACGCGCGCTGGGAAAAAGTCGTCAAGACGCCCGGCTTCTCGGCTGAGTAGGGGCGGCCTTTGAGCGATTCAAACACGCAGTCCGCTGCGCGCTGGCGCGGCCGGCAATTTCACAACCAGCCCGAGGACAGTCATATCCACGGCTTCCTCGCCGCGCTATGGGACGCGGTGCGCGCCGAGACCGCCGGTCGCGTCGACATCAGCGTGCATGCACGCAATGGTGATATCGCCGGCTCCGACCCCGGCGCGCTGAAGATGCTGGTCTCGGGCGAGCTGGAGTTCATGACGCTGATGGGTGGCATCATCGGCCAGGTCGTGCCGTCTGCTGAAATCCAGGGCCTGCCCTTTGTGTTCGATGACAGCGACCAGGTGTTTGCCGTGACCGACGGGCCGCTGGGCGATTACCTCAATCGTGAAATGCAGGCCAAGGGCATATACAGCCTGCCCGGTTGCTGTTTTGAAAACGGCTTTCGCCAGATCTACGGTCGCGACAAGCCGGTGCGCGCGGTGGAGGACCTGGCCGGCTACCGTATGCGCGTGCCGGACGGTCGGCTGTTTGTCGATGCGTTCACGGCGCTGGGTGCGGTGCCGGTCATCGTCAATATCAAGGAGCTTTACGCTTCGCTCAAGGATGGCCGCGTCGACGGGCAGGAGAACGCGCTGGTGGTGCACAAGGTCAACCGCCTCTATGAGGTGACCAAGTACCTGTCGGTCACAAACCATATGTGGTCGGGCTTCAACCTCATTGCCAATCTGGTGTTCTGGCAGCGTTTGCCCGCGGATGTGCGCGACATCATCCAGCGCCATGCGCGCAAGCAGGTGCTGGCGCAGCGCGCGCACACGCGGCGCGAGAATGAGGGCATGCTTGCGCAGTTCATTGCGCGCGGCATGATCGTCAACGAGGCCGATACCGCGGGTTTCCGGGCGAAGCTGGCGGGGGATTTTTACCGGCGCTGGAAAAACGAACTGGGCGGCACAGCCTGGAAGCTGCTCGAAGCGCAGGTGGGGCGGCTCGGGGCCTGAGCCCCATGCCTGAAGCGCCCGACCCCAGACCCGAAGTCCCGGAGCCAGGGCCCAGGGCCGGCGCACTGCGTTCAGGGCACCAGGATAGACGAGCCGGTGGTACGTCCGCCTTCGAGTTCGGCGTGGGCCTTGGCCGCTTCGGCCAGCGGGTAGCGCGCGTTGATGCTGACCTTGAGCGCGCCTTTGGCCAGCATGGTGAACAGCGCCGATGATGAGGCGACCAGGTCGTCGCGGCTGGCGGTGTAGGTCACCAGCGTCGGACGGGTGAAGTAGAGCGAGCCCATTTTTTGCAGCAGGCCGGCTTCGACCGCCGGCGGCGCGCCGGTGGTGGTGCCAAAAGACACGAACATGCCGCGTGGTGCGAGGCAGTTGAGCGTTGTCTCGAAGCTGCTCTTGCCGACCGAATCGAACGCCACCGGCACACCGGCGCCGCCGGTGAGTTCCTTGACGCGCGCAACGATGTCTTCTTTGTTGCGATCAATCACCACGTCGTAGCCGTTGGCGAGGGCCAGCTTGCATTTGTCTGCGCCGCCGGCCACACCGATCATGCGCGCACCCAGGTGCTTGCCCCATTGCCCGGCGAGCAGGCCGACGCCGCCCGATGCGGCATAAAAGAGCACCGACTGGCCGGCCTTGACCGGGTAGCAGCGGTTGAGCAGGTATTCGACCGTCATGCCCTTGAGCATGGATGCGGCGGCGAGTTCATCGCTGACGCCATCAGGGGTCTTGAGCAGGCGGTCGGCGACGACGTTACGAATATCGGTATAGGCGCCGGGGCCGCCGCCGGCGTAGCAGACGCGATCACCGGGGGCGAAGCCGCTCACGCCGGGGCCGGCCTTGAGCACCACGCCGGCCGCCTCGTTGCCCAGGCCCGCAGGCAGGGGCATGGGATAAAAGCCGGAGCGCTGGTAGATCTCCTGGAAGTTGAGGCCGACTGCGCTCTGGCGCACCTGCACCTCGCCCGGGCCCGGATCGGGCAGGTCTATGGTTTCGAGCTTGAGTACCTCGGGGCCGCCGGGTGCGGCGAAACGGACGATGCGGGCCTTGGTGGTCATGAGTCATGTCTCCTGGTTGCGTTTGGGGTCTGGCGTTGTTGAATGGGGGTTATCAGTCATGTCCGCAAGAAAACGCAACACGGCTAGGGAACGATGGCCGGGTTTGCGATGGCGTCTAGCGTGCGTTTCCTCGAGCTTTCGGTGTGTTCTTTGATGAGCGCCGCGGTCAGGCGTTTGTCACGCGCCTTGATGGCATCGATGATCGCCGCGTGCTCGGCGACAAACTGCTGCAGTCCCGCGGCATTGCCCTGTTTGCCGTCGACGACGTTGACCTCGGTGCCGCTCACCGCGGCGACGCTGACATAAGTGAGCCGGTCGAAGTGCTCGATGACATCGATGGAGGCGCGTATCAGGCGGGTGTTGCCGCACAGGCTGGCGAGGGTGATGTGAAAGCGCCGGTTGTAGGCGATCCAGGCCGGCATATCGGTGCCCGCGGGGCTGCTGCGAAAGGCGTCGAGCGTGGCGATTTCGCCATCCGAGGCGTGCTCGATGACGCGCGCGGCGCAGGCACGCTCGTAGAGCAGGCGCATTTCGTACATTTCAATCGCGTCGGCGACGGAGATCGGGCGCACGCGATAGCCGCGGCGCGGCAGCACCTCGACCAGGTTTTGTTCCTGCAGTCTGAGCAGGGCGTCGCGTATCGGCGATTTGCTGACCTCGTAACGCTGCGCCAGATCCTGCTCGTGGAATTGCGAGCCCGGCAAGAGGGTGCAGGACAGGATTTCATCGCGGATGAGGTCGTAGATACCGTCACGGATGAGGCGCGGCGCATAAGGGGTTTTGTCGGCGAGTAGGTGAGGCATGCGATATCAGCAGTGCTAAAAAATGGCGGAGAGTATATCAATGCGGGCTGCGGCTGAAAATCGTCAATTCGCCGGATCTGCGCGAATATACAGAAGAATATGCGGTTTGAGGCAGGGCTTTGGGGTGGTAATGCAAACCTGCTTGACAGCGTCAATTGCTTGCTGGAATATCAGGGCACAAAAAATAAAGATTCACCCTGATAGAACACTCCAAGGAGGAGACCCCATGAAACTCGCACGCCTTAGCAGCACCGCTTTGTCCGTCGCAGCCTTGTTTGCCGCCGGAATCGGCCTCGCCCGCGCCGATGACATCAAGTTGCGCATTGCTTCGGGCCACCCGGCCGTGAACACCTACGTCAACCTGATGCAGAATTTTTTTGTTCCCGAGGTGAGCAAACGCGTTGCCGCGCGCACCAAGCACAAGCTTGAGTTCGTCGAGGGCTACGGTGGCTCCATGGTCAAGGTGGCCGACACGCTAGAGGGCGTGCAGTCGGGCATCATCGACATCGGCGGCTATTGTTTCTGTTTCGAGCCCTCCAACCTGCCGCTGCACGCGTTCCAGGTGATGCTGCCCTTTGGCACCATGAGCCCGGAGAAAAGCGTCAAGCTGGCGCGTGCCGTGTATGAAAAGGTGCCGTACCTGAGCAAGGTGTTCGAGGACAAATACAACCAGAAGCTGCTGGCGCTGATCTCGGACAACGGCTACAACCTGGGCACCAACTTCCCCTGGAAAACCGTGGCTGACCTCAAGGGCCAGAAACTCGCCGGCGCCGGCCTCAACCTGAAGTGGCTTGAATACGCCGGCGCGACGCCGGTGCAGTCGACACTGCCCGAGGCCTACACCGCGATGCAGACCGGCGTCTACAACGGCTGGATCATGTTTCCCTCGGCCTGGGTCAACTTCAAGCTCAACGAAGTGGGCAAGCATTACACCGAGGTGGGCTTTGGCGCCATCACCTGGCACGGCCTGACCATCAACAAGGCGCGCTTTGCCAAGCTGCCCAAGGACGTGCAGGACATCCTCATTGAAGTGGCCAAAGAGTTCGAGGGCAAGACCGGTTCGGTCAACGAAGAGAACTACCCCAAGCAGCTGGCGCAGCTGAAAACCCTCGGTGTCAATGTGAACGCGGTGAATGACGCGCTGCGCATTGAGTGGGCCAATTCGCTCAAGGGCTGGCCGCAGGAAAAAGCGAGCGAACTCGACAAGGCCGGCATGCCGGCAACGCAGGTGCTCAAGCTTGCGCTCGAGGAGGCGGAAAAACTCGGCCACAAATGGCCGGTGCGCTACAGCATCAAGTAATTTTCCCGCTGTGAAGGTCGAAGGGCCCGGTTTTTCTCGGCCCTTCGCCGACCCCTCTATTTGCAAGGAACTGCCGGCATGATTCCCCGAATGCTCGACTGGATTGGCCGCGCGCTGCTCGTTTGCGCCGCGGTGCTGGGCCTGATGCTCAGCTTTGTCGTTTGCGCCGATGTCATCGGCCGTGCGCTGTTCAACAGCCCCTTGAAGGGCACGCCGGAAATGGTGTCCACCGCCATTGTCATCATCTGCTTCATGCAGGCGCCCTACGCCATACGCTCGGGCGGCATGATCAATGTTGACTTCATCGTGCAGCACCTGTCCTGGCGCTGGCAGTCTGGCCTCGCCTGTTTTGGCGCGGTGCTGGGCGCGGCGTTCTTCGCCTTTATCCTGTGGGGCGCGGTTGAGCCCGCAGCACATGCCTGGACGGCCGGTGAGTTCGAGGGTGAGGGCGCGTTGCGCGTGCCGGTCTGGCCGGCGCGCTTCACCATTGTCCTTGGCGTGGCGCTGGCCGCGCTCAATTACGTTCTTATCGCGTGGCAGCATTTTTACGCCGCGCTTGTCGGCAGCCGGCCGCATATTTCCGGTTCGGCGCACATATGAGTCGCCCAGTCTGGAGTCGCCCACTCTGCACCCGCCTGCGCTGTTCGCCGCTTATGAAAAAAGGCACGCGCCATGTTTGACGCACTGGATCTGACTATTGTTGTGGTGGTGCTGCTGGGCGTTGTCTTTGCCGGCGTGCATATCGCCGTCGCGCTGGGTGTCACCGCGGTGCTGGGCATTTACCTGATGACCGATGACATCCAGGTCGCGCGCCAGTTTGTCGCCAACACCTCTTATGAGGCGCTGCGCGATTACGTCTTTGCGGTGATTCCGCTATTCATGCTGATGGGCGAATTTTTATCCAAATGCGGCGCGGCGCGCGACATGTTCACCCTGGTCACCCGTGTGACCAAGTTCATTCCGGCGCGGCTCGCCGTGGCCACGGTGCTGGCCAACGCGATTTTCGCCTTCGTCACCGGGGTGAGTATCGCCGCCGCAGCGGCGTTCTCGCGCATTGCCTATCCGGAAATGAAGCGCGCCGGCTACTCGCGCCAGTTTTCGCTGGGCTGCATCGCCGGCAGCGCCTGCCTTGGCATGCTGATCCCGCCATCGGTGCTGATGATTGTGTGGGGCGTGCTGACCGAGCAGTCCATCGGCAAATTGTTCCTTGCCGGCGTGATGCCAGGCTTTTTGCTGGTCGCCTACTACATCGCCTACATACTATATGTGGCCTACACCAACCCCGAGGTGGTGGGCGAGGTGCGCAAGGGTTCGGTTGTCCCGGCGCCCGCCGCCGCGACGGACGGTCATGTCGAGGGCGCGTTACTCAGCACAGTGCTGGTGATCGCGCTGGTGATAGGCGTGCTGTGCGGCATCTGGCTGGGGGCTTTCACGCCGACCGAGGGTGCCGGCGTGGGCGCCGCCGCGGCGCTGCTGCTGGCCATTGCGAAGGGGCTGCGCTGGAAGGAAATTTTCGAGGTGGTGGTGTCGGTGGGCCGCACCTCGGGGCCGCTGCTGCTGCTGCTCTTTACCGCGCAACTTTATTCACGTGTGCTGGCCATGACAGGCGTAACCAAGGCGGCGCAGGATCTGATCCTGGGCTCGGGCTTGGGGCCGTTCGCGATCCTGGCGCTGATGGTGGCGGTCTGGTTCGTGCTTGGTTGCATCATCGACTCGATCTCCATCATCCTGCTGACCGTGCCGGTGTTCGCGCCGATCGCCGCCGCGGCCGGCTTTGATCCGCTTGCCTTCGCCATTCTTGGCATCCTTGCCATCGAGACCGGGCTGCTCACGCCGCCCTTTGGCATCCTGGTGTTCACCGTGCAGGCGGCGCTGCCTGAAGAAAAGGGGGCGGTCGGCGAAATCTTCAAGGGTGCGGTTCCTTACTGGATCGCGCTGCTCGGCGTGATCGTGACCCTTGCGGTGTTCCCGAAAATAGCGACCTGGCTGCCCATGCTCGCGTTTTCAGCCAAATAAACTTTCAAGAAAAAATAAAGGGAAAATCATGGCCGCTTACTGGATTGCCCGCGCCCGTATCGACGACCCGGTCGCTTACAAAAAATACACCGATCTTGTTCCCGGCATTCTCAAGCTCTACGGCGGCAAGGTGCTGGCACGCGGCGGCAAATACAAGATCAACGAGGGGCCGCAAAGCTTTCACCGCTTTGTCGTCATTGAGTTCGATTCGCTTGAGCAGGGCGTCAAGTGTTTTGATTCGGCCGAATACCAGGCCGCGGCCTCCTTTCGCCGCAACGGCGGCGGGGTGGTGGAGAACGTTATTATTGAGGGCGGTGAAGCCACCGTTATTTAAGACCCGGACGTAATCCCGGTCAGAAATCCGCATAGGGACCCGGGCCGGTTTGAGGTTTTTCAAACATCACAACGAGGAACAAAGGAAGTCAATATGGACTATGTCATCCCCGCACCAGCCGTCGTCAGTCTTGCCGTGGAAGGAAGCAGCGCGCGTTTTCCGGTCAACCGCATTTATTGCGTCGGCCGCAACTACGCCGAGCATGCGCGTGAAATGGGCCATGACCCGAACAAGGAAGCGCCGTTCTTTTTCATGAAACCGTCGACCGCCATTGTCACCGACGGCGGTGATTTCCCCTATCCGTCGCTGTCCAAGGATGTGCACCACGAGATGGAGATGGTCTTGGCGATAGGCAAGGGCGGTTCAAATATCAGCTCGGCCAAGGCGCTAGAGCACGTCTACGGCTATGGTGTCGGGCTCGACATGACGCGCCGCGATTTGCAGGGCGAGGCTAAAAAGATGGGCCGCCCATGGGACACGGGCAAGGCATTCGATTACTCCGCACCGTGCTCGGCGCTGGTGCCGGCGGCCAAGATCGGCCACCCTTCTACGGGTGAGATCGTGCTCGAGGTCAACGGCGAGGTGCGCCAGAAAAGCGATCTGTCGCAGCTCATCTGGAACGTGCCCGATACCATTGCTTTCCTGTCGACGCTGTTTGAACTGCAGCCTGGCGACCTGATTTACAGCGGCACGCCGGCCGGAGTCGCCGCGGTCAAAAAAGGCGATGTCATGACCGGCAGGGTGGCCGGCGTTGGCAGCATCAGCGTAAAAGTAGTCTGACACCTCTCCGGGGCGCGCCGCTTGCGGCGCGCCCGATTTACCAAACCCTCTTATTTTTGCGGAGCGCGCCATGCCCTTGGGCCACCTCGAACACATTCTCATCCAGACTTCGGACATGGAGGCGACGCGTGATTTTTACACCCGCGTACTTGGCATGCATGTCGGGCCGTCGCCTGACTTCAAGTTTCCGGTGTTCTGGCTTTATATCGGCGACCAGGACGTCATCCACGTCACCGCCGGCGGGGCCAACACCAGCGAGAACCGCAAGCAATACCTCGGTCAGCAGTCCGACGCGGTCAGCGGCAGCGGCGTGATCGACCACCTGGCTTTTCGTTGCACCGGCTTGTCGGAAACGATGGAACACCTGAGCAAACTGAAGATCGACTTCAAACGGCGCATGGTCAACGATCAGGGTCTGTTCCAGTTGTTTTTCATGGACCCCAACGGCATCAAGGTGGAGCTCAATTTCTCCAATGCCGAGGTCGGCGACGTGCGTCCGGCGCTGATGGCCTCCGAGCTGCCCGGCTGAGTCTTCACCGACGACGCGTTGGGCGGATCGGGCCCGCCCTTGCGGGAAACCGCCTGCTGTTTGCTCTGTGCTGTGGGCTGATTTGGCTGCGCTGCCGGGCCGGTTCGGCCGTCCGGCGCGGGCGCGCTAGAACGGCGCCTCGATAGGTGCGATAATACCCCCACGAAAAGACTGACTTTCCTGAGTTCCGGCGCTGCGTTACGGCGGAGCCAAGGGTTTTGCCCTTGTTCGGGCAGTTCCGGCGGTACCGGCAGTACTTTTGCCCAGGGAGTCACCTCCCCTTATTTCCACACCGAGGCTATGCATTCATGACCCAACATCTCGATTTACTTAAAATCGCCCAAGAAGAGCAAGATGGCGACCTGTTCCAGATGCTAGACGGCATTTACGATCGCTCCACCGCGCGGCCGCGCGACATTGCCGATGCGATCATCTGGGAAGGTGGCAACGATGCCGGCGGCGTCAAGCCGGTCGCGCACGCCTTCACCGACATGTTCGCGCTCAACGGCACGCTAATGGCGCTCGATGTGCTGGGCCTGCCCTTCCTGGGCGTACCGATGATGGCGCAGTTCCGCCATGACACCAAGCTCGCTTCGCTCGACTGGTTCGGCAAGCTCGACTACACCTCGCTCAAGTGGTCCACCGCCGGTGACTTCATGGTCAACGAAGGCGGCAAGAAAGTCGTCGTTGCGGGCAAATCGGCCAACGCGCCCCTGCGCACCGCCGCAGGCGTGTATTGCAATGTGCGCCCCTACGGCACTATCACCAGCATCCGCTTCATGCCCGGCCTGCCTTATTCGCAGGACAAGAAAAAATTCGGCGTCGACGCGGCCACCGGTGTCATCCATTCCGAGATGAACACCCCCGGCATCCGCATGTGCTACGCCGTGCGCCTGTTCCTGAAAATGGTTCACGACACCAAGCAGATCGGCCGTGTCGCCACCAAGCCGACGCAAGCGCAGGAAGACACCGTCAACGCCGGCATCGTGCGCTGGATGCTCAAGGGCACCAAGTTCGAGCTCAAGCGAAAATATTCGGTCGACGCCTATGAGGAGCAGAAAGAAAAAGTCGACGCCATCGTCGCGCTGCTGCCCAAAGACTTCAAGGCCGGCATGGAAAACTGGTCCGGCGACATCTATGAGCACATCTCCGACACTAACTTCGGCCTGCTGCTGCACGACATGATCCAGCAAAAAGGCGCGATCGTTTACGCCACCGACCTTGACGGCGACCGCCTCACCGACCTGATGGCCGACGCACCGGACGTGCTGCGCGCCTGGGGCCAGATGGTGCTCGACAAGGTCAAGCCCGGTACCGACATGAACAAGGTCTGGGCCGACATGGGCTTCACCATGAAAAACGGCAAAGACATGACCAGCGTCATGTACCGCATCACCGGCGAGCCGATTTACGAGCAGACCCTGGGTTCGGCCGATGCGATGCTGCTGCGCTTGCTGGCAGGCGATGAGACCGAGGGCGGTACCAAGCAGCCCTACGATCCGCGCATCCACTTTGTGCTGATCAACGAAGCGTACAAGGCAGCCAACCCCGGCAACGCCGTGCTGGCCAAGTGGCTCGACGAGCAGCTGGCGATCTTCGACAAGATCTACGGTGGCAAGCGTCCGAAGTATCTCGACGGCTACAAGCAACTCAAGGCTGCGATCAAGCCCTGGGGGGGCTGAGTTTTACGGCCCGGAATATCGGGTCAGCGGTAATAAAAGGCCCGGAGCGCGCTGCGATCCGGGTCTTTTTACTTGGGAGTGATTGCTGGAAACCCGCGCTGGTAGGGCGTCTTCAGCTGATGGCCAACGTGGAAGTCGCCGGCGCTGCGCGGCCTTATCGCGCAGCGTCCGTGTGGACTGCCGGGTTAGCCATATGCATTGCTCTCAGGCGAGTCGCGGTAGCGACAAGATTGCCGCGTCGGCTTCGCCTCCTCGCAATGACACAGCAGGACGAATGGCTGGAAAAGCCCGCCAGACGTGGCTTTCCAGCATATGTGCCATGCCGGGAGCATGCGGTGTGCGGGTGGATGATTGCTGGGGCGCTTCGCGAAAGTTGACAGCCGGAAAGCCCCCCGGCGCGGTGGCTTGCTATGATGCTGGCTCAAAAAATCATCCCTACCCTCATCCTCAAACAAGGAAGCCCCGTCATGCAGTCTTACTGGATACAGACCGAAGGCAACAAGACCCTCATCGATCTGCGCGACACGCCGATGCCCGAGCCCAAGGCCGGCCAGGTGTTGGTGCGCATGCATGCCGCCGGCTTCAACCGCGGCGAACTGATTGTCGGCGGGCTGACCAAGCCGGGCGCCTCCAAGCAGGTCGGGCAGGAGGGGGCCGGGGAGGTGGCCAAGCTGGGCGAGGGTGTGACCAGCTGCAAGCTGGGCGATCGTGTCATGGCGCGCTGCCCGGGCGCGTTCGCCGAATACGCGCTGGCGGATGCGCGCGAGGCCATCGTCATGCCCGCAGGCCTGTCGTGGGAGGAGGGCGCCAGCATCCCGCTGACCTTTATGGTGGTGCATGACATGCTGCTCGCCAAGGGGGCGCTCAAGGCCGGGGAATGGATGCTGGTCACCGGTATTTCCTCGGGCGTCGGCGTGGCCGCATTGCAACTGGGAAAGGTGCTGGGCGCCAAGGTCATCGGCACCTCGGGCTCGGCCGACAAATTGGCGCGCCTCAAGGCGCTGGGCCTGGATGTGGGTATCAACACGCGCGGCGCTGATTTTGCCGATGCGGTGATGCAGGCCACCGACGGCAAGGGCGCCAACCTGGTGGTCAACAACGTCGGCGGGTCGGTGTTCGCCGAGACTATTCGTGCGCTGGCCTTTGAGGGGCGCCACGCCACGGTCGGCTATGTCGACGAGGTGATGACGGGCGAGATCGACATCGAGGCGCTGCACACCAAACGCCTGACCCTGTTCGGCGTGTCGAACAAGCTGCGCAACGCCGAACAGCGCGCCGCCACCGTGCGCGGCTTTGTCGATGACGTGCTGCCGATGATCGCCGACGGGCGCATCAAGCCGGTGATCGACAAGGTGTACCCCTTTGCCCAGATGCAGGCGGCCAAGGCCTACATGGAGTCGAACGCCCACCTGGGCAAGATCGTGTTGAGCATGGCCAAGTCCTGAGCACGCAGCCCCGGGCGTTGAGCCCGGGGTGTCACCCTGGGTAAGCTGCACGGGTAAGCTGTGCGTTGCGGCGCAGGAAACGGGGAGCCGCAGCGGAACGAAGCGCAAGGAAAACCAATACCAATAACCGCAACAAAAAGGGAGATCCGCACGATTCGTCGGCCGTATGACGCCGCACGAGACCGGCCTGAAGAACTGGAGCGATGCCCAGATCACGCGCGCCGTGCGTGAGGGCGTCAGCCGCGACGGCTCGCCGCTCAAGCGGCTGCCTCTGGGCGGCGCGCCGAAATAGGCGCCAGGCCTGAGCCTGAATGCAGGCAGGTTAAAGGTGTGAAGGTGTGAAGGTAAAAAGGGGGCTGATGCCCCCTTTTTTTGCGGCGTGCCGCCTGATGAATTGAAGTGTTAATCGTCAATCGTCAACGTGCCCCGTGAACCGGGCGGAACCGAGCGTGCCTATTCGGCCTGGATGCCCGCTTCCTTGACCACGCGTCCCCAGGTCGCGTATTCGTGCTCGATGTATTTCCCCAGTTGATCAACGGTCATCGGTAGCGGCTCCATGCCCTGGGCGAGCAGTTGGTTGCGCACTTCGGGTGTGTTGAGCACTTTCACCAGTTCGCGGTTGAGCAGCTCGACAATGGCGCGCGGGGTCTTGCCCGGCGCCATGTAGGCGTACCAGTTGGTGGCCTCGAATCCGGGAAAGCCCGCCTCGGCCACGGTGGGCACCTCGGGCAGGAAGGTCGACCGTGTGGCGCCGGTGGTGGCGAGGGCGCGGATTTTTCCCGCTTTGATTTGTGGCACCGCCGATGGCGCCGAAGCGAACACCGAAGGCACCTGTCCGCCCAGCAGGTCGGCCATGGCCGGTCCGCCGCCCTTGTAGGGCACGTGGGTGATGTCGGATTTGGTGACAATCTTGAACAGCTCGCCGGCAAGGTGGCCGGCGTTGCCGATGCCCGAGGAGCCGTAGGACAGGCTGCCGGGTTTGGTTTTGGATAGTTTGATGTATTCGGCGACGTTTTTCGCCGGCACCGACGGATGCACCACCAGCACATTGGGAAACACCACCGCCATGGTGATGGGCGTGAGGTCGGTGCGCGGATCGTAGGGCAGGTTGCTGTTTTGGTGCGGCGCGACGGCGACCGATCCGGGGGCGGTCAGGATGATGGTGTAGCCGTCTGGAGCGGCCTTGGAGACATGGTTGGCGGCGATGTTGCCGCCGGCGCCCGATTTGTTCTCGACAATGACGTTCTGTCCGATATTTTCGGTGAGTTTTTTGGCGATGATGCGCGCCGCCGTGTCGGTGCCGCCGCCGGGCGCGAAGCCGACCACCATGGTAATGGGCTTGGACGGGAACGGCGCTTGGGCGAAGGCCGGCAGCGTGCTTAGCGTGGCAAGCGTGGCGAGCGTGGCAAGAAGGCCTGCCAAGAGGAGGGGTTTGATGGCGGCAGGGTGCATTGCGGCTCCTTCTTGGTTTTTACGTGTCGGGTTTTACGCCGATTTTTACGTGTCACGTGTCAGCTACCGCGTAGCGTGTAAAGCGAGCTGGGTCTTACGCGCGTTGTGGCATGCGGAATGGTGTTTTTACCGCATTTAAGCGCGCTGAAGCCTCATTTTATCCCTTCCGTGGGGACACGGTGCGTCCTACGCGCCAAAACCCGCGCAAAGCTTGCGACCGGCCGCGCGTGACGCGATAATCGAGCTCGGTGGTGCCTGGCCATCTGGGGCGCCTGTTGTGACCCGTTGCGGCTATTGGCGAGCATCCGCAACATCCGCAACATCAGCGATCAGTAGCGATCTATGCGAACGGCCTAGCGAAAGACCTATTGCGACCAATTGTAATTGTCTAAGGAAACACTGAACAAGTCCGCGCGTCTGTTGTCATATAGCGAGACGCAAACGGGAGGGTTGAGAATGAAACAAATGACGCTGGCGGCGGCGAAAGGATTCGAGGTACATGGAAGAGCAACGCGCAAAGCGGCGTTTCTGGCGCGC
>CAMDDU010000066.1:0-18142 GCA_945892985.1 Bordetella parapertussis
CGGCTAGGGCGGGGGCTGGGTGTGGGCATTTGAATTTGGATTTATTTCAAGCCAGGCTTATGTCATTGCGAGCGTAGCGAAGCAATCTCAACATGCTTGCATAGCGCTCGAGAATGCCAGGAGATTGCTTCGTCGCTTTGCTCCTCGCAATGACAGATCGGCATTATTGTTACGGCGCTTGGCATGGATGGCGAGATTGCGGCTAGGGCGGGGGCTGGGTGTGGGCATTTGAATTTGGATTTATTTCAAGCCAGGCTTATGTCATTGCGAGCGTAGCGAAGCAATCTCAGCATACTTGCATAGCGCTCGAGAATGCTAGGAGATTGCTTCGTCGCTTTGCTCCTCGCAATGACAGAGTATTCAATTTTTCCGTCGCTTCTTATTGGAAGGCCTGGATGCCCGTCTGCGCCCGACCCAGGATCAATGCATGGATATCATGCGTGCCCTCGTAGGTGTTGACCACTTCGAGGTTGACCATGTGGCGGATGATGCCAAATTCGTCGGAGATGCCGTTGCCCCCGAGCATGTCGCGCGCCATGCGGGCGATGTCTAGCGATTTGCCGCAGGAGTTGCGTTTCATGATGGAGGTTATCTCCGGCGAGTCCGTGCCCTCGTCCTTCATGCGGCCAAGGCGCAGGCAGCCCTGCAGGCCCATGGTGATTTCGGTCTGCATATCGGCGAGTTTTTTCTGGATGAGCTGGTTGGCGGCGAGCGGCCGGCCGAACTGGTGGCGGTCCATGACGTACTGGCGCGCACGGTGCCAGCAGTCCTCGGCCGCGCCAAGCGCACCCCAGGCGATGCCAAAGCGCGCCGAGTTGAGGCAGGTGAAGGGGCCTTTGAGGCCTTTGACCTTGGGCAGCAACTGCGCTTCGGACACTTCAACCTTGTCCATGACGATTTCGCCGGTGATCGAGGCGCGCAGGCCGAACTTGCCGTGAATGGCCGGGGCGGACAGGCCCTTCATGCCTTTTTCCAGGACGAAGCCGCGGATCTCGCCATCGTCGGTCTTGGCCCAGACGACGAACACGTCGGCGATGGGTGAGTTGGAGATCCACATCTTGCTGCCGCTCAGGCTGTAGCCGCCGGCCACCGTACGCGCGCGCGTCAGCATGCCGGCCGGGTCGGAGCCGTGGTTGGGTTCGGTCAGGCCGAAGCAGCCTATCGACTCGCCGGTGGCCAGTTTGGGCAGGTATTTTTTCTTTTGCTCTTCTGTGCCAAATTCGTTGATCGGCACCATGACGAGGGAGCTTTGCACACTCATCATCGAGCGGTAGCCCGAATCGACACGCTCCACTTCGCGCGCGATCAGGCCGTAGCAGACATAGTTGAGTCCGGCGCCGCCGTACTCGGTGGGAATGGTGGGGCCGAGCAGGCCGAGTGCGCCCATCTCGGTGAAAATCGCCGGGTCGGTTTTTTCGTGGCGAAAGGCCTCGAGCACGCGCGGCAGCAGCTTCTCCTGGCAATAGGCTTGGGCGGCTTCGCGCACCATGCGCTCGTCTTCGGTGAGCTGCTGGTCGAGCAGCAGCGGATCGGCCCAGTTGAAGCTGGCCTTGGCTTTGCGTGCGGGGGCGTTCATGACGGTGTGTCTCCGGATTTGATTTTTTAGAGCGTCCAGACGGCCGAACGTGAATGTTCTAGGCGTCTGGTGTGAGCAATGATACGCCGAGCCGCGCACGCCGCTGCAGCCAGGGGCTGGGGCGGTAACGCGGGTCGCCGTAATAGGACTCGAGACCTTCGAGGATTTGCAGCACGCGTGTCGCCTCAAGCGCGTCCCCCCAGGCGAGCGGGCCCTGCGGATAACCCAGGCCGAGCGTGACGGCAAGGTCGATGTCGGCGGGTGAGGCGATGCGCTGCTGGGCGATGTCGCAGGCGATGTTGATGATGTGCGCCACGACGCGTTGCGACACAAAGCCGGCCGAATCGCGGATGGCCGAGGCCGGCACGCCGTCGGAGCCGAACAGCCCGAGCGCGGCGTCGCGCATCGAAGGTGCGGTGAGGATGGTGGACATCACCACGCGGTGCTTGGTGAAACCCATCAGCGGATCGAGCGCGATGGTGCGGCGCGGATCGAGCTCAAGGTCGGCGGCGACATTGCTCGCGTCATGGCCGAGCGGGGTGACGACGCAAAGCGAGTCCTGCGCCGGTTTGTCGTTGGTGTCGAGCCGGCCGCCCAATTGTTTCACCAGACTCACCACCGCATCGTACGCGGTGGACAGGCCGTCCTGCTCGTCCGTATGGTCGTCCGGCGCAACCCATACGCGGGTGGGGCGGATGTTTGGCAGGGGCGGGGGCACGATGACTTCCTGCTTGCCCCCCTCATAGCGGTAAAAGCCGCGCCCGCTCTTGCGGCCGAGCAGGCCGGCCGACATGCGCTGGCCGGTGACGGGTGAGGGGCGGAATCGCGGCTCCTGATAGAACTGCTCGTAAATGGATTCCATCACCGGGTGTGAGACATCAAGGCCGGTAAGGTCGAGCAACTCGAACGGCCCCATGCGAAAGCCGGCCTGCTCGCGCAGGATGCGGTCGATATGATGGAATTCGGCGACGCCCTCGCCCAGCACGCGCAAGGCCTCGGTGCCGTAGCCGCGGCCGGCGTGGTTGACGATGAAGCCGGGCGTGTCTTTGGCGCGCACCGGCGCATGGCCCAGGCGCCTGGCGAGTTTTGTCAGCGCCGGCGCGACCCACGCTTCGGTCAGTGCGCCCTCGATGACTTCGACGACCTTCATCAGCGGGACCGGATTGAAAAAATGGAATCCGCCGATACGACCCGGCCGCTTGCATGCGGCGGCGATGGCGGTGACCTGCAGTGACGAGGTGTTGCTGGCGATGAGACAGTCCTCGGGAACGATAGCCTCCAAGCGCTGGAACAACTCGCGCTTGGCGGCGATATTCTCGACGATGGCCTCGATGACCACATCGCAGACGGCGAAGGCCTCCAGCGCAGCGATCTCGACGCGTGCGATTGACTCCGCGTGTTGCGCGGCGGTGAGTTTGCCTTTTTCGGCAAGTTTGCCGAACATCGCATCGAGCGACTGGCGCGCCTCGGCGGCGGCACCCTCGCGATTGTCGTGCAAGAGCACGCGAATGCCCGCCTGGGCGGCGATCTGGGCGATGCCCCGACCCATTACGCCGGAGCCAACAATGCCAAGAGTGAGCGAGGAGCGGTCGATGTCGATGGGCATGTAGGGGTAGGGGCGGCCGGAAGATTGCAGACAGGGAAATACAGGTGTGCAGCAGACCGTATTTTAGCCTTAAACTTCAGCGCAAAGCGCGTTTGCCGGTGCGTTTATCCGGCTTGAAAGGGCGCATTGACGCTGACACGCATAAGAGGCAAGCTTGAAGCATGGGCAGATTGCGGTTGGGAGACCGCGGTCTTGTCAGGGCCGACCGTAGTTTGTGTTTTGGCATCTTGAGGAGGAAGCCATGTACCGTAAAATTTTGATGGCCTATAACGGCTCGCAGGAAGGGCGTACTGCGCTTATCGAGTGTGCCGATTTTGTTGCCATGACCAAGGCCGAGACACATTTGCTGGCAGTGGCGGGAATGCCCTCAAGCATGTTTCTTACCGAAGGATTTCTCCCCGAGGAATTGCTCGATGAGGAAAAAAAACGCACACAGCAGGTGCTCGATGAGGGGGTGGCGCAAATGCAATCGAAAGGCCTTGCCGTCACCGGGCATCTTGCCGTGGGCGAGCCGGTTGAGGAAATATGCCGCATCGCGGCCGAGCTGCAATGCGACTTGATTGTTCTGGGTCACCGGCAAAAGACCTCGTTTGCCGCGCGCTGGTGGAAGGGCTCTGTGGGCGCGTCCTTGCTAGACTACAGCCCATGCAGCGTGCTGATCGCGCGGCACCGCTAGTTTTCGCGCGCCTGGCGGCGCGGCCCCGGCCCGGACTCGTCGCCCTTGCGCGGTTCCGGTTCCGGTTCCGGTTCCGGTTCCGGTTCCGGTTCTTGGGTCTTGGGTCTTTGGTTTTGGTTCTCGGTTCTTGATCTCAATCGTCGTGCTTATTTGCGCGAGCCTATGAAGATTCATACCTTCGTCAGTCACAAGGCCCTGGTAGCGGTATTTTTGCTTGGCGTGGCGCTGCCGGCGCCGGCACAAACCCCGGCAGCGGCGCCACGGCCGGCGGCGCCCACAGGCCAGGCGCAACCCCAGGCGAAACCTCAGACGCAAGCTCAGACGCAACAGCAGCAGCGTATCGATGACAGGCGCTGGAACGAGCTTGCCGACCAGGCGGATGCATTGCTGGGCAAGGGGGATTTTTCGCAGGCAGAGAGTGTGTCGCGCGAGTTGGTGGCCGAGGGATTGCGCGTATTCGGTGACAAGCATGCCAACACGGCGGTGAGTTACACCAGCCTTGGCACCTCGCTGCTGCGCCAGGGCAAGTACGGCGCCGCGGAAACAGAATTGCGCCGTGCGCTGGCGGTTTATGAACAGCGTTCCGGGCCGGACAGCACCAATGTGGCCTCTGCCCTGAACAACCTGGCGCTGGCGCTGGAGCGTAGCGGCGATTTCGCCGGTGCCGAGTTGCTGCTGCGGCGCTCGCATCGCATCCTGGAAAAAGCGTTGGGTGTGAATAACCCGGACACCGCGGTAAGCTTGTCCAACCTGGGTCGCGTGCTGGACAGCCAGGGTAAGTTCGGCGCCCAAGCGGGGCTTGGCACCGCTGCCGTGCCGGGGGGGGCGGGCAAAGCTGGTGCTGCGCCGGCCACGACTGGCGCCGACAATCCCCTGCAGTTGGCGGCGCGTGCGAATGAATTGATGAGCCAGGGCCAGTACCAGGAGGCTGAGACACTCCAGGCGCGCGTGGTAGTTATTCTTGAGCGCACGCTCGGCGCGGAGCATCCGCAGACCCTGACCAGTCGCTCCAACCTGGCCAACGTGCTGTTCTTGCAAGGCAGGGCCGCCGATGCCGAGGTGCTGCATCGCAAGGTTTTGGCGTCGCGCGAAAAAGTGCTGGGCCCGTCGCACCCCGACACTGCGACCAGCCTCAACAACCTCGCCAACACCCTGCAGCAGCAGGACAAGGATACGCAAATGCTCCCCTCGGCGCAGCGCGCGGCGCGCGCGCCCGGCGCCATCGCCTCCGAGGTGGAGAGCTTGTATCGGCGCGCCTTGAACATCCAGGAGACGGTACTCGGGCCGGACCATCCGGCGCTTGCCAACACCCTGGCCAACCTTGGCAGCTTGCTCGACCAGCGCGGCCGCTACGGCGAATCGGAACCGATGCAGCGCCGCGCCGTGGATATTCTCGAACGCGCGCTCGGGCCCTTGCATCCGGACACGGCGGCGTCCCTTACCGCGCTGGCGGTGTCGCTCGATCGGCAGGGCAAGCTGGTCGATGCCGAGGCGATCTACATCAAGGCGGTGGAAACGGCGCGCCGCGCCGGCAACCCGCGCATTCTGTTGCTCAACGCCAGCCGCCTCGGCTTCTCTCTGGCCAAACGCGGGCGTTACCGCGAGGCGCTGCCGTTTTATCGCGAGTCGGTGGAAACGCTGGACGCGCTGTATGCGCGCACGCGCGGGCTGTCCGATGAGACGCGCCAGGCCTTCATCGGGCAGTTTAGTAACATTTACCGCGAGACCATACGGCTGTTGCTCGAATTGCATCGCGGCGCGCCGCAGGGCGGCTTTGACAGGCAGGTGCTCGAAATCGCCTCGCGCAACCAGAGCCGCGTATTTACCGAAATGATGCGCCAGGCCGATGTGGCGCGGTTTTCCAGCGCGCCCGGATTCTTGTTGTTGCGCGACCGGCGCGACCAGTTGCGGGAGCGTATCGACAGCCAGCGCCAGACCCTGGTCACGGTGCCGCCCTCCCTTGCCAATGCCGAAACGCGCCGTGCGGAACTGGCCGGCCAACTGGAGGGCTCGGAGAAGGAGCTCAAGGTCGTCGAAGACCAGTTGTGGCAGCGCTACCCGCGTTTTCAGGAGCTGACCAATCCGCGTCCGGTGACCCTCGCTGATCTGCAGCAAAAGCTGCTCAAGCCCGGCGAGGTCTTGCTCTCTTATGTGCTGCTGCCAAACGAGGTGGCGATATTTGCGGTGACGCGCGAGCGCTTCAAGCTGGTCAATCTGCCGGTCAAGCGCGACGATGTGGCCAGGCGTGTTCTGGGATTGCGCCGCGCCATGGAGAAAGTGTCTGCCGGTGAGTCGGTACTGTTCCTGCGTGACATAGATCCGGCCGCGCTTAACACGCTGTATCGGGATCTGATCGCGCCGGTGGCCGACATGATGGCGGGCCAGGACAAGGTGTTGTTTGTCGGCGACGGGCCGCTGCTGACGCTGCCCATGGAAATGCTGGTGACGCGTTGGAACGGCAACGACCAGCAGGCCTTCCGTACGGCGCGCGCCGCCGCTGATGGCAGCGAAGCCAGGCCGTTCCTGGCCGAATATGGATCGCTCGAATACCTCGGCAAGCAGGCGCGGTTCGCCTACCTGCCCAGCCTCTCCGCGCTGACCTCGCAGCGCTTGTATCCCAAGCGGGCAGGCAAGGCCCCGCGCACTTTCGTCGCCTTTGCCGACCCGGAATTTTCCGCGCCGGCCGGGTCAAGCAAGACTTACCCGCCTTTGACGCGTGCTTTGTTTGAGGCCTTGGGCAGTAATTTCCCGCGTAAGAGCGACGGCAGCCCGGACGTGCCGCGCCTGCAGGAAACCGCCGACGAGGCGCGGGAGATCGCCACCATCCTCGGCGGCGAATCGAAACTGTTCATCGGTGAAAATGCGCAGGAAAAAAGTGCCAAGGGGGCCGAGTTGAAAAATGCCCAATACGTGTTGTTTGCCACCCACGGCTTTCTTGGCGGTGATTTCCTGCAGGTGGCGGATGGGGCGGAAGCGTCCGGGCCGCGGCCAAAAAGCACGGCGCAACCGGCGCTCGCCTTGTCGCTGGTGGGTGATCTTCAGGGTGAGGACGGCATGTTGACGATGAAGGAGGTGATAGAGGACGTCGAACTGGATGCCGACCTGGTCGCCTTGTCGGCCTGCAACACTGCCGGCGAAACGGCGCAGGCGAATAATGGCGAGGGGTTTGCCGGGCTTACCCGTGCCTTCATGTATGCCGGTGCGCGCAGTCTGCTGGTGTCGCACTGGAGCGTGGACAGCCTGTCGACCCAAGCGCTGATGACGGCGGCATTTCGCAATATTCGCGCCGGTAGCGGTGCCATGCAGGCGGTCAGTGATGCAGAGCGCGGACTTCTTGGCGGACGCTTCAATAACGGTCCCTATCACTTCTCGCGCAGCAATCCGTTTTTTTGGGCGCCGTTTGTCTATGTGGGCGACTGAGCCGCGGCCGACCGGCATGAGGCTTGCTGATAAGGGCGCTCGCAGAAGGCCGGCTGCGGGATAATACGATGTGAGGGCAGGGCTGGGCGGCTGTCCGGCCGGGATGGCGTAATTGTCGACACAGTGCTGATAATGTGACAAAAATGTCATTTAAATAAGCTTGAAAAGTCCGATTGGCGCGGGTTTTGTGAAAGTAATCCTATTAAATTTTGCTCTGGTAACGGGGTTGTTTGGGGATGACAGAAAATCGCGCGCTGTTCGGCATGGCCTTATGGCGCAGGTTGCTGCGCCACTTTGGCGTGCCGCTGCTCGCCTGTCTCATCGCCGGGGCGGTTGCGCAGACCAGCTGGCTGCAGTCGCTGGAGAATGTTTACTACGATTATTGGCATGTGTTCGCCGGTGTGCGCTACGCGCCGCAGTACGCGGCGGTGGTTTCGATAGACGACGACACCCTCGACGCGCTAAAAGACGACCCGCTGGCGTTCTGGGCGCCGCATTTTGGCAAGGCCATGGATGTACTGGGCAAGGTCGGCGTCAAGGCCGTGGGACTCGATTTCATTTACCAGGTCAGTGCCGAGAACTGGCTGAAAAAACTCAAGCTTCCGGACAGCGAAATCAGTCGCAATTACGACTCTCCGCTGCGTGCTGCGCTGGCGAGCGGCGACAAGATCCTGATCACCCACATGGTCGAGTTGCGCAACGGCGAGTTGTCCTTGCTGCTGCCGCCGCAGGATCATCTTATTCTGCTGCCGCGCGGCATCAACGACCTTGGCATCGCCAACCTGCATCCTGACGATGACAAGCATGTGCGGCGCTTTTATCCGGTGATGATCGCCGACCCGGCGTTTCCCGGTGTCGGCTTTGGCACCCAGCTGGCGCTGCGCGCCGCAGGCCAGGACCCGACACTGCCTGAGTGGACGGTCGCCGGAGTGAAGCTCAGTCGTGAGCTGGAAAAGCGCTGGATAGGCTATACCGGCCCGCCGGGCACCATTCCGACCGTGTCGATGAACCTGTTGTTGCAGCCCGATGCGCTGGGTAATCCGATGATCCAGGCCTTGAAGGGCAAGGTGGCGATTCTGGCGGCCAACAACGCCGGGACGTCGGACCGGCATTTCACGCCTTATTCACGCGGCGCCCATGCCGACCAGATGGCCGGGGGGGAGATCCACGCCAATATTGTCGAGACCATTCTGTCCGGGCATTACCCCAATGTGCCCCCCTTGTGGCTGCGTATGGCCTGCATTTATGTGTTGCTGGTGCTGGCGACCGTCCTGTTTTTGCGTTTGACACCCGAGCGCGCGGCACTCGCCGGCGTGATCATCGCTTTTAATTTGCCGATACCGGCTTTTCTGTTTTTCCTCAAGGATGTGGTGCTGCCGGTGGCTGAGCCACAGGTCGGGCTGGCGGTGGCATTTTTGATCACCCTGGGCCTGCGCCTTACCGGCGAAGAGCGGCAAAAAGCGCAACTGCGGCAGATGTTCGGACGCTATGTGTCGGATGATGTCGTCAAGCTGCTGACCGAGGGCGAGCGGCCGGACCTGTCGGGCGAGGAGCTTGAGGTCACGGTGCTGTTCTCGGATATCCGCAACTTCACCACCATCTCGGAAAAACTGTCCCCGCACGAAGTGGTGGAGATGCTTAACGCCTATTTCAGCCTGACTTGCGAGCCCATCCTGCAGCAGGGTGGCATGGTGAACAAGTACATCGGCGACGCGGTGATGGCAATTTTCGGCTCGCCCGTGCGCCACCCCGACCACGCGCGCCGCGCGCTGATTGCGTCGATTGGCATGGCCAAAGAGGCGGAAGGCTTTCGCGATTGGATGAAACAGCGCTTTCCCGATCGCGGCCTGCCCGAGTTTGGCATTGGCATCGGCATTCACACCGGCCTGGCGGTTATCGGCGATATCGGCTCGGTCAAGCGCACCGAGTTCACCGCCATCGGTGACACGGTCAATGCGGCATCGCGCCTTGAGGGGGTCACCAAGGAGCTGCAATGTGTCATTGCGGCGAGCGCCGCGACGCTCAAGGCGGCCGGACCCGGGGTCAACACCGGCAAGTGCGAAACCGTTACGGTAAAAGGACGCGCCGAGCCCCTGCTGGTGTTCGAAATCACCAGCATAGACGAGGGGCCGCCGTTACCGGCGGCGGATCAACTGACCAACTGAGCAACCGACCAACTGAAAAACGGAGTTGAAGCCGATGTTTTATTTTTTGAAACATGCCGGGTGTGTTTTTGGGGCGGTGCTCTGGCTGAGCGCGTCGGGGCTTGCGGCACAGGGGGCCGATGTTGGTCTGGTCAGCCAGGTGAAGGGGGAGGTGAGTTACACCGCAGAGGGCGGCGTTGGCGGCAAGGCCCGGGATTACATGCGGGTGCGCGAGACCGACCGCTTCGTGTTGCCGGCAGGCGCCACCCTGCGGGTGATATTTTTACAAAGCGGACGGCAGGAAACTTGGAGCGGGCCGGCCAGCATGCGACTTGGCGCCGGCGCGGGCGAGATAATTTCGGGCAAGGCGCCGGAGGTGGCGCAATTGCCGCCGACCGTGCCCCAACGCATTGTGCGCACCCCGGACATGTTCCAGCAGGCACACATGGCGCGGCTGGGTGGCATCAGCGTGCGCGGCGCTCCGCTGCGGCCGCATGGGCTCTCGGCCGAGGATCAGGCGGAGCTCATCGCCGCCCGCGACCTCTACCAGCAGTTGCGCACAAGGCAGTCGGGCGACGACATCACGGCGCAATTGTATTTTGCCTTGGTGCTCAGCGATCACCTGCAATTCGAAGAGCTGAAGCGCGTGGCCGAAGAGATGCAGGTTTTGCAACCGGAAAATGCCGATGTGCAGTCTCTGGGTCTCTGGGCGGCAGAACGTCTTAAACGCGGGCGTTAAGGCGGGCTAGTCACGTTAGTCACTCAAAGGCCTGCTTTGCGTGCACTAATTGGCAGTCTGAATGCGGAAAAGCGCGCCTGCGTGATAAATTCACTGTGCAGAGGGGGCTTGCGTGCCTATGCTTGAGTCATATTCATGCGTATGAGGGAGTGGGAATATGAAGACGATAAAGACAGCTTTTAGTGCGGCTCTTTTCGCGGTGGCCATCATGGTCGGCGGCGCACAGGCGCAATCGCTTGATGTCGGGCTTGTGAATATGCTCGCGGGCGAGGTGTCCTACGCCAGCGAGGGTGCGGCTGCCGCCAAGGCGCAGTCGTTCATGAAGGTCCGTCAGGGAGACCGTTTTACGGTTCCCGCAGGGGGGGCGGTGCGCGTGGTCTATTTTCAGGGCGGACGGCAGGAAACCTGGAAAGGACCGGCAAGCTTCAAGGCCGGCGCCCGGCAGGGCGAGGGCGGTACACCGACGGAGGTGACGGTACTTCCCGCCAGCGTGCCGCAAAAAATCGCCCAGGTTCCCGAACTGATCCAGATCGCCAAGCTGGGCCGCTCCGGCGGCGTGGCGGTACGCGGCGCAGCCAAGGCGCCGCGCCTGAGCGCCGAGCAGCAGGCCGAGGTCAAGGCCGCCAAGGACACCTATGGCAAGCTGCGCTCGCAGCTTGGTGCGGACGACATCACGCCCGAGCTATACCTGTACAGCGTGCTGCAGGATTACCTGCTTTACGATGATATGCGGCCGGTTGTCGACGAAATGAGCAAACGCCAGCCCACTAGCACCGAGGTGCAGGAACTCGCGGCCTGGGTGAAAAGCCGTACGCAAAATTAATACCGTGCTTGCCATGTTGCAGAAGCAGCGTTTTTAGCGGCAAATCAAGGTGGATTTAACGGGCGCTTCGGCGCCCGTTTTTTTATCTGTTTGGGCGACGAAGCGCCCGCGTAAAATCCCCTGCGCTTCGGCGCCCGTTTTTTATCTGTTTGGGCGACGAAGCGTCCAGGTGAAATCCCCTGCGCTTTGGCGCCTGCCTCAATAGGATAGGCTATACCCATGTCATGGGATATTTTTTGCGCCGTTGTTGATAATTTTGGCGACATTGGCGTGAGCTGGCGGCTTGCGCGGCAGTTGGCATCCGAGCAGGGTGCGCGGGTCCGCTTGTGGGTCGACAATATGCACAGCTTTCAGGCCTTGTGCCCGCAGCTTGATGTGCTGGCGCCGGTGCAAACGCTGCATGGCATCGAGATCCGGCATTGGACGCCGGAGTTTGCCGCAGTGGAACCGGGTGATGTTGTGCTTGAGGCCTTTGGCTGCCGTCTGCCTGAAGCCTTTGTTGCAGCGATGGCCTTGCGCGCGCCGCCTCCGGTCTGGATCAATCTTGAATACCTCAGTGCCGAGGACTGGGTAGAGTCGCATCACGGGCTCGCGTCACCCCATCCACGCCTGCCGCTGGTGAAATATTTCTTTTTCCCCGGATTCACCGCGCGCTCCGGTGGCTTGCCGGTCGAGCGCGATCTGGCACCCCGGCGTGACGCGTTTCAGGCCGATGCGACGGCGATCGCCGCATTCCGGGCATCGATCGGCGCGGCGCCGGCGCAGCCGGGGGTGTTGAACGCCTCCTTGTTTTGTTACGCGCATGCGCCCCTTGCCGAACTGCTCGACACCTGGGGCAACGGTGCCATTGGCGTGGATTGCCTGGTGCCGGATGGGGCGGGGCTGGAGCGTATTAGGTCGATTACCGGCGCCGCACTGCGGCCGGGCGAAGCGTGGCGCCGGGGGAGGCTTCGCTTGCAGGCCGTGCCTTTTCTCGACCAGGACGGCTATGACCGCCTGCTTTGGGCGAGCGACCTGAACTTTGTTCGCGGTGAAGATTCGTTTGTGCGCGCGCAACTCGCCGCCCGCCCTATGGTCTGGCAGCCTTATCGACAGGAAGAGGGCAGCCATTTTGTGAAAATGCAGGCTTTTCTCGGCCGCTATTGCCTGGGTATGGACGCCGCGCAGGCCGCATCGGTGCGCGGATTTTGGGAGGCATGGAATGGCCCCGCCGCAGGCGGCGATGCCTGGGCGGGACTCTGGGCATCGGTTTGGGCGGTTCGCCCGGCTTGGGGCGATTCGGCGCTAGCCTGGGCAGGTGTCCTGGGCGGCGCTCCGACTCTGGCTGATAATCTGGCGTTGTTTTGCCAAAACAAGTTAAAATAGTAGGCTTTTCAGGCTCTTAAACCTTAACTTTTCCCCAGGCCAGTCTTATGAAAATCGCACAGGAACTCCGCGCCGGCAACGTCATCATGCTGGGCACCGAACCGATGGTCGTCCAGAAAGCGGAATTCAGCAAATCCGGGCGCAACGCATCTGTGGTGAAGATGAAAATGCGCAACCTGCTCACCGGCGCCCCGGCAGAGAGCGTTTATCGCGCCGATGACAAGTTTGATATGGTCGAACTCGAGCGCAAGGACGTGACCTACTCCTATTTTGCCGATCCGCTCTATGTGTTTATGGATGGCGATTACAACCAGTACGAAATCGAAAAAGAAAACATGGAAGATGCGCTGCCCTACCTCGAGGAGGGGCTGCCTTGTGAAGTGGTGTTCTACGATGGCAAAGCGATTTCTGTGGCACTACCCAATACTGTGGTGCGTGAGATTGTTTACACCGAACCGGCGGTGCAGGGTAATACTTCGGGCAAGGTGCTCAAGCCGGCCAAGCTCAAAACCGGGTTTGAGTTTCAGGTGCCGCTGTTTTGCGCCACTGGCGACAAGATTGAAATTGACACGCGCACAGGCGAATATCGCAACCGTGTAAAGGGCTGATGTCCGGTTCCAGCCGGTCTGGAACAGCGGTTTTTACATAAAAGCGGCGCCTTTTGGCGCCGCTTTTTTGCTTTTTTGCCCTGTGGTGGCGTACGCGGGTTTGCGCGTAAGTCTGGAAAATCCGGAAAAATCGTGTCAGGACAGATGCTTGGAGCCGGCAGCCCGCGCCGGTCACGTGCAAAATACGGAATTTGACGGATGCTGGGGAAACGCGTATAACGCGCCCTAGGTGTTTAGTTTCAAGTCTATAAAGCCTGCATGTTAAAGTGTTCGTTCTTTAGCGCCTTGAGATTCAAACATGACGCGGGATGGTTCCGCAATTTCTCAAGTGATAGTGAAAGGAACGCAACATGGCAACAGGTACCGTTAAGTGGTTCAATGATTCCAAAGGCTTCGGCTTCATCACCCCGGACGGCGGCGGTGAGGACCTCTTCGCTCATTTCTCCGAAATCAGCATGGCCGGCTTCAAAACCCTGAAAGAGGGTCAGAAGGTGTCATTCGATATCGTCGATGGCAAGAAGGGCAAGCAAGCGAGCAAAATTCAGGCAGCCTAAGCAGTTCAGGCCAGCCCAAAAAAGCCACCTTCGGGTGGCTTTTTTGTTTTTACGCGGTACGGGAGACTCAGCTACGCCCCAGGGGAATCAGGGGCATCAGGTGTATCAGTTGCTCAGGCGAACTGTCCGGCCACCCAGCCTGATGACCACGCCCACTGAAAGTTGTAGCCGCCCAACCAGCCTGTGACGTCGACCACTTCGCCGACAAAGTACAGTCCGGGAACCGCCTTGGCCTCCATGGTCTTGGATGACAGCCCATCCGTATCGACGCCGCCCAGCGTGACCTCCGCCTTGGCGTAGCCTAGCGTGCCCGATGGCATCAGTGCCCAGCGTTTGAGGGCGCGTGGGATCGCTTCCATGTCGCGGTTGGACAACTCGTTCAGCGGCTTGTCCCAAGCGTGTAAAGCACACCACTCCTGCGCAAAGCGCTTGGGCAGGCGTTCGGCCAGCAGCGTACTCAACAGCATCTTGCCGTGACGCTGTTCGGCCAACCAGGCGGCGGCATCGATATCGGGCAGCAAGTCGATTTCGATGGGCAGCTTTTTGTTCTTGCTGTCGCCGCCGTTGGCCATTTGCCAGTAGCTGGAAATCTGCAGGATGGCCGGGCCCGACAGACCGCGATGGGTGACCAGTGTGCTCTCCCGGAAATGCGCGCCATTGCAGTGTGTGGCGGTATCGAGGGCGAGTCCTGAAAGCGCTTTGAGCGCTTCCAGTGTTTCCGGTGCAAGCGCGAGCGGTACCAGCGCGGGTCGCGGTGGCACGATGGCAAGGCCGAACTGCTCGGCCACTTTGTAGCCGAACGGGGTTGCGCCAATTTGCGGCAGCGCCAGTCCGCCGCAGGCGATCACCAGCGATGCGCATTGCCGGCTACCCTGGTCGGTCTGCAACTCGAATCCGCCATCAACGCGCTTGATGGCTTGCACCGAGCAGGGCATGGCCCAGCGCACGCCCGCCGCATCGCAAGCATCCTTGAGCATGTTGATGATGTCCTGTGCGGCGTTGTCACAGAACAATTGTCCCAGGGTTTTTTCATGATAGGGAATGCGCCGCTTTTCAACCATCATAATGAAATCGCGCGAAGAGAAGCGCGACAATGCCGAGCGGCAGAAATGCGGATTCCGGGAGAGAAAATTCTCCGGTCCGACCTGCAGGTTGGTGAAGTTGCAGCGTCCGCCGCCGGATATGCGTATGCGTTCGCCCAATTTCGCCACGTGATCGATCAGCAGCACACGACGACCGCGTCCTGCGGCTGTCGAGGCACACATCATGCCGGCAGCACCGGCGCCAATCACAATGACATCAAATTTCATCAGGCGCAGATTGTACAGGCGGTGCCAGCGTTTCAGTCGGTCATGAGCGAGGTGACCGAGGGCAGGATGAAAAAAGAAGCAGGCCGGGCCTGTCACGGTCCGGATGACCGGCGGCGGTCAGGCGACTGTGGTTCAACCTGTTGGCGCGCGACTCAAAAACGCTATGAAGGTGCGGATTGAGGGGGGGGCCGGGCGGGAGGTGCCGCGTCAGGGCGCGCCGTTGGCGGGGGCACGCGCGCCCCTTCCTTCTTGGTGTGGAAGGGGCGCTTCTAGCCTGTAGCTCAGTCCCCTAGCTTAGTCATGCACGTCCGGACGCTTATGGCGAAAGCCGCTTTCGAAATGGCCTTTGCCCTCGAGGTCGCCCTGTTCGAATATCCAGGTGTAGCCACCCTTGGGGTTGGATAGTATTTCCCAGGCGTTGTCGTCGAGGTCCCAGAACATGAAGCTGTAGGTGCCGTGGCGCTCTGCGGGTTTTGAAATGTCGTGCAGCTCCCACATCGCGGCCTGTTCAACACAAAGCCGGTAGGCCTCGTCCACATCGGCATCGGTGACCACGTCGAGGCCGTTGTGATTGATACGCGGCATGCGTTCTTTCTTTCCCGTTTGCACCACCGCATAAACATGATTGCCGCCGAGCCGGATCATTAGCGACACGGTGCTGGTGCGTATGACTTTCAGGCCGAGGAATTCTTCATAGAACTTGCGCGTGGCGTCGAGGTCTTTGGATCCCAGGGTGCCGTGCGAGAGAAACGTGGTTTTGAGCGCCGGCTTGATTGGCGTGGAAGCGATCGCTGTCATCTCTGCTTTCTGTTTCAGATTGTTAAATTGCAGTGTGAAGTCTGCGGTGGATGCCGGGTGTGGGGCTAATCGAGCTTGATGCCCGAGTCCTTGATCATCTGGCCGTACATGCGATAGTCGTAGCGTATGCGTTCCGCAAACGACGCCACGCTGCCGCCAACCGGTTCGGATCCGATCTCGGTCAGGCGCTGTCGTGTTTTCGGGTCGTCCAGCACGGCCTGCAGTTTTTCGTTGAGCAGGCGCACGATTTCCGGGCTGGTGCCCTTGGGCGCAAAAACACCAAACCAGGCGCTCATTTCCCAGCCCGGCAGGCCGGCTTCGGCCGAGGTGGGCACATCGGGCAGTCCGCTGATGCGTTTTTTCGCACCGACCGCGAGTGGGCGCAGTTCCCCGCCCTTGAGGTAGGGTCGGGCGGAGCCCAGTCCCATGGACATGACTTGCAGGCGTCCACCGATGAGATCGGGAATGGCCGCCGCCACGCCCTTGTAGGGAACATGCTGCACTTGCATGCCGGCGAGGCGTCCGAACTGGGCGACGGCGATATGCGGCTGGCTGCCGGTGCCGGCCGAGCCGTAGAAGACCTTGCCGGCATTGGCCTTGCCGTAGGCGATAAATTCGCCCAGATCCCGCGCCGGCAAAGAGCTTGGCACCAGAAGAATGTGCGGTACATCGGCGACGTTGATGACCGGAAGAATGTCATTGAGCGGATCAAACGGCAGTGCGCGTTCAAGAAACGGCTTGATCACCAGGTTGCCGCCGGCGCAAATGAGCAAGGTATAGCCGTCTGCGGGGGATTTCACCACATAGTCGGTGGCGACATTGCCCGTGGCGCCGGGTTTGTTGTCGACGACCACTTGCCGGCCCAATTGCTGCGACAGGCCTTCGGCGGCGATGCGCGCGAGAATGTCGGTGGTACCCCCGGGCGCGCTATCGACCACCAGTTTGATCGGACGGTTGGGAAAGCTGCTTTGCGCCTGCGCCGGGGCCGCCAGAAACATCGAACAGCCCAGCGATAGTGATGCGAATGTGAGGAATGCGAATGTGAGTGATGCGAGCGACATGGACCGTCGCATAATGCGCGTAATCAAAGTTTTCTCCTTGGGGTTTTACGTCGGCTTGTGATTGCCGTTTGCGTCAAATGTGCGGGTGTCGCAATGCACGGGCGTAACGATACATGAAACCAGCGTGATGGAGTGGCGCGCTAAATCACCGTATCATCACGATTCCAAAAATAAGCGGGAGCAGGCTTTGAAGCAAACAGGCAGAACAGCGATTGTCACCGGCGCCGGTTGGGGCATAGGCAAAGCCATGGCCATGCGCCTGGCGCAGGATGGTGCCAACATCGTCGTCGCGGACATAAAAAACGAAGAGGCTTCGGCCGCCGACATTGCCAAGGCGACGGGCGCGAAAACCCTGGCCCTTCACATTGATGTGTCATCGCAGGCCGATACCGAGCGCATGGCGGCCGAGACACTCAAGGCCTTCGGTTCGATTGACGTGCTTATCAACAATGCGGCGATGTTCTCCACGCTGGTGATGCGACCGTTCGAGCAGATTCCGGTCGAAGAATGGCAAAAACTGATGTCCATCAACATCATGGGCGTGGGCCTGTGCTGCCGCGCCGTTTCGCCGGCGATGCGCAAGCAGCAGCGCGGACGTATCATCAACCTCGCCTCGGGTGCGCCCCTCAAGGGCGTGCCACTTTTTTTGCATTACATCGCCAGCAAGGGCGCGGTCATCGCCATGACGCGCGGCCTGGCGCGGGAACTGGGCAAGGACGGGGTGACGGTCAACGCGCTCGCTCCGGGCTTCACTTTGTCGGAGGGGGTGCTCGGAACCTCCAATCACGTTGCGGTCGGACGCGAAATGGCCATCAAGACGCGGGCCATTCCGCGCGATGAAACGCCGGACGATCTGGTCGGCGCGGTGAGTTTTCTCGCCAGTGATGACGCCGCTTTCATGACCGGGCAGACCATGGTCGTCGACGGCGGTTCGGCCATGGTCTGATCCTCCGCAGATTTGGCTGGAAACGCCCGTCTGGCGCGGGTTTTCGGGCGATCGCGACGGTGGTGTTCAGGCTCATTCGGACGCTTGCGTGCGCTATTTCGTGGCCTCTGCGCGGACTGAGAAAGACAATCGCGTGGTTTTTGCTCCGCCTGACCTTATTAGGATTAGTTGGGGCAAGTTGTTAAAATATAAAGTGCAGCAAGCCTTGGGGGAGCGTTCGCGACTTCCGTCGCTGTTGGATCCAGGTTTGGGAAACCAGGTGAGGCTGCGGCCGACCCCGACCCTTGCAGGCTGCACGCTTTAATCTGTATTTTTGGACAGACTCTGGTGCTGCAAATCAGCCGGGGTTGCGGCGTCTATGTTGTGATCTAGGGAATCACTGAACAAGTGATAGTTGAGACGAGAAACGTTGGAATCAAAGTCAATTTGATGATAAATCGGGCGAAAATGTGGAAGAAAGGGGGCTATGCCCCCGCTATTTCCTCACGCAGGGCGCACCTCTCCTGTGAGTGGCAT
>CAMDDU010000067.1:0-17258 GCA_945892985.1 Bordetella parapertussis
GCTCGATGTGATAGCGTTGCTCAAAGGTGAGATGCTTGTAGCGCATGGGATGCTCCTATCCGTCTTCGCAAACAGAAAGGTACACCCTGGGGCATCTCACCTTCCTCTAAAGCCCGGATGTTGCACTTCGAGGTTTAATTCGCAGATGTGCAGGCGGATCTGCACGGAAAAAAGCCCTGCACCGCAACCACGGCGCAGGGCTTTTGAGCGGCTGAGGACTGATCAG
This sequence comes from Bordetella parapertussis, assembly GCA_945892985.1. Lineage (GTDB taxonomy): Bacteria > Pseudomonadota > Gammaproteobacteria > Burkholderiales > SG8-39 > CAITSH01. The sequence goes on from CAMDDU010000067.1 coordinate 227, forward strand.
GCCTTGATCAGGTTGGTATCAAAGGGCAGGGTGCGGATGCGCTTGCCGGTCAGTTTGGTGATGGCGTTGCCCACCGCCGCGCCGATTGGCGCAAGGCCGGCTTCACCGACGCCGCCGGGGTGGTTGTCGGTGGAGATCACCTTCACTGTCACCTTGGGTGCCTCGTTCATGCGCAGGATCGGGTAGTCGTGGAAGTTCGACTGTTGCACCACGCCCTCGCGTATGGTGATGCGCTCGTTGAGGTGGCTGATGCCGAACATGATCGAGCCTTCGATCTGCGCGGCGACGTTGGCCGGCTGCACCGCGATGCCGCAATCGACGGCACTCCACACCTCGTGCACGCGGAACTTGCCGGTCTTTTTGTTGACCGACACTTCGGCGACCTGGGCACAGTGCGTGTTCCACGCATCCGAGTAGGCGAAGCCCAATGCGCGGCCCGCGGCGCGCGGTTTTTTCCAGTCGGCCATTTTTGCCGCCTCTTCGATGACGGCGCGCGCACGCGGGGATTTTTCCAGCATGGCGATGCGGTATTCCACCGGGTCGCGACCGGCGCCCGTGGCGATTTCATCGATCAGCGTTTCGATGGCGAACTTGGTGTAGCCGGGCCCCACCGCGCGCCAGAAGCCAACGTCCACGCCGCGCTGTTCGCGCAGGTATTCAACCAGGTGATTGCCCACGTGGTAGTTGACCTCGGCGCCCTCGCACACCGGCTGGTCCTTGCCGCCGGCCTGCTGGAACAGCGGCGGCGCGGCGCGCGCGTAAATTGATTCGGCGACGATGCGGTGGCGGAAAGCGACGATATTGCCCTTGGCATCAAGGCCGGCCGACAGGTGCTGTGCCACCAAGGGGCGGAACTTGTCGTTCTGGACATCGTCCTCCCGCGTCCACACCACCTTGACCGGCGTACCTTCCATCGCCTTGGCGAGAATCCCCGCGTCGATGACATAGTCGGCTTCGACGCGGCGACCAAAGCCCCCGCCCAGCATGGTGATGTTGGTGGTGATGTTCTCGGGCCGGAAACCGAGCACGCGTGTCAGGCCGCCGGCGATGAAAAACGGCGACTGGCTGGGCGCCCAGATTTCGATTTTGTCCCCGGTCACGAGCGCGGTGGCGTTCATCGGCTCCATGCAGACGTGGGCGACGTGTTCGGAACTGAACTCGGCGCTGACGGTCTTGACCGCGTTGGCCATGGCGCCCTTGGCATCGCCCTCGCTGAGGAATGTCACGCCGCCATCGGCGAGGTCGCGCGAGCGGGCCTGGTAGGCCGCGCCCACCGCCCCGGAACTGTAGCTGCGCGCTTTCGCCGCTTTGCTCCACTCGACCTTGAGTGCGGCCCTGGCCTTTCTTGCCGCCGGATAGGTTTGGGCGATAACACCCACGCCGTAGGGCATGGGGACGATCTTCATCACGCCGGGAATCTGCTTGGCCGCGGTGTCGTCTATCTTTTCCGGCTTTTCGCCCTGCACCGGCGCGCGCAGCACCGTGGCGTAGAGCATGCCCGGCAGGCGCACGTCGATGCCATAACCGGCTTTTCCGGTGGTCTTGGCGGGCACGTCCACGCGTTGCTGGTCGCGGCCGATCAAGCGGAATTGGCTCACCGGCTTCAGATCGGCCTTGGTCACCGCAGGTGGCGTCGCCGGCACCTTGGCGAAGGCGGCGATCTCGCCGTAGCCAAGCTTGCGCCCCGAGGCCTTGTGCACGACGGTGTGCGGTTCTGTCGACAGCTCGGCTGCCGGCACGCCGAGCTTTTCGGCGGCGGCAAGAATCATGATCTGTCGCGCCTGCAGTCCGGCAAGACGCAGAATTTCGTAATAGCCCTGGGTGGTGCGGCTTGCGCCGGTGACCATGCCCCCGCCAAAGCGCGGGTTGCCGAAGGCGCGCGGATTGGTCGGTGCCTGTTCGACTTTTACCCTCGCCCAGTCAAGGTCCATATCCTCGGCAAGGATTAGCGGCATGGCCGTCATGGTGCCCTGGCCCATTTCCGAGGCGGGTGAATAAATGGTCACCGTGCCGCTGGTGGCCACATGCATCCAGGCATTGGGCGAGAACGAGGCGGCTTGGGCGAAGGCTTCCCCGACGGCGATGCCGGCGAGCGGCGCGCCGAACATCACGCCGAAGGTGGCCCCGGCGGCGACACCGGCGCCCGAGAGAAGGAATGCCCGGCGCGAGACGCCTTGGTAGGCGATGCCCTCGAAACCGCTTGCGGCGGCGATGGCTTTGTCATTGCGTTTATTCATGGTCATGACGCGCTCCTCAGCCTTCTTTCGCAGCGCGTTCCACCGCTGCGATGATCTTGTTGTAAGTGCCGCAGCGGCAAAGATTGTCCGACATGTGCTGCACGATCTGTTTGCGCGAGGGCTTTTTGTTTTTTGCCAGCAGCGCGGCGGCGGTCATGATCTGGCCCGACTGGCAATAGCCGCACTGGGGCGCCTGCTCGGCCACCCAGGCTTTTTGCAGCGCGTGGTCGCCGAAGGCCGAGAGGCCTTCGATGGTGGTGATTTTCTTGCCCGCGACCGCCGAGATGGGTGTGACGCAGGAACGCGTTGCCGCGCCGTTGACATGCACGGTGCAGGCGCCGCACTGCGCCATGCCGCAGCCAAACTTGGTGCCGGTGAGTCCGAGGTGATCGCGCAAGGCCCACAACAGGGGCGTATCGGCCGGCATGTCGACTTCTTCAGCCTTGCCGTTGACGGTGAGTTTTACCATGTCATCCTCCGGAAAAATTGGGGTCGGCCGTGCCGCTGCCGCTCAGGGGGTGGTTCGTGGTGATTTTCTGTGCGGCTAGTCTGCCATGATTTTGCTGTTTCAACATCGCGCGACCGCGAACGCTGCCGGGTGCGCCCTCTGCCCGAGCCCATCGGCACCGCCACAGCGCAGATGGGTTCGGGCAGACACTGGTAACATGGGTTCTGAACAAGGCTCTTTGCGTACAAGAGCCATAGCGTGCGAGGACTGCCATGCCGATGGAAAGTTATCTGATCTGGCTTGTTGCCGGTTTTGTGCTGGTTATCGCCGAACTGGCCACCACCACCTTTTACCTGCTGGTGCTGGGCATTGCCGCTTTTGCCGGCGGCGGCGCCGCCTGGTCTGGCGCGCCCTTCTGGGCGCAGACCCTGGTTGCCGCAGGTGTCGCGCTTGCGGGCGTCTGGTGGGTTCGTCAGCATCGCGATGTGGGCAACACCGCCTCGATGCCCGCACTAGACCTCGGCCAGGCGGTGTATTTTGAATCCTGGGTCGACCAGCAGAACGCCAGCGCGCGCGTCAAGTATCGCGGCGCGCAATGGGATGCACAGTTGCCCGCCGGCGAGACGCCCGCTGCCGGGGACGTGTATTACATTAGCGCAGTCGAGGGTTCCAGCCTGCGCGTAGCCAAGGCGCGGCCATGATGGTGCCAAAGGTGCCCGGCCCGCACGAGTGGGGCGGCGCCTTGATGTCAAAATTCCCCTTAAAACCCCCGCAGGAGATAGGCATGTTCCCGAAAATGATCGGTGTGTTCGTCACGACCTTTGCCATTGCGAGCATGGAGCAGACGCGCGGCTTTGCCATCCCGTTTTTTATCATTGCACTGGTGGTGGTGTTTGTCATCGAGGGCGTGCGCGTGGTGCCGCAGCAAAACGCCTGGGTGGTGGAGCGCCTGGGCAAGTTCCACGCCATTCTGGAACCCGGTCTCAATGTGATCGTGCCCTTCTTTGACCAGGTGCAGTACCGTCATTCACTCAAGGAAGTGCCGCTAGATGTGTCCGAGCAGATCTGCATCACGCGCGATAACACGCAGCTTTCGGTGGACGGCATCATCTACTTCCAGGTCGTCGATCCGCGCCTGGCATCCTACGGTTCGTCCAATTACATCGCCGCCATCACGCAGCTGGCGCAGACCGCGTTGCGTTCGGAGATCGGCAAGATGGAGTTGGACAAGACCTTCGAGTCGCGCGACGAAATGAACAAACAGGTGGTGTCGGTGCTGGACGAGGCGGGACGAAACTGGGGCGTCAAGGTGTTGCGCTACGAGATCAAGAACATCACCCCGCCGGAGACCATCCTGCGCGCGATGCAGGCGCAGATCACCGCGGAGCGCGAAAAACGCGCCCTTATCGCCAAGTCCGAGGGGCAGCGCCAGCAGGAGATCAACATCGCCGAGGGCGAAAAGCAGGCCGCAGTGCTCAAGTCCGAGGGAGACAAGACCTCGGCCATCAACAAGGCGCAGGGCCAGGCCACGGCCATCCGTGTGGTTGCCGAGGCGACCTCGTTTGCGGTTGAGGCGGTGGCCGCATCCATGGCGAAAGAGGGCGGGCAACAGGCGGCCAACCTGAAAATCGCCGAGGCCTATATCAACGCCTTCGCGCAACTGGCGCGTACCAACAACACCATGATTGTGCCCTCCAACCTCGCCGATGTGTCGTCAATGATGGCGACGGCGATGACGGTGCTGGACAAAAGCAGGCCCGCCCAATCGGTGAAACCGGCCTGAGCGGGAATGCGATGGCTTTCGATCCGACGCGGCTTTGATCCATATCAATAGCGCCTGACGGGGCGCGCTTAAAGTGGGGCTATCCCCTGCTTTAAGGAAGCGCCGATGAATTCGGAAAATCGTAACGCCCGGAATACCCAGAACGCCCAGAGCGGCCAGAACACCGAGAACAGCCAGCACAGCCAGAATACCCGGAGCCTCCAGACGGAGCTACCCGACGCGGCGGCCTTGCGCGCCACTCTGGCGCAGCGGCAGACGGAGCTGGAGGCCGAGATCAATCGCAAGCGCGCAGAAGTCCGCCGCGACCGCATCGGTTTTGATTCAAGCACCAGCACCGATGGTGGTGACGGCGCGCAGCTTGATGCCATCGGCAGCGTGCACCATGCCGAGATAGAGCGCGACATGGCCGAGTTGCGCGACATCAGCGCGGCGCTGGCACGCATTGACACGGGCGCCTACGGCATTTGCGCCGATTGCGGCGAACAGATCGTCGCCGCGCGTCTTGCCATATGGCCCACGGCCAAGCGCTGCACACCGTGCCAGCGACAGCTCGAACGCGGTCGCTCCAGCACATCATCAATCTGACGCGGCGCAACAAGCGGCGTATTACTCAATCAACCACCCGACGAAAGACACCCTATGGCTTATCTACACGCGGTAATCTGGCTCGATCACAAACGTGCGCAGGTGATTTCATTCGGGCGCGACAGCAGCGAATCGGCCACGGTGCAGCACGATGGCGGGGAGCGCCACCTGCACCATCGCCGCGGGTCTATCGGCAGCGGACATGCCGCCGAGGATCCGAAGTACTACGAAAAAATCCTTGTCGCCGTTGGTGATGCGCAGGAGTTGCTGGTCACGGGCCCCGCCAACGCCAAGCTCGAATTCGTCAAGCACATCCACAAGCGCCATCCGGTGCTGGTCGAGCGCTTGGTCGGGGTCGAGACGCTGGATCATCCCAGTGAGGGGGAGTTACTCAAGTTTGCACGCGCTTACTTTCTCGCCGCCGATGCGATGCTGCCGGGCGGAGGACAGAACTTGTCGCGTTGAGCGCGGCAGGGTGGCCTGTCCGGTAGCGGCGAATTTTTCATGTCGCTCATTACGGCAACAGGCATGAGGTCCTCGCCTTGCGTCTGGTGCATGAACATCTTGGCCTGCTGCCGGTCCGCGAAGCGCCCCAGTACCCGTGCCGCTGCCTGATGTGGTTTCGCCGTCCGGATGAGCTGGCGTCCTTCTCGCGCTTTTATGGCATAGCGCAAACCCCCGAAATCCTGCGGCGTGAGCCTGCCATTACACGCCTGCTCAAGGACACCTCCGGCCGTACCGCGTGGCCAGTTTTCGGTGGCAGCGCGCCCTTAACTAGCGCCCGTGCTTGAGCTGAGTGGGCTGTTAGCTGCGGCGGCGGGCCGATCCGGCTCCTTGCATGCTGGTGACAATGCTAAGCTTCGCGTACCACCGCGCGGGGCGCATTGCCTGCATTGTGCGCATTGCATTGCGGGTAAAGAACCAGGAGAGCGCATCATGATGAGTCCCGGGCAGAATGACCTCGTGACCCGTGTCGGAGCGGATCAGCCGGCCGGGCAGTTACTGCGCCACTATTGGCAGCCGGCGGCCCTGCTGGATGAATTCGCCGCCGATGAGCGCCCGGTCAAGGCGGTGCGCTTGCTGGGCCAGGATTTCGTGCTGTTCCGCGACGAGGCCGGCCGCTATGGCATGCTTGATCGCGATTGCCCGCACCGCGGCGCCGACCTGTCCTACGGTCGCAACGAAAATGGCGGCCTGCGCTGCCTCTTTCACGGCTGGCTGTTCGATGTCAAGGGCAAGTGCCTGGAGACGCCGGCCGAACCGGCCGGTAGCAAGCTGTGCGAGCGTGTTTCACAGCGTGCCTATGCGGTGGTGGCCAAGGCGGGCATCTTATGGGCTTATCTTGGTGCGGGCGAGCCGCCGGCCTTTCCCGACTTCGACTGCTTTGTCGCACCGGACAGCCACGTCTTCGCTTTCAAGGGCCTGTGGGAATGTAACTGGTTGCAGGCGCTGGAGGTGGGCATCGATCCGGCGCATGCGTCCTTCCTGCATGTCTACTACGAAGACGAGGATCCGGGCGACAGCTACGGCCGCCAGTTCCGGAGCGCCTCCAGCGATACTGCAATGCCGATGACCAAGGTGCTGCGCGAATACAAGCAGCCGGAAATCCGCATCGAAAAAGCCGATTGGGGCCAGCGCCTGATCACCCTGCGCAAGATCGACGGGGAAAAGACCCATGTGCGCGTCACCAACACGCTTTTTCCGCAGGCCTTTCTCATCCCGATGTCCGACGAGATCACCATCTCGCAATGGCACGTGCCGGTGGACGACACCAATACCTACTGGTTCACCATGTTCACCAGTTTTGGCAAGCCCATAGACAAAAAACATTTTCGCGACATGCGCCTCAAGACTTATCCGGCGCCCGATTACCGGCCGATTTTCAACCGCAGCAACCGTTACGGCTACAACGCCCAAGAGCAAAAGACCCAGACCTATACGGGCATGGGCATGGACATCAACATCCACGATCAATGGGCCTGCGAGACGCAGGGTCCGATCCAGGACCGCACGCGCGAGCACCTTGGCACCAGCGACCGTGGCATCATCGCCTACCGGCGCATGCTGCTCGATGCGATAGCCGCAGTGCAAAAGGGCGAGCGTCCGCTGATGTGTCTTGATGCCGCTGCGGCGCGCAGGCTGCACGGACCGGACACGGTGGACGGCGTCGGGCCGACGCAAGACTGGGAGGCCTACTGGAAGGGCCTCGCCGAGCGCCGCCGCGCCAATGCGCCGTGGGCCGCGCCCAAGGCACCCAAGGCGGCCTGAGTGGCCGGGCGCGAAGAAACCCTGTTATGAGCTTTATCGAACAGCACGGCCTGTGGACCGACGCGCAAGCGCGGCGCGCGCGCGAGGTGCTGGCGCGTATCGACCAGGACGGCATCGAGACCGTGCGTTTTGTTTTCGCCGACCAGCACGGCATTCCGCACGGCAAGGCACTGGTTGGCGGCGCGGCTGTGGCGGCGATGCGCGAAGGCGTGCGACTGGTGGGAACCATCCTGCTCAAGGACACCTCCGGCCGCACGGCGTGGCCGGTTTTTGGTGGCAGCGCGCCCTTCGGCGGGCGTGATTTTCACAGTGCCTCCGACGTTGTGCTGGTGCCCGACCCGGCGACCTTTTGCCTGCTGCCCTGGGTGGAAAAAACCGCGTGGATGCAGTGCAACGCCTTTTTCCCGGACGGCCGTCCGGTGCCATACGACACGCGCGCCGTATGCACGCGCGCGCTCGACCGCCTGGCTCAATCGGGTTTCGAATACGTCGCCGGCCTGGAGGTCGAGTTCTACGTTTTTCGCGTCGACAATCCGCGTCTTGCCAGCGCCGACGCGGGCTGGCCGGCACCGCCGCCCGAGGTCAGCCTGTTGCACAGCAAGGCCAGCCTGCTGCACGGCGGCTTCCAGGTGCTGGCCGAGCAGCGCTACGACCAGATCGAACCGGTGCTGTCCGAATTGCAGCGTGTGGTGCTGGCGATGGGCATGCCACTGCGCTCGGTCGAGGTGGAACTGGGGCCAAGCCAGTGCGAGTTTGTGTTTGCGCCGATGTCCGGACTCACGCCGGCCGACACCATGGTGTTGTTCCGCAGCGCCGCCAAGCAGGTGATGCGCCGCCTGGGCTGCCATGTCACCTTCATGTGCCGGCCGAAAATTCCCGAGGTCATGTCCTCGGGCTGGCATTTGCACCAGTCTTTGCGCGACCCGGCGAGCGGGCGCAACCTGTTCATTCCCGATGGCGCGGCACAGGCGCCCACAGAGATCGGCCACTACCTGTCCGGGCTGGGCGGCCATTTTGTCGGCGGACTGCTCGCGCATGCGGCGGGTGCGGCGGCCTTTACCACCCCGACTATCAACGGCTATCGCCGCTACCGGCCCAACTCACTCGCGCCCGATCGCGCCATCTGGGGTTGTGATAATCGAGGAGCCATGCTGCGCGTCATGGGCGCAGCCGGTGACCCCGCCTCGCGTGTCGAGAACCGCGTGGGCGAGCCGGCGGCCAATCCTTATCTGTACATGGCCGCGCAGATTTTTTCCGGCCTCGATGGCATCGCCAACCGGCGTGATCCCGGGCCCTCCGCCGACACGCCCTACGAGACCGTGGCGCCTGCCCTTCCGGCCAATCTGCCCGATGCGCTCGCGGCGCTGCAGGCGAGCGCCTGCATGCGCGAGGGCTTTGGCGCCGATTTTGTCGATTACTTCATGCATATCAAACACGCCGAACTTGCCCGCTTCAACGCCGAAGTGAGCGACTGGGAACAGCGCGAATATTTTGATATCTACTGATCTTTACCGACCTCTACCGACCATCTGTTGACCCTCTGCTGAATAGTTACTGAGACAAACCGCAGCAACAAACGCGCAGGAATCATCCTGCAGAAAGCCAGCCGCAGCGCATGCCCAAGGTAATTGCAGTACATTTTATCGCCGCCGATGGTGGCAAAACTGCGCTTGAGGTGGCGGTCGGTGACACGCTGATGCTGGCGGCCACGCAGAACGGCCTCGCCGGCATTGCCGGCGATTGCGGCGGCGTCATGAGCTGCGCCACCTGCCACGTTTATGTTGACGAGGCTTATCTGTCATGCCTGCCCGCCCCAGACGGCGACGAGCTGGCGATGCTCGATTTCACCGCCGCCGAACGCCTGCCTGGCAGCCGCTTGAGCTGCCAGATAAAAATCACCCCGGAACTGGACGGCCTTGTCGTGCGTTTGCCGGCATCGCAGTACTGAACGGGTACGGGTGAATGGGGGGCGCGTTCGCCCTTGTTCTGGCGTGGCCTGCTGTGGCCTGCTGTGGCTTGGCGTGGTTTAGCGTGGCTTGGCGCGGCTTAGCGCGCCTGCTCTTCAAGCGAGGCGAGAATGTTCTCTGCGGTGCGTTCGATATGCCTTGTCATCAGCCGGCAGGCTTCCCTGGTTTTTCGAGCTAGCACGGCCTGCATGATGGCGCTGTGCTCGTCGGGTACGACGGCGTCAAATTCGTGTGAAGCGAGGAACAGCCGGCGGTAGCGGGCGCTGAAATCGTGCAGCGAGGCGCACATCGATTGCAGCAGCGGCATGCCGCAGGCGGCGATCAGTGCGCCGTGAAAGCGCCGGTGTTGTTGTTCCCAGACATCAATATCCGCGCCGTCCCTGCGTGCCGGGCGCCGGCCGCGCCCGGCCTCGCTGCGTTCAAGGCGCGACAGTCCGTGTGAGGCGGCGACGATCTCCTCCTCCCAGGCGGCGTCGCCGCGGGCGATGGCTGCGGTGAGGGCCTGGGTTTCCAAAAGCTTTTGCAGTTGCGCCACTTCGAGGCAGTTCTCGCGCGACACCGGCGCGACACGAAAGCCTTTTTTTTCCTCAAGTACGACAAAACCCTCTGCACTGAGATGTGAAAGGGCTTCGCGCACCGGCGACAGGCTGACGCCGTAACGTGCGCGCAGTTCGTCTATCGACAGCTTGGTTCCCGGAGTCAGGGCGCCCGAAACGATGTCGTTGCGCAGGCGTGTAGCCACACTGCCGGCAAGATTGCGGCCGGCCTCGACGAGGTCAATCGCCGCCGGTGCTGCCGCCGCGCTTGATGTTGATTTACCGTTCATGTATTGATAATAATCGATTATCAGTTTATTATCGATTATATTGCAATCGTTGCTGCGCCATTTGGCTAACCAACTGACTAACCAACCAACCCGCTAGGCGACGCGATTCAGGGTGCGCCTTCCCGGTGTGTCGGGACGCAGTTGCTGCGACTGGTGCGAACGCATTCCACGGGGGAGATCATGGGCATTATGCAGACCGACCGGACACTTCCGGCCAACAAGCTTATTTTCGAGGTGCGGCGCGACGCCGCGCTGCGTGCGCGTTTTCGCGACGACCTTGACGGCCTGATGCGCGACTACGGTTTGTCGGCGGAGGAGCAAAAGGCCTTGCGCGAGATTAACCTGCAAAAGCTGTCCGACCTTGGCATGCATCCGTATTTTTTGCCGCAGGTGGCGCGCCTGTTCAGGGGCGCGGGCTACAACCACAACGATAGTGAAGCGGCACGCCTGTACGCCGACAGGATGTTGAAATGAGCCCGGATCGGTCCGCCATAAAAATGTTTAAGGGGAAATAGCCGTGGCTGAAATCGTATCCGTCATCGCGCTGGCGCATGCGCCGGGCGCAACCGGCTGGCTGGACAAGGCGCCGGCGCACGAGCAGGAGGCCATCAAAGTGGGTTACGGCCGCATGGCCGGGCGTCTGCGCGCGGCCCGGCCGGACGTCATTGTCGGCATCGCCAATGATCACATGCTCAATTTCAGCGTCGAGAACGTGCCCGACTGGTGTGTCGGCATCGCCGACCGCTGGCACGGACCTTCTGAGTGGTTTCGCGACTGGATCAACGTGCCCGATTACGCCGTGGCGGGCAACCGCGACCTTGGCCGCACCATCGTGCGCGAGTGCGCCAAGCGCGGCATCAATCTGGCCTTTTCCGAAAAGCTCGAGTTCGATGACAACTGGTCGGTGCCACTGAACTTTCTCACGCCCGATCATGATGTCGCGCTGGTGCCCATACACATGAACTGTGTGCTGCCGCCCATGCCCCAGCCCGAGCGCTGCGTCGCCTTTGGGCGCGCGCTGGCCGGGGTGATCAAGGCCTGGCCGCAGGATCTGCGTGTCGCTGTCATGGCCACAGGCGGCCTGTCGCACGACCCGGGCGGGCAGAAATATTTCGACGTTGATGAAAAATTCGACCGCTGGTTTCTCGAACTGCTGGGAGCGGGCGATGAGGCGCGCGTGCTGCGCGAGCTGAGCATAGAAAAAATGCTGGGCGCCGGTGACGGCGGCACCGTTGAACTGCTGGCCTGGCTGGTGGCCATGGGTGCGGCGCAGACGCTCGCCCCCGGGCGTGGCAGTGAAACCATGTTCTACGTGCCCTCGGTGCCACTGCGCTGCGGCATGGGTGGCGTGGAATGGGCGGTCTGCGCATGAGCAAGCAACAGGGATTGTTGCTTGACCTGCCCGCACGCATGGCGCCGGGTCACACCGCGTTGTTGGTCGTTGACATGCAGAATGATTTTTGCGGCGCCGGCGGTTACATCGACAAAGTCATAGGCAAGGATCCGGCGGCGTGCAGCGCCGTTGCCGTCCAGGTCAACCGGTTGGTGGACGCTGCGCGCGCGCGCGGCGTGCCGGTGGTGTGGCTGCGCGCCAATTACGCCAACGCCGGTCTGCCCGAGTCGATGCGCGCCAAGCTCGCCGAACGCAAGATCAACGACGTTTGCTGTGCGCCCGGCACCTGGGGTTATGAATGGCATGGCGTGCAACCGGCGCCGGATGAGCCGGTGGTTGACAAGACCTGCTACGACGGCTTTGTCGCCACGCCGCTCGAGTCCGAGCTGCACAAGAAAGGCATACGCAGCATCGTGTTCGCCGGCGTGCAGACCAATGTCTGTGTCGAGGCGACGCTGCGCCATGCCCATGCGCTCGGCTTTTACTGTGTCGTGCCGCAGGACTGCGTTGCCTCGCACACGCCGCCGGCGCACGAGGCGACACTCAACAATGTGCGCTTTTTGTTTGGCGATGTGACAACGCTGGACGATGTAATAAAGGCATGGGCACCGGCAAAGTGAGGGTCCGGCCGCCCGCTAGCCGCTACCCGGTAGCGTGAGGGCACTTGAAAACATGGGTAGGCGCGAGAGGATGCGCAGATCGGTAATCACGGCCGTTTAAAACGGTTTCATTTATAAAAGTCCAGGAGAATTGCATGCTTGACGGATTCAAGATTTACGATGCCGACGCCCACGTCATGATGACCCCCGAAATGTGGCGTGACCTGCCAAAGGAATACGCGCTGCGCCGTCCGCGACCGGTCGCCATTGGCGACTCGGCCGACCTCGCGCACTGGCGCAGCGCATGGCTGCTTGACGGCCGTATCGAGCCGCATCCCTACGGGCCGGGCACGCATGCCGCTAACACGCCGGGCATGACCATGGTCGAATACGGCGCCAAGCCGGACAACGCCGGCGATTTCAACGCAAAGGGGCTGTCCATCGGCACCGTCACCGGCGCCGATGTGCCGGCGCGCCTCAAGGCAATGGACGCCATGGGCCATGACGTGCAGATGATTTTTCCGAGCACGCTCTACGCCACCATGTCCATAGACCCGGGCTTTGAAGCCGCGCTGTTCCGCTGCTACAACCGCTATATGGCGGGGCAGTGCAAACAGGCACCGAAGCGGCTCAAATGGGCCGGCCTGCTGCCCATGCGTGATCCGCGGCTCGCCATCGAGGCGCTCGAGGAAATGCTCAAGTTGGGCGCAAGCGCGGTGGTGGTGTTCGGCACCGTGGGCGAGCGCATGCACTCGAACGCGAGCTTTCGCGCCATCTGGGACGCCGTTGCCGCATCAAAACTGCCCGTTTGTGTGCACATGGCCATGAGCTTCACGCCTTTTGACCAGATCAGCCAGTCCATCCAGGATGCCAACATGATCGGTAAGGCGATGCCGGCCCAGCTGGCTTTTGTTGCGTTGGTCGGTCACGGCATGATGGAGCGCTACGCCGACATGAAGGTGGCCTTCCTTGAGTTCGGCGGCGAGTGGATTTTTTACTCTGTCGGACGCATGACGCACTACATGGAAATCAACAAGCTGCGCATGGCCGATCCGTCGATGCTGCCCAAGCACACAGCCGAGGAGATTTGCAGTTCGGGGCGTTTTTTCCTCGCGGTCGAGTCAAGCGACAAAATGATGCCGCACGAACTGGCGCTGCTCGGTGACGGGCAGATCCTCTATTCGTCCGACTTCCCGCACGGCGAGGGTCGCGACAGTGCCGCGCGCGAGATCATCGAGCGCACCGACATCACCAAGGTGCAAAAGACAAAAATACTCTACGATAATGCCGTCAGCTTTTTCGGCGAACCCTGAGCGCGGCATCGCGACCAAGGAAGAGGGCGGGGCGATGCAACAGGGCCCCGCCCGATTTAAACGAGGCCAGGCGCGTGTTTTGTCACTTGTGCTCATGGTCTATGCTTGATTTTTGATTTTTGATTTTCTATTTTCTATTTTCTATTCCCCGGTTTCCATTGCCGATTTGATGATTTAATTTTTTGGACAGACACGCACCATGCCTGACATCCGCCTGCGTCTTGCCCGTTTATTTCTAGTCTTGCTGCTCTGTCCGGTTGTCGCGGCCGTGGCCCAGGATTACCCGTCCAAACCGATACGGCTGGTGGTTCCTTACGCCGCGGGGGGCGCGGGTGACATCGCGTTCCGCTTGATCTCCGCTGCGGTGGAAGAGAAACTGGGCCAGCGTTTTGTCATCGAGAACAAACCGGGGGCCTCGGGCAACATCGGTGCCGCGGAGGTGGCGCGCGCCGTGCCCGATGGCTACACCCTGTTGCTTGGCGGGGGTAACAACTACACCTCCAACCAGTTTTTGTATAAGAATATGGGCTTTGATCCGCTCGTCGCCTTCGAGCAGATCGCGCTCATTTCCAATTCGCCGACCGTGGTTGCGGTGACCGGCAGCGTTCCGGTCAATTCACTGCGCGAACTGGCGGGCTACGCCAAGGCCAATCCGGGCAAACTCAACTTCGGTTCGCCCGGCGTGGGCACGCCGCCGCAGTTGTCGGCTGAATTTTTTGCCGCGCTCGCCGAGGTGAAGATGGTGCACGTCCCGTTCAACGGTTCGCCGCCGGTGATGATCGCCTTGCAACAAGACTCGGTCCAACTGGCGTTCTACACCATGGGCCCGGTGCTGTCGCTCATTCGCGGCGGCAAACTCAAGCCGCTGGCCGTGGCCGCCACGGCGCGACTCGATGCGCTGCCGGCGGTGCCGACCAGCCAGGAGGCCGGGTTTCCGGACTTGCTGACCGGTAGCTGGCAGGGCCTGGCCGCGCCGCGCGGCACCGATCCGCGCATACTCGACAAGATCAACGTCGCCGTTCGCGCAGTGCTGAGCGACCCGGTGGTGCGCAAGCGTTTTGCCGACATGGGCGCGCTGACCGGCGACATGAGCCGCGCCGAACTGACCGCCTTTGTAAGAAACGAGGCGGCGCGCTGGAAAAAAGTTATAGACGCTGCGGGCATACAGCACGAATAAGGGCGGCCAGTCTGCCCTGCTCAGGCGCCACGCCGGATCGCCTGCAGCGGCTTGCCCGGACACGCGATTGACGCATGCAGCGGGGCGACCAAGCGCGGCTCCGAAACGCGCCACCAGCGGCTTCGCGGCAAGCTGATCTATTCAAAGGCCGACTTCAGCCGCCGAGCGCGCCCTTTACCGCCGCGAGTATGGCCTCGACTTTCGCCGGTTTGGACAGGTAGGCGTCGGCACCCAGGGCGATGGCCATCTGCAAATCCTTGGGATCGGCATGGCCGGAAAAAATGATCACCGGCATGCTGCGAATCGTCGGGTGGGCGCGGATCTTGGTCAGGATCTTGAAGCCGCTGATATTGCCCGGCAGTTCAAGGTCGAGAATGATGACATCGGGCAACGGACGCTTTTGCAGCGCCGCGATAAAGCCGTCCACGTCGCCGGCCTGGCGGATCTGGTAACCCGCGCTGCGCTGCAGGACGAGGCTGAGGACGTTGCGTGTTGCGGTGTCATCTTCGACCAGCAGAATGGTGGTCTTGCTCGGATCAATGGTGCGGGGTGGACGCGGACGCAGCATGTTGACAAAGAAATTGTCCTTGGCCAGTGACCTGGCGCCGACCAGAAACTCCGGCGGAATCGGACGTGGCTTGGGCGCGGGCGGTGGAGGTGGCTCGCGCTTGAGTTCCTTCAGATTAAACACCCCGGTGAAATCGAGGTTGAGGGCTTCTGGCGCCGGTGCGGATTTGTCTGGCATGTCAGGTGTTTGCGGGTTCTGTTGGCGGCGGGATGCGTTGACTCGTCGCTGATGGTCTGGATGGTCTGGATGGTGTGCTGGTTTGTTGCGACCAATGCCTGTCAAACCCCGTCACGATACAGGATGTCGGCGTCGTTCGTCGTTCGCCGGTTGGGGGCGAACGGCGTGCGCGCTGGTTTTTGCCCTGTTCGCACCTACCGCCATCCACCACCACCGTATTGACGTTCGAAGCTTGTGCCGCCCATCGCCCGGCGAGGCCGGGGTGGTCTGCGGTACTGAGAGGGGCGCGGCGCTAGCGCATCGACAGGCTGCCGACAGATTACAGACAGATCAAAGAGAGCTTGGCCTGTCATATTGGTGGCGCGTCCTACGCGCTCGGGACGCGACGATCGGGATATTTTTTCGACCGTGTCGCAGCAAACAGAGCGCCGTTTCCGCAAAGGAGCCAGCATGAACCTCAAACGCCATTTCGCCGCCGCATCGAATCTCGCCGCCGTCGCATCCTTGTCACTGCTTGCCGCGCAGGCTCATGCCATCACACCGGAGCAGGAGAACCTGCAATCGGTGGGGCCGATCGGTGGGATCATTTTCGGTGTGCTGTTCCTCGGCTTTTGCATCGGTGTGGTGTGGATGATGAAAAAGCAGAAGGATCCGGAAGAAAAAAAAGACGGGCAGTAAGCCCCCGACCGGGTTTTTGTGCCACCAGGCGCGCACCGGTTTTGGTGCCGCCGCCCGGATGTCGGCCACCGTATGCCTTGTCTATTCACGTGCGCCGTGGCTGACTTGTCGCAGACGCTGCGTTGCGCTTGCGTTGATGCTGCAAAGATAAAAACTCCGGGCACGTCGGGGGTTTTATCTGCGGCCCTTTTTCCGCCGCGGGCCGCTACGCTTGCGTGTGCGACGACTCAGGACAGGCCGTAGCCGCGTCGCACCAATTCCCAGCAACCGCGGCCTTTGCGCTGGTAGTGACGGTCTTCGAGAAGCGCGACAAGGTGAATTTTCCAATCGTGCCGCGGATCCTGCGTCGCGATTTTTTCCGCCTCTGCGACGGTCATCAGCTGGTGAAACTCCTGACCGTTTTCCTCGAACACCGGCTCGCCATCGCGCGTCAGCGCGGCATAGCCATAACCGACGCCTATCACCGAGTCGAGCGGCAAGTGGCGGTCAGAGCGCGTATCCCAGCTGAGGCGCGTTGTGGCGACAAGGGAGCTAATCGTCTGTTCTGCCTGCATTGCGGGTTGCGCCTGCATGGCGGAATGTTCCATCGGATGCACCGGTGTGTTTTTTTTACTTTCGGCGCCATTGCGCGCCGCCGCCGCGGGCTTTATTTTTGCCGCCGTCGTGTTGCGGTCCGGTTGCTGTGGCCTGTTCATCATTACCTCGTTGAATGAGATGAAAGACGGATGCGGCGCGGACAAGCGTTCAAGATTTTTCCGGGCGCATGCTGCGACCTGATCGGGCAGTGTGGCGTCGCCGCAATCGCGGTTTGCACCACGGTGATTGAATGCGGCGATAACAGCGCTGCCCTATCGGATTAAAAAGAATGGCTCTTCTGCAAATCAAGTGGGTGTTATAGATGGGTGAATCGTCTGAAAGCCGCGTGGAATAAGGGTTTGCGGGGTTCGAGAGCATGAAGAAATCTGGCATGATTTACGCATGGCTACCTCTCGACGACTTACCGATCTATTCCG
>CAMDDU010000068.1:0-17183 GCA_945892985.1 Bordetella parapertussis
ACGGATCGTAGCCTTGGTAGGCTTTTACCCCACCAACTAGCTAATCCGATATCGGCCGCTCCAATAGCGCGAGGTCTTGCGATCCCCCGCTTTCACCCGTAGGTCGTATGCGGTATTAATCCGGCTTTCGCCGGGCTATCCCCCACTACTGGGTACGTTCCGATATATTACTCACCCGTTCGCCACTCTACTCAGGAGTTGCCCCCCTTTCGCGTTCGACTTGCATGTGTAAGGCATGCCGCCAGCGTTCAATCTGAGCCAGGATCAAACTCTTCAGTTCAATCACTGTATAAAACAGACCCTTGCGGATCTTTCGCTCAACATTACTCAAAGCAATCTCAGAGTTATTACTAACCTTGAAAATTACTTAAAAGATATGAGCACTACGATATTTTGAGTATCACGATTTGCGACGAATCGCGCATCATGCTGCCCTACCGAGTGCCCACACCTATCGGCTGTTCAATTTTTAAAGAGCGTTTCCGAGGGGCCTTAGCTTCCTTGGAACAGTCCGAGAGAAGTATCTCGAACAACTGAAACATTTTCCTGCTTTACTGCCAACTACTCTTGCTGGTTGCGGGGGCAGGATTTGAACCTACGACCTTCGGGTTATGAGCCCGACGAGCTGCCAGACTGCTCCACCCCGCGTCCGTTACAGAGGCCGGATTATGACAGGGTTTTTAGAACCTTGTCAACAACCTAACCTGCTTAATTTCAGACAGAACCCAGATGATGCCTGACCAAACCCGGGCAAATTTCGCTACTGCTTTTCAGAAATTTGCCTCAACAACCAAGACCGCGACTATAGCAAGGTTTTGCCACCTTCGCCAGCCTTTCTTGCAAATTATTTGGAGGGGAACGCCGAAAATAGAACTTCTCCAATAAAAACAAACCACATTGCGTTCTTCATTTGTTCAGCTGACGCGCCACACATTCACAGGCGCTCGGTTTCGCCGCTCTTTGGTTGCCAGACCATGAGGCGCTTCTCTGCTATACCGACGGCCCAGTCGAGCACCAGCGCAAAGGCCGTCAACAGCAGTATCCCGGCGAATACGGTGTTGATGTCGAACACCCCCTCCGCCTGGTGTATGAGATAGCCCACACCCGCGGCAGAGCCCAGGTACTCTCCCACCACCGCGCCCACAAACGCGAGACCCACCGCGTTATGAAGGCTCGCGAACACCCAGCTCATCGCACTCGGGAGATAGACGTGGCGCAGCAGTTGTCGCTGCGATGCACCCAACATGCGCGCATTCGCAAGCACCACCGGGCTCACCTCTTTCACGCCTTGGTAGACGTTGAAAAACACGATGAAAAACACCAGCGTCACGCCAAGCGCAACCTTCGATGAAATACCCAGGCCAAACCAGACAAAAAATATCGGCGCCAGTATCACGCGCGGCATGGCGTTCATCGCCTTGATATAGGGATCGAATATGGCCGATGCCATTGGCGATAATGCCAGCCAAAGACCGACCAGCACCCCCGCCACCGTTCCAATGAAGAACGCCAGCATCGTCTCTACCAGGGTGATCCACAAATGCGCGTAAATCTCCCCGCCATAAAACCAATCCCACAGCCGTGACATCACTTTCAACGGCTCACCGAAAAAGAACGCTGCCTTGTTATTGTCGTCAAAATAAATCGGCGGCAGCAATGTCGGACTGGTGAACACATGCCACAACCCAAACGCCACCACCAGCACCAAAGCCTGCCAGTAACCCAGATTGCCGTAACGTGGTGCAATCCTCGACCACAGCGACAGGCGCACTTTGCTATTTTTGCTGTTGCTGGACATAGCCTTTGAGAACCTCGTCCTTCATCGCGCGCCAAATCTGCGAATGTAATTCGATAAACCGCGGTGTCATGCGAATTTCAGACACATCACGGGGTCGCGGCAGGTCGATGATGTAGTCACCAATGGGGTGCGTCTCCGGCCCGGCCGAGAGCACCACAACACGATCCGATAATGCGATCGCCTCATCCAGGTCATGCGTGATAAACACCACCGACTTGCGGTCCGCCTGCCACAAATCGAGCAATTCGTTCTCCATCAATTGCCGCGTCTGCACATCCAGCGCCGAGAACGGCTCATCCATCAGGATAATCTGCGGATCCATGATCAGCGTCTGCGCCAAGGACACGCGCTTTCTCTGGCCTCCCGAAAGCTGATGCGGGTAGCGGTGACCAAAACCGCCAAGCCCGACACGGCGCAGCCAGTCATTGGCCCGCTCCAGCGCCTCGACGCGCGCCACGCCACGAAACTCCAAGCCCGCCGTCACGTTATCGAGCGCCGTGCGCCAGGGCATCAGCGCCTCGGATTGAAACAGATAGCCGGCGTGCGAATTGATTCCCGTCAACAGCTCACCGAACACCCGCACCGATCCCGAAGAGGGCAGCAACAAACCGGCGGCCACATTCAGCAAGGTTGACTTGCCGCAGCCCGTGGGCCCCACCACCGAAACGAACTCCCCCGCCTGCACCCTCAGCGTGGTGTCCAGCATGGCCGTGTAGCGCTGCGAGTCGTCGTCGCGCGATATGAAGGTACAGGTGATGCTCTCGAGCTCGAGTGCGGCGGTCATAAGTCATTCAGCGAAGAGTTGTTGCGCGGTGCACCGAGCCACATGCCGGCTGCCCCGCCGCATGAGACCGTTACTTGGGCCGCCTTTATGACGGGCCCGGATGCCCGCGTCATTTGTACTTGGCCTGCGCCTTTTTGACAAAGTCGTTGGTGAAGGTTTCGTTGAGCTTGATCTCTTCAGCCTTGATGGCCGGATTACCGGCCGCAAGAACATTGAGCATCGCCTTCGCTCCGACGGCCGAAATCGTGCCGTCAGGCGAGAATGCCTCCTTCACCTTGTCGAATGCAAACAGGTAAAGCGCGCTGTCGCCCAGCAGATAGGCCGGTGGCACCACCTTGAGGACATCGGTGGCACTCGCCTGCGCCAGCCACTTGTCGGCGCGCACGATGGCGTTGGTCAGTGCCTGGACAGTGTTGGGATTTTCCTTCACGTACTTGGTCGACGCATACAGGCTCGCCGCCGGCAGTTCGCCACCAAAGGTTGCCACCGTCCCCTTGACGGTGCGCCAGTCGGCGATGATTTTCACGTCGCCATCGAGCTCCAGCTTGGTCATGATGGGATCAATATTCGAGATCGCGTCAATCTGCCCGCTCTTCATCGCCGCCACACCACCTGAACCGGTACCCACGCCTATGATTGAAACATCGGACGGCTTGAGCCCCTCCTTGGCGATAAACATGTTGAACAACAGGTTGGTCGACGATCCGGGCGCCGAGACGCCTATCTTCAGCCCCTTCAGGTCTTTGGGCGACTTATAGCTCGCCGCCTTCGCCTTGGAGATACCCACCGCAATCTGTGGCAGACGCCCCATTTGCACGAATGCAATCATGGACTGCTTTTTTGCCTGCATGTTGATGGTGTGCTCAAAGGCACCCGACACAACATCGGCGCTGCCGCCGACAACCGCCTGCAAGGCCTGCGACCCTCCGGCAAAGTCGCTGACCTTGACGTTGAGGCCTTCGTCCTTGAAATATCCTTTTTGCTCCGCGATGGTCAGTGGCAGGTAATACAGGCCGGCCTTGCCGCCGACGGAAATATGCACATCCTTTTTCTCGAGCGCCCCTTGGGCGCACACTGCGGCCGCGAACGTCGCCAATCCAAGAGAAAGCAAAGACCGCTTAAATACGTGCATAAAACCTCCTTGTTGCCAGACATGATTTTCCGTGGCGATTCTACTGTCGCCCGCGCACCGGAATGGGTTCTCAAATCCTCCCATAGCGCCCCCGCCCCGTCAATCAGAAGCACACCAGAGAGTGAAAAAACTCTTTAAAAAATCGGGAGTTGTTTTATCCGACCCGACACCGCAAAACAGTACGCCGAACGATCCTTCATCGATCAATCCAGCGCCATCGGCCCCGGGTTTTACCCTCGTTGTCAGCCGTTGCAACGCGTTGTCTTGGGTCCTTATGCCTTAGATCCTTATTGCCTTAGATCTTAGGTTTTAGGTTTTAAGTCTTAAGTCTTCGGCGAGCTCAGCGGGCCGCTGGTGCAGATCCGTGATCTTCCCCGCCTTCACCACCTGCCCGGGAAGTTCGTGCCCGACAATTTCGCCCAGGCGGCGCGCCACGGCAAGCAAGCTGTCCAGATCGACACCGGTGTCATAGCCCATGGCCTGCAACATGTGCACCACGTCCTCCGTGCAAACATTGCCAGTCGCCCCCGGCGCATAGGGACAGCCTCCCAGCCCGCCCAGACAGCCTTCAAAGCGCAGCACACCGACATTGAGCCCGGCGAGAACGTTCGCCAAGCCCATGCCGCGCGTATTGTGAAAATGCAGCGCCACCTGCAAGCCAGGCCAGCGCTTGAGCACCTGCGCGCACAAGGCTGCGACCTGCGCCGGATGCGCCATGCCGGTCGTGTCGGCCAGACAAATGCTATCCACGCCCATCTCGACATACTGGCGCACGAAATCCATCACCCGCTCGACCGGCACGTCCCCCTCAAAGGGGCAACCGAAGCTGGTGGCCAGGGCGCCGTTGACCCGAACGCCACCGGCCTTGAGCACCGGCATCATGTCGACAAATCCGGCGAACGAAGCACCGGTGGAACGGCGCATATTGGCGCGATTGTGCGTGTCGGACACCGAGGCGACCAAATTCACTTCATCGACTTGGGCCGCCACAGCCCGCTCGGCCCCCTGTGGATTGGCGATGAGCGCGACGTAATCAACATCAGGATTGCGCCTGATGCCAGCCATCACCTCGGCGGCATCACGCAGGTTGGGAATCGCCTTGGCCGACACAAACGAAGTCACTTCGATCTTGGCAAGTCCGGTCTGCGACAAGGCGTCGACCAGTTCAATCTTTCGTTCGGTCGGAATCCACTGCGGCTCGATCTGCAGGCCGTCACGGGTAACCACTTCGTGGATATAAACGCGTTTGTTCATGCGTGTTGCCCCCTCACCCACAATTCCACAATTGCCGGCCACGATGGCCGGCTCATCGCAACTAAATTGCCTTCCGCTCACGGAGCTTTGCAATGTGCTCGTCGCTATACCCGATACGGCGCAGGATCTCCTCCGTATGCTCGCCCAATTCCGGCCCCACCCAATCGGTGCCACCGGGCGTGTCCGACAGCTTTGGCACGATGCCCGGAAGCTTTAGCGGCGTGCCGTCCTTGAGCGTGTGCTGGCGGATCATGTCACGCGCAAGAAACTGCGGGTCCTTGACGATATCGGCGATGGAGAAAATCTTGCCGTTGGGCACCTGCGCGCCATCGAGCGCCTTGAGCACCGTATCGCGATCGTGTTGCGCCGCCCATTCACCGATTACCCGGTCGAGTTCGTCCGCGCGCTTGGCGCGGCCGGCATTGTCCGCGAGTGACGTATCGTCGGCGAGATCCTGTCGCCCGATCAGCGCCATGAGGCGCTTGAAAATGCTGTCGCCATTACCGGCAATAATCACATGCTGGTTGTCACGGGTGAGATAAGTGTTCGAAGGAACGATGCCGCTGAGGTTGGTGCCCGTTCTCTGGCGTATTTCGCCAAACATGTCGTAATCGGGCAGCGAACTCTCGAGCATGTTGAACACCGCCTCATAGAGCGCGACATCCACCACCTGGCCTTTGCCGCCATTCATATTGCGGTGATGCAGCGCCATCATCGCGCCGACCACGCCATGGAGCGAGGCGAGCGCATCGCCGATCGAAAGGTTCAAGCGCACCGGCGGCCGGTCGGGAAACCCGGTGAGAAAACGCATCCCGCCCATCGATTCGGCGACCGCGCCAAACCCCGCCTGATCACGCATCGGACCGGTCTGGCCGAATCCGGACAGGCGCAACATCACAAGACCCGGATTGTCCCTGGACAGCGCCTCGTAGCCCAAACCCCATTTCTCCATGGTGCCCGGGCGAAAATTCTCAATCAGAATGTCCGCGTCCTTGGCCAGGCGGCGCACAATCTCCTGGCCCTCGGGCGTGCGCATGTTGGCCGTGACTGATTTCTTGTTGCGGCCCTGCAGGTACCACCACAAGGAAGTGCCATTGTGCAGGTGGCGCCAGCCGCGCAGCGGATCGCCGCCGGTGCTGTCTTCGGTTGCCGGCGGTTCGATCTTAATCACCTCGGCACCAAACTCCGCGAACGTCTTGCCCGCAAACGGCCCGGCGATAAGCTGCCCGAGCTCCAGAACCTTTACCCCCTCAAGCGGCTTCATGCCGGCCTCCTTTCAACGTAAGCCTGCGCCAGCGTGCCGGCGTCGACATATTCGAGTTCGCCGCCCACCGGCACGCCACGCGCGATACGGCTGACCTTGAGCCCGTGCTTGCGCAACATCTCGCCAATGTAATGCGCGGTCGCCTCGCCCTCGTTGGTGAAGTTGGTGGCTATGACGACCTCCTTCACCAGGCCATCGGTGGCGCGCCGCTGCAGCAGGTCGAGACCGATTTCGCGCGGCCCTATGCCATCGAGCGGCGACAAACGCCCCATCAGGACAAAATACAGACCGCCGTACGCCATCGTCTGTTCCATCATCAACTGGTCGCCGGGCGTCTCCACCACGCACAACAGCGAGGGATCGCGCTTGGCGGACGCGCACACGGTGCACAAATCGTGCTCGGCGAAGGTGTGGCATTTCACGCAACGATGGATGGTCGACAGCGCATTGCCCAAAGCCGCCGAAAGGCGACGCGCACCCTCGTTGTCGTACTGCAGCAGGTGATATGCAATGCGCTGCGCCGACTTGGGGCCGACGCCTGGCAGGCAGCGCAATGCCTCAATCAGTTCGTCGAGGGAAGTGGGATTGGCCATGAATTTTTCCGCGTGATACCGGCTGGAAACCCGCGCCAGGCGTGGCTTTCCAGCCTACAGTGGGGCTGGCGCCTGGCCTAAAACGGCATCTTAAAGCCCGGCGGCAACGGCAGGCCGGACGTCATGCCGGACATTTTTTCATTCACCATGACCTCAACCTTGCGCACCGCATCGTTCATCGCCGTGGTGATCAGGTCTTCGAGCATTTCGCGGTCATCGCCCATCACCGACGGATCGATGCTGACGCGCCGCACCTCGTGCTTGCATGTCATGGTCACCTTGATCATGCCGGCGCCCGCCTGACCCTCGACCTCAAGGGTGGCAAGCTGATCCTGCATGCGCTTCATGTTTTCCTGCATTTGCTGGGCCTGTTTCATCAGACCGGCCAACTGACCCTTCATCATTTTCTGACTCCTGTAAGCGCGCTCAATGCGCCATGAAGAATTACTGCAATGGCTTGATCGAGGACTCGACTATGGTTGCGTCAAAGCCCTCCACCAGTTCCTTGACGAAATCGTCACCTTTTACCGACGCAACCGCCTGCTGCTGGCGGTTGCGCTTGTCTGTGGCATCTATTGCGGCAACCGAATCGCCGCGCACCGCGCCGACCTCCACCTTCAGCACGCAGGCCTTGCCAAAATACGCGCTCAGCGCGGCCTTGAGTTGCTGCTGGTAACTGAGGTCCGCGAGCGCCTTGCGCTCCGCCGGCAGCACAAGCTCAAAGGTCTCACCATCCGATTTTTTCAGCTCGGCGTTTTGCGCCAGCTGCTTTACCAGGCCCGACAGGGGCATCGTGCGGGCGAGCGCAGCCCAATCGCCGTCAAAAGCGCCGGCCGGTTTTGCCGGCGCGGCTGGCATCGCGGGCGCAGGCGTGTTCGTTGCCGCGCTTCTTGCCGCCGGCGAAACCGGCGCCGTGGCTGCGGGCGCGGCCCGCATGGGGCTGACACTCTGGCCCTTACCCGGCATTTCCGGCCGGAACGCGGCCATGCGCATCAGCGTCATGGTGAATCCGGCATATTCATCCGGCGCGAGCGGCAGGTCGCGACGACCGTGTATGGCGATCTGGTAGTAAAGCTGCAGCGTTTCGGCGTCGATGCGGCCGGCACACTCGATAATGCGCGCCCGATCCGGCGTCACATCCGAGAGCGCCTCCGGCGCCATCTGTGCCACCGTGATCCGGTGAAGCAATACGGCCAGCTCCTGCAAAGCCGCCTCAAACGACAGGCTGCGCGCCTCCATCTGGTCGGCAACGGCGATCATCGCCGCCACGTCACCGGTTTCCAGCGCATCAATGATGGCAAATAAATGGCTGCGGTCTATGGTGCCAAGCATGGCCTGCACCGCGCCCTCGGTCACATTGCCGCTCGAGTAGGCGATAGCCTGGTCAAGCAAAGAAAGCGCGTCGCGCATGCTGCCGCGCGCGCCCTGCGCCACCAGCGCCAGTGCCGCCGGCTCGGCCGGGATGCCCTCCTCGCCCATCACGTCCTTGAGGTAAGCGGCGATCATGCCCGGCGCGAGCTGCTTGAGGTTGAACTGCAAGCAGCGCGACAGCACCGTAACCGGCACCTTCTGCGGATCTGTGGTGGCAAGAATAAAAAGAATGTGGGCCGGCGGCTCCTCCAGCGTCTTGAGCATCGCGTTAAACGCGTGCGTCGAGAGCTGGTGCACCTCGTCTATCATGTAGACCTTGTAGCGGCCGACGCTGGGCGCATAGGCGGCCCGGCTGAGCAGGTCCACCATCTCGTCGACGCCGCGATTGGAAGCGGCGTCCATCTCGATGTAATCGATGTAACGCCCGGCGTCGATTTGGGTGCAGGCGGAACACGTGCCGCACGGACTCGCTGTGATCCCGGTTTCACAATTGAGTGACTTGGCAAGGATGCGCGCGATGGTCGTCTTGCCGACCCCCCGTGTGCCGGTGAACAGGTAGGCATGGTGCAGCCGCTGCTGTTCCAGCGCATGCGTCAAAGCCTTGACCACATGCTCCTGGCCCACCATCGTGGCAAAACTCTTCGGCCGCCATTTACGGGCGAGGACTTGATAGCTCATGGGTGAAATTCTACCGGAGGAATCGTGGCGGGAATTCAGGATCCGGGTCTATCCGGATCCTGAATCCTGAAATCCATGGCGAGCCTGAACCCCGGCACTTACGGTGAGTAGCTGTGGCTGCTTCCTTCCGGACCTGACCAGATTCACCACGCCGCAATGCGGGGAGGCCCGCCACCCCCATTATCGCCCAATTCGCGCGGGCGGGGACAGCCACAACATAATTTTCCGCTAGCCGAGGCGACACGGCACAGCCAAAGCCTGCAATTTACCCATCGCCGCGACTCGCTGACAGGTTTGATACCCGCGTCCCGGTGCGGTAGTCTGAAGGACAAGGTGCCAACGCGGTATTACCCGAAGGTGCCTGACGCGCCAAAAGGCGCGCGCTGCGAGCGTCGTCAAACGTGTTTTAAACACCTTAAAACATTGCAGGACGCAGCGAGAAAATGCACCACCCCCTGAATCGGAGAGTTACTTGAAGATGAAAGAAGCCGGCGGTGCCGGCACGCAGTGGCCCCGTGGCGATTTCTCGCGCGTGCCCTATGACGTATTTACCGACGAATCCATCTACCGGCTGGAAAACGAGCGCATTTTTCGCGGCCCGGTCTGGAACTACCTCTGCCACGAAATCGAACTACCTCAAACTGGCGACTTCGTCACCACCTGGGCGGGGGAAACCCACGTCGTCACCACGCGTGCCGGCGACGGTTCACTGCACGCCTTCGAAAATTCCTGCGCGCACCGCGGCGCGAAACTCATCACCGCGGTGCGCGGCAACAGCCAGCGCATCACCTGCCCCTACCATCTGTGGACCTACACGCTCAAGGGCGACCTGACAGGCGTGCCACTGGCCCAGGGCATCAATGGCAGGGGCGGCATGCCCGAGTGCTTTGACAAAAAAGACCACGGACTCAACAAGCTGCGCGTGGCGACCCATGGCGGACTGATATTCGGCACATTCTCCGACGAAGCGCCGCCACTAGAGCAATACCTCGGCCCGCATTCGATATCGCAGATCGACCGTCTGCTGGTGCAGCGCAAGCCCAAGGTACTTGGCTACCTGCGCCAGCGCATCCCCGGCAACTGGAAGCTCTACAACGAAAACGTGCGCGACCCGTATCACGGCTCCCTGCTACACCAGTTCCAGGTGTCCTTTGGGCTACAACAGCCGACCATGCGCGGCGGCATCAAACTCGACCAGGATCTGAAAAACACCTGGAACCATTCGATTCTGAGCGCGCAAGACAAAGACAACCAGAAGCTGGTGGCCCAAGCCTACGAAGGCACCGACAAATTCAACCCCGACATGAAAATGGCCGACCCCGCCCTCACCCAGGTTCCGCTCGACCTTGGCGATGGCTACAAGACCACCATCCTGTCGATTTTCCCGACGCTGATCGTGGCGCAGGTGGACAACACCTACGCCATCCGCCACCTGCGCCCCAAAGGGCCGGGCATGGTGGAACTGCACATCACCTATCTGGGCTTCGAGACGGACACGCCGCAACAGACCCACGACAAGATGCTGACCGCCAATTTCATCGGTCCGGCCGGATACATCTCGCTCGAGGACGGCGAAGCCTTGCGCCTGGTCCAGGACGGCATCAGCCACCGCCGCCCGGGCGGCCACGAAGTGCTAGAAATGGGCGGGGTAGGCCCGATTGAAGACACCGACTACCTGTCGCAGGAGATTTCTATCCGCGGCTTCTGGTCCTTCTACCACCGCATCATGGACCTGCCTGCGGTGCAGGACAAAGGGGCGACGCGATGAGCGACTGGCCTATGGCGGTGCGCGCCGAACAGTTCCTGTACGAATACGCGGCCTGCCTTGATGAGGAGCGCTTTGACACCTGGGTGGCGATGTTCAACCCCATCGACTGCACCTACGAGGTCCAGTCGCGTGAAAATCGCGATCTCGGACTGCCCCTGCCCATCATGGGCTGTTACACCCACGGCATGATCCACGACCGCGTTGCCATGCTGGCCAAGGGCGTTCTCACCTTCCGGCGCTACCACCTGCTGCGACAGGTGAGCAACGTGCGCGTGCGCCGGATCGACGCCGGGTCGCTGCTGGTGAACGCCGGGATGGTGGTGCACCAGTCAAGTGAAGAAGGCGTGTCCTCGCTCTACATGGTCGCGCGCTACGAAGCGCGGTTGATCGACAGCGGCGAGGCATTTCTTATCAGCCGCATGGCGGTGGTGGTCGACTCATTCGGCATTGACACCATGCTGGCGGTGCCCTTATGAGCCGGCGCATATCACCCGGGGCCCCCGCCTTACGCGCGTTCAGGCAAGCGAATCGGCCACAGCATGTAAGCCCACTGCAGCCTAATCTAACTGGCGCACCGACCCAAGGCCTTCTCGACTTTTCCGCCCTTCTGGTTTAACCTGCGCGACTTCCCCGGAGAGGTGGATGAGCGGTTTAAGTCGCACGCCTGGAAAGCGTGTTTAGGCTAATTACCTAACGCGGGTTCGAATCCCGCCCTCTCCGCCAAAATATAGCGTAAGTTATTGATTTGAAAATAAATTACACTATAAGAACGCATCCGTCCCACATCCCGTCCCACAAAAACAAAAGCGTCTCACTTCCTTGGGATTTTGGGTATCGGCAGGGTTGAGATGTCACATCTTGTTCAGCCGCTGAGGCGAACAGGGGTCACATTAAAGGCATAGCGTTTGGTGACCTTGAGCGCGAGGGTGCTAGAACGTTTGCGTACGTACAGGGCAGCCTTAACTGTCCGCTAACGTCCGTTTCGCCCGTCGCCACTCCCACGGCGGTACAGGCTTGTCATCGTGCCATAGCCCAATCCTAGCTACTCTGGCCTCTTCCTCAAGCACCGTGATCTGGGGATCAGTCAGGTACTTCGTTTAAGCTCACGCAATCCTTCCGCATACCTCAGCAGAGATGATTGCTTTGACGACCCGTTTGTTTCGCGGCTTCAACTTTGGCATTTTGCGAAAACGCTCTTCCGTTGATTAATAAGGAGTTTTGGGAAGCAGGGAGATAATATTAGCTACCTAGCTTCCGCTTCCACCTTTCCAAACAAGAAAGGCTCACCTCTTATAGGGAGTTTTGGGGAGGTAAGGGAACAAATATAACCCCTTTATTTTCCGCTTCCACCCTTCCAAAAGAGAAAGGCTCACAGACGTTAGACTGAACACAGTTGAGTTTCCTCAGACAGATTCCTCAATCGCATCCCTTAAAGTTTCGCGCGTGACACTCACGAGCCAGCTTCTGGGCTTCGGCCATCTGTTCTGGCGTCAGTATCTTGGCCATAATGTCGCGGCTCTGCACCCCGTTAACAGCACCTTTCCCCGCAGCGAGATTGAACCACATATGAGCGAGGATATAGTCCTGCGGCACACCCTCACCTTTGGCATACCTCAAACCGAGGTTAGCCTGCGCCATTGCATTCCCCTGCGCTGCAGCTAACCTGTACCACTTAACCGCTTCAGCGTAGTCCTGAAGCACACCTTGACCGTTTGCATACATAAACCCGAGGCTTTCCTGCGCCATTGCATTCCCCTGCGCTGCAGCTAACCTGTACCACTTAACCGCTTCAGCGTAGTCCTGAAGCACACCCTGACCTTTGGCATACATCGTACCGGGGCCCATACCCTGGGTGATGAATGCTTCGCTAGCGTGTTAGGGGGGCTCACGATGGGTGTAAGGAGCGTGGTGGCTTCGCTGTCAATATCTATCCGGGTCACCATCCTCAGCCGTGATTGGCCATCCAGTGGAAAATTGGGGACCTTGGTTTACGCCCCACAGGCGGGGTATGGACGAACCATCTGGGTTTGTGCGTTTGGTGTAGGGGAAGTAGCTGACAGCGTACTGCCCGAGGGTGCATCCCCCTAATACCCTCCGCGCAACTAGCGCCGCAACCTTGGGGAGCATGTAGGGGGCCGGGGGGATGGCGCATGTATTTGCTGAGAATAGGGGGACATACCCTTGCGCATAATAGAGTGCATTACTGATATAAGTAATAGCAGTCCGATTTGGATAGGCTACTCCATCGAAGCCTCCCTTCAGGGCTGCGAGGGCGTCATCCGGGCACTGGGGGACAACATTCGCAGCGAGGCAACTTTCAAACGCCACTTTATTGGATCTTATGGCTGCCTCGCGCTGCAGGACTTCTTGGGTGAGGGCCGGATCGAATTGTGACTGGATGTCTAGCCCCAAGGTGTTTACCTTAAGGTCGGTGGTTGGCTGACTATACGCAAATGCCTCTTTGCTATACGGGATGGGAATGTCATCATAGCCGCAGCCTGTGGCTTCCTCCCGGCTGAGCGGAAGGCCCCATAACTGCAGCCGCCGCTGCTCGCAGCTTGCCTGCCACGCCAATTTGCGGGCTTCCACCCCGGGTTGGATGTATTCGGTGTAATAACACTTGATTTTGTCAAAATCTACCCCGCTCTTCGCACGCCCCCGCTGCGCCTTATCCATCGCGAGCATCTCCTGCGGCGATCTGAGTGCTATGCCGGGAAGGTCGCAGGTGTA
This sequence comes from Bordetella parapertussis, assembly GCA_945892985.1. Lineage (GTDB taxonomy): Bacteria > Pseudomonadota > Gammaproteobacteria > Burkholderiales > SG8-39 > CAITSH01. The sequence goes on from CAMDDU010000068.1 coordinate 13,373, forward strand.
AGGCAACCCATTAGGATATTTCGCCGCCAGTTCCAACGCCAGCAAGCCTCGTTGCAAAGGGTAAGGCCCAGGAATCCGAGGGTCCCATTCGAGTATCGGCGAGTTGGCGGGTATCTGCGTGATGAAATAGTCCTCCTCGCTTAAGCAGTCAATGTACCTGCGCCCCTGATCGGTGACGTCGCGGTAGCTAGGGCCCATAATCGTGCACCTACTAAGAAACCTGTAAAAAGGGCGGGGGGGGGTGACCAATACGTCAAACTCGGCGACCATTGTTTGGAGAACACCACCTTCGCCAATGTAGGTACATTGGGGCGTTTGCTGCCCCGCACGAGGAAGCCGAGTGGACCCAACTTGTCCAGTTGCCCACGTCCTGCATAAAAATAGGGGATCGGGTTCCTCATTCCCGACTTGCACCGGGTAAGCAGGTAGCGTGGGCGTGGTGCTTTGTTGTCCCACCCATGACTGCCATTTTCCTATGCTCACTATGGATTCATAATCCATAGTGCGCTCTGTTTTTCCCGCCGCAGGGAAATAGCATCCGCCTCCGCTCAGACCTGCCGAGCCGACAGGCTGCCCCAAGGGGTGGGTTCCCGCCCTGGGTCTGCATACCACGACCTGCTCGAATTGTGCAGGGGCGGAATCGGAGGCAGCAGTTAGCGTAAACTGGTAAGAAGGTGCTGTTTTGTAGGCATCCGCGAACCTCAAGTTACCACCGAGCCCGGGAGCCCATGTCACTTGACCAAAAGCCAAGCTCGAAACTAAAAGGCCTAAGATAGAAATAAACGCCAATCGGTATTTTTTCATGATGGCCGTGCCTTGCGTGAGCGTCTGGGCATACGCTTGCTTCGCCTTATGCCGGCTGTCCACGCAAGCGTGGTTCGCTGGGTAATGCGGCATCGACGAGCTCTCCACGCTCGGACTGGCAGCAACCGGGGCAGCCCGAGCCGTGATTGCGCAGCGTCGGTCGTTCAAAATCATTTTCGATTTCCCTTTGAATTAAAAATTGCTACAGCACTATTAAAATAAATCCAGCAATCGGACTCCGAGTTCCCCGGAATTCCGAATCAAGTTTTCGACGCTTCCTGTGATGCGCGACGCTGCGAAAGCATGTCTAAGTTTATTTTTTTATGATCTTCTTTGACTTTGGCGGCCTCATCAATTAACTCCAGGACCGCTTTGCCTACCATGAGAAGTGAGAGACTGATCACGCCATGGGTGCTATCCAAATGAAAAATGTCGGCCACACCAAACCAGCCCTCAAGCGCGTCATCTATGCCCGATAGCAGCGCTACAAACGCCAGAGCCACGTGGAGCCAGATCCGTGTAGTAAAAATGATTCGCAGCATGTTTGGCATTAGGAGGGTGGGTTACCGATCCCATGGAAAAGGACCGCCGCCGCCCGGAGTGGACGGGGTAGACGGGGTAGAACCACCCATGCCCGGTAGAGAACCACCCATGCCCGGCAGTCCCGGTGACGGATTAGCCCGTAACAAGACCGGAGGGGCCGAAGAAGTTGAGCTGACGGAAGCGGTACTGCCCTGAGCCCCTGCCGATGTCTGGGACTTCAGTGCAATTTCAATAGTCCCAAGAAACTTCCAGTAGATCTCCTTCGACAAGCCTTCATTTGCGTCCAGATTGAGCGCAAGCTCACAGGCTCGGTACATCAATTCGCGGGTTATCATCAGCGCCGACGAGCGCCCCCCCAAAGAATCAATCGCGGCCCCCGACGAGGAGCCCACGGATGGCCCAGAAGCGAAGCCTAGGGAAATCGAATCGCTCTGGCCGGTGGCATAGTCAGGGCTCGGTGAACGGCAAATCCGCTCGAATGAGCTTTTGTCTTTTATGACTGTCGTTTTTCTGCTCGAGTCCTCGACTAATATGTCGAGACCGTTCCGATCATAAAGAGAGTGTGGCTGTTCAAACATCTTCGAGACAGTCCCGCAGCCTGCAAGCAGCGTAACGCAAATAATAAGTGCCGACCTACCAAAGAATCGGACAGATGCCATTTAACTCTCCCCCTCACTGAAGTTACCAACCAGAATGTAACGATTATTAGGCCCGTTACTTTTGTATGGATCAAAAGAAAACCCCACGAGAGGGGGCTCCCAGTGTCACGCTTACATCAGAAACCTGTGATAGCGCTATGTGAATTTCCAATGCGTATCATTCGCCGCTGTACACGTCCCAGGAAAAGGCTGAGATGAGACCCATCGTGTCGGAGAACACGTCCCATTCCGGCGCGGCTACCGCTCCACCTGTCATTGGCCCGGCGATCACCCCGGGCACCATGGACACGAAGCCGCTCAATTCGCGCAAAATAGTAACAGGAGACTGGCTGGCGAAATCGTCTAAGGCAAGGTTACCGGCCTTATATCCTGCCCTTAAGCGCTTAATATCGTAGTAGAGTTTTTTTGCGCGGTCTGACTTCAATAAATCTCTCAATTGGCCCGATAAAATCAGGGCTGTACCGCCCGTTTTCGTCTTCGCTACCTGATCGAATGTGTAAACCGATACATCCTTCATGAAAACGTAAAGCTCCCGTATAGCACCGAAGAAGGCGGCTGCCTTGGTGTCCTGATTGGCAGCCATCTTTCCCAGCTTGGCTGCCATCACGGCATCGTAGCCCAGCTCTTCTACGAGTTTTTCAAGCTTGATGGCTTCGCTTGCTGCATAAGCGCCATACGCGTCAAGGCTTAGTTTGCCTACCGCCATCACTTGGTTACCAATAACCATGCCGCAGGTCGTCGTGTCCTTGGCAAAACCTAATCCACAGGCAATATAGCCTCGGGGCGCTTCACCCCAGCACACAGGACCGACGCCACGGAACCCCGCGCTGCAGGGGACGTAGCAAAGACCGGAATCGAATTCTTTGTTGCTATTGCAAGAGAGCCTAGCGGGAGTTCCGGCGCCGCGGCCGTAGGACAGGGGCGGGGCGGGGGGGTTTAGCCAGCAGACGGGACCGTTGCCGGAGTATCCGGAGCCGCAGGGTGTGTAGCACAAAAGACCCTGTAATTCATCATCACCATGGCAATAAGTGCTGATCCTCGCATGAGAGTCTATGTGGCTGTAGGCCCAAGTTCCAGCACCGCGGGGGATACTTGCTTTCTGGGTGTTCCAACAAATTGGGCCGACACCACTAAAACCATCACGACATGCGTCATAGCACAGCCCGGCGTCCAGGACTTTTCCTTGACAGTCCAAATTTGCGACAGTACCTACCCCGCGACCCCTACTCGTGCCGCTCCAGTAAAAATCTTCGGTTAAATTTGCAGCGTTCGAGACGGGGGAGGACAGCACGGCGAACAGCACGGCGAACAGCCCCACGCACCTACGAAAGATATTCATTCACAACCCCATTGTGCAGATTAAATTATTAGCATCAAGACGCTTCGCCAGCGAGCGTCTTATTCACGCGCGTCATTGACGCGGATCGCGTAACGGCGCTTGCTTGAAAACGCTGTTGCTAATAACCAAAGCTCACCGATACGGATAGCTTCAATGATCGCCGCTCTGAACCCCTAGACTTAACAAAACTTATTTCCCCTCCCCGTGTCACCGAAGTGCGTTTTTCCAGATTTTCGATGGCGCGAGGCAAACAGACAAAAGAACTGGCAGGCGCCTAAGGAAACACTGAACAAGTCCCCGCGTCTGTTGTCCTATAACGAGACGCAAACGGGAGGGTTGAGAATGAAACAAATGACGCTGGCGGCGGCGAAAGGATTCGAGGTACATGGAAGAGCAACGCGCAAAGCGGCGTTTCTGGCGCGCATGGAAGCGCTGGTGCCGTGGGCCGAGTTCTGTGGACTGATCG
>CAMDDU010000069.1:0-16707 GCA_945892985.1 Bordetella parapertussis
CAACTTGCCCAGAGTGCTTATCAACCTTGCCAATTCCCTAGTCCTCATTTCGCGTCTCCTGGTCCAGCGCCTTTGCGCCACACTGCCAGTTTCCGCCCCCACAGGCTCACCAGATGAGCCACCAACATTATTCGCTATATGAGCCAAAAAATTTGACTGAACCAATAAAGGATAGCGAATGAACCTTGATTCTATCGTCGGTTTTCTGGCCGGACTGTTCACCACAATCGCCTTCGTTCCGCAGGTATGGCAGGTGTGGAAATCGCGTTCAGCGCGAGATATTTCCCTTCCGATGTACTTGATTTTTACCGTCGGTGTGGCGCTGTGGTTCGGCTATGGTCTTTTGACCGGAACGATGCCTGTGATCGTGGCCAATGCGGTGACCTTGGTGCTGGCGGGTGCCGTGCTGGCGATGAAACTCCGCTTTGGATGATGGAAGTCTTTTGGTTTTTTTCGCGGCGCGTGTTTTCTTTCATGCCTGCCCTTTGTTTTTCGGCGCCGTTTGTAATGTAGCGCGTCGTCCCCTCTACTCCATTTCGAATAAGCTGATATCTCAAGATGAATAAATTCCAGCTCACTGCAGTTGCCGGCGGCCTCGTCAATGCCCTGCTAATGCTGCTTTTTCCACCCTACGATCGTATTACGGTCGGGCGCATTGAGCCTGCGTTTGATGCCTATTATTTTGTGTTGCAATCGCCGCCGGGTCAGAGTGTCAATGTGGGTCTGCTGGTTGTGCAATTGCTGGCGGTTTCTGTCGGGCTTGCTCTTGCACTGATGTTTTTTCGCGGAAGCGGCGGCGACCCGGTCCGTCCGCCGCGCAAGCCGCAGCAGGTGTTGCTGTCACTGGCAGTGGCGGCGTTCATCATCATCATGCTGTTTCCGCCATTTGAAACCCTGCCGGCGTCGCGCATGGGAGCGGCCAGTTTTCATGGTTTTGATATTGCTTTTGGCGGCGGCCTTGAGCGCGGCATCTTTGCGCCGATGTTGTTTCTTGAATTACTCTTGTTAGCGGCAAATGTATCGGTGTGCTGGTTGATTTTCGGCATTCTGGAGGGGCGGAATGCTGATGCAGGCGTTGTGCTAGGTGCGCTGCCAGGCGATAAGGCGGAGCAAAACGGCCTGCCGCGCCCGCGCAGTGCCGAAAACGCCTATGGCCGAAGCGGGGTCGAACGCCGCGGTGGCCGGGATCCGGCCTACCAGGGGCCGGATCGGCGCCGCGGCGGGGATCGCCGCGTGAAATGAGCGTGTATTTTTTGCTGCGCTTAAAGCCCCGAAAATGATCGCGCGGGCAAGGCTGTCTCGGCTGGTGGTTTCGTTATATGCTGTGCTGCAAAATCATTCGGGCACGCCATGAAACTCTATACATTCTTTCGTTCCTCCGCCTCGTTCCGGGTGCGGATCGCTCTCAACCACAAGGGTATCGCTTACGACCCAGCTCTGGTCAGTCTGCCCAAGGCGGAGCATCTTGGCGGCGCGTTCAAGGCGGTCAGCGCGCAGGGCCTTGTTCCGGTACTCGATGACGGCAAGCATGTTTTGACGCAATCCCTGGCCATCATGGAGTATCTTGACGAGGTGCATCCGGGGCCCAAGTTGTTGCCGCCCGATCCGTTTGAGCGTGCGTACGTTCGCGCCCTGTCGCAGATCATCGCCTGCGAAATCCATCCCCTCAATAATCTGCGCGTGCTAAAGCACGTGCGCAAGACCTATGGCCTGGACGAGGAGGGCGTGAACGCCTGGTATCGGCACTGGATCGCCGAAGGTTTTGGCATGATGGAGGCCCATGTCGGTGCCAACGGGCTGTCGGGGCGTTATTGTCTGCGTGATGCGCTGACGATGGCCGATTGCTGCGTTGTTCCGCAGGTTTTCAACGCGCAGCGCTTTGACTGCGACCTAAGCGCGTATCCGAGAGTGATGGCGATTCATGAGGCTTGCATGAGCCTGCCAGCGGTTCTGGCGGCGTTGCCCTCTGCGCAGCCGGACGCCACCCCCTGAGCAAGGGTTATTGTTGGGCGCAGCCGGTTTGCGAAGCGACGGAGTTGGACGCCCACGTTAGGTAAGCCCTGTATTCGATCGTGGCCTTTGGCGATGCGGCGAACTCCCGGTGCAGGCCGGAACCGCTTTGCATGTGCTGCAGGAGTTGGGAGGCTGGGAGTGCGTGTAGATGGAGCGAGAGTACGTGCACCTATCAACCGAGCATCTGGCCGCGTATGTCGCCCGGTTGCCAGGCTGGAATTCGGTAGTGGAAGGTCCTGTTGCAGAAATTGCTACGACGTAGCAGAAACGTGCAAATGCAGTGGCCCAACTGGACATAACTAAAAATAACCAATAGTATAACTGATGCCCTACGAAGTCCTGATCAAGCGGCAGGCGCAGAAAAAGCTGAAAAGTCTGCCCAAAGACGAGCGGCTCAGGTTGGCCGAGAAGATTGTCCAACTCGGGAATAATCCGGACGATCCGACGCTTGATGCCAAATCGCTCGCGGGTGTGCCGCTGCATCGTTTGCGTGTAGGTGACTGGCGAATTATTTACAAACGTCAGGACGATGTTCAGATCATTGCGATTGAAAAGATCAAACCCCGTGGAGATGCCTACAAATGAACGCACCCTTGAGTCTTCAAATCATTAAATCCCTATCCGGCAAGCCGGAGTTCGTATTGATTCCGGTGGCGGTCTATAACGCATTGCGCGAACAGATCGAGGACGAACTGGCGGGGCGCGAAGCTGCGGCAGATAAAAGCGCAGACTATGTGCCGTTCGCGTTGGAGGATTACGTCGACAACCCCATTGCGCTGGCGCGCATCAAAGCCAAGGTAACGCAAAAAGAACTGGCCAAGCGTCTGAGTGTTACGCAAGCCTACATCAGCAAGGTCGAGCATCAGGCCAAAGTTACGCCCAAGCTATTGGCGAAAGTGAAAGCGGCGCTCAAGTAGCGCGTCCAGCGCACTCCGATGCCTTCTCTGAACCTGGCATCGCGTAGGGCGATAGGCTGGAAATCCGCACCAGACGGGCATCTCCAGAAGATTACAGGAGGCAGGGAAGGGTGAAAATGCTTGGCGCCCCCGACACGAATCGAACGTGTGACCCCCTTCTTAGGAGGAAGGTGCTCTATCCACTGAGCTACGGGGGCCCTGAGGCGAAAATCCGCCCTGGGTGTGGGGCCGGAACGACAACGCGCCTCGGGCGAGGTCGAATTATACGCCGGCAGCACGCTGCTGCATGGTGGCTGCCGCCCGAAGGGCAAGTGGAGGCGGTGAGAGTTGCCTAGGATTGCTCGCATGTGTTTGATATTCGGTATCGACAAGCTTGCCGTGTAGTGTCTGTTTGATGATGCCTTGGTGCACGCACGCCAAGACTTGGAGTAAACTGCTCTGATGGATTCCGTTTCTGCCCTTAATGCTCCGGAAGTTCCCGACAGGGATCTGTCGCGGGGCTTCAAACGCTTCCTGTGGCTATGTGGGGGGGCGCTGCTCGTGGCTGCATTGGTGGTCGGATTTCTGGCTTACCTCAATCCTGCGCTGCTGATCGAGTTCGCCAGTCTTCGTCTTTGCGCTTGACCCGGGTTTTTTCGCGGCGGGGCGACTGATGGAGCAGGGCGCGCAAATGCCATCGGAATGGGTTTTGCGTTGGGCACATCTTATTTTGCCCGGGACACGGGTGCTCGACCTCGCCTGCGGGCAGGGGCGGCATGCGCGGCTGCTGGCCAGCCGTGGTGCTCTGGTGACGGCGCTGGATCGCGACGAAGCGGCGCTCAAACCCCTGGGAGAGGTTTGGGGTGTCAGTGTGCTCCTTGCAGATGTCGAGACGGGACCATGGCCATTTGGTCCGGAGACCTTTGACGCCATCATTGTTACCAACTACCTGCATCGTGCCTTGTTTCCCTTTTTGGCTGCGGCGCTGCGGCCGGGTGGAACCCTGATCTACGAAACCTTCATGTTGGGGAACGAACGCCACGGCAGGCCGTCTAACCCGGAGTTTTTGCTGCGACCGGCCGAGTTATTGGATGCTTGGAGCGATACGCTTCAAGTGCTTGGTTTCGAAGAAGGTTTTATTGCCAAGCCGAAAGCTGCGGTAGTGCAGCGCGCATGCCTTGCCAAACTGATGGTGGGTGAGGTCGTAGCCTTGCCGCAACGGTAACAGGGTGTAAGGGCTATCCCGGGCGGCGGTGGATTCGGCTAAAATGGAGCGTTCAAAATCAACAGTCTGCGATACACACATCTATGTTGACCGGTAGCCTGGTAGCAATCGTCACCCCCATGCACGCGGATGGTCGTCTCGACATCGCGCATTTCAAGTCACTTATTGATTTTCATATCGCCGAAGGTACCGACGGCATTGTTGTTGTCGGCACTTCCGGGGAATCACCCACCGTCAATGTTGACGAGCACAAGCAGTTGATCCGTTTGGCCGTGGAGCACGCCGCGGGCCGTATTCCGGTGATAGCCGGTACTGGCGCCAATTCCACCGCCGAGGCGATTGAGCTGTCTCATTCGGCCAAAGCGGCGGGTGCGGCATTGAGTCTTTCGGTCGTACCCTATTACAACAAACCGACGCAAGAAGGGCTTTACCGGCACTTTCGTGCGGTTGCCGAGGCGGTTGACCTGCCGCAGATTGTTTACAACGTTCCCGGTCGTACCGTCGCCGATATCAGCAATGAAACGCTGTTGCGCCTGGCGCAGGTGCCGAATATCGTCGGCGTAAAAGACGCGACGGCAAACATCGAGCGCGGCAGCGACCTGTTGCGCTTGCGGCCGAAGAATTTTGCAGTTTATTCGGGCGACGACGCAACCTGCCTTGCGCTGACATTGTTAGGCGGGCAGGGGGTGATCTCGGTAACGGCCAACGTCGCGCCGCGACTGATGCACGAGATGATCAAGGCTGGTCTGGCCGGTGACCTGGAAAAAGCGCGCGAGTACAACAATTTGTTGTTGCCGCTGCATCAGAAGCTGTTTGTTGAGGCCAATCCCATCCCGGTCAAATGGGCTGTGGCGCAGATGGGCCTTATTGAGGAGGGCATTCGCCTTCCGCTTACGGAGCTGTCGCTGCAGTTTCACGAGGTGGTGCGTGAGGCGATGCGTTCGGCGCAGATAGCGGCCACCGGTAGCATGCGATTGGTCGAGGACAAAAGAGCATGAGGTTTGCCGCCCTGTTCGTGCTGCTGCTGCTCGGTGCATGCAGCGGAGTTCTTCCTGAAAGCAAAAAGATTGACTACAAATCGGCGAGCAAGCAGACGCTTCCAGCGTTGCAGATTCCACCTGATCTGACTGCGCCGGGACGTGACAACCGTTATAGCGTGCCCGATGTTTCAGCATCGCCGGGGCAGGCGACGTTCTCGACTTACCAAGCCGAGCGAATCGGCGCACCGCGCGGCAGCGCCAGTGCGGATGTGTTGCCGACTGTGGACAAGATACGCATGGAACGCAATGGCGACCAGCGCTGGTTGGTGTTGCCCGATGCCCCGGACAAGGTCTGGCCGCTGGTGAAGGAGTTCTGGCAAGAGAATGGTTTCCTTGTCAACGTCGAGCAGCCGGCTGTTGGAGTCATGGAGACTGACTGGGCTGAAGACCGCGCCAAAATTCCCCTGGACGGATTGCGTAACCTATTGGGCAAGGTCATCGACTCCATCTACGATTCGGGTTTTCGCGATAAATTTCGCACACGGCTTGAGCGCTCGGCCCAAGGTGGGACCGAAATCTACATCAGCCACCGTGGTATGGAAGAGAAATACGTTTCGTCAGACCGTTCCCAGACGATGTGGCAATCGCGCCCACCGGATCCAAATCTGGAGGCGGAGTTCCTGCGTCGCATGATGCTGCGCTTTGGCGTGGATGAGGACGCAACGAAGACACAGGTGGCCGCCGCCGCACCGCGTCCGGCTGAGCGCGCCAAGCTGACCCGCGCCGCCGATGGAACCGGTGCGCTTGAGCTGGACGAACCCTTTGACAGGGCATGGCGTCGCGTTGGCCTGGCACTTGATCGTGTCGGCTTTACTGTCGAGGATCGCGACCGTTCAAAGGGTTATTACTTTGTCCGTTATGTCGATCCTGAGTCGGACGTGAAGACGAAGAAGGACGAGGGTGGTTTGTTGTCCAAGTTGACCTTCTGGCGTTCGAGTGATGCGAAGAAAACCAGCGCCGAGCAGTTTCGCGTGGTGGTGAAGGACGCTTCTGCCGATATGAGCGAGGTTCAGGTGCTCAACAAGGATGGCGGCAAGGATAGCAGCGATACATCGCGCAAAATCCTGACCCTGCTGCAAGCCCAGCTCAAGTAATTGCGCTGCCCTGATCTCGCCCGCCGGAGCCGGGGCAATTCCTGTTCGTCACAGGGCAATGGCCTGGCGGCTCGCCGCGATGTGAATGTTTTTTAATGCGCTTCACCTCGCTCGGCAGCGGCAGTTCCGGCAATGCACTGGTGGTCGAGGCGGCAGGAACCCGGCTGATGCTCGATTGCGGGTTCACCGTGCGCGAGACGCTACGCCGCTTGTCGCGGATCGGCCTTAGCCCCGAGATGTTGTCCGGTATCCTTGTGACCCACGAGCATGGCGATCATGTCAACGGGGTTTTCAGTTTGGCGGGTCGTTTTGGTCTTCCCGTTTGGCTGACCCATGGTAGCTGGCGTGCCGCCGGAAAGGGATACGCAGGCGCGGTCTTTTTTTTGGAGGACCATGCTTCATTCGCCGTTGGTGCTCTTGAAGTATCGCCGTTTGCGGTGCCCCATGACGCCCGCGAGCCGGTACAGTTTGTATTCTCCGACGGGGCGAAACGGCTCGGGGTTTTGACCGACACGGGAAGCTCCACGCCGCATATCGAGTCCATGCTATCGCGCTGCGATGCGCTTGTCCTCGAGTGCAACCATGATGCGCAAATGCTCGCTCAAGGCAGCTATCCTCCGTCGCTCAAGGCGCGGGTAGCCGGGCCTTACGGTCACCTTGATAACGCCAGCTCAGGGGCCTTATTGGGCGCGCTCGACAATTCGCGCCTCAAACACATTGTCGCGGCGCATTTGTCGGTGAAGAACAACACCCCGGAGCTGGCTGTTAGTGCGCTTTCACAGGCGCTTGCTTGCGCGCCTTCATGGATCGGCGTTGCGACGCAGGAGGACGGTTTCGACTGGAGGGAAATTTGACGATTAGCCAGGGCGTATTTACGAGAACGCCGTGGTGCTCGAACTGTAGGCGAAAAAAAACCGGCCCGTGGGCCGGTTTTTTATTGCTGCCAAATTACTTCTTGGCGGCGTCTTTTGCAGCATCGGCGGCCGGTGCGGCTGCTGGAGCAGCGGCGGGCGCGGCAGCAGGCGCAGCGGCGTCAGCTTTCGGTGCGTCTTTTGCAGCATCGGCGGCCGGTGCGGCAGCGGGAGCAGCGGCAGGAGCCGGCGCAGCAACAGGAGCCGGGGCAGGAGCGGGTTTTGGTTCTTCTTTGCTGCAAGCAGCCAGTGCGAGGGCAGCGAGTGCGGCCATGAGTATTTTGCGGTTCATTTCGTAAATCCTTACGTTGATTGGAGGAAATCCTATTTCGGTTTATTCGGTGCGAGCAGGTCGCACGAATTTTTGTATGTTAGCATAATATTGCAACGCACAATGCAAAGTGCCGGTGTGTCAGGTGAGGCAACGAGGGGCGAGGTAGCAGCGCTCACAGGCCGGAGCTTGTCGCGGAAACCGCAGGAAGCGAACTTTGCCATATTTCGTCAAAGCGTTCGCGCATCGTGTGCGCCTCCTTCTCATCATTCAGCACCAGAACCCCGCGCGCCTGCGCCCATACCCTCCGGCGCACGAAATGATGGTGGTCAGCCAGCACGAAACAGTCTTGCGCGCGGGCGGCATCACCCTCAGTCTGGTTGATGGAAATCTTCTCGCTGAAAACGCCCAGAAGGCTCATCAGTCGGGGCATCCGGCGTGCGACCAGATCCGGATTGTGCAGCGCTATATAGATGCGGTTATCACGACGTCTGGAAAGAAAATCACGCAAAGTATTCAGTGTCGCTGCTGATGCTAGCGGCAGTTGCGTTAGATCCGGGTCGAAAATTCGAAGCTCGTGACGCGCAAGACCAAGCACCTGGTTAAATGCGGCGGTGTACTCGGCGCGGCTGGTGAGTAGATGGCGGTTCGGTTCAAACTCTGTTGAATTAAGGTCGCTCATGGTCGCGGCGGCGCTGTGATTCAGGCCTTTTCTTGAGAAATGGCGGGCAGCAGGTAACCGTGACGATACCAAGTGTAAAGCAAGCCGGTGAGATCGGCCGCCATGCGTACGCCAGGGGGCAGGATGCGTGTATTGGCTAGCGTGGCCAGAGTGGAGTGCGCCGAAGGCGTGACACGGACTGCCTCGCCGTTGATGTAAAAAACATCGCCGCGATAAAGCATCATCGTGCGCCGGTCCAGTTGAATGCCGGCTCGGGTCATCAGGCTGGCAAAGCGCGCCGGCGGGATCATTTTTTCCGGTCGATCAAACATGACCGTCGGTTTGGGGTTTGAGAGAAACTCGCCAAGGAAGCGTTCCACTTCGCCTCTGCCCCAGCGAATTTTTTCCAGACGGCGTAGTGAATCGCTGACCATTGACGAGGGAATCTGCGCCGGATGGCGCGTAGGGGTGAGGCCCGGATCGGTATAACGACCCGCAAGGGTGATGCCATCGTGCAAAAAATCAAGAAAACCGGCGGCCAGTTCCATCGCATCGGGCGCGCGGAATCCGATCGAGTAGGTCGTGCAGGTATCGAGCGCCACACCCTCGTGTGCGACGCCAGGAGGAAGGTAGAGCATATCGCCGGGCTCAAGGATCCACTCTTGCTCAGCCCGGAACGATTTCAGGACTTTAAGCGGGGCGCGCGGATCCAGGGCCAGATCGTGCTGCCGACTGATGCGCCAGCGCCGCCGACCCTCACCCTGCAGTAGAAACACATCGTAGGAGTCAACGTGCGGCCCGACGCCCCCGCCCGGCGCCGCGTAGCTGAGCATCACATCGTCAAGACGCGCATAGGGCATGAAGGCGAAGCGTCGCAGCAAAGTGTCCGCCGCCGGCAGCAACAGGTTCAGGCCTTGAACCAGCAGCGTCCAGCGTTGATCGGGCAGGGCGGCAAAATCAGAGCGATCAAAGGGGCCGTGATCGAGAAGCCACTTGCCTTGTTGCCGGCGCACCATTCTTGATTCCGCATCGTCGCGCCCGGCAAGCCTGAATAAATCCCGTTTGGTGATGAGCCCGCGGAAAGCGGGAACCGCGGAGCGGATAAGCAGGGGCTTTTTCTGCCAGTGACGATGCAGAAATTGTCGTGGACTTAGTCCTCCCAGCAGTCGGGTGTCACGGGGCATGCTCATTCGTACAATTATACTGACCGGCGGGGAGGCGAGTTTGCCGGGTGTTGGACGTAATTTTCCTGTAACGTCATGCCTGACGGGAATCGTTTAGAATCCTTCCGCCGTGTTGGGGAGCGCATAGACGCATATGCTTCGAGCAGGACAGTCCGCGCCGCGATTTACTTTGCCTGATGCCGATATGGCATCGGTCGATCTGGCGCGGTTTCGTGGCAAGAGGAACGTCGTCTTGTATTTTTATCCGCGCGACGGTACGCCTGGCTGCACCCTACAGGCGGCGGAGTTTTCCGATCATGAGGAAGAGTTCACGCGCCATGATTGTGTCGTTATCGGTGTGTCACCGGATGATTGCATTCGTCATGCGGAGTTTCGCGATGAAAATGGATTATCGGTGATGCTGTTATCCGATCCGGATTGGGCGACATGCCGCAAGTACGGGGTGTTGGTTGAAAAAAATGACAGCGGCCAGACCAGAATCTGCGTACAGCGGGCGACGTTCATCATAGATAAAATAGGCACGCTGCGCCATGCCATTTATGGCGTTAATCCGCGAGGCCATTGCGCCGAAGTGCTGGACCTCGTGAAAGGCCTGTCCGCTGGCGGTGCGATCTGAGTCCGCGCAGTAGCTTCGCGGCGGCGCGAGAGGGATGCCGCCGCCAGTCGCAGTAACCCATCCATTGTTATCTCACCGGATCGTTGAAAGCGTATGCAAATAGCCAAAAATACCGTCGTATCCATGGACATTGAATTGTCTGACATCAACGGTACGCTTGTCGAACGTTCCGAAGAGCCTCTCGTGTATTTGCACGGAGGCTACGACAATATCTTCCCGCTGGTGGAGCAGACCCTTGAAGGGCACAAAATTGGCGATGCCCTGAAGGTGCGCCTCGAACCCGAGGAGGCGTTTGGCGAGTATGACGAGAAATTGGTTCGCCTTGAGTCGCGCGAGCGCTTCCCGGAGGTGCTTGATGTGGGTATGCAGTTTGAAGGCATACCCGGAGATGAGGCCGCAGATGATGGCGAGGCCACGATCTATACTGTCACGGATATCGCCGAGGGCAAGGTTGTCCTGGATGGCAATCATCCACTTGCCGGTATGGCGCTTGATTTTTCTTGCACGGTTAAAGGGGTGCGTGCGGCGTCCGAGGAGGAGATCGATCACGGCCACGTGCACGACCCGGACGGGGAAGGCGTGCATGTCGCACACTGATGCGGCGGTCTGGGACGAATAAGAAGCAGTAGATGCCGTGCACCGCCCTTTCAGGGCGGGCGGTCGTTCAAAGGGGGGGAGTGACATGTCATCAGGCGTGCTGAGTGTGCTCGGCTACGGGCTGGGTACCATGATCGGTTTTGTCATTGTTGCGACGCTGGTGGTCTGGTTCATACAGGACATCACGCAGAAAAAGCACACTGTGCTGCGCAATTACCCGGTGATCGGTCGCCTGCGTTACAAGTTGGAAGAGCTCGGGGAGTACTTCCGCCAGTATTTTTTCATGGGCGACCGTGATGAGTTGCCGTTCAACCGCGCCACGCGCGGCTGGGTTTACCGTCTGGCCAAGGCCGAAGGCGGCATTATCGGATTCGGTTCGACCAGCGACATGAGTGAGCCCGGCTCGGTGCTGTTTGTCAATGCACCCTATCCGGTGCTCGATGAAGACCGTCTGCCCACGCCGCCGCTGGTGATTGGCGCCGGCTATTGCGAAAACCCCTTTCTTGCCCATTCGATCGTGAATATCAGCGGCATGAGTTATGGCGCCATTTCGGCTCCGGCGGTGCGCGCGCTGTCGTATGGCGCGGCCGAGGCGGGATGCTGGATGGACACGGGGGAGGGCGGACTGTCGCCGCATCACCTCGAGGGCAAGTGCGATGTGATGATGCAGATTGGCACCGCGCGCTATGGCATTCGCGACGTAGACGGCAGTTTTTCGCCGTCCAAGGCAAAAGAGATCGCACGTCATGTCAAGGCTTTCGAGATCAAGTTGTCGCAGGGCGCCAAACCGGG
The DNA here is from genome assembly GCA_945892985.1 of Bordetella parapertussis. Taxonomy (GTDB): domain Bacteria; phylum Pseudomonadota; class Gammaproteobacteria; order Burkholderiales; family SG8-39; genus CAITSH01. The sequence goes on from CAMDDU010000069.1 coordinate 11,301, forward strand.
CAAGGGGGGGGTGTTGCCCGCCAGCAAAGTCACAGAGGAAATCGCCCGCATCCGTGGCATCCCGGTAGGCCAGGATTCGATCAGCCCCAATCGCCATACGGACATCGCCAACGTCGATCAGTTGCTGGACAAGATAGCCTATGTGCGTGAACTGACGGGACGTCCGGTCGGTGTCAAGACCGCCATCGGCGGTTGGCAGTTCATGAATGAACTTTGCGACGCCGTCAACCGCCGCGGCCTCGAGTACGCGCCCGATTTTCTGGCCATAGACGGGGGCGAAGGCGGCTCGGGGGCGGCGCCACAGGCCTTGATGGACCACATGGCCTTGTCAATCAACGAAGCGCTGCCGCGTGTTGTTGATGCGTTGATCGAGTCGGGGTTGAGGGATCGCGTGCGCGTGATCGCCGCCGGAAAATTGGTGACCTCTGCCCGTGCCGCATGGGCCTTGTGTGTAGGCGCCGATTTCGTCAACACCGCGCGCGGTTTCATGTTCTCGCTGGGCTGTATCCAAGCCATGCGCTGCCATCAGAATACCTGTCCGACAGGCGTGGCCACGCACAACCACCGCCTGCAGCGCGGTCTGGTGGTCGAGGAAAAATACAAGCGTGTCGCCAATTACGCCATCAGCATGAACAAGGAAATTGACATGATCGCCCACTCCTGCGGCGGCCGGCATGCGCGCGAGTTGCGACGCGAGCATGTGCGTATCGTGCAAATGGCGGGTCAGAGCATTGCAATGAACATGCTGCATCCGTATCCGCAGGTCGGCGCGCAGCGTACGCCCGCCTGAGCGCTATTGCCGGGTCGATAGCTGGAAATGCCCGTCCGGCGCGGCTTTCCAGCATGTTTGCGCTGCTTAGGCTGAAACGAGGGTGGCGCCGCGCGGTCCGGCCAGCATGTTGATCTGGCGGTCATGGAAGGCGCGCACACCGGGCCGGTGGGCGATGCTGATGATTGCCGATTGCGGCAGCCGCTCCCGCAATAGCGCGTACATCGCGTTTTCAAGATGCTCATCGAGCGATGCGGTCGCCTCGTCAAGGAACAGCCAGTCCGGTCGGTGGAGCAGGGCGCGCGCGATGGCGAGGCGTTGTTGTTCCCCCGGACTCAACTGCATGGCCCAGCCCTGGCGTTCGTCAAGGCGCGGTGCCAAGGTTTCCAGCGCGCAAGCGTGCAATGCCGCGGCGATGTCGGTGTCGGTGAATTGCCCGGCCGCCGCCGGGTAGGACACTGCGTCACGCAGACTGCCCATCGGGATGTAAGGTCGCTGCGGCAGGAACAGCAAGCGCGCGTCCTTGGGCACGCCGATACGCCCGCTGCCATAGGGCCAGATGCCGGCGATGGCGCGAAACAAGGTGCTTTTGCCGCTTCCCGAGGGGCCGCTCAGCAGCACCCGCTCGCCCGGAAGGAACTGGAATGCCGCCTCGGTGAGGATGCACCTGCCTTGGCTTCCGTTTTTGCCCGGCACAGAAAGGGTCAGCGCCCGGGCATGGATGCCTGGCGCCGCATCGGCCAGTACCTCGAGGCCGCTCGTTTGTGTGGCCTCGGTCGTCGCCGAATTTAGCGCGATATGGAAGCTCAAAAGTCGGTCGACACTGGCACGCCAGTTGGCGAGCGTGCTGTAGCTTGAGACGAACCACGACAAGGCGCCCTGCACTTGACCGAAGGCCGAGGCGATTTGCATCAAACCACCCAGGGGCATGCTGCCCGAAAGATAGCGCGGCGCGGCGACGATGAACGGGAATATGACCGCGATCTGGCCGTAGGTGGAGGTAAAGCCGGTGAGGCGCTTGGTGTAGCGCATCAGTTCCCACCAATTGGTGCGTATGTGCTCGAAGCGGCGCAGCAGACCGTCCTTTTCCGCCGCCTCGCCGCGATACATGGCGACGCCCTCGGCATTCTCGCGCAGGCGCACCAGGTTAAAGCGAAAGTCCGCCTCGAACCGTTCTTGCTGGAAGTTGAGTCCGATCAGCGGACGACCGACATAGTGCGTGATGACGCTGCCGGCGAGCGCATAGAGAACCGCCGCCCACACCATATAGCCCGGAACGGTGATTTCGCTTGACCCGAGCATGAATGAAATCGGCCCTGAAATCGACCAGAGGATGGAGACAAAGGTGACCAGCGTCACCACCGATGAGAGCAAGCCGAAGGCGAGCGCCAGGGTGCCGCTGGTAAAGAGTCTGAGATCCTCGGCGATGCGCTGGTCCGGGTTGTCGGTACCCCTGGTATCGAGTTCGATGCGATAGAAAACCTGGTTGCTCATCCAGCTTGAGGTGTATTCGCGCGTTAGCCAGGTGCGCCAGCGCATTTCGAGCATTTGGGTCAGGTAGAGCTTATAGATGGCGCCAGCAATGAATAGCACGGCGAGAAAGGCGAAGTACAGGATCAGGTCGCGAAAATCCGCGGCATTCTTTTGCTCCAGGGCGTTATAGAACTCGCGGTTCCAGTCGTTGAAAAGCACGTCAAGGAAAACCAGGCCCAGCGTCATCGCGACGATGGCGATGAGCAGCGTCCAGGCGCTGCCGCGTTCCTCTGAGCGCCAGTAGGGGCTGGCGAGTTGCCAGACCCGTGCCGGCAGGTGTTTGGCCGAAATATGCAGATGCTGGGTCATGCCGGTGGCCTCTCCTTGGTTCGCGAGTCTGGCGACTGGCGCCGGACTTTGGCAGGGGACGTGTTGCGGTATTGGTTCTTTCGACCGGGCTAGTGTTCGCCGTTGCGGCCTTTGGCCGGCGTGTTGAGCAGTTTGCGGACCTCCTCAATCACCTCGCTGGCGGTGAGGCCGATGGGGCCGGTGCCTTCGCTGGCGAGGGCATCGGCTGCGGCGCCGTGCACGTGCACGGCCAGCAGCAGGGCGGACTCGGCGCTGTAGCCTTGTGCGAGCAAGCTGCCGGCCAGGCCGGCGAGCACATCGCCCATTCCTGCGCTGGCCATACCGGGATTGCCCGAAGTGTTGATCCACCACTTTCCAGCGGGTGTGGCGATGACGCTGCCGTTACCCTTGAGCACCACATGCGCGTGTGTGCGCTCGGCCAGGCGTAGCGCCGCCCCAACGCGGTCTGCCTGGATGTCGGCGGTGTCGGTTTGCAGCAGGCGGGCGGCCTCGGCCGGATGCGGCGTCAGCAGGGTGGGATACTTCCGCTTGGCCAGGGCCATTTGCAGCGGCCTCTGCGCGGCGATGAGGTTGAGCGCGTCTGCGTCCAGCGTCAAGGGGATCTCCAGCGTGAGAGCGCGCTTGAGCGCCTTGCTTGCGGCGTCGCGTATTCCGAGGCCGGGGCCGGCGACGAGCGCGGACAGCCCGCTGTCTTCGAGCAAGGCCGTTGGAGTGCGCAACATCAGCTCCGGTTGGGCGTAGTCGACGCTGGGTGCCTGGTCCGTCAGCAGGCCCAGCAGCACTTTTCCCGCGCCCGCTTTGAGCGCGGCGCGTCCTGCGAGCAGCGCGGCCCCGACCATGCCGCTGCAGCCCCCCAGTACTCCCAGGCTGCCGGCCCTGCCTTTGTGAAAGTTACGTGGCCGCGTTTGCAGCAGGCCAAGCACACCCGCATCGAGCAGGTGCCCCTGCGCGGATAAAATCGTCGCGGCATCCAATCCGAGGCTGGCAACGCGCAGGCTGCCGCACAGGTCGGGGCCGTCCAGGGTCAGCAGTCCGGGTTTTAGTGCGAGAAAGGTGATGGTGTGCGTCGCCCTGATCACGCTCCCGAGTGCACGGCCGGTATCGGCGTCAAGCCCGCTCGGGCAGTCTAGGGCCAGTATGCGGCTGCCTTGATGGCCAAGCGTATTGGCGGTATTGACTAGGTCGGCGTGAATGCCAGAGAGCGGACGCCTCAGGCCGATACCAAAAAGTCCGTCGATGACCAGGCAAAATTGTGTTTCGGACGGAATAGTGTCGCTCAGGCCGCCCCCTGCGCCCTGCCACTTTGCTAATGCCGCACGGGCATCTGGCGGCAGTTTGTCGCGCTCACCGGCAAACACCACGCAGACGCGGTAGAACCAGCTTTTCAGGTGGACGGCGGCCTCGAAGGCGTCGCCCCCGTTGTTGCCCGGCCCGGCCAGTATGAGCACATCCTTGCCTGTTGCCAATTCGCGCGCGAGTTCGGCAGCGGCGAGTCCGGCCCGTGCCATCAGCGGCGTTGTCGATGGGGCGGCCTGCTCCAGGGCGCGGATACCGGTCGATTGATAAAGAGGCAGTAGAATGGGATTGATCATGCAGGGTCAGGGTCGCTTCGAAACCGTTCAATGATAACGCGGGGACGGGCCTTTCGCTCCTTGCCATCGCTTGCTGTGATCTTTGGCAACATGGGCTACAACGTCGGCCGCCTTTGTTACGGGGGTATCGGCGACCGGCCTGGTCGGTTTGGACGGAGCAAACGCTGTCAGGTGATGGTGGGGAGGTTCTTTGATTGATGAACGAGCAGACCGGCGAAGCAAGGCACGGTCGGCCAAATGAGGAGAAGAAAATCATGAGTGTGCTGTCAAAATGGTTTGGTTTGTTGCTGCCGGCCCTGTTTGCCGTCGCGTCCGCCTCGCTGGCTCTGGCGCAGGACTATCCGAACAAGCCGATCAAACTCATCGTCGGCTTCGCCGCGGGCGGTCCGACCGATGTGATTGCGCGCGTGATGGCGCAGGACATGAGCTTGTCGCTGGGGCAGTCGGTGATTGTCGAGAACAGACCCGGTGCCAACGCCATTATTGCAACCGAGGTGGTTGCACGCGCGGCGCCCGATGGCTACACCATATTGTTTTCGTCCCTTTCGCTACTGGTCAATCCGCTGCTCGTCGACAGCAAAGCCAAGTATGACCCGTTCCGCGACTTTGCCCCCATAGGCAACGCCGCGCTGCTGCCGATGATCGTGGTCACGGCGCCAGGGTCACCGTACAACTCCATGAGGGAGTTGGTCGCCCTCGCCAAGTCCAAATCGGGCGAGGTGAGTTACGGCACATCGGGCATTGGCGGTTCTTCCCATCTTGCCGGGGCCATGTTGGAGAACATGAGTAGCACGAAAATGATCAATGTGCCGTTCAAGGGTAATGGTCCTGCGCTGGCCGAAGTGATGGCGGGCAGGGTTAATTTCATGTTTTATCCCGTCGTCGGTATCGCCGATCAGATCGCCGGTAAAAAGCTCAAGGCGTTGGCGCTGGGCATGGTCAAACCGAGCGCCGATTTCCCCGGCGTTCCGACCATGGCGGACGCCGGCTTTGCCGGGCTGGAAGCCACCGCCCCCTGGGTGGGCATGCTCGCGCCGGCCGGCACTCCCGCGGCTATCATCAACAGGCTCGCGGGCGAAATGCGCAAATCCTTGTCGCGTCCTGAAACCGTGGAGCGGATGAGGGGGCTGGGTGCGCTTGTCGTCAGCGATACGCCGGCTGAATTTGCCGCATTCCTGAGAAAGGATAATGAGCGCTGGGAGCG
>CAMDDU010000070.1:0-16689 GCA_945892985.1 Bordetella parapertussis
GCGCGCCAGAAACGCCGCTTTGCGCGTTGCTCTTCCATGTACCTCGAATCCTTTCGCCGCCGCCAGCGTCATTTGTTTCATTCTCAATCCTCCCGTTTGCGTCTCGCTATATGACAACAGACGCGCGGACTTGTTCAGTGTTTCCCTAAATCGCCAATTCGCCAAGTCGCCAAGTCGCCAGATCGCCAAGTCGAGCGCGGGCGAGCCGGCAATACAGACAGGTGGGGCACCATGTGGGACGCTCTATGGCTTGATGCCCGGATCGTAACGATGCGCGATGGGCGCTATAACAGCATCGAGCGCGGAGCGATTGCTGTGGAGGCGGGGCTTATCGTCTGGCTCGGCCCGCGTGACGGACTGCCGGGGGAAGCGGCGAGACTGGCGCGCGAGGTGCACGACCTGCGCGGCGCCATGCTCACCCCGGGCTTGATCGATTGTCATACCCACCTGGTGTTTGCCGGCAATCGTGCGCGCGAGTTCGAATTGCGACTGCAGGGCGCGAGTGATGCGGACATCGCCCGTGCCGGCGGCGGTATTATTTCCACCGTAGAGGCAACGCGGGACGCCTCGGACACAGAGCTTGTCAGCGGCGCGGCGCGCAGGTTGCGGCGGCTGATGGATGAGGGGGTGACTTCGGTGGAAATAAAATCCGGCTATGGGCTGGACACGCGCACCGAGCTCAAAATGCTGCGCGCCGCCAAGCTGCTGGGCGAGTCGACGCCCTTGACGGTGAAAAAGACTTTTCTCGGCGCACATGCTCTGCCGCCTGAATTTCAGGGCAGGGCGGACGACTATATTGCGCTGGTGTGCAACGAAATGCTGCCAGCCGCGGCCGAGGCGGGGCTGGTCGATGCGGTGGACGCATTTTGCGAGGGTATCGCCTTCAGCGCGGCGCAGACGGCGCGGGTGTTCGATTGCGCGGCGGAGCTTGGCCTCAGGGTGAAGTTGCACGCCGACCAGTTGTCCGACCAGGGCGGGGCGGAGCTCGCCGCGCGCTACCAAGCCTTGTCCGCCGATCATCTTGAATACACCAGTGAAGCCGGTGTTCGCGCACTCGCCGAGGCCGGCACGGTGGCGGTGTTGCTGCCGGGCGCATTTTATTTCTTGCGTGGAAAACAGGCACCGCCGGTGCAGATGCTGCGCCACCATGGCGTGCCTGTTGCGATTGCCACCGACTGCAACCCCGGTTCTTCGCCCTTGAGTTCCATGCTGTTGGCGATGAACATGGCCTGCACACTGTTTCGCCTGACACCGGAGGAGGCGCTTGCGGGCGCGACCTGCCATGCCGCACGCGCATTGGGCATGGCCGACAGCCATGGCAGCCTTGCCGTCGGCATGGCGGCTGATTTCGCGGTCTGGGATGTGGAGTCGCCGGCGGAGCTCGTCTATGCGATGGGCGTGAATCCGTGCGTGGGAACGGTCAAGGGCGGTGTGAGCCCGATTTTCCAAAGCTGAGCATGGCTTCGAGCATGCGCTTGAGCATGGGCCGGGTGGTGCTTATGCGTGCGCGCCCCGGGCGCATCAAAGCCGACATGCGCATCGAATTGCCTTATCCCAGGCGCTACACGGTCAAGACTACGCCGGCTTTCTCGGATTACAAGGCGGCGCTGACCGAGGAGATTCGTGTCGAGTCGATCAAGACGGTGCAAATGGGTGTTGTTTAGGGGCTGCGCGGCGCCGCAGGGGGCGATTGCCCGCGGCAGCGGATTTTTCCGCGTATTTGAATTGAGGCCGGCCGCAATTTCCGGTAGACTCGCTCATCCCTACTGCCTGTAGGCACATGACTAAATACGTTTTCGTTACCGGTGGTGTTGTTTCCTCTCTTGGGAAAGGCATCGCTGCCGCTTCTCTCGCCGCGATTCTCGAATCCCGCGGCCTCACAGTCACCAACATCAAGCTCGACCCCTATATCAACGTTGACCCGGGCACGATGAGTCCGTTTCAGCACGGGGAGGTGTTTGTCACCGAGGATGGCGCAGAGACAGACCTGGATCTTGGCCACTACGAGCGCTTCAGCAAGGCTCGCATGCGCAAGGCGAATAACTTCACGACCGGCCAGATCTACGAGAGCGTGATCAAGAAGGAGCGCCGGGGCGAATACCTTGGCCGCACCGTCCAGGTCATCCCGCACATCACCGACGAGATCAAGACCTTCATCAAGAGGGGCGGAGAGGGCGCAGAGGTCGCGATCGTCGAGGTCGGCGGCACGGTCGGCGATATCGAGTCCCTGCCTTTTCTTGAAGCCATTCGCCAGATGGGCATGGAACTGGGTTCCGAGAACACCTGTTACGTGCACCTGACGCTGGTGCCTTACATCGCCTCTGCCGGCGAGATCAAGACCAAGCCGACGCAGCACTCGGTCAAGGAATTACGCCAGATCGGCATCCAGCCGGACACGCTTCTGTGCCGCTCCGACCGGCCGATTCCGGATGAGGAGCGCCGCAAGATTGCGTTGTTCACCAATGTGCCGATGAACGCCGTGATCTCGGTCTGGGACGTCGATTCGATCTACAAGATTCCCTACATGCTCCATCAGCAGATGCTCGATGAGATCGTCTGCCATAAGTTGCACCTGCTGGCGCGGCCCGCAGACCTCAAGGTCTGGAAGAAGCTGGTCGATGCGCTCGAGCACCCCTTGCACGAAGTCACTATTGCGATGGTCGGCAAATATGTCGACCTCACCGACTCCTACAAGTCGCTCAACGAAGCATTGCTGCATGCGGGCATACATACCCAATGCAAGGTGACCATCCGCTACGTCGACTCGGAGGAAATCGAGCGCTGCGGGCTGGTGGATTCGCTGTTTGGCGTCGATGCGGTGCTGGTGCCGGGCGGGTTTGGCGTGCGCGGCGTTGAGGGCAAGATCAAGGCCATACAGTACGCGCGCGAAAACAAGATTCCCTACCTTGGCATCTGCCTTGGCATGCAGTTGGCGGTCATTGAGCATGCCAGGCATAACGCCGGACTGGCCGAGGCCAACAGCACCGAGTTCGATCCGGCGACCCCGCAACCGGTGGTGGCGCTGATTACCGAGTGGCGCGACAAGGACGGTAAAATCGAGACGCGCGATGCAAACTCGGATCTGGGCGGCACCATGCGGCTTGGCGCGCAGCCGGCCGATATCGTTCCCGGCACCCAGGTCGAGCGTATTTACGGCGGAAAACTCATCAACGAGCGCCACCGCCATCGCTACGAGGTTAATAATCATTACCTGCCGCGGATAGAGGCGGCGGGGCTGGTGGTTTCGGCGCGCGCGCGTGTGAAGAGTGGCGGCGAAGCGCTGTGTGAAATGGTCGAGTTGCCGACCCATCCGTGGTTTATTGGTTGCCAGTTTCACCCGGAGTTTTCTTCGTCACCCCGCGAAAGCCATCCCTTGTTCAAGTCGTTCGTTGAAGCCGCCCTCGCGCATCAGAAGGGTGCGTCCGCCCAGCCCCTTTCAGCGGCGGCGTGATGAAGTTGTGCGGATTCGAGGCCGGTCTGGACAAGCCCGTGTTCCTCATCGCCGGCCCCTGTGTCATCGAGTCGCGGGAAATGGCCTTTGACACCGCCGGCAGGCTGAAGGAGATCTGCGCAGTCGTGGGCATGCCCTTCATCTATAAATCCTCGTATGACAAAGCCAACCGCAGTTCCGGCAAGTCCTATCGCGGGCTTGGCATGGACAAGGGGCTAGAGATTCTCGCCGCGGTAAAAAAAGAACTCGGCGTGCCGGTGTTGACCGATGTGCACGCCATCGAAGAGATCGCGGCCGTTGCGGCAACGGTTGACGTATTGCAGACGCCGGCCTTTCTTTGCCGTCAGACTGATTTCATTCACGCCGTGGCAAGCGCCGGCAAGCCGGTCAATATCAAGAAGGGGCAGTTTCTCGCGCCCGGTGACATGAAAAATGTGGTCGACAAGGCACGTGAGGCGAGCGGCTCGGACAACATCATGGTGTGCGAACGCGGCGTCTCCTTCGGCTACAACAATCTGGTTTCTGATATGCGTTCGCTCGCCATCATGCGCGACACCGGTTGCCCGGTGGTATTCGACGCGACCCACTCGGTGCAATTGCCCGGCGGGCAGGGCACATCGAGCGGAGGGCAGCGCGAATTCGTGCCCGTACTGGCGCGCGCCGCGGTGGCGGCTGGTATCGCCGGGCTCTTCATGGAAACCCATCCGGACCCGGCCCGAGCCCTGTCCGACGGTCCGAACGCCTGGCCGCTTGGCCTGATGAAATTACTGTTGGAAACGCTCAAAGCGATGGATGACCTGGTCAAGGGGCGCGGACTGGCGGAGCAAGCGCTGTAATCTGTTGAACAAAAAATTCAAACAATAGGTTGAAACATGAGCTCAATCGTTGATGTGGTGGCAAGGGAAATTCTCGATTCGCGCGGCAATCCGACGGTCGAGGCCGACGTGTTGCTTGAATCCGGCGTGATGGGCCGGGCCGCCGTTCCTTCCGGCGCTTCCACCGGCAGCCGCGAGGCACTGGAGTTGCGCGACAAGGATGCGGCGCGGTTTGGCGGCAAGGGTGTCCTCAATGCCATCGAGCATATCAATACCGAGATATCCGAATCGATCATGGGACTGGATGCCACAGAGCAGAGTTTCATCGACCGCAGCCTGATTGAGCTGGACGGTACCGAGAACAAGGGACGGCTGGGGGCGAACGCACTGCTGGCCGTGTCGATGGCCGTTGCCAAGGCCGCGGCCGAGGAATGCGGGCTGCCGCTTTACCGCTACTTCGGCGGTTCGGGCGAAATGCAAATGCCGGTACCGATGATGAACGTCATCAACGGCGGGGCGCACGCCAACAACAGCCTCGATATGCAGGAATTCATGATCATCCCGGTCGGCGCGCAGAGTTTTCGCGAGGCGGTGCGTTGCGGTGCGGAGATTTTCCAGGTTCTCAAAGGCCTGATCGACGGCCGTGGCATGCCGACAACCGTCGGTGACGAGGGTGGGTTCGCGCCCAACCTGCCCAGCCATGCCGCGGCGCTGGACCTGATTCTTGAAGCCATAGACAAGGCCGGCTACCACGCTGGCACCGACGTCGTGCTTGGACTCGACTGCGCCAGTTCCGAATTCTATAAAAACGGTCGCTATGTGCTCGCGGGCGAGAATCTGCAACTGAGTTCAGGCGAGTTCGTTGATTACCTGGCGACGCTGGCCGACAAGTATCCGATCATCAGCATCGAAGACGGCATGGCTGAGAACGACTGGGACGGCTGGCGCACCCTTACCGAGCGCCTGGGCCGCAAGGTTCAACTGGTGGGCGACGACCTGTTTGTCACCAATACCAAGATCCTGCGCGAAGGCATACAGCTTGGCGTGGCCAATTCGATCCTGATCAAGGTCAACCAGATCGGTACCTTGACCGAAACCTTCGCCGCCATAGAGCTGGCAAAGCGCTCCGGCTACACTGCGGTGATTTCGCACCGCTCGGGCGAGACCGAGGACACCACCATTGCAGACATTGCCGTGGGCACCAACGCGCTGCAAATCAAGACCGGTTCGCTGTCGCGTTCCGATCGTATCGCCAAATACAACCAACTGCTGCGCATCGAAGAGGATCTTGGCGATGCATCCAGCTATCCGGGTCGTGAGGCGTTTTACCAGCTGAGGTAAGCAACGGTGAGAGTCCTTGCCGGCATATTTGCCGGACTGATTGTTCTGGTTCAATACCCGCTCTGGCTGGGCAAGGGCGGCTGGCTCAAGGTCTGGGACATCGACCGGCAGGTCAGCGAGCAAAAAGTCCGCAATGAAAAACTGATGGTGCGCAACGCATCGCTGGATGCCGAGGTTCGCGACCTGAAGCAGGGCTCCGAGGCGATCGAGGAGCGCGCCCGCTACGAGCTGGGCATGGTCAAGCAGGATGAGGTTTTTTTTCAGGTGCTGACCCCGCTGGCTGAAACGCGCAAGCCTTGATGTTGGGCGGCTCGTTCCGTATCGATGATGCGCAGGCCTTTGAGCCTGTAGGCAAGAGTTTAGAGTCCTGGAGCCCTCGGGGCACTCGTGGCACTCGTGGCGCTCTCAGCCAATTGTCCGGCGCTAAAAGTTTATAGGCTCCAGTTCGAACTCGAAAAACTGGATTGTCATGAAAGCGTGAGCGACAAGGCATTTCGCGGTGACCGGTATCCAAGGCAGAGCCCGGCGCGACGGGTGCCATAACGAGGAGGAAGTATGAAGCTGAACCAGCAGCAACTCGAGGATTTCGAGCGCGACGGTTACCTTTTCTTTCCGTCTTTGTTCAATGCCGATGAGGTGAAGACGCTCATCGATGAGGTGCCCTTGCTCTACAGCCAGCAGCGTCCGGAGAACGTACGTGAAAAAGGCAGCGATGCCGTGCGCACCAACTTTGCCGCGCACATGTACAGCGCGCCCTTTGCCCGATTGGGCCGCCATCCGCGCATGATCGATCCGGTGCGGCAGATTTTGGGCGAAGAGCTTTACATGCACCAGTTCAAGATCAACGGCAAGATGGCCTTCGACGGTGATGTCTGGCAGTGGCACCAGGATTACGGCACCTGGAAGAACGACGACCAGATGCCCGAGGCGCGCGCGATGAATATCGCCATCTTTCTTGACGAGGTCAATGAGTTCAACGGACCGCTGATGTTCATCCCGGGCAGCCATAAGCTGGGGGTGATCGACGCCAAGCACGACCTCGCGACCACCAGCTATCCGCTGTGGACCATAGATAACGACAGCATAGGCAAGCTGGTCGGGCGCGGTGGCATCGTCTCGCCCAAGGGGCCGGCCGGGTCGATGATCCTGTTTCACTCCTGCCTCGTGCATGCATCAACGTCGAACCTGTCGCCATGGAACCGGGTCAGTGTCTACCTCAGCTTGTGCGCAGTGTCCAACCACATCCGCCGCTTCAAGCGCCCGGCCTATATCGCCCACCGCGACTTCACGCCTATCACCTGCCTGCCCGATGACTGCCTTATCAAGGAATACGCGGTGGACCTGCCGTGGCAAGACGGCACGCCTGAAGAGGCGCTAAAGTCCGCGCTGGTCGCCTGAAATTCCATGCATGATGGCTGGAAATGCCCGCCAGTCGTGGCTTTCCAGTCGGTTTCCCCTTACCGGAAGTCATCCAAATGAATCTCTACAGCAAATTGCAGCAACGTGGGGCGCAAGGCAACCCCCTGCGTGTCGGCCTGATCGGCGCGGGTAAATTTGGCGCCATGTATCTGGCGCAAGTGCCCAAAACGCCGGGCTTGCACTTGGTCGGTATCGCCGATCTCGCACCCTCCGCGGCCAGGCTTAACCTTGAGCGCGTCGGCTGGAAGCCGGCGCAGTGCTCGGCAGTTTCACTCGATGATGCCCTGGCAAAAGGCAACACCCACCTTGGCGACGACTGGCAGGCGCTGGTGCGTCATCCGGGCGTGGACATCATTGTCGAGTGCACCGGCAATCCGATCGCCGCCGTCGAGCACTGCCTCTACGCTTTCGCCAATGGCAAGCACGTGGTCAATGTCACTGTCGAAGCCGACGCGTTTTGCGGCCCGCTGCTGGCGCGCAAGGCCGCCGCTGCCGGCGTGGTCTATAGCCTCGCCTACGGTGATCAGCCGGCCTTGATCTGCGAGCTCGTCGACTGGGCGCGGGCGGCGGGTTTCCCGGTCGTCGCGGCCGGACGCGGCCATAAATGGCTGCCGCATTTTGCGCAGTCGACGCCAGACACCGTGTGGGGACACTACGGACTCACGCCCGAAGTGGCGAAGACCGGCGGTCTAAACCCGAAGATGTTCAACTCTTTTCTTGATGGATCCAAGCCGGCTATCGAGAGTACGGCCGTGTGCAACGCCACCGGACTTATCGCGCCGCCCGACGGCCTGAGCTATCCGGCGGCATCGGTGGACGATATTCCTTTTGTCTGCCGGCCGATAAGCGAAGGGGGTGTGCTGCATCAAAAAGGCCAGGTCGAGGTTATCTCGTCGCTGGAAAAAGACGGCCGTGTCATTCCCTATGACATCCGCTTTGGCGTGTTTGTCGTATTTGAAGGCGACACCGAATACATCCGCAATTGCTTTAAGGAATATATGGTGCGCACCGACCCGTCGGGCCGTTACGCCTGCCTCTATAAGCGCTGGCATCTGATCGGACTGGAGGTTGGTATTTCGGTCGCATCGGTGGGGCTGCGCGGTGAATCCACGGGTGCGGCGACCTGCTTTAACGCCGACGTCGTTGCCACCGCCAAACGCGACCTCAAGGCCGGCGAAATACTCGATGGTGAGGGCGGTTACACCGTGCACGGGAAGCTGTTCCAGTCGCGCAAGTCCATCGCTTATGGTGGCTTGCCGCTTGGGCTGGCGCATGAGGTCAAGTTGCTGCGTCCGGTCAAGCAGGGGCAGTCTCTGACCTGGGCTGATGTCGCGATGGATGAAACCCTGCCGGCCTATAAAATCCGGCGCGAAATGGAAACGCTGTTCGCCGGTGATTCAGGCGTCACGCAGGCGGCGTGAACGCACCATCCTGGCAATGCCGACTCAGCGGCTTCGTCGCCCCGTTGAGGAAGTCGGTGCGGCATCCTTCTTTGACAATTCTTTCGCCGCCTCGGCTGCGGCCACCATCGTGGCGCGCGTGTCCGGCGTCTCGAGGCTGATGCGTCCAAGCGCCCCGCTGCGGTAATCGGCGAGCAGCGTCAGCGCAGCCTTTTCAAAATCAGGGCCAACACCCTTGAGCAGGTAGCCGCGTTTTCTGGCGATCGCTTCGATCAAGGCGACGCCGTCGTTGGCCATGCCTGCCGCAGAATCCTGCCCGGTCGGGAAGCCATAGCGCTCGGCCAAGGCCTGCGGGTAACGCAACAGCAGTAAGTCGGCGAGGAACAGCGCGACCTCGGAGTCGATGTAGGCGCCGGTGCCGACCATGTTGCTCGCGGCGAGCATCAGTCCGTCGCTCTCGTTCTTGATCCGCGGCCACATCAACCCCGGGGTGTCGGTCAGCCAGGCGGTGCTAGACAAGTCGTAGCGGTGCAACAGTTTTGTCACCGCAGGCTCATCGCCGACCTTGGCCGTGCGCTTTTTCATCAGGGCGTTGATCAGCGTTGACTTGCCTACGTTGGGCACGCCCATGATCATCATGCGCAGTGCCTTGAGTTTTCCGGTGCGATGCGGCGCCAGGGCCTGGGCTTCGGCGATGACCTTGGCGGCATCGCCGGGCTTCTTGCACGAGATGGCGATGGCGCGGGTGTTTTTTTGCGCGTTGTAAAAATCCAGCCATTCGCGCGTAACGGCAAGGTCCGCGGTGTCGGCCTTGTTGAGCACGCGCAGACAGGGACGTTGCCGGTGTTCGCGCATGCTCTGGATGACCGGGTTGGAACTGGCCATGGGACAGCGCGCATCGAGCACCTCGATTACGACGTCATGCTCCGCCAGGGCTTTTTTGGCCTTGTCGACGGCCTTGACCATGTGCCCCGGGAACCAGTTGATGGACATGCTTTGACGCTCTCTTGCTTGGATTGCTTGGATTGCTTGGGATTGGAACGGCTTTGCGCCAAGCTTAACAGGCGGGCAGCGTCAGCGCGGCAGACCATACCACAGCGGCCGCCGGCGCGGCATTCAAGCCGGCTCGGCGCGCGCAGAAATTGGGCACCGGCGTCGGTCGGGCGGGCGCGCTTCGGGTAAAATTCGCCCATACTGGAAAGCGACCCGCCAAGCCAGCAAAGGTGCCCCTGAGACGCAACTCCATAAGACAAAGTCCGAGACATAAAACACCAATGAGGAGATCCGCATGAATTTTCGCAAATTAGTGCAGGCGGCCGCAGCGATTGCGGTATTGGTCGCAGCCGGGCCGCTCGCGGCCCAGACCTATCCGAACAAGTCGGTCAAACTGATCGTTACCTACCCGCCGGGCGGTAGCTCCGACCTGATGTCGCGCATCGTCGGGCAAAAACTGTCCGAATTGTGGGGCCAGCAGGTCATTGTTGAGAGCAAACCGGGCGCCGCAGGTTCTATCGGCATGGAGTTCGCGGCACGACAGTCGCCGGATGGCTACAGTTTCGTGGTGGGCAACATCGGTCCTGCAGCGGTCAACCCGCTGCTATCGAAAGTGCCCTACGACGTGGAAAAGGATTTCGTACCGGTGTCGCTGATCGCGACCGGCCCCAATGTGCTGGTCGTCCACCCCGGTGTGAATGTTAAATCTGCGGCCGAACTGGCCGCACTGGCCAAGGGCGACGCAAACAAGCTCAATTACGGCACCAGCGGGCCGGGCAGCCTTTCACATCTTGCCGGTGAGATGTTCAAGATCATCACCAAGGTGCAGGCGGTGGAAGTGCCCTACAAGGGGGGCATCCTCGGTGTCCAGGACCTCGTTGCCGGCCATATCCAGTATATTTTCTCCGACTCCCTGCCGGCGATGGCCTTTATCAAATCGGGACGCATCCGCGCAATTTGCGTCACCGGCGCCGAGCGCTACTCCATCCTGCCCGATCTGCCGCCCTGCGCCGAGTCGGTACCGGGTCTTGTCGGGGTTAACTGGTGGGGAATTTTCATGCCCGCCGGCACGCCCAAACCCCTGCTCGACAAGTTCCACGCTGATCTGATGAAGGTCATGCAGGATCCGGACCTGAAGAAGAAATTTGCCGATTTGGGCGTTGAAGCGGTTTCGGGTACACCGGAGCAGCTGGGCACTTTCGTCAAGTCCGAAATGGCCAAGTACGGCAAGCTGATCAAGGAAGCCAACATCAAGGTCAACTGATAGCTCAACGGATCTTCAGCGCGGGCTTCATGCCCGTGCTTACATTGAAAATCGGCACGCAGCACGTGCCGATTTTCATTTCATAGGGACCAAGGCACGTGGACACGCCCGCAGCACCCAAAGCAATTGCGAATGTCGCCGTCATAGGCGGCGGACCTGCCGGCCTGATGGCGGCCGAAGTGCTCAGTCGTGCCGGCGTGCAAGTGGATTTGTATGACGCGATGCCCTCCGTCGGCCGCAAGTTCCTGCTCGCCGGTAAGGGCGGCATGAATCTGACGCATTCGGAGCAGTACGAAGCCTTTGTACGACGTTATGGCGCGCGCGGCGGCGAAGTGGCGGCCTGGCTCGGCGCGTTTGATCCGCAGGCCTTGCGCGCATGGGTGCACGGTCTGGGCATAGACACCTTTATCGGCAGTTCCGGACGCGTGTTTCCGGTCAACCTCAAGGCTGCGCCCTTGCTGCGCGCGTGGTTGCACCGCTTGCGCGCCGGCGGGGTGCGTTTTCACATGCGTCACCGCTGGCTGGGCTGGAGTGACGGCGGCGGGGCCGGCAGCCTGCGTTTTGCCACGCCCCTGGGCGAGAAAAGCATTCGGCCGGCGGCTACCGTGCTCGCGCTGGGTGGTGGCAGTTGGGCGCGTCTTGGATCCGATGGCGCCTGGGTGCCGCTGCTCGAAGGCAAAGGCATTACCGTGGCGGCCTTGCGGCCATCAAACTGCGGCTTTGAAGTTGCCGGCGGCTGGAGTGCGCATTTTCGTCAGCGCTTTGTCGGGCAACCGGTCAAGCCGGTTGTGCTGACCCTGGGCGGAGCCGGGCTTGGCGCGGACGCGTCCAGTCGTCGTGGTGAGTTTGTCGTGTCGGAGTACGGCGTGGAGGGCAGTCTCGTCTACACGCTTTCCGCCGACTTGCGTGAGCGCATTAGTGCCGGCGGCCCGGTCACCGTGCTGCTCGATCTCGCCCCAGACTGGACGCCTGAACGCTTGCTGGCGGCGCTGGTCCATCCGCGTGGCACGCGCTCGGTTTCCAGCCACTTGCAAAGCCGTGCCGGCATCACCGGCGTTAAGGCCGGGCTGTTGCGCGAACTGGTGAGTCAGGAACGATTCCAAGACATGGCGTATCTATCCAATATAATCAAGGCTTTGCCCTTAACCCTGGCGTCAACAAGGCCGCTCGATGAGGCTATTAGCAGCGCCGGTGGAGTGGATTTTGGCGCTTTGGATAAAAATCAAATGTTACGCGCTCTTCCGGGGATATTTTGTGCCGGGGAGATGTTGGATTGGGAAGCGCCGACCGGTGGATATTTGCTAAGTGCTTGTTTTGCAAGCGGACGTGCAAGCGGCTTGGGTGCGGCTTTGTGGCTGGAAGGCGCATAGGCTGTAGAATGCGGCCTTTCGTAATTCAGACGCCGGCGCGCTTGGTCGCCTAATCTCCCCTGACGCCATCATGGGCGGGGGAGGGGAAGCCAATGAGTCGCTGGCGTGACTTGAGCTAGGACGACATGGCAACAAAGAAATACGACGAAGCATCGGTCACCAAGCTGCGCGGCATCGAGCCGGTGCAGCGCCTGCCGGGTATGTACACCCGCACCACTGACCCGACCCACATCATCCAGGAAGCCATAGACAACGCCGCTGACGAAGCCTTTGGCGGACACGCCACGCGCATAGACGTGACCTGCCATCGCGACGGCTCGGTCACCGTGTCGGACAATGGGCGCGGTATTCCAGTGGGCATGCATCCGGAGGAGAAAATTCCGACCGTGCAACTGGTGTTCACCGAATTGCACGCCGGCGCCAAGTTCTCCAAAACCGAGGCTGATGCCGCTTACAAGTTTTCCGGCGGCCTGCACGGGGTCGGGGTTTCGGTCACCAACGCGCTCGCGACCCGTCTCGAAGTGGAAGTGCGGCGTGAGGGCGGCATACACCGGATGGCATTCGCCGACGGCGCGGTCGCCGAAAAGCTCAAACGGACCGGCACAACGGGGAAAAATGAAAACGGCACGCTGTTGCGCATCTGGCCGAACAAGAAATACTTCGACAGCGGCAAAGTGTCTATGCCCGAACTCGAGCGCATCGTACGCTCCAAGGCGGTATTGTTGCCGGGTGTGGGTGTCACGCTGAACATTGAAGGTGCGCGCGAAGGCCAGGAGACGGTGTCGCGCACCTGGAGTTATCCAGAGGGCATGAAGGGCTATTTGAAGGACCTGCTCGCCGACACCGAGCCGGTGGCGCCGATTTTCGACGGCGAGAAGTATGTGCAGGAAGCCAACGGCTTTGCCGTGGGCGAGGGCGCGGGCTGGGCGTTTGCGCTGGTCGACGAGACCAAGGGCTTCGGCGAATCGTATGCCAACCTGATCCCCACCCCTGCCGGAGGCACCCACGAAGCGGGCCTGCGCGACGGTATCTTCGAGGCGGTCAAGGCCTTTGCCGAACATCACAACATGATGCCCCGCGGTATCAAGCTGCAGTCGGACGATGTGTGGTCGCGGACGGTGTATTTTTTGTCAGCCAAGGTGCTGGAGCCGCAGTTTCACGGCCAGACCAAGGAAAAGCTGTCCAACCGCGACGCGCTCAAACTGGTGTCCAGCATGGTGCGCGATCCCTTCGAGTTGTGGCTTAACAGCCACGTCGACTATGGTCGAAAAATCGCCGAACTGGTCATCCGTCAGGCGGTGGAGCGCAGTCGCTCGGTTACCAAGGTCGAGCGCAAAAAATCCTCCAGCGTGGTGATGCTGCCGGAAAAACTCACCGACTGCGAATCGAGCAGTCTTGGCGACAACGAGTTGTATCTGGTCGAGGGCGATTCGGCCGGCGGCTCGGCCAAGCAGGCTCGCGACAAGCGCTTCCAGGCGATCTACAAGATGCGCGGCAAGGCGCTCAATTCCTGGGAGGTAAAGCGCGATCTGCTGTTCTCCAATGCCGAGATCCATGACATTGCCGTCGCCATCGGCGTCGATCCGCATGGCGACGAGGACAGTCCCGATTTGTCCGGCCTGCGCTACGGCAAGATCGCATCGATGACCGATGCCGATGTTGACGGCGCGCACATCGCGGTGCTGTTGCTGACGCTGTTCTACCGGCACTTTCCCAAGCTGATTGAGGGCGGACACATCTATGTCGCCTGCCCGCCCTTGTACAAGCTGGACATTCCGGCGCACGGCAAACGACCGGGTAAAAAGGTCTATGCGCTTGACGACGAGGAATTGAAGTCCTTGCGCGAGCGCGCCATCGACGAAGGCGTCAAGCCCGAATCCATGCAGACCCAGCGATTCAAGGGGCTTGGTGAAATGAATCCGGAACAATTGTGGGAGACCACGCTTTGCCCGGACACGCGCCGCCTGCTGCAGGTGCGTATCGACGACAAAGAAAAAACCTTTGAGTTGTTCAACATGCTGATGTCGAAAAAAGAATCCGAGCGACGCTGCGCGTGGATGGAAGAAAACGGCGACCAGGTCGAGGCGGACGTATGAGCGCGACCAAGGTAAAAAAAGGCGCCGATGACGGTACGCTGGACTTGTTTTCCGCCGGTGCGGCAGAGGCTGCGGGCGCAGGCGGTGGCAATGGCGGTGCTCCGGGCGCGCCGCGCATCGCCGGCTCGGGGACCGAGGGTGACTTTATCGACATGGGGACTTTCGCCGAGCGCAGCTACCTGACCTACGCCATGAGCGTGGTGCGCGGGCGCGCCATCCCCAATATCGAGGACGGGCAAAAGCCGGTGCAGCGGCGCATTCTGTACGTAATGAACGAGCTTGGCTTGAAGTCGGGCGTGCAGCACACCAAGTCGGCGCGCATCGTCGGCGAGGTGCTGGGTAAGTTCCATCCGCATGGCGACGTCTCGACTTACGAGGCGCTGGTGCGCATGGCGCAGGATTTTTCACTGCGCTACCCGTTGATCGACGGCCAGGGTAACTTTGGCACGCAAGACGGTGACTCGGCTGCCGCATACCGCTACACCGAGGCGCGGCTTACGCCCATCGCCGACCTTCTGCTTTCTGAGATTGACCAGGACACCGTCGATTTCATTCCCAACTACGACGGCCGTCTGAAAGAGCCCGAGTTGCTGCCGGCGCGCCTGCCCATGTTGTTGTTGAACGGCGCCTCAGGCGTGGGCGTAGGCATGGCCTGCGAGTTGCAGCCGCACAACTTGCGTGAGGTGGCCGACGCCGCAGTCGCGATGATTAATCGGCCGAACATCAGCATTGAATCGCTGATGGACATTATCAAGGGACCGGATTTCCCCGGTGGCGGACAAATCATCAGCCCGCAGCAGGCAATCCTGGACGCTTATTCCAGCGGCCGCGGCTCCTTGCGCGCGCGCTGCCGCTGGAAACTGGAGAACCTCGCGCGGGGGCAATGGCAGGTGGTGGTGTACGAACTGCCGCCGACGACCTCGGCCATGCGCGTCATGGAAGAAATTGAGGAACTGACCAACCCCAAGCCGCGAGAGAAGGGCGGCAAGGTGTCGTCGGGCCAGGCCAACCTCAAGCAGCTCATCCTCGGCTCACTGGAAAAGGTTAACGACGAGTCGGACAAGAACAACCGCGTGCGTCTGGTGCTTGAACCGCGCACCGCGAAGCAGGATCCGGACGAGTTCATGCGCCTGCTGCAGGCGCACACGTCGCTGGAAGAGAATTTCCCGATTAACATGGTTTCGATCGGACTCGACGGCAAGCCACAGCGCAAAAATATCCGGCAGATGGTGGAGGAGTGGGTGTCCTTCCGCCTGGCCACGGTCAGGCGGCGCGCGAACTTCCGTCTCGGCCAGGTGGAGCGGCGAATCCACATCCTGGAAGGCCGGCATATCGTCTTCCTCAACATCGACAAGGTGATCAAGCTCATCCGCAACGCGGACGAGCCCAAGCCCGATCTTATGGCCGCGTTCAAGCTCACCGAGGTGCAGGCCGAGGACATCCTTGAAATCCGCCTGCGCCAGCTGGCGCGCCTCGAAGGCATCAAGATCGAGCAGGAGCTAAAGACGCTCACGCTCGAGCGCAAGGAATTGCGAGAGTTGCTCGGTGATGAGGGGCAGCTGAAAAAGTTGGCGGTCAAGGAAATTCGCGATGACGCAAAAAAATACGGTGACGCGCGACGCACCGTGATCGAAGAGGCCGGGCGTGCGGTGGTCGAGCGTCAGCTTGTCGACGAGGCGCTGACGGTCATTGTGTCCAAGAATGGCTGGGTGCGTTCGCGCCAGGGCCACGACCTGGACCTGCCCGGGGTGAGCTACAAGGATGGTGATGGCGAGTATGCGATTTTTGAGACCCGCTCCATCCACCAGTTTGCGATGATCGATTCGACCGGGCGGTCCTTCGGCATTTCAGCCGGGGATATTCCGGGCGGCAAGGGTGACGGCGTGCCACTGACCTCATTGGTCGAGCTCGCCGCCGGGGCGCGCATTGCCCATGTGCTCGATGCCCAGCCGGGGCGGCGTTACCTCGTGGGCAACTCCGCCGGCTACGGTTTTGTCGTCAACGCGGAAGAGCTGCTGACGCGCATCCGCGCCGGCAAGGCTTTCATGACGCTGCAAGAAGGCGAGGCTGTGCTGCATCCGGCGGCAGTGCCAAAATCGCCCGACATGGTTGTGACCTTGTCCGAGAAAGGCCGCATGCTGTTGTTCGCGGCAAATGAGCTCAAGGAAATGGCCCGCGGTCGCGGCGTGGTGCTGATGGGACTCGATGACGGCGAGAAAATGACCGCCATCGGTTTTTGCGGTGCCAAGTCTGTCACGGTGACGGGATTGTCGCGCAGCGGCAAGGACAAGTCGTCCATCGTCAGCGGTGCGGATCTCAAAAAGCACATCCTGCATCGGGCCCGTAAAGGCTGCCTGATCCCGGACAAGATGAAACCGACCGGGATCAAGTCCTAGGGAATCACTGAACAAGTGATAGTTGAGACGAGAAACGTTGGAATCAAAGTCAATTTGATGATAAATCGGGCGAAAATGTGGAAGAAAGGGGGCTATGCCCCCGCTATTTCCTCACGCAGGGCGCACCTCTCCTGTGAGTGGCAT
>CAMDDU010000071.1:0-16579 GCA_945892985.1 Bordetella parapertussis
GCTTGCAGCGGCTCACCGAAGCCAAACTCCAATCGATTGAAGACCGCCTAAACCATCGACCTCGCAAGTGTCTTGGCTACCTGACCCCTCACGAGGTACTCTTCGGGCTCAAGCCCATACCCATTGCGCTTCGAACTTAAATTCGCAGACATCGCCTGCAAACCCACGCCAGTCGGGCATCTCCAGCCATTACGACTGACGCGGCTAACGCTGCTAGCCCAGCTAAACCTTCCCGCGGCCCTTCCGGGGCAACATCACCGTCGCCGGTGCACCAACGTGCCTGTGCACACTCAACGGCACCTCCCATGCCCGTCGCTGTACCTCATCGAGGTAGGGCTGCGCCTTTTCGTAGCCCTCGCGCAGGCGCGAGAACTCGGTCCGCACTGCCGGCATCAGGCCGGCGATTTCCTCGTGCAGCGCGGCCTCGTCCACGCTCAGCAGCTTGCGCTCCTCGATCACCAGGCGGCCATTGACAATGACCGAGTCGATGGCGCGGCCGCTGTCGGCGAACACCACTTGCCGCACGGCGCTGTTGAAGGGCACATAGGCCGTGTCGAAGAGGTCAAGCAGCACGATATCGGCCTTGAAGCCGGGTTTGATTGCGCCGATTGATTTGTCCAGGCCGGCTGCGCGCGCACCGCCGATGGTGGCGGCGCGCAGGGCGTCGACCGCAGTCACGCCGGTGCTAAAGGGTGAGCTGGACGCGGTCAGCAGGCAAAACAGTTTCATCACCTGCATCAGGCTTTGCACGTCGCTGCAACTGCAGTTATCGCAACCGAGGGCGAGGTTGACGCCGTTGGCGCGGTAATCCATCACCGGCGCGATGCCGCTCTTGAGCTTGAGGTTGCTCAGCATGTTGATCACGACGTTGGTGCCGGTCTTGCCGATGAGTTCGATCTCGTCGTGCTCCGGCCAGACGCCGTGCGCGATGCTGGTGTTGGGGCCGAGCAGGCCGGTCGCCTCGAGCATGCGAATCGCCGAGCCGCCGTAGTCGGCGAGGGCTTGCTGCGCAAAAACCCGCTGCATCCGCGTCTCGTAGACGTGCGTATAGACCGGCAGATTCAATTTTTTCGACAAGTCCGCAACCGCCTCGAGCATGCCGGGCGAGCAACGCTGCGGCGCGGACGGACTGAGCGCCCAGCGCAGCATGCCGGCGCGGTCGCCAACGCGCTTGATCTGGCCGGCGACAAAATCCATTTGCGGGCCGGGCGCATCGGCGCTGTTACCGATCGCGTCGTGCATTGCCGCCGGCGCAATCTCCCTGATCCACGGGATCGTATCCATCTGCGACTTGTCGCGCAACGTGACCGAAAAAATGACGCGTATCCCGGCGTCGGCATAGGCGTCGAGAATGGTGTCGAGCACCTCCTCATTGGCCGGCGCAAAATTGCTGAAGTCCTGCACCGTGGTGATGCCGTTGCGCAGGCAGTCGATGGCGCCAAGCAGGGTGCGGGCGCGCACCTCTTGCAGGCTGCGGCGCGAGCCAAGCGGGCCCGACATCATGCTCCAGGAGTCCAGCGCCAAGTCTTCCATCAAGCCCTTGGCGAGCACATCGTGGGAGTGAAAGTGCGAGTTGATCAGCCCCGGGATGGCGAGCTTGCCCTGCGCCTCGATGATCTCGGCGCCCGCGGCCGCCTCGGCCGAAATATGCGGCCCGACGGCACTGATGCGGTCACCTTCGATCAAAATGTCCAGGAGCGGCGGCATATGCACATCGCCATCCAGGTCCAGCACGCGTGCACCGCGAATGAGAAGTTTTGTCATGCGCTTATTTTAATCGTTACGGCGCCCGCGCTGGCCGAAATTTTTGCCCTGACCGGGTGTGTTTCCGCTTTGCCTGGCGGGCGTATGCCCGATGACATTGCGGTTTTCCCACCTTGCGGCGGGCTATTTTTTCTCCACCAGCTCCGACTTGTACTCTCTGACAAAATCGTAGCGCTCGGCGATTTGCGCCCGCAACTCGGCGGCGGTGATGACCTTTGCGAAGACGCCGAATTTTTTCTGTTTCTCGACGTGCTCCGGATGCTCTATCGCCCGGGTCGCTGCTTGCGTCAGACGGGCGATGCGGTCGGCCGGCACGCCCGGCCCGGTCTGCAGGTAAATCACCTCGTTGATGTTCGGGATCTTGTGGCCCAACTCATCGGCCGTGGGCACCGCCGGTATCGCCGGATCGCGCCCATCGCGAAACACCGTCAGGAAGGTTACCTTGTCGGCGTTGCGCGCCGTGCTTGAACCGCCTATCGCCACGTCCACATGCCCGCCCGAGAGCGCCACATAAGCCGGCGCACCGCCGGAGAAGGGGATGGGCTCGATGTTCAGGTTGAGCTTGGAGCGCAGCAACATGATCTGCAAATGGCTGGGCCCACCCTGTCCGAGCGTGGCCACCGTGACGCGCTGCGAGCGCGCCGTCTTGATGAAGTCATCAAAGCTGCGGATTTTCGAATCGGCGCGCACATACAGGTTGAAGGCGTTGACGAACCAGCCCACCAGCGGCTGCAACTCCTTGGTCTTGTATTCCGCGTCATAGACGATCTCTCCCAGCACCTCTTCGGGCATCGCCTCGGTCATGATGGCGTAGCCGTCCGGCTTGCTCTTGTACAGCTGCGTGCGGGCGATGCGCCCCGAAGCGCCGCGCACATAATCGAACACGGTGTTGATGCCCTGGTCGGCAAGAAAGGGCTGCAGCATGCGCGAAGACGTGTCTATCAGTCCGCCCGGTGACTGGTAAATGATCCATTTGATCTGCTGCGCCGGATAGGCCTGCGCCTGCGCCATCTGCGGTAGCAGGCCCAGCCCGCCTGAAACTGTCGTAGCCGCCGTTGCGAGGGCGCCCTTGCCGGCCGTTTTCAGGAATGCGCGACGGGAGAAATCGGATGTCATGGCCAAGGCTCCAAGCGGATAAAAGACGCATCCTACACAAACCAGGCGAAACAGGGTGGCAGGCACAGCGCTGGTGCGCGGCCTGTCCGCGGGCGGTGCGCCGGCCCTCGCCACGGCCGGCGCGTTAGTTAATTAAGGAAGCGCTGATCAAGCCCTGAACAGCAGACCGCCTCAAAAAAATTTTCTTTGAAGTGGCGGATATCCACACGCACTTGCCCCCGTGTTGGGTCAATAATTATTATGATTAATATCCTTAAATGACCGCCAGAAGCCGCTTTGCGGTATATTGACGTGACATTTTTGTCACTGCCGCTGTTGAAAAGGCCGACCGTCATGACATCCAAATCCGCAAGCCTTGTGCTGCGTACCGCGCTGCGCGACAAAATAAACGAGCGCCTGGAGCACCTCGCGCTCAAGCGTGAAGACGCCGCCATCCTGCTCGGGCTTGCACCGGCACAGGTGAGCCGCCTGCGCGCCGGCCGGGACGTCTTCACGCTCGATCGCCTGGTTGATGTGGCGGCGGCCCTGGGCATCACCGTGCGCATGCAGGCCACGCGGCCTTATAAAACCCAATAGCCTTTCCGAACAGTCTTACCATCAAGCGCAGCCGCCAAGCCAGCGCGTCACTCCAGGACCCACCATGACCCACGTTCACGACCAGCATTGCGGCCACGGCCACGGCGACAATCCCATCGATATCCATGCGCATTTTTTTCCGCAACAATTTTTGCAGGCCATCGCCAAGGCCGGCCCCGACTGCGGCGCCGAGATCAAGGAAATCCCCGGCAAGGGCATGTCGCTCAAGGTGGCCGACATCCAGCTGCCGCCGCTGACGCCGCAGTTCGTGCACATGGATGCGCGCCTTGAGGCGATGGCCGCGGCCGGCGTGTCGGTGCACGCGCTGTCGCTGTCGCTGCCCATGGTCGACTGGGCCAAGCGCCCCTTCGCCCACCAGCTGTCTGAAATCTACAACGATGCCGCCACCGAGGCCTGCATCGCCAACCCGGACAAGCTCCTCAACTTTATCTCGCTGCCCATGAACGAGCCGGATCTTGCCATCCGCGAACTCACGCGCATGGCCGGGCTGCCCTCCACGCGCGGCGTTTACCTTTCAACGCAAATCAGCGGGCATGATTTGTCCGATGAAAAATTCTTCACCATCTACGAGGCCATCGAGGCCACGGGCCTGCCAATCTTCCTGCATCCGTGCGAAGTCATAGGCAATGAGCGGCTGAAAAAATTCTATTTGCAGAACCTGCTGGGCAATCCCTTTGAGACGGCCATCGCCGCCGGCCATCTTATTTTTGGCGGCGTGCTCGACCGTTTTCCGAAAATTACCTGGGTGCTGCCGCATGCCGGCGGCGCCTTCCCCTACCTCATCGGGCGTTTGCAGCGCGGTTACGACAAACGCCGCGAGCCCTACGGCTGCAAACTCGGCCCGACCGAATACCTGCGCCATTTTTACTACGACACCATCAGCTACGCCGACAAGTCGCTGCAATACCTCAAGGACCTCGTCGGTGCCGACCGCATCATGATGGGCAGCGATTACTGCTTTCCCATTGCCTACGAACGCCCGGTCGAAATCGTCACCGCCCACGCCGGCTTCAACGCCGAGGAGCAGGCGCTGGTGCTAGAGGGCAACGCGCGGAGGTTGCTGCGGCTCTGAGCACGGGGAAACCCTGTAGTTGTTGATTAGCAGGTCCATCTCCCCCGGTCCTGTCATTGCGAGCGCAGCGAAGCAATCCGGTCGCTGTTGCGGCGCACCCGGTATTGCCACAAGATTGCTTCGGCGCTCCGCACCGCGCAATGACAGCGCTCTGTTTTTAGTCCGATCCTTCAATTCAATCGACGCCGAGGTTCCCGGCCTTGATCACCGCGCGCCAGCGCGCCATGCCTTCTTTCATGTGCGCGGCCATCTCATCGGGGGTGTTGCCCACCGGCTCGGCATTGAATTTGGCCAGACTGTTGATTAGCAGGTCCATCTCCCCTCCGGTCCTGTCATTGCGAGCGCAGCGAAGCAATCCGGTCGCTGTTGCGGCGTACCCGGTATTGCCACAAGATTGCTTCGGCGCTCCGCACCTCGCAATGACAGCGCTCCGTTTTTAGTCTGGCCCTTCAATTCAATCGACGCCGAGGTTCCCGGCCTTGATCACCGTGCGCCAGCGCTCCATGTCTTCTTTCATGTGCGCGGCCATCTTATCGGGAGTGTTGCCCACCGGTTCGGCATTGAATTTGGCCAGACTGTTGATTAGCAGGTCCATCTTCCCCGGTCCTGTCATTGCGAGCGCAGCGAAGCAATCCGGTCGCTGTTGCGGCGTATCCGGTATTGCCACAAGATTGCTTCGGTGCTCCGCACCTCGCAATGACAGCGCTCCGTTTTTAGTCCGGCCCTTCAATTCAATCGACGCCGAGGTTCCCGGCTTTGATCACGGCGTGCCAGCGCGCCATGTCTTCTTTCATGTGCGCGGCCATCTCATCGGGGGTGTTGCCCACCGGCTCGGCATTGAATTTGGCCAGACTGTTGATTAGTAGGTCCATCTCCCCCGGTTCTGTCATTGCGAGCGCAGCGAAGCAATCCGGTCGCTGTTGCGGCGTATCCGGTATTGCCACAAGATTGCTTCGGCGCTCCGCGCCTCGCAATGACAGCGCTCCGTTTTTAGTCCGGCCCTTCAATTTAATCGACGCCGAGGTTCCCGGCCTTGATCACGGCGCGCCAGCGCGCCATGTCTTCTTTCATGTGCGCGGCCATCTCATCGGGGGTGTTGCCCACCGGCTCGGCATTGAATTCGGCCAGACGCCTGACCATCTCCGGCTGGCGCAGGATTTGCGCGATATTCTCCGACAGCTTTTGCGTGATCTCGCGCGGCGTTTTGGGCGGCGCCACCACGCCGAACCAGGTGGTCGCCACCACGCCGGGCACGATCTCGTCCATCGCCGGCACGCCGGGAAAGGCCGGCAGGCGGTTTTTGCTCGTCACCGCCAGCACCTTGAGCCTGCCGCTGCGGATGTTCTGCGCCGCCGCGCCGGGGTTGCCGAACATCATGTCCACGCGGCCGGCCAAGAGGTCGGTGAGCGCTGGCGCATCACCCTTGTAAGGCACGTGCGTGAGGCTCACACCGGCTTTGAGCTTGAACAATTCGCCGGTGAGGTGGGCCGTGGAACCGCTGCCCTGCGAGGCGAAGGTGAGCTTGCCCGGATTGGCCTTGGCATAGGCGATCAACTCTGGCACGCCGGTCACCGGCAGCGACGGATGCACCATCAGCACGTTGGGCACCGTCGCCAGCACCGACACGGGCATGAACTTCGTTGAGTCATAGCCCAGCCTGGGGTAGAGGCTGATGTTGATGGTGAGCGAGGGCGGCGGCGCGGCGAGCAGCGTGTAGCCGTCGGGCTCGGCGTTATACACAAACTCCGCGCCAATATTACCGGCCGCACCGACGCGGTTTTCAATCACCGTCGGCTGGCCCAGCCGCACACCCAATTGCTCGGCAATCAGCCGCGGCATCAAGTCGGCGCTGCCCCCGGGCGGGTTGGGCACAATAATGCGAATGGGCTTTTGCGGCCAGGTCTGCGCCAGCAGCGGTGATGTGCTTATCAGGCACGCCAGTGCGACAAAAGCGATGCCGCCTGAAGGCAGTTTGAAATTTGTCATGCTTTTCCCCTCTCCTTGTCCCTACCCCGCAAAGGGGGGAATCTGCTTGTTTGCTACGGCGCATTTCCAAGCCCAACGCACTACACCTCACGCCTCACCCTCACCCCGCGACGGTATCGCTCCCTCCCCCTTGACGGGGGAGGGTTGGGGAGAGGGTGAAACGTCGCAGTCTGCTACAGCGGAATCACCAGCAGTGTCTCGATCGCGCGCGAGTCGTAAATGATTTCGCGTTGCGCAAAGCGCGGGCCGGCCGCGCCCATTGCCACACGGTCGCGGCACTGGCCGGTTGAGAATACCGTCATCGTCCCGTCATGGTCCATGGTGCGTACCACCAGGTAATTGGAGCGCACCTCGAGCACGCCGTCTTGTTCGCCGATGATCTGCACGCCGCTGACAATGTGGCGGTAATGGTGCGGCTCGTAAATATTGGCGATGCGCATCGACTTGATGCGGTCGCGCAGCTGCGCCGGCGACTGGCAATCGATCACCGCCAGCGGCAGGCCGCGGTCGGCGTTAAAGCGCGAGGCCACCCGGTAGCGGCCGTCCGCGGTCAGCAGGGCGGCGATGTCCTCGACGCGGTTCTCGTCGATGGCGCGCGCCCATTCGTAAATCAGGTTCTCGACGGCGCGATGATGCGTATCGAGCAGGGGGGTGGTGTTCCTGCGGTGCTTGTCAGGGGAGGCCATGGCGCTCACAGTCCCATGTCCTGGCGATAGACATGCCAGAAATTGCGCAGCGCGCGCTCCGACAGCTTGCTGTCGCCGCCGCTGGTCAGCGTCTTGCCGCCCATCTCGATGAACGAGGTCTCGTCCTCGCCGTCGCCAATGGCGCGGTCTATCATCTCGCACACCGCCGCGTCCTCCACCGACACAATGCCGGCCGAGCCGGCGAGATTGGCCTGCGCCAGGCGCAGCGCGGTCATCTCATCGCTGTCATCGGCATAACCAAAATAAGTCCACACC
Organism: Bordetella parapertussis; assembly: GCA_945892985.1. Taxonomy (GTDB): domain Bacteria; phylum Pseudomonadota; class Gammaproteobacteria; order Burkholderiales; family SG8-39; genus CAITSH01. The sequence continues at coordinate 7,498 of CAMDDU010000071.1, forward strand.
AGGTCGGCCTCGTGCGGCCCCCTTGGAATGAGCTGGCGCGTGGCCAGGCTGTTGGAGATCTGGTGCATGACAAAGCCCGGGTAGAGGGTCAGGATCTGGATGCTCACCCCGTCGCCGAACTCGTCCACGCGCTTGAGAAGACCCGTGTCCTCGAGCTTGAACTGGTCGTTATGCGAGCGCAGCGACGAGGCGGTTTCTTTATAGTCGGTGGTGTTCTTTTCAGTGCCGGCCTTGGTGTAAAAATAAACATGCCGCCCGGCCTCATCGAGAATCATGCGCGATTCCTGCGACTGCCTTGACAGCCCGAAGGTGCCGTAAAAAGTGTGCAGGATGTTGGCGTGATAGGCGTCGCGCGGGTTCTCGTGATACGACTTCCAGTTGGCCTTGATGCGCTGCGTGTCATAGCCCAGCACCTTGAGCGGTTTGCACAGCACGCGGCGCATGCCATCGCCCACCGCGCCCACCCAGTCTTCAAACGGCGCCACCTCGGTGGAGAAGGTGCCGAACACCATGCCGCCAAACGAGGCCACGCGCAGCGTGCGCAGGCCGTGGTCGGCCAGGTCAAAGTCCTCGGGCAGGCCGCCCTCGCCGCGAATGCCCTTGCGAAACGCCGCCGCCGTCAGGCCGCCCTTCAGGTCATAGACCCAGGCGTGATAAACGCAATAGAGCTCCTTCACCTTGCCAAAGGCCTCGCGCGCCACCAGGTTGCCGCGGTGCGCGCACTGGTTGCGCATGGCGTGCAGGCTGCCATCCTCGGCGCGCGTCAGCAGCACCGGCATGTCGCCGACATAGGTGTTCTTGAAACAGCCCGGCTCGGGCACCTCGGCTTCCATGCCAAGGTAATGCCAGGCCTTGCCCCTGAAAATGGCCGCCTGTTCGCGCGCATAAATGGCCGGGTCGTTGAGCACCCAATAGGGCACGCGCGTAAAACCCTCTGCGGGCCAGGCGCGCGAAGGCGATTTGCTTTGGGCGGCGACGATAAGCTCCTTGAGGGTGGTTCCGGGTTCCGGGTTCAGATTATCCGGGAGTTATTGTTGCGGCTCCGTTCGAGCGCAGCGACAGATTATTTTGAGGTTAATGCGTGGGCCCGGCTTTGTCCAACCGCCCGCTATTTTCCCGCCTGCCCCGCCGGCATCGTCCACAAATAAATCACCCGCTCGCGGTCGGTGGCCTTGATGTCCACGCGCCGCTCGGGCGGCCAGTCGCCCATGGTGTGCATGTGCGAGACCACGCGCGCTCCGGGCGCGAGGTCGCGCCACAGCAGGGGGCGCAGCTTGAGGTTGATCTCAGGCCACAAAAACAGCATCACCACCGTGGCATCGCGAAAATCGGTCTTGAACAAATCCTGCGTCAAAAATTTGATGCGATCGGCGACCCCGGCTTTTTGGGCGTTGGTGCGCGCAAGGGCCATCAGTTGCGGGTCAATCTCCACGCACACGCCGCGCGCACCGCGCTCCTTCACCGCCGCGATCACAATGCGCCCGTCGCCGCAGCCAAGGTCATAGACCACGTCGGTGGCGCCCACCTTGGCAAGTTTGAGCATCGCCACCACCACCTCGTCGTTGGTCGGCTGGTAGGGCACATCGGGCGCGCGCTCGGGCTTGGCGAGGGGTTGCGCTTGCGCAAGAGCGGCGCAAAAAATTAAAACAACTGCGAATGCCCCGCGCATTCGGCAGACGAGGGATGAGCCTGAGCGCGAATACGTCATCAGGCGCGCGATTTTCGCGAACGGCTTGGTATAGGCTGTGCTGGCTTTTTTGCAGCCATTGCTTCGGCCAATACGGCCTCTGCCGAATCAAACTCGCGTTCTCGCGCGGAAGAATAAAGCTCCGTTCGCAGCGGCCCGCCGAGGTGCTTTTTCTGTAAACTGCCCTGCATTGTTTTTCGCGTTCGCGCGAGCGCAGACACGCCCTCCGTGAGTTCGGCATACAGATTGCGCTTAGCGATACGGCGCGGCTTGGTGTTGGTGGTCATGGGTACATCGCGTGTTTCAAGCGTGCATTCAATTTTTTTTAGGCGACTTGGTAACCGTAACCACGTGGGTACCAATTGTCAACTCGTCATCGGGCCGTCTGTGTTTGACCATAGTCACGCGACGCGTTACTATATGTTTATGGCGATCAAGTCTTTCAAGTGCGCCGATACTGAAAAGCTCTTCAATCGCGTACCGGTCGCGCGCTTTTCCAATATTGCGAGTGTGGCGCGGCGTAAGCTGGAGCAACTCGACTGGGCGGGTGTGATCGGTGACCTTCGAGTGCCCCCGGGTAACCGGCTTGAGGCTTTGCGTGGTGATCGGGCCGGCCAGTACAGCATCCGGATCAACGACCAGTTCCGCATTTGCTTTCTGTGGCACGAGGGGGCGGAGGATGTGGAAATTGTGGACTACCACTGATGCTGACCAAGCCAATCAGTCCGCACAGAACAACGAGGACCATGACGATGACAAAAAAGCTCAAACCCATTCCCCCCGGTGAGGTCCTGCTTGAGGAGTTTCTCAAGCCGATGGGTATCTCCCAGTACCGGCTGGCGAAAGAAATCGGCGTGCCCGCACAGCGAATCGGTGAAATCGTCGCCGCGCGCCGCAGCATCACCGCCGACACCGACCTGAGGCTGTGCCGGTTTTTCGGGCTTTCGGAAGGTTACTGGCTGCGGGGCCAGGCGCGTTACGACACCGAACGCACGAAAGACGCGCTTGCAAAAACGCTTGCGAAGATCAAACCGTGGCAACCGGAGCCAGCCGCCGCCTGAGAGTCTCCTCCCACCGTTCGCGACTTGCTTGTGACGTTTTGTTTCCTCTTCCTTGACGGGAGAGGGTGAATCTTCGAATGGCGGTGCTGTTGATCTAGACCCCCTACCCCCTTGCAGGGCGCGTATCGGCCGCTAGGCCGATACCGCTAGTCGGGCGCGGAGCGATGCTCCGCGAAACCCCCGTCCCCCGCAAGGGGAGGGGAGAACTTCACTCCCCCTTAATCCTGCGCTCCCGAATCACCTTGCCCCACTGCGCCGACTCGTTGCGCAGGAAGGTCGCTGTCTCCGCCGGTGTCATCGCGGCGGGCTCGCCGCCCAGGCCCGCCAGACGCTCGCGCATGTCGGGTGCGGCCATGGCTTTGACCGACTCGGCGTTGAGCCTGTCGACAATCGCCTGCGGCGTTCCCGCCGGGGCGAGCAGGATGTACCAGTTCACCGCAATAAGCTCGGCCATGCCGGCCTCGGCGGCGGTGGGCACGGTGGGCATTGCGCTTGAGCGCTTGGTGTCGAGCACCGCCAGCGCGCGCATGCGGCCGTCCTTCACATACGAGGCCGCGCTCGAGGCGGCCACGATCACCACATCGGTCTCCCCACCCAGTGCCGCGGTGAGTGCGAGCGTGGCGCTCTTGTAGGGCACGTGCACGATGTCCACTTTGGCCGAGGCCTTCATCAACTCGGCGGCAAGGTGGTTGCTCGAGCCCACGCCGCCAGAGCCGTAGGTGTACTTGCCCGGATTGGCGCGCGCGAGGGTCAGCAACTCGGCCAAGGTATTGGCCTTCACTGACGGATGCACCACCAGCACATTCGGAATCGCCGTTAAAAGCGCCACCGGCACCAGGTCTTTGAGCGGGTCGTAATTGACCTTGTGCAAAAACGGGTTGATCACCAGAGGCGGCGCGGCCATCAGCAGCGTGTAGCCATCGGGCGCCGCCTTGGCCACCGCCTCGTGCGCAATATTGCCCCCCGCCCCCAGGCGCTGCTCCACCACCAGCTGCTGCCCCAGCGCAGGCGAAGCTTTGAACGATAACAAGCGCGCCACCGCATCGGTGCCGCCGGCAAAGGGCAGCAGGATGCGAATGGGCTTGGTCGGGTAGGTCTGTCCTGAACTTGTCGAAGCGGACTGGGCGAGCGCGGCGCCGGCGGCGAAGGAGAGTGCGGCGAGGCAGATGGCAAAGCGCAACGTGAAACGTGGAAAGAAACTCATGGTGAAATTTTTCGCCAGTCTGATGTGGAGTTGAGGAAGCGGCCTGAAGTGCAGCGAATTTTATCAGTACGTTCCCCTCCCCCTTTGCGGGGCTAGTCGGGGAATTCGCGGAGCATCGCTCCGCGCCCGACTAGCGGTATCGGCCTACCGGCCGATACGCGCCCTGCAAGGGAGGGAGCGATACCGTAGCGAGGTGGGGTGTAGTGCGTTGGGCTTGGGAATGCGCCGTAGCAAACAAGCACGTTCCCCTCCCCCTTGGCGGGGGAGGGGACAGGGGAGAGGGGGAAAGCTGGCTAAGGCACAGGCCTATCGGCCAATACGCGCCCCTTACTCATCCGCGCCGCGGTGTGCCGTCGCCGCCTCGTCCACTGAGTCCTCCTCTTCGTAGCCGAAGTCCTCTCCACCCCGGCCTGGGGCCTTGCGCGTCGGGCCGGCGTGGTAGAGCGCGCAGGACTTGGGGCCGTAGCAAAACGTCTCGAAGCGGTAAGTGAGATCCTTTGGTTTCCAGTTATCGGCCATCAGTTCCACCGGCATGCGCGCACCCCAGATGCAGTTGCGGCAACGCGCTTCGAAGGTGCCCGCGTCGAGGCGGCGGTGGCCGCGCGCACGATACTCGGGCAGCGTGGGCGGAACACCCAGCCAGGGCGGGGCGGTGGCCGGCGCGGCACTCGCGCGCGACAGCAGTTCGAGCGCGCTCACCTTGTAGAACTCCACCGGCTCCAGGCGCGCATCGGCCACCGGCAGCGCGAGGCCGCCCACGCGGTCGCCGGTGCAAAACGCGTGCTTTGCCTGCGCCCCCGGGCCCACGCCCACCGTGAATTCGCGCGCCGCGCCGTCCGCCTCGCCGCGCACATACAGCACATAGCCCATGTAATTGTGGTTGCGCTCGTCATAAGAGCGCAGCAGCCGGATGCGCGGCTGCACGCCCAGCAACTCGCCCACCCAGCGGATCTTGTCTATCACGGCCATGGTTGAATTTGTACTTCGCGGCGCGTTACGCGGGCGCTATCTTGAGCGCAATCAATTGCGGCAGCAATGCGGGAATGTCACCGCGCACAATGCGCCACAGCGTGTCGTTGTCTATGATGTCGCCGAGGTAAAACCGCCACTCGCGTCGCGCGGCCTCAGACATGCGCCGCTTCTTGTTCAATGAAGGGACGCAACTTTGCGCGCAAGGCTTTTTCGGTAACGAGGTCGAGCGCGCAACCGAAAAGGTCCTCGAGGAAAAACTGCACGCCGAAATAGCGCTCCGAGGTTGCCGGGCCGTCGAACGCGACCAGGATGTCGGTATCGCTCTTCGCCTGCGCCGCATCGCGCGCGGTGGAGCCAAACAAGGCAAGGCGCGTCACTCCGAAGCGCCGTGCAAGCGCGGGCTTGTTGCGCGCGAGAATTTCCAGTGCGGCGGCGCGTTTCATTGCGATACCGCCTGGCGCGATTGCCCGGCGCCTGCATACACCGGCTGGCGTGACCCCTCGACGCTGGCCTTAAGGTAGGGGTTAGCCACCGAATCACCGGTCACCAGATCGACCGGGCGCGCGAACAAGGCTTCGAGCCCCTCTTTGAGGCTAAAGTAGGCGTTGGCGTAGTCTGCCGGCGCAAGCGGTTCGAACTCGACCAGAAAATCCAGGTCACTCGTCGCCGCATCAAAATCGCCGCGCACAACCGAGCCGAACGCGTCCAGCCGCAACACATGCGTACGACGGCACAGGGCACTTACGGCAGGGTGATGAAGGTCTAGAAGCGCGTTCATGTCAGTCTCCAGTTCCCATTATGCCGCCAACGGCCTTCCTGGCGCAGGGCTTAGGTGTCTGACCCGTTTCGCCCCACCCCGATAGCTGGAAATCCTTGCCTGTCGGGCGTTTTGGCGCCGGCCGCGCTTCGCGCTTAATGTTCGCGCCGGGCTCAGGCCGCCAGTTTTTGCACGCCCTTGGGCGGGTGCTGCCGCGCCTGCCACAAGTCATATTGCATCTGCATGCCCAGCCAGAGGTCGGCGCTGGTGGACAGCGCCTTGGACAAACGTATCGCCATCTCTGCGCTGATACCCGCGCGGCCATTGAGTATGGCCGACAAGGCCTGGCGTGAAACCCCGAGCTTTTGCGCAGCGCCGGTAACGCTTGTGCCCTCGGGCAGATACTCCTGCAAGACCTCTCCCGGATGGGGTGGATTAAACATGCGCGACATGATGTGCTCCTGATGTTCCAGTGTCTCTAGTGGTAATCCAGATAATCGACCAGTTCCGCGTTTGAACCTTCAAACCTGAACACAAGCCGCCAATTGCCGTTGACGGTAACCGCCCAGAAGCCCTTGTACTTTCCGGTAAGCGGATGCAAGCGCCAGCCCAGGGCGCCCATGTCACCGGCATCCTTCGCCAGGTCAAGCGCGAACAGTTGCATCCTGAGCTTGCCGGCGTGGTCGGGTCGTATGCCCGACTTGGTGCCCGTCCTGAAAAACGCTTCCAAGCCTTTGTGCCGGAACGACTTGATCATGGCGAACTGTAAAGCATGGCTTTACACATGTCAACGCTCCAACGACCGCAACACCTCACCCACATAATCGGGCCGCGCATCGCCGCCTAGCCGCAGCCGATGCCAATTATGGTGTGTAGCGCTTACTTGCCGTCCGTCAGCAAGTCGGGTCGCGTGAGTATTTTGTTGAGTGCCACGTTGATATAGTAATTCGACCGCCCGACTTTTTTCTTGCGTACATAACCGTCGGCGGTGAGCGTATCGAGATATTTTGTCGCGGTGAGCCGGGAGACTTTAAGGTCGCGCGCCACGAACTCTATCTTGGTGTACGGATGGGTGAAGAGGTTGTTGATCAGGTCCTGGCTGTAAAACCTGCAATTGGCACGAATGCGGTGTTTGTAATCCATCAACGCGGCCTTGATGTCGGTGACCGTGACGATGGTTTGCTGCGCGGTCTGTTCCACCGCAGTCAGCATGTAGAGCACCCATTTCTCCCACGGCGATGCCCCGTCTCCGCGGTCGCGCACGCTTTGCAGCAGGCGATAGTAATCGGCCTTGGTCCGCACAATGTGGCGCGAGAGGTAGAGCACCGGCGTGTCGAGCAGGCCCTGTTGCACCAGGTACAGCACATTGACGATGCGGCCGGTGCGGCCGTTGCCGTCGTAAAACGGGTGGATGCTCTCGAATTGGTGGTGGATGAGCGCCATTTTGATGAGCGGGTCGGCGTCAAACGACAGGTCATCGGTGATAAAGCGCTCAAGGTCGCGCATCAGGTCAACAATGACGCGCGGGTCCTGGGGTGGCGTATAGACCGTGGCGCCATGCTGGTTCTTGAGCGCGGTGCCCGGCAGCTTGCGAAAGCCGGCGTTGTTCTTCTCGAGCTCCGCCTGGATTTCAATCATGTGGCCGGCGGTGAGCAGGCCGCTTTTCTTGACGCGCTGATAGCCCACACGCAAGGCCTGGATATAGTGGCGCACCTCCTTGGCGGCGGGGTTGCCCGCGAGGCCGGGAAAGGCGTCGTCGCGGAACAGCTCGTCATGCGTTGTGACGATGTTCTCAATGGCCGAACTGTCCTTCGCCTCTTGCATCCCCAGCGTGTTGATCAGAATGCCCTGGTTGGGAATAGAGGCGGCCAGGCCTTTGAGCTCTGCCAGGCGACGGCTCGCAGTGGCGACCTTCTTGAGGATCGCCGGCGATTCGAACTGCGCCGGCTTGAGCCGGCTAAGCGGGGCCAGTGCGGTCACGCCCGACCTTCCGCGAGCCCGATGTGCGCAGCCAATGTCGATCGCCTATACATGTCGTGTCTCATATGTATAAAAATATAGCATTTTCTATATATATTAACCAGACCTGCATACCCCAGGCAAAGCGGCGAAGGTGGTCGCAATTTGTGACTACCTCCGTCATTCCGGGGTGCGAAGCCGGGGTTTCGCGGAGCATGCTCCGCGCCGGCTGAGCGGTATCGGCCTACCGGCCGATGCGCGCCCTGCAAGGGGGACAGGGAGAGGAGGAGTGCCGCTTAGCAAGGCAAACTCATCGCCACCCCGCCCACCTCCGGCGACTCCCTTGGGTCGGAATCCATGGGGTTATCACTGCCCAGATAGCTGGAAATGCCCTACTGGCGGTGGTTTCCAGCCATTCGTGCAATTGCACCACCTGGCCCGGGTCACCCGAAAGCCAAGCTCGCGCGTTAAAAAATACGGGAGCAGATACCAAGTTGCGTTTATTTAATGTAACTACGATAATTAATGAAGCTACTCTTCGACACCGCCAAAAGCGAACGCAATGCGCGGGAACGTGAATTGCCTTTTGATCGTGCTGCGGATTTTGACTGGGCGCATGCGCGCGTGTCCGAAGACGAACGGCACGACTACGGCGAACGCCGCTTAATCGCGATGTCGCAATTGGATGGCCGGATTCACGTGCTTTGTTTTGTGCCGGTTCCCGGCGGTATCCGGGTAATCAGCCTCAGAAAAGCCAATATGCGCGAGGTACGCAAATATGAAGAAACAACGCCCGCTGACGAATAAAGCCGGTGAGGTGCGCGAACTCACGGTGCGCGACTTCGCGCGCATGCGCCCCGCGCGCGAAGTGCTGCCCAAACTGGTCGGGAAAAAAGCGGCGAAAGAAATGCTGCGTCCGCGCGGACGCCCGCCCAAAGCCAGCCCCAAGACCCAGGTCACGCTTAGACTTGACGCCGAAATAATCGCGCATTTCAAGGCGGAGGGCGTCGGATGGCAAACGCGTATTAACACTGCGCTAAAGCGGACTGTTGCAAAAGCCCGTTAGCCAGGGCACTTTCATTCCAGCGCGCGTTTCACACAGGGCAATACTTTGCCTCCTCTAAGCGCACCGCATTTTATTAGCACGTCCCCTCCCCCCCCAGCGGTATCGGCCTACCGGCCGATGCGCGCCCTGCAAGGGGGACAGGGAGAGGGGGAATGCAAGTTAGCACGCGTCCGTGTCATTCCGGGGCCGCAACGCGGAACCTGGAATCCATGGGGTTACCGCGCACGATTGCGAATTAAACCTCGAAGTGCAACATCCGGGCTTTAGAGGAAGGTGAGATGCCCCAGGGTGTACCTTTCTGTTTGCGAAGACGGATAGGAGCATCCCATGCGCTACAAGCATCTCACCTTTGAGCAACGCTATCACATCGAGCTGG
>CAMDDU010000072.1:0-16095 GCA_945892985.1 Bordetella parapertussis
TGCCACTCACAGGAGAGGTGCGCCCTGCGTGAGGAAATAGCGGGGGCATAGCCCCCTTTCTTCCACATTTTCGCCCGATTTATCATCAAATTGACTTTGATTCCAACGTTTCTCGTCTCAACTATCACTTGTTCAGTGATTCCCTAAGCCGCCTTTTGCCGGTTGGTCTCGAACCCGCTCTCGGTGCCGAGCACCGCGGCCGGATGCTTGAGGTCTTCCTGCCAGAGCAGCGACTCCATGAAAATATTGAGCGGCTGATCCTGCACCGTCAACTCATAGACATAGTCATCGTAGGAGGCGTGGTTGTGAACCGCCCAACCGGGCGCCGACAGCATCAGGTCGCCGGCCTTCCATTCGTAGCGGTTACCGGCAACCACGCTATAGCCCTGGCCGGAGAAATAGTAGTTAATCGCGGCTGAAACATGGCGGTGCGGCCGATCGACGATTTTCGGCGGACGTATGGTCATGGTGGCAAAAAAGTTGGGCGTGATGCCATTACAACGCCCGCTGACCGGGTTGTAATACATGTACAGACGGCGGCCGATGTAGTCATTGCCCAGCGCCTCAAGCTTGTCTAGTTCTTTCTTGACGTCGCGCCAGGGGAAGTACAAGGGATTGTCGTTCACCACCTGCGGATTGATCAGCACCTCGTAGGGCATCAACATGCCGCCCTCGTTGCCGATGGGGAACATGCCGTAAGGGCTTTGCCTGCGCGGATCAGCCGGCTCGGTCTTTTTTTCAACGGCGGCGATTTGCGCCGGCGGTTCTTCGTCTGCGACATAGACCTGCATGTGCTGCAGCAGCGACGCATTGGAATAAGTCAGGCGAACCTGCAATTCCTTGCTGTCATTGACATGCGAATAGGTGTTGTAGGACGGGTGGTTCCACACATCGTATTGCTGAAATTCAATACGCTTGCCACCCACCATGGTGTGACCGGCGCCGCCAATGCAGAAATTCACCTCGGTGGCGTTATGACGGAATGGCGCGCTTTTCTCGCCCGGCTTCAGAACCGACAGGCGCACCTGTATGCCCGGTGCCATGCCCGGCGCGTAGTCCTTGGAACTCGGATGCACGATCAGCGATTCGCGGCGACCATTGCCCGGCAAGGCCGAGTCGGCCAGGCGCTGCACTTCGGCGTCAATTTCTTCCTTGGTCACGACGATGGGCGCCCACAAGTCGTTTTCTGTGGCGCGCGGTTTGCCGGTGAAGTCGATAAATTTGCCCTTGCTGTTGGCAAAATCGATGCGGTAATCCTTACTCATGACAGGCTCCTGTTCGTTGACGTTGCATTAACGTTGTGTTGGCGTTGCGCTGACCTTGCGTTGACCTTGCGTTGACCTTGCGTGTCAGGGTACTTCGGTTCAGACCGCCGTCTTCGCCTTGTTGGGCGCGAGGCGGGGTTTGGCTTTTTTCGGTTGCAGAATACTGCGGCCGACGTCCCGGGCGTGGGCGCGCTTGACCAGTTCAACACCCAAGGCGAGATCGGAGATGCCCATGCCCATCGCCTTGAACAAGGTGATGTCATCCATCGGCCTGCGTCGGCGCCCGGATGCGATGAGCGTGGCAAGCGTGGGCACCGCGTCCCATCCGGCCTTGTCGTACCGGGTCATGAACTCGCGCGACAATTGCCGCACGCCGGCAAGATTGTCCACCGCCACGGCGGTGACGCGCGCAAACACATCCTGGGTGAACTCCTCGCGGTCGGGCGCAATCGCACCCACGGCGTTGAGATGGGTGCCCTCGTCCACCATGGCCGCGGTGAGGAAGGGTGTCGTGGCGCGCGACACCAGGGTGACGATTTGCGCGCCCTTGCAGGCCGCTTCGGTCGAGACCGCTTCCACAACCTCGATCCCAAACTCCTCGCGCACCTTGGCGGCGAAGGCGGCGCGTTTTTCCGCAGTGGGGCTGAAAACCTGCAAACGTTCGATAGGCCGCACGGCCAGCATGGTTCCAACCTGCGATAAAGCCTGCTTGCCCGTGCCGATGAGACCCATGACCTTCGCCGCAGGATCGGCCAGCCAGTTGGCGGCGACGCCGGAAATGCCGCCGGTGCGCATATTGCCCAGGGCGAAGGCCTCAATCACCGCCACAAGGGCGCCGTTTTTGGCGTCCCAGAGCAGCAGCAACGGGCAGGTGCCCCCCTCGGTGTGCGCCCAGGTTTTTGTACCCACCAGACCGTCAAGCCGCGCACCGATGGCATGCAGGTTGCTCTTGCCATATTGCATCAGCGTCTTGCTCATGTTCTGGGCATCGCCTTTGGCCTCGGCGCGCAGCGCAGATTCCAGCGCGCCGATGGCCTCGCCAAGATCCATCAAGCCGACCACATCGGCTTCGGTAATCCAAAGGGGATCGCTCATTCTGCAGCCGCCACAAACACGGCACCGTCCTCGATTTTGACCGGGTAAATTTTGATATCGACCCGGCAAGGCACACCCGCCGCCTTGCCCGTCGGAATGTGGAAGGTGCCCTGGTGCAGCGGACATTCGATGTATTCGCCGTCGACAAATCCATCGGCGAGGCTCGCCGCCCCATGGCTGCATGTGTCGTGTGTCGCGTAAATTTTGCCCGCCAGGTTATAGAGACATACCGGCTCGGGGCCGGCATCCACCAGCAGGGTGCCATCTTCGGGCACATCGCCCACCGTGGCTACTTTGGTCCAGTTTTGCGTCATGGTTGTGTGGTGTAAATCAGGTAAAAAATCAAAGTGGATAGATCAGGCTGTTGGGAATCAGCAGTGTATCGAATACGCACAGCTTTTCACGAAAGCGCAGCTTGTCGCCGACCACCACGAGCTTGTCCTGATACTGACCGGCATTGAACACCTTGGTAGTTTCGTCGTTCAGCGTCTCGAGCGCGAGGTAATTGGCGCGCACCGACAGCTCGCCGTCCTTCCAGCCAAGGATGCGGATGCCCGTCACCAAACGGCGCATGTAGCGCGGCGCGTACATCATGGTCTTGCGGATGCCAACGATCCGGTCGAGCAGCCCCGCCCGGCCTTCGGAACGCCAGGTGGCCAGCGGCAGGCCGCGCTCGAAATTCTCGCGCGGAATAATTTTATAGAGGCAGTCTTCGGTGAAAAAACCGGGCCAGTCCTCGAACCGGTCTTCATCCAGGCAGCCGGCGTACTCGGCGTAGACATCTTCGAGCTCGAGGCGCAGGTCGCGCGCGCTCATGTTCAGATAAGGTTCAGCGGCAGCCATGTCAGAGAGCTCCTTGCACAGAACAGCGCAACGCGCCGGTCATAGATCCATGACCTTGCGGTAATAGTCGTAAAAGGAGCGGATCGCACACTCGGTCACCATGTGGGGTTCGTCCTGCCAGTCGCGCCCGCCCATCTCCATCACGCCCTCCGCGCCGGGCGACGGTGCTATACCCTGCTGCGAATATTTCATGACCTCGCTGTCGTCGGCGGACACGAACCCTGCAGGGCCCATCAGATTGGCCTGACGCAGCCGGCGCTTTTTCATTTCCTCGTCGTCGTCGGCATAGCCAAAAAAAGTCCAAGCCAGCTCAAACTCCGCGACGCCGCGCGTCACCAACTGGCGCATCGCCAGCGTGTTGGACTGCTGCTGGATGATCAGATTGGGCCACAGCGTGGTCATGGCCACGGTGTATTCCGGAAACTCGCGCATCGGCTGCAACATCGTCGTGTCATTGAGCTTGAAGTCCTCCTTGAAAGACTTCATGTCAGCAAGCGCTTCAGTCTTGGCCTGCTCGCCCTTCCAGGAAATCAGCGCGCCGTGGCGGCCGGTGGGGTCCATCTGCACCTTCGAAGGGGAGTCGGCGCGAAAGAGCCCAAAGCTCACCAGGAATACGTGCAGCAGGCTGGCGTGATACGGATCCTTGATGTTCTCGAACATCAGTTTCCAGTTGGCCGGGATGAGCTGGCGCGAATAACCCAGCACCTCAAGCTTGCGGCCGTTGAAAATGCGGTCATAGAGCGCAAGCATGGAGGTGCCAAGGTATGCCTCGAAGGGCTCAATGTCCTCGGCAAAGGACGCGAACACCGCGCCGTTACGCGCCGTGACCTTGAGCTTGCGCAAGCCGTGGTTCTTCGGGTCGAAATCGTCAGGCATGCCGCCCTGCTTTTTCACGCCGCGCCGAAACGGCACGCCGATCAGGTCGCCCTTCAGGTTATAGGTCCACTGGTGGTAGGGGCACATGAACTCGGGGGTGTTGCCAAGATGCTTCTGGCAGAACTGCACGCCGCGGTGGGCGCAGCGGTTCTCAAACACATTGACGGCACCGTCTTCATCGCGCGTGACCACCACCGGCTTGTCGCCGATAAAGGTGCGCTTATAGTCGCCCGGATTCGGGATCTCGGCTTCCAGGGCCACATAAGCCCAGCTCGTGCCGCAAAAAATGCGCTCTTGTTCGCGTTTGTAGATCTCCGGATCCGAGTAAGCCCAATAGGGCACGCGGGAAAGCCCTCCCTCCGGCCATTGATAACCGGGAAAAGCTGGTTTGTCGCCCATCGCGTTCTCCTCCTGCACCTGCGTTGTATAAAACAACTGCGCGCAAAATTCAAAGGCGCGGCCTGCGATGCTACGCTGCCGCGCAATGTCAATCAATCTCGATTACCGAATCGATATAATGCACCCTGAACCACCGCGCCACCACCATGACCTTCCCGGCAAAACCTGAAATCCCACCCACCTCGGACTACGTCACCGCGCCCGAGGCCATCGCCCTGCTGGGCATCAAACCGCAGACGCTTTACACCTACGTTAGCCGCGGCCTGATCCGCTCGGTCAATCAACCCCAGCGCAAGCAAAAGCTCTACTACCGCGAAGACATCGACAAGGTCAGGGCGCAGGGCGAGGCGCGCCAGGGCCAGGGCATGCCGGCGGCCACGGCGCTGCGTTGGGGTCATCCTGTCATCACTACCGCCGTCACTGAAATCACTCCGGAGGGCCCGCGCTATCGCGGCCGGCTCGCCCTGGACCTCGCGCGCCAGGGCTGCTCGTTCGAGGCCGCGGCCGAGTTGCTCTGGTCAGGCGTACTGCATCACGACCCGCTGGTCTGGGATTGCGAGCCGCTGCCGGCGAGCTTTGGCCGGGCCATGGATGGCGCCGCGCTGCAACCCACGCCCTTACCACTATTGCGCATCAATGCGCTCGCCACCTCGATGCTTGGCGCGGCCGAGGGCGCCGGCAGCGAAATCCGCCGCGGCACAACCATCCCCGCGGCACGGCAGCTGATCCAGACCCTGACTGGCTGCCTCGGTTATTTTGGTCAAAAACCGCGCTTTCGCATGCCGCCCCAATCGGCACCGATCGCCGCCACGGCCATGCACCTGCTCAATCCCAAGGCGGGGTCGGACAAGATCGCCGCCCTCAACGCCGCGCTGGTATTGTGCGCCGACCACGAATTGTCTTCATCCACGTTCGCCGCACGGGTGGCCGCCTCCACCGGCGCCGAATTGCGCGCCTGCATCCTCGCCGCCATCGGCACCCACTCGGGCGCCTCCCTGGGCGGCGGTTGCGACCGCGCCGAGGACTTGTTGCGCACCACGCGCAGCCGTGCCGAGATGCGCCAGCGACTGGCCGCCCTGGAGCAATCGGGCTCGCGCGTTCCCGGCTTTAACCTGCCGGTCTACCCCAAGGGGGATCCGCGCGCGCGCCATCTGCTAACGATGGCGCAAGACTTTGCCAAGCGCGGCGAGCGCGCACAACTCATTTACCAGTTCATCGAAGAAGCCGAAGGCATGCTGCATCTACGCCCCAGCATAGAGGTCGGATTGGTGGCGCTTTGCGCCGCGCTGAACCTGCCCGAACGCAGCGCCGGTGCGCTCTGGGCCCTGGGGCGAACCGCCGGCTGGATCGCACATGTCATGGAGCAGCGACTGGCGGGTCATTTATTACGGCCAAGGGCGCGTTATGTCGCACCGGGATGATCGGATGCCCAAGAACACGATGGATTAAAACCCGCGCTGCAGCCGTATACCTTGCAATCCACGACCCCTGGCAACGCACGAATCACAATCATGCTCCTCAGAATCACCGCCGGCACCTTATGTACCCTGTGCTCCCTGTGTGCCCTATGTCCCCTATGTACCCTATGTACCCTTATGTAATCTAGGGGCGTCGATAACGCTGCTTTTCGCCACGCCACCACCCTCGCACAATCGTCCGCAGATTTGACCGACCCCACAAAGGGTGCCTGAAAACCCGCGCCAAATAAGGCTTTCCAGCCGGTATCGTCACCGCATCGACTGGACTTGAGCGGGCGATGGGCGCTGCCTCGCGGCGGCCGTGGCAAGGACCTGAGGCGGATCGCTTTGTCAGCACGGATTCCCGGCAAGGCCGCAGGCCCACAACGGGGCAAACACCGGGGCGCATGCGCGGCTGCTGGGCTAAAATGACGCTTTGTATTTTTGCGAACCACGGCTAATGGTCCAGACATCCCCGCTCGCCATACTTGGCGGCACATTCGACCCGATTCACACCGGACACCTGCGTTTTGCCGAAGAAGTGGCGACACTGCTCGAGATCGACGAACTGCGCCTGGTACCGGCCGGCCAGCCACCGCACCGCAGTCCACCCTTGGTATCGCCGGAGCACCGCCTGGTGATGGCCCACCTTGCCACCTCGGGCAACCCGATCCTGCGCGTCGACGGCCGCGAAGTACACCGCACCGAACCAAGCTACACCGTCATCACGCTCGAGGAGATTCGCGCCGAAATCGGCGACCGGCCGCTGTGCGTGCTGCTGGGTGCCGACGCATTTTTCGGACTGCCCTACTGGCACCGTTGGCAGGACATTTTCAAACTTGCCCATATTGTGGTCGCCAGCCGCCCCGGTTACGAGCTGACCTCGACCCTGCCCATGGGCTTGCAACCGATATGGGAGCAATCCTTCACCAGCCGAATCGGCGACCTTTCAACCAAGCCGGCCGGACTGATCTATCACCAGAAAATCACTTCGCTCGATATTTCCGCCAATCGCATCCGCGAATTAATCAAACAAGGCAAGAGCGCGCGTTACCTGCTGCCCGAGTCCGTGCTCGAATACATCAACAAAAACAACCTATACCGTTAGGCCTGTTTAACACCAACACAACACCAACCCAACACCCATTCAAGGCATCCATTGGCCACTTCCAAACCCAGCAGCATTCTGAAACTCCAAAACGCCGTCGTCGAGGCGCTTGAGGACATCAAGGCACGCGATATCGTCGTGCTCAAGGTCGAGCACCTCAGTTCCATGTTCGAACGCGTCATCATCGCCACGGCCGAGTCGACCCGCCAAGTCAACGCCCTGGCCAATAACGTCCAGGTCAAGCTCAAGGAACTGGGCGCCAAAGTGCACGGCATCGAAGGCACCGCGAGTGGTGAATGGGCGTTGGTTGATCTGGGCGATATTGTCGTTCACGTCATGCAACCGGCCGCGCGCGCACTCTACAACCTCGAAGAGTTATGGGACCATCCAGCCGCGAAAGCGCGCAGCGCGGCGCCCAAAGCCCCGGCTAAACCAAAAGTCGCCAAGTCCAAACCTGCCCGACCTACCCGACCTACCACGGCCGCGGCAACGAAAAAGCGCAGCGCAGCGCCTAAAAAAGCCAGTCCGCGCAGAAAATGAAACTCACCGTCGTCGCAGTCGGACACAAGATGCCCGGCTGGGTCGACGCGGCATTCGCCGATTACGCCAAGCGCCTGCCGCGAAATTTCGCTTTTGCCCTGGTCGAAGTCCGACCCGAAGCGCGCAGTTCCGGCAAAAGCGTTCCACAGTTGCTAAGCGCCGAGGCGGCGCGCATCGAGGCGGCCACCCCCCAGGGCGCGGCCCGCGTAGTGTGTGATGAACATGGCGAAGACCTGACGACCATGCGCCTATCCGAAAAACTCAGGCACTGGCAAGATTCAGCCACCGATATCGCCATGCTCATAGGCGGCCCGGATGGCCTCGCCAAATCGATCAAGGACAGCGCTCGCCTGAGTATCCGGCTGTCGAGTCTGACCTTGCCACACGGATTGGCCCGCGTGCTGCTCGTCGAGCAAATCTACCGCGCCTGGTCGATTCTGCAAAGCCACCCCTACCATCGCGAGTAAGCGCAGAATCGGGAGTCGAGATTGGTAAATGATAAAAAGGAAAGGGCGACCACCCCTGCGCAATACTGCGAGCACACCGCCAAGGGCGAATAAAGACCATTCCCCATTCACTATTCCCTATTCACTATTCCCCATTCCCCATTCACTATTCCCCATTTCCCAATTCCCCATGCCCTTCCCCCACATCTATCTGGCCTCACGCAGCCCGCGGCGGCGCGAACTGCTGGCGCAGATCGGCGTGCACTACCAGATGCTGCTCTTGCGCGAGCATCCCGGGCGCGGCGCGGATATCAACGAAGACCCGCTGCCCGGAGAACTGCCCGAGGTCTATGTCAGGCGCGTATGCGCGCTCAAAGTCGCCAGCGCCTGGCAGCGCGTCATTGAACGAAAGCTGGCACCGCACCCGGTGCTTGCGGCCGACACCACAGTGTGTGTCGGCGACGCGATCCTCGCCAAGCCAGCCGACGACGCCGATGCGGCGCGGATGCTGCGCTTGCTCTCGGGCCGGGAACACCGCGTACTGAGCGCGGTGGCGCTGCAATCTGGCGACAGGCGTTTGCTAGCACTCAACGACAGCCAGGTGCGCTTCCGCGAGCTTGCCGACGCAGAGATCAGCGCGTACATCGCATCGGGCGAGCCCGCGGGAAAGGCCGGCGCTTACGGCATCCAGGGCCGCGCCGCGGCGTTCATCGCCACGCTACGCGGCAGCTATTCGGGCGTGATGGGCCTGCCGCTTTTTGAAACTGCCCAATTGCTGAGGGAAATCCAGTCGTGAGCGAAGACATTCTCATCAATGTGACGCCGCAGGAAACACGCGTTGCGATCATGCAAAGCGGCGTGGTGCAGGAGTTGCACATCGAGCGTGCCGCCAACCGCGGCCTTGTCGGCAATATTTACATGGGCAAGGTCGTACGCGTCCTGCCCGGGATGCAATCGGCGTTTGTCGACGTTGGTCTTGAACGCGCCGCTTTTTTGCATGTGGCAGACATCTGGGAGGAGCGGTCCCAGGCAGATCGCGACGAAACCGCCCATCGAAACGGCCCGCCAACCAGACCAATCGAAAAAATCCTTGCCGAAGGCCAGCCGCTGATGGTTCAGGTGGTCAAGGATCCGCTCGGTGCCAAGGGGGCGCGGCTGTCGACCCAGGTTTCCATCGCCGGTCGCATGCTCGTCTACCTGCCGCAGGATGCGCATATCGGCATTTCGCAAAAGATCGGCAACGAAGCGGAACGCGAGGCCCTGCGCACGCGGCTCCGGGAACTGATCCCGCCGGAGGAGAAGGGCGGCTTCATCATACGCACCATGGCCGAAACCGCCTGCCACGATGAGCTGGCAACCGATGTCGCCTACCTGCGCCGGCTGTGGCAGGACATCCGCAAAGGCTCTCAATCGGCCCCCGCCCCTTCGCTGCTCTATCAGGATCTCTCGCTGGCGCAGCGCGTGCTGCGCGACTTCGTCAACGATGCGACCGGATGCATCATGATCGATTCGCGCGAAAATTTTCAAAAACTGCAGGCATTTGCCGCCGACTACACGCAGGCGGCCTCGTCGCGCCTGGAACACTATTCGGGCGAGCGGCCGCTGTTTGACCTGTACAACGTCGAGGATGAGATCGAACGGGCGCTCGGACGCCGCGTCGACCTGAAATCAGGCGGCTATCTCATCATCGACCAGACTGAAGCGATGACCACGGTCGACGTCAACACCGGCGGTTACGTCGGCGTGCGCAATTTTGACGACACCATTTTCAAGACCAACCTCGAAGCGTCCCTGGTTATCGCGCGGCAACTGCGCCTGCGCAACCTTGGCGGCATCATCATCGTCGACTTCATCGACATGGACAACGAGGAGCATCGCAACGCCGTGCTGGCCGAACTGAACAAGGCCTTGTCGCGCGACCGCACCAAAATGACAGTGAGCGGCTTTACCGCGCTGGGGCTGGTGGAGATGACGCGCAAGCGCACCCGCGAAAGTCTTGCCCACGTACTGTGCGAGCCCTGTGCCACCTGCGCCGGCCGCGGCGAAGTCAAAACTGCGCGCACCGTCTGTTACGAAGTACTGCGTGAAATTTTGCGCGAATCGCGTCAGTTCAGCGCACGGGAGTTCCGCGTGCTGGCGGCGCCCGCAGTAATCAATTTTCTGCATGACGAGGAATCACAGTCGCTGGCCATGCTCGAGGATTTCATCGGCAAACCGGTTTCCATGCAGGCCGAGACGAGTTATGCCCAGGAGCAGTTCGATATCGTACTAATGTAGGACATGACGCAAGGCTATCGGACAGGCACGCGACAACATGGAAAAGCACGGCAAACTCAGCGACAAAGAAGCAGCACTGATTGCAATGGCAAAGCGCGAAATCGCCGCCAGCCGTAATGCGTCCGGCGCACAACCAACACCGCCCGCGCCGCCCGCGCAATCGGCCGGATCGGCGCCTCCGCCAAGACCCAGACAGTCTGCATCACCGGCTCCCGCCGTGCCGGTCACCGCCAAGCTGTCAGCGGGCCCGACTCGCGTTGACGCTGCCCTGGGATTGGAAGAACAGATGGCACTGCTGATGGCCGAGGAGGCGACGAAAAACCGGCGTCGCCAAAAACGACTGCCGCTCTATCTGTTGATGATCCCGCTGGCTGTGCTTATCGCCGCCCTCATAGGGGTGTTGTTCACCACCTTACCGCGCTTGCGCTAAGGCCCTTGGTCGGCGCCCTGCGCCAGCACATGATACTGGCACTGGTTGGCGGCCGAAATGGCGACAACAATCATCGCGCGCTCGGCCTTGGAGAGGCCGCCGTCTTTTTCCATCAATGCATCGTGATAGGCGAAAAACGCGCGAAATTCTTCCGGCCGGCGTGCAAATGCAAGAAAAACATTCAGAACGAAACCGGATTTTTCCTGCACCGCCAGAATGCGCTCGCGGATGTCTGCGGCAAGGTCTTTGAGCTCGGGAAACGGATAGCGGCTGACTGCAGTCATACGAATGGAATAAGTTGGTGGCAGAATGTGTTTGCTAGTGAATTCTAGCCCAATCACGTAGTACGCCATCCCCAAAAAAGCCCATCGCCCAGGAGAAATGCATGAACGACCGCGCAGACCGCATTACAGGTTTCAATAACCCCGACATGGATAGCTTGATCACCGAAGTCAAATTCACCCGGCGCAGCTTCATCGCATCGAGCATCGCCACCGGTTTTGCCCTTTCGGCCGGCCCGGCCGTGGCGCAAACGGCGATCATCACCGCGGCCGATGGCCTGGAAACCGGCAGCGCGCAAATTCCAGTTGCCGGGGGCAACATCCCCACTTATTTCGCCGCGCCGAAAAAGGCTGGAAAGTACGCCACGATCCTCGTCGTCCCGGAAATTTTCGGCATGCACGAGTACCAGCGCGATATCTGCCGCCGCCTCGCTAAAGCAGGCTACTACGCCATCACCATGGATCCGTTCTTCCGCAGCGGCGACCTGTCCAAGATCGCCGACATCAAGGAGGTCATAGGCAAAGCCAACTCCCTCGAAGACAAGGTCATGCTGGCCGACCTCGATGCCGTGGTCGCCTTTTTGGGCAAGCAGCCCAAGGTCAACGCCAAAAAGCTCGGCATCACCGGCATGTGCCGCGGTGGTCGCACCGTCTGGATGTACAGCGCACACAGCAAACAGGTCAAAGCGGGGGTCTCCTGGTACGGTGGCCTCAACCCGATGCCGCCGGCTATGCCCTTGACGCCGATGGATGTGGCCGACCAGTTGAACGCGCCGGTGCTGGGCCTCTACGGTGGCGCCGACTCAGGCATTCCGCAAACGATGGTGGATCGCATGAATGCCGGTCTACTCGCTTTTGGCAAGGACAAGCAGTCGATGATCCACGTCTACCCTGACATGCCCCACGCCTTTCACGCCGACTATCGCCCGAGCTACCGCAAAGAAGCCGCAGAGGACGGATGGAAGCGCATGCTCGCCTGGTTCAAGAAGCACGGCGTGGCCTGAAAGAAGCAGTTCGCATCAAGCAAAAAGGCGTCTTCGGACGCCTTTTTGCTTTTAGGCCTTACGGTTTGCCATTCAAGGGGCATGCGCATGACGAATCATGAGCGCGTGCCCGCCCTCTCTTCGTTTTGCCAGCAAAGCCTCGTTTGGTGTCGCTACGGCCTGTCCCGTGCCCACCAAAGTACCGCGGCATAAAAAAAGGCGGAGGAAAATAACCCCCGCCTTTTCTTATCGCCAGACTCCGGCGGCTTTAGTCAGCATAGACCCCGGCTTTTTTGATCAACGGACCCCATTTATCAATCTCAGCCTTGAGATGGTTGCGCAACGCATCGGGTGTCGCATCTTTTTGCGGCACTGGCTCGGTACCGAGCTTGGCAAGATTGGCCTTCAGATCCGGATCCCGCAGCGCCTCTTGCAGGGTTGCGACCAGCTTGTCGAGCACCGGCTTTGGCGTGCCTTTGGGGGCGTAGACGCCATGCCATACGCCTACCTCAAAGTCTTTGAGTCCCTGCTCCGCCAAAGTCGGGATGTCCTTTAGCGAGGCGACACGGGTCTTGGTCGTAACGCCGAAGGCCTTGACCTTGCCGCCCAATATCTGGCCGGTGGTGTTGGTCGTCTGGTCGCACATGAAGTCCACCTGTCCACCGAGCAAGTCATTCATCGCTGGTGCCGTGCCCTTGTACGGCACGGTCGTGAAATCGGTCTGGATGGCACTCATAAAGAGCATACCGCAAAGATGTGAGGCGGCACCCAGACCGGCATTGGCATAAGAAATTTTTTCCTTGTTCGCCTTGATGTAAGTGAGGAACTCCTTGAAATCCTTGGCCGGAAAATTGCCGCGGGCAATGAGTGTCATCGGCACATCGGCGACGAGGCCGATATATTCAAAATCGTCCATCGTCTTGTACGGCAGCGTGCGATAAAGAGCCGGCGCAGTGGACATACCAATGTGATGCAGCAACACCGTGTATCCGTCGTGACCGGCCTTGGCGACGCGATTAACACCGATGGTCCCCCCTGCGCCACCGACGTTCTCAATGACCACCGTCTGCTTGAGTATTTTGGTCATCGCTTGCGCAAGGTTACGGCCAAGCGTGTCGGTCGGGCCGCCCGCGGCAAAGGGCACGACCATGGTGATCGACTTGGTCGGGTAGGTCTGTGCCTGGGCGCTGGCGGCAATGACTAAGGCCAGCAGGGAAATAGATTTAAGAAAAAATCGAAACATGGTGATTCCTCCAAAGGGACTGCATCGAAACAACTGTGCCTACCCTGATAGTGATTATCATTTTTAATACCAATATCGCACTCGAAAAACGAGAAGCAACAGGTATATGTCCATTCTAGACCCCACAAGCGGTCTATGCACGCGGTCGCATCAATTCCTATTCGATGACCCCCAGCCGCCCGTTGTGGCTGCCCACGTACCAGTAACGCCCCCGGGCATCGATCACCGCCTTGCGAATGCCGGTGTTCTTGGACGGCAGGTTGAACACGCGCATGGTTCCGGCCGCCGGATCAAGCAGCACCACGGAGTCGCTCTCGATTTCGTTAGCCCAGACCTTGCCCGCCGCATCGACGTTCACCGCATACGGGCCGGCATTGGCGCCGGCCGGAAGCATGTACTCCCGCAGCACTTTGCCGCTAGCCGGATCGATGTGCGCGAGCGTGCCCTTGCCGTAAAGCGTGACCCACAGCGTGCCGTCTGGCGCGGCTGCGATACGGCGCGGCCGCGATCCGGCGCCCGTACTCAGTTCCGTGATCCTGCCCGTTTTTGGGTCGAGCTTGCCCAATTTGTCCGCGCTGTAGCGGCAAACCCAGATATTGCCCTGCTTGTCGATGGCCAGACCGTAGGGACTACCAGGCATTTTGTATTCGGTTATCTTGCCGGTTTTGCCGTCCGGCGTACGCTCGAATCGGGCAAGGTAGTTGCCGCTCTGTCCGGTGAACCAGATGTCGCCGTTATCGCCGAGCACCAAGGTGTGGGGACCGCCGCCGCCCGAGGGCGTCTTGAACAAACTCACTTTGCCACTCGCCGGATCGAGCAGGCCAAGACTGCCGTTGCCATTGCCCGCGAACCAGACACGCCCCTCCCGGTCGGGCAAGACGCCATGCGGATTGCTGTCAACGGGCAGCTCCCATTCCTTGAACGTCTGGCTTGCCGGGTCGAAGCGGGCAATCTTGTTACCGGACATCACCGCAATGTAAATGCTGCCATCGGGCGCCACGGCCGGGTCGCGTGCAAAGCGCTGGGTTGGCAACGGCCACTCGCTTATTTTGCCCGAGGGCTCTCGCGCACCCGGCGTAACCCCGTAATTGGAGCCGCCGGCGAATGCCAATGCAGGCAGAACAAAACCTAAAATCGGAATCAACCATCGTGTCATTGGACAACCTTCACAATCAGTACTTATCCCGCACCGAAAACCGAGCTATATCGTTTTCACCTTTGGCGCTGTCCCCTCCCCCAAGCCACTAGCCCAGGTGCCCTTGCGTTTAAACCGACGCAGGCAGTCGATCCCGTGTTTCTCGCACCAGGTTGGCCAAGCCACCCAGCGGGCATATTCCAGCTTATACCTGCGCTTACTTCTTATAATTGCTCGGCAGAAACGCATTGATTGCTGCGCCGACTACGCTCATGGCAGCCTTTACTGTTGTAACTACAACCGCAAGGAAAGCGCCGCCGGTCTGAACGCTTGGGGAAAAAACACACCTGGTAGAGCGCCCGAGACCCATGATTTAATTGTCTCTGGCAACACGGAAACCGATGTTGAGGCCCTGGAAAGCGGTGGGTAGCCAGTTGCGGCCAGCGGCTCTCAAGTACCACTCAATGACGCTCCAGGAACCGCCCCGCGCCACCCGCCTGGAACACTCGCCTGTAGTCCAAGAACGGCCATCAGTTGGAGCACCACTGTAATTGACATTGCCACAATCTTCGGTCCACTCGAGCACGTTACCGCTCATATCATGCAGCCCCCAAGCATTGGCGTTCTTGCCTGCCACAGGATGAGGCGCCCCTCCGCTATTGCCTTTATGCCAGCCCACGTCATCAGCTCTGCCTCTACCGCAATACATATCTTGCCCACCCGCCCGACAGGCGTATTCCCACTCTGCCTCTGCGGGCAGACGATATTGCTTACCCGTCTTGAGGTTTAACCTGCTAATAAATAGCTTGGCATTCTCCCAACTTACGCCCTCTATCGGACAGGTATCACCGCAGGCTTCATAGGACGCTACGATGTTACCCATTATCGATCGCCACTGGCCTCGCGTTACCTCCGTCTTGCCCATAGAGAAGGCGCTCAACGTGACCCGATGGCGAGGCGTCTCATCGGCTGCATGACCGCTCATGTCGGCTGCATGACGGCCCATCTCAAAACTCCCAGCCGGTATCACCACCATCTCCGGGCAGTCGTCACAGTCTTTGAACGCACCTCCGGGCAATCTGGCGGGGGTTGTGATGACCGGCTTGGTCACGGGCGGGGTAATGACCGGCGCAACAACGGGTGGGGCGCTGACTACCTGCACATCCTTAGACAAGCGCGCGATATTCGCTCTTGCCAAGTTCGCGTACCGCCCCGTCGGATAATTAATTAGGTAGGCCTCAAACGCCTCTTTATTTCCCGCGGCTTTGGCATCCGCCCAAAACGTATCCTCGCGCTGCGCCGCGCTCATCTCGGGGGCCACTACAGGACTGGGCCGAACAATGTTGTCCGCTGGCGCTTGGCCAGGCGTGAACATGAATGTCCCCACCGACTGGTCGTAAATGGCCGGGGTCTGCACATGCCCCACACTCTTCGCCTGCGCAATCACCGACATCTTGATCTGGTTCACCGCTTCCTGGACAGTCAGCCCGGGTATGCGCATCGCCTTGAGAAACTCGCGCGTGAACAAGCCATTCGGGTTGCGATCCGCATCGCTCAAGCGGTCCAGTGCCTTTTGGTTTGCCCCGGCCGAATACACCACCATCATCCCCGATGCGTTGCCCGAGGGCGCTAGCAGCCCACGGCTCCCGCCTATGTCCCTCCCCTTACCCGGAAACGGGTTATCCCGACAGGCGTCGATCA
The DNA here is from genome assembly GCA_945892985.1 of Bordetella parapertussis. Lineage (GTDB taxonomy): Bacteria > Pseudomonadota > Gammaproteobacteria > Burkholderiales > SG8-39 > CAITSH01. The sequence continues at coordinate 16,080 of CAMDDU010000072.1, forward strand.
CCGCCAGAGAAAACTT
>CAMDDU010000073.1:0-15336 GCA_945892985.1 Bordetella parapertussis
TGGAAGGACTGAACAACAAGATTCGCGTCATCCAGCGACGCGCATACGGACTGCGCGACCAAGAATATCTGCGGCTCAAGATCCTCACTTGCATGCTCCCATCGATCTAAAATGACTCAAAATGACCCACTCACTTTGCAGAAGACCCAGAAAAATAAATAAATTCAACCAAGCCTGACCAGTTGCTTGCCGAGGTTCTCGCCACTGAGCAGGCCGATAAACGCCCGCGGTGCGGCAGCGAGACCCTGCGCCACGGATTCGCGGTACTGCAGTTTGCCCTCGCCCAGCCAGCCGCCCAACTCACGCATGGCTTGCGGCCACAGGTCGAGCCGGTCAAAACAGATAAAACCCTGCAGCCGGATGCGGTTCACCAGAAAAGAGCGGAACTGCTTCACGCCGTAGGCCTCGGTGGCGCTGTACTGCGAAATCAGTCCGCATAAGGGAATGCGCGAAAACGCATTCATGTGCGGCAGTACGGCGTCGAGCACTTCGCCGCCGACGTTATCAAAGTAGACGTCAATGCCCTTATTCTTGCCGTTTGTCAGCGCCGCCCCGAGGTCGGCGGCAAGATTGCCCGCCTTGTAATCGACGCAGGCGTCAAAGCCGAGGTCCTCGACCACATGCTTGCACTTGGCCGCGCCACCGGCGATGCCCACGGCGCGGCAACCCTTTATTTTCGCAAGCTGCCCCACCACCGAACCCACGGCACCCGCTGCGGCCGACACCACGACCGTCTCGCCCGGCTTGGGCTGGCCGATGTCGAGCAGCCCCATCCATGCGGTGACACCCGGCATGCCCAGCACGCCAAGGTAGGCCGACATCGGCGCCAAGGGATTGTCGAGCTTCATCAGCCCGGCGCCATCAGACACGGCGTAACGCTGCCAGCCCAGCGCACCGACCACCTTGTCGCCGGCCTTGAAGCCGGGGTGATGCGATTCGATAACCTCACCAGCGGTGCCGCCCACCATCACTTCGCCGATAGCGACGGACCGGGCATAGGATTTGGCATCGCTCATGCGACCGCGCATATAGGGGTCAAGCGACAGCCAGTCGTTGCGCACCAGCATTTGTCCGGCGACCGGGGCGGGCATAGCCGATTCAACCACGCTGAAATTATCTTCCCTGACCGCCCCGACAGGGCGGCTGGCCAACAGGACCTGCTGATTGGTGCTCATCATTTTTCTTTCGTCACTGTTGATCGCTTATCGGTTTGCTTATTGGTTTGCTTATCGGTTTGCTTAAAAGCGTGGCGAAACGCTCAAACGAGCGCTGCAGCGGCAAAGCGCGCGAGGTGATGGTCCGCATCACCCTGCATGAAGTCGAGCATGACCAGACGCTTGGCATAGTGGCTGGCGGCGAGCTCATTCGTCACGCCCATTCCGCCATGCAACTGGATGGCCTCTTCGGCGACGCGACGCGCGGCGCGGCCGACATACGCCTTGGCTGCGGCGACGGTGCGCCGGCGTTCCTGCGCATCGGCGCCGCCGGCGCGCATCGCCGCCAGATACGCCATGGACTTGGACTGCTCGGCATGGATCATCATGTCCACGGCGCGGTGCTGCAGCGCCTGGAAGCGGCCGATGGGCTGGCCGAACTGCTGCCGCGTCTTGAGATAATCGAGCGTTGCGGCGTTGAGCGCCTCCATCAGCCCGACACCCTCGGCGCACAGCGCCGCAAGGCCAAGGTCGCTAACCTGTTCGATCAGCGCGTGGCCGGCGCCGCGATCGCCAAGCAGCGCTTGGGCGCCGGCGCGTACGCCCTTGAAGGTAATTTCCGCGGCGCGCAGTCCGTCTATGGTGCGGTAATCGCGCACGCTGACGCCCGGTTGCCCGCGATGGATGATGAACAGGCTGATTCCCCCCACATCACGCACGCCGCCTTCAGAGCGCGCTGAAACGATCAGGCTGTCCGCCTGCGCGCCAAACAGCACGACCGATTTCTTGCCGTCGAGCACATGCGCGTCACCCTCGGCCCTGGCCACCGTCTCGACATGCGCCAGGTCGTAGCGCGAGCCGGGCTCGCCATGCGCCCAGGCGAAAATGCGCTCACCGCCGGCAATGGCCGGCAACAGTGCGTTTTTTTGTGCGGCGCTGCCGCCCAGGTGAATGGCGTTGCCCGCCATCACCACCGTCGACCAGTAGGGTTCGAGCACCAGCGCCTTGCCCAGCGCCTGCATCACCAGCAGCGTGTCAGCCGGCGTGCCGCCAAAGCCGCCGTGCTCCTCTGCAAAGGGCAGGCCGAGCAAGCCCATTTCGGCAAAGCCCCGCCACACCTCGCGGCTGAAGCCCTCGCCCGAGGCGCGGATGGCGCCGCGCTGCTCAAAACCGTATTCGTGCGCGAGAAATTTGGCCAGCGAATCGGCCAGCATGGTCTGTTCTTCGGTGAATGCGAAATCCATTTGAATTCAGTCAATAGAAAATAGGCAATGGAAAATCGTAAAGGCGACTCCAATACCCACGTACTGCTTATGTTTCACACCATTTCCCATTTCCCGTTCTCCATTCACCGCCTTCATAGCCCCAGCACCATTTGCGCAATGATATTGCGCTGCACTTCGTTGGAACCGCCGTAAATGGTGGTCTTGCGCATGTTGAAATAGCGCGCCGCGAGCGGCGCGGCATACGCGGGACCCACCGGCCCCGCGCCCTCATCCTGCCCACCCTCGGTCAGGAAGGGCTGCGCATAGGGGCCCAAGGCCTCCATCATCAACACTGTCAGGGTCTGCTGGATTTCCGTTCCCTTGATCTTGAGTATCGACGATTCGGCGCCCGGCGTCTTGCCGCGCGCCGCCAGCACCCGCATTACGGTCACCTCAAGGGCCATCAGCTCGATCTCGAGCAGCGCTATTTTTGCGGCAAAGCCCGCATCCTCTATCAGCGGCCGTCCGCTCTTCATCTGGTCGCGGGCAATTGACTTGAGCGTTGCCAGCTCGCGCTTGGAAGCGCCCACGCCGGCGATGTTGGTGCGCTCGTGGCCGAGCAGGAATTTGGCGTAAGTCCAGCCCTTGCCCTCTTCGCCGACGCGGTTTTTCAGCGGCACCCTTACATTGTCGAAAAACACCTCGTTCACCTCGTGCCCCTCGTCGAGCATAATGATGGGCCGCACGCAGATACCGGGCGAGCGCATGTCGATGAGCAAAAAAGAAATGCCCTCCTGCTTGCGCCCTTCGGTGGCGGTGCGCACCAGGCAAAAAATCATGTCGGCGTGCTGCGCCAGCGTTGTCCAGGTTTTCTGGCCGTTGACGACGTACTCATCGCCCTGCCGTTCTGCGCGCGTCTTGAGGCTGGCCAGATCGGAACCGGAGCCAGGCTCGGAGTAACCCTGGCACCACCAGTCGGTGTTTTCGCGGATGCGCGTTAGGTAATGCTCTTTTTGCCAGGGGCTGCCAAAGGCCATGATCACGGGCGCGACCATGTTGAGGCCGAAGGGGATCAGGCGCGGCGCACCGGTCGCTGCGGCTTCCTCGTCAAAGATATGCACTTGCACGGCTGTCCAGGCGCAACCACCGAACTCCTTCGGCCAGTGTCCGCACAACCAGCCCTTTTGGGCGAGGATGTCCTGCCAGCGCATCTGGTCTTGCTTGGTGAGATGGCGGTGGTCGAGCACCTTGTGCGCGATGTCCGCGGGCACGCTGGCGCGCACAAAGCTGCGCACTTCGTCGCGAAATGCCAGTTCGCCGGGGGTAAAGTTCAAGTCCATATCTGCCGTGGTTTGTCGTCGTGGTTGGTGGTTGGTGCGCTGGCCGCAGCGCCCGCCCCGGAAGATGGTAGCGGCTGCACGATGGCCGGGCAAGCTGCGCTATGATCACCGCAGCATATTAGACGCAAATTCAGGAGCGCATGTGAAAGCAGTTTTGTGCAAACAGTATGGGCCGCCCGCGTCGCTGGTGGTGGAGAGCGTCCCCTCGCCGCAACCGGGCAAGGGCCAGGTCGTGGTGAGCGTGCGCGCCTGCGGCGTGAACTTCCCCGACACCTTGATCATCGCGGGAAAATACCAGTACAAACCGGACCTGCCTTTCTCGCCCGGCAGCGAAATGGCCGGCCTCGTAAAGCAGGTGGGCGAGGGCGTGAGCGGCGTCAAGCCCGGCGACGCGGTGTCGGCCGGAACACTCTGGGGCGCCTACGCCGAGGAAGTCGTGGTCAACGCCGACCGCCTCGCGCCGCTGCCCGAGGGCATGGACTTCAATGTCGCCGCCGGTATCACGGTGACTTACGGCACGACTTATTACGCGCTGAAAGACCGCGCGCATCTGAAGCCGGGCGAGACCCTGCTGGTGCTGGGCGCCGCGGGCGGCGTCGGGCTCGCTGCAGTGGAACTGGGCAAATTGATGGGCGCCCGGGTCATTGCCGCCGCCTCCACCGACGACAAGCTCGCCACCTGCAAACGTTTTGGCGCGGATGCCTTGATCAATTACAACAAGGACGACCTGCGCGAGGCCATCAAGACCCTCACCGGCGGCAAGGGCGTGGATGTGGTCTATGACCCGGTGGGCGGCCACTACAGCGAAGCGGCGGTGCGCGGCATGGCCTGGGGCGGGCGTTATCTTGTGGTCGGATTCGCTGCCGGCGAAATCCCGCGCATTGCGCTCAACCTGACGCTGCTCAAGGGCTGCGCCATCGTCGGCGTGTTCTGGGGCGAGTTTGCCAAGCGCGAGCCGCAGGCGCATCGCACCAACATGACTGAAATCTACGGCTGGGTCATCGCCGGCAAGCTCAAGCCGCTGGTCTCGGCGACCTACCCGCTCGCCCGCGCCGCCGATGCGCTGGCCGACCTGCTGGCGCGCAAGGTGCACGGCAAGGCGATACTGGTGGTGTGAGCGTGGCCGTCGCCCCCGGCTCGGGGCTTGCCGGCCCAACGCGGAAATAATTGGCATCGCCAACACTTTGTTACAGCTCTTACAATTTTCGGTGTAGTTTCCGGCCGCGGCGCCGCGTTAAATAAGCGCATGGGGATATCCCATGCCTATACAACGAGGAGCCAAAAATGAACGCTGCAAAAAACGCAATTGCCATCGCCCTGGGCACGCTGGGCACGCTGGGTACACTGAGCCTCGGCGCCGTCTACTCCACCGCGGCGCTCGCCCAAAGCACGCCGCAATTCATCGAGCGTGACATCCACCAGCAGCAACGCATAGAGCAAGGCCTGCGCTCGGGCCAGTTGACGGTGCAGGAGGCGGCCGGACTGGAGCGCGAAACCGCGCGCATCGACCGTTTGCAGGCGCGCGCGCTGTCCGACGGCAGGCTCAGCGCGGAGGAAGCGGCGCGCATCAACCGCGCCCAGGATCACCTGAGTCAGGACATCCGCCGCGAGGCACACGATGCCCAGACCGGCAACCCCAATTCGCCCTCCTCACAGCGCATGCAGGCGGACGTGCAACGCAACATCAACCAGGACAGACGCATCGCACAGGGCTTGCAATCGGGCCAACTGAGCAATCGCGACGTGTCGCAACTGCAGCGCAGCCAGGCGCAAATCCATCGTAGCGAGGCGCGCGCCGGCGCAGACGGTCATATTGGCCGCAACGAGCAACAGGGCATCAGGCAAGCCGAGAACAGCGGCAGCCGCGGCATCTATCGTGAAACTCACGATACACAGCAGCGCGCTGACACGCGTCACACGCGTCACACCTGGCAGCAGGCCGGCAACAGCCAGGCAAACCAGTACGGCGGCGCGCGCAACAGCCAGAACGACGGACAACAGAGGGGCGGGTCACATGACAACGGCCAGCACAAGGGCTGGACACAAGGCGGTGGCCAGAGCAGCGCCGTTCACACCGCTTGGTCCCGCGGCACAGGCAATACACATCGCCGCTAGGATCCATAGGCGCCAGCCGGTGTTGGCAGCAATAAAAACGCCCGCAATGCGGGCGTTTTTATTGGCAGCCTGAAAAATTCAAATTCAGGCGCAAGCTCAGGCCGGCGGCGCTGCGGCCTTGCAGTTGGCGTGGGTCACTGTTGCGCCGTCCGAGAGCGTGGCTTCGTTGCCCTTGGTTTCCAGCGTGCCGATACCGTTGCTATACCGCGCGCCCGCAGCGGCGGCGGAAGCGGCGGTAAGCGCATTCAACCTGAACTCGCGCTCGGGCAGGATCACCCAGGCCGCCTTGCCCGTTTCCAGGTAGCGCACGTACAGGGTGCGACCGTTGTCGCACTGGTAGGCCGTCGCCCCCGGCGGCACGCGCGAACGCTCGCCGCTTTTTTCGCCGAAGGGCCAGACGTTGGGCAGGCTGGGCATGCTGGGCATGCTCGGCATACTGCCGCAGCCGCCCAGCAGCGCGATCAACATAATGAGCACCCCGCCAAGCAGGGTGGTCCTGAAGTAGCCGTGGTTCATGTCAAAAATTCTCCTGGGCCCTACCAAAAATTTCAATTACGGATGCGCCTGATCCTCACGCAAACCACGAACTGCAGCGCGCTGCAGGCGCGAACTATCAAGATAAGGGCGCGCTGTCGCTGTTGCCATTACGCCAGCACGCAAACACGCACGCTCTCAAGCTCTCAAGCCCGATTATAAGCCCTGCCGCCTAGCGTCCCGCCGCGGCTATCATCGCCAGAAAATCGCGCGACATCCTCGCCGCGTCCGCTTGGGCGCCGGTAAGCAGGCGGCAGCCGGCGCGTTTGGCCTCCGCCTGTGCTTGCGCCATCGCCGCGCCAAGGCTGCGCGAAGCGCCGGTGACCAGCGCTACCTGGCCTGACAGCGAGAACAGGGGGTGGGACATGAGGGCGAATCCGGGTTGTGCAAGACGATGGGCAAACCTTGGGGGGGCTGGGTTAAGCGCTACAGCGTGGCCTCAAGGGCGCGCCGCAATGCGGGCGTGATCTCGGGCATGACGCCGAACCAGGCATTGAACGCGGGCCGCGCCTGGTTAAGCAGCATGCCCAGGCCGTTGACGGTGGGGTTGCCGCGTTCGCGCGCCGCCGCGAGCAAAGGCGTTTCAAGCGGCACATAGACGACATCGGAAACGAGGCTTTGTCGCGGCAATCTTTCCAGGGAAAGTTCCAGCGGCGGCTGCCCGACCATGCCCTGGCTGGTGGTGTTCACCAGCAAGGCCGCATCGGCCAGCGCGTCGTTGCGTTGCTCCCATGCAATCGCCCTGACCGGGGCGCCGAATTCCCGCGCCAGTTCCGCGGCGCGCGCCGGCGTGCGATTGAGCAAGCGGATCTCGCGCGCGCCGCGGTCGGCAAGGCCGGCGATGACGGCCCGCGCCGCCCCGCCGGCACCCAGCACTGTCGCCGGCCCGGCGTCAGCGCGCCAGTCGGGCTTGGCGTCGAGAAGGCTCTGGATGTAACCAAAGCCGTCGTTGTTAAAGCCGCTGAGCGAGCCGTCAGGCCCGATGACGATGGTGTTGATGGCGCCGATGCGACGCGCGACAGGGTCGACATGGTCAAGCATCTGCATCGCGGCGATCTTGTGCGGAACCGTGACATTGCAGCCGGCAAAACCCAGCGCCGCGAGTCCGGGCAGGGCCTGCGCCAGGCGCGCCGGGTCAACCGGTAGCAGAACGTATGCGCCATTGAGGCCGTAGTGCTTGATCCAGTAATTGTGCAACACCGGCGAGCGCGAATGCGCCACCGGCCAGCCCATCACACCGGCAAGGATAAATTTCTTCGCTTCAGCCATGTCAGGCATATCCGTGGTTCGCGGCGGTCATGGCCAATCGGGCGCCATGACCGTGCAGGGAAATATAAAGACGGCCCGCCTGTGGAGAACAGGCCGGGGGCCGCGGCTTGAACGATGCTTACTTTGTCGCCGGCGGCAGGGTTTCGGTCACCACCTGTTTGCCGTTGACCACCTTGCTCAGAAAACGCTCACGATCGATATCGCCGTTCTGCTCAACACTCACCTCGAGCATGATTCCCGGGTATTGCTTGGCGGACAGCTTGGCGCCGACCAGATAGCCATTGCCTATTCTATGCGTTGACTGGCGTGCGCGCCAGCCAGCCGCCGCGTTGTCGCGGCCGGGCAAACCGGCCGAACCAGGCCTGAAAACATGCGCGAAAACGTCCCCGACCACGCTTTACCCTTCACCCTCCGACCTTCCCCCCCAACCATCACGCTTCAACAATCGGCCTGTCCGGGCGCGGGGCGGGGCGTCGCGACAAAACCGAAGCGGGTCGCCACCTCTGCGGCAAGGGCAGCTCCCAGGCTTATGCAATCACCTCCGATGACAAGCTGCAGTCCGCTGCCGCGCTCGATCGCCGCTTCACCCGGGCTGCCGCCGGCGGCATCGCGCATCAGCGCAAGCGCCTCGGCCAGGTCACGGTCATCGAGCGAACCCGCACCAAGGTCGGTCTGCAGCAGCAGGCCACCGGCATCATCCAGCCAGGCGGCGCGCAAGGCCTGCGCGACAAGGCCGCTGTGCGCCAGCAAACGCTTGCCGCCACCGTCGATGCGATAGACCAGGGGCATGTGATGCAAATTGACAAAAACGCGTTGGGGCCCGTTCTGGAAAAACCAGCGGCCGTCGTCGTCATGCTGGTAGTTGCGCCCGATGAACGCGCACAAGGCGGCGTTGCCGATGCGCTCAAAGCCGCCCCCCGGGCACTTCACCAGCCAGTTGCCGCGACGGTCGAGCGCCAGCCAGCCGAAGACGTCAGGGACATCCGGCCAGCGCACCATGCTGCGAATGACAATTTCATCCATACAACCCCAGTGCCGGACCTATTGGCGCTGCGGCGGGATTGAATCCGGCCGCTGACTTTCAATACCTCGTTGCCAAGCGTCGAACCATTCACACAGCGCATAAAACTCCGTCTGCTCGGCTTGCAGTTCGGCCTGTTTGATCGACTGGCGAAGCGATTCTTTCGCGTCACCGGTTCCCGCGGGACCGGGCAGGTCCTTCATGGCCCTTCTGAGCGTGCGCAATGGGACGATGACGGTTTCGCGCCAAGGTAGTACCAGCGCCTCGGCACCCAGCCGGGCCTGATCACTAACAGTCTGGCCCAGCCGGTCTTTCACATAAAGAAAAAACAAATGTAAAACGATATCGAGCCCGGTCTCCTGCTGCTGGCGCAACAAGTCCTCGGCAACCCCGGACCGCGCATAGACTTCGAGGATATAACGCCATGCGTCATCGCGAACCAAACCGCTCATATCTGCGCCCGGCGCACTGCGTGCAAAACAACTGCGGTTATTGGCGAAAATTCCGCCGGCACCATTGGCTCAGCGCGCCTTGGCATCAAATGTAGATCCGCGAATGCAAATTCGCCCGACCGGATCCTTCCAGAGCTTGCCCTCCTGGTGCAGCTGCCCAAAGGCGTGCGCGATGGCAACAAAATCGTATTCTGGAAGCTTTTTGTCGATTTCCGTGTAATACAACGGCGACTCCTCGATCAGTGCCAGAATCTTCGCCTTGAGCACGGTCTCGACATCGGCCGAGGGCGCGCTCTCCGGGTCGGATTTCCCCTTGACGTAATCGTCGATCTTGGCGGTTTCGGCATAGGCGTAGGCGACACGCTCGTAACGTTCCTTCGGAATACCCTCTCCAATGGTCGCGTCAATGCCGACTTTTGCGCCGGTTGGCACCACCCCGGGGGTGATATACAGGCTCGGGTCGAGCGGCTTGGCCCGCACACCCGGGATGATAATCACGTCGCGATCACCCTGCACCCTGGTGGCTATGGCCCACTCCACCTCATGCCCGTTGTAGACATCGATGTCCTCATCGACCACCACGACATGCTTGAGATCGCCCACCGAGAGCGCTGCCAGAAGCGCAGTCTTGCCCTCGCCGGCCTGCTTCTTGATCGATATGACCGCATGCCAGTACGCCGCGCCGCCGACGGTGATATTGATATCCTCGACATGCACGCCGGTATTTTGCAGGGCGCGGCGCACCGGCTGGTGCAGGGCGGCGGCGCCAAGGTAGCTGTATTCAAACGGCATGTGCAGGGCGTAATACATCGCGTCCCGCCGCATCATGACGGCGTTAATTTTCACGTTCGGGTTCCAGTGAAGGCCGCCCATCAGAAAGGTAAATTCCCCAAAGCGTCCTTCGGGCTGGGTCCAACCCGTGGGCATGATCTCGCCCTCTAGAACGATCTCGCTATCAGCGATATAGGGCAGATCGGAAGTCTTGCACTGGCCAAGCGCGATGCCTGCGCCACGAAACCCGCCGGAAAGGGACATTTCCTCGACATCGAGCGCCGCACGAAAATTGGCCGCGACAGTCTCCATCGGATGGGTGCCGATTGAAATCGAAATCGGCAACGACCTGCCGGCCTTGTAGGCGCGCTCGGCGTAATGCCGCAGGTTGTTCGGCGTTACGATATCAATGCCGGTGAGGTTCTTCTCTTTCACCATAAATCGATAACAGCCGGTATTGATGATGCCGTACTCCGGATCGCGCGCCATCACAACACCGGCGGTGATCATCGGCCCGCCGTCGTGAATCGAGAAGATCGGTATCGGCAGCGAAAACAGATCGACGTCGTCGCCCGTGAGGATGATCTCCTCGGTTTTTGAGGTCGCCACCCTGGTCGGCGCGATCGGGTTGGCGAGGCCCGTGGTCATCACCGCCTCGATTTCCCGGTAATTGGCGCAACCCATGGACATGAAAGCGCGCTTGGCTGACCGAACGATGCCCGACAATATGGGCATCTTGTAACCGATTACGTTATGAAACATCAATGCCTTGTCTGATTGGTCGACAAGAGTCGCCACATGACGGATATCGACGGGCTTGTGGAAATCAATCAGTTCGCCGGCCGCGCGCAGCCGCTCTACGAAACCGCGCAGATCTTCCGTGAAGGGCTTGCGTACCTCGCCAGCGCCCGCTTTTGCTTGAATACCCGATTTATTTTGCATGATTCGCTATCTCCAAAATTCGTAAAAACAGATCAGCCCAAACGGCCGGACAAAATCGATCGCACCGGCATCGGATTGATGCACGTGCATGACACCCTAACGAAGCGCAACGTCCTCTTCCACATCCACTGTAATGATTTGGTCCCATATTTCGGCAACAAGGTCGTGAAATTCCGGCATCTTGCGCGTGGTACGAAAATCACGTGGACGGGGCAAATTGACATCGAACGTGGCCTTGATCTGGCCCGGCCGGCTGCTCAGGACGATCACGCGGTCCGACAGGAAAACCGCCTCCTCGATGTCGTGCGTCACAAAAATGACACTTTTCTTGTAGGAACTCCAGATACGCAGCAACTCCCGGGCCATCAGGATTTTTGTCTGTGCATCGAGCGCACCAAACGGCTCGTCCATCAGGTAGAGCTCGGGTTCGTAGGCGAGCAACCTGCCAAGCGAGACGCGCTGCCGCATGCCGCCGGAGAGCATTGACGGATAGTGGCGTTCAAAGCCGGCCAATCCGAGAAACGCAATCAACTCGCGCTTGCGCTCGGCGTGCAATTCAACGGGGAGCCCCCGCAACTCCAGACCAACGGTAATGTTCTCTTCGACCGTGGCCCACGGCAGCAATGCGTCCTTTTGAAACATGAAACCAAGCCGCTCGCCAGAAGAGTTAACTTCCGCGCCATCGACCAGAATCCGCCCCTTCGTCGGCTGCTCCAGGCCGGACACCAACTTGAGCAAGGTCGACTTGCCGCAGCCGCTCGGACCGACGATGGACAGGAATGCCCCGTTATCAAGCGTCAGGGACACATCGCGCAAAACCTCGACCGCCCCATAGGAGCGGGACACGGATTCCAAGAGCACCTTTGCCGGCGCGGCGGCGACAATATCGCTCATCGGCGCGACTCCGGCGGCAACTGCATCAGCATCCCATCTGACAGGACGGCATGCGATGGAAACGAGGATCGAATTTGCATTTGACTCATTAAGTAGGGCGCTCCTGGCGTAGTCCGGGGCATCACAGCAGGCGAATTTCCCGCCGCGCTGCGACTAAAATCTGGGCTTCAATTCCTCTACAGTTATCGGCTTCAGAGACGGATCTGCGCCGATGACAATCGTGTTCATGTTGCGCACCGCTTCGGCTTCGTATGCCCCCCCCTTCGGGATACGATTGACAGCAGACTTGACCGTGGACGCAACGAGCTCATCGGAAAAATGCGGGTACATTTTTTTGATCCTCTCATGGCCGACAGAGGGGTTTTTCTCCAGTTCAGTCGCGGCCTTGGCGAGTGCCCGTGCAAAACCGCGCGCCACTTCAGGATTTGCGCCAACCCAGCTTTCCAGGGCGAGGGCGGAAAAGCTGGCGTAAGGCAGCGTCGCGAAATCCTTTACCACCGTATAGGCGCCTTTTTTCTGCATCAGGTATGCAGTGTCAGTTTCGACCACCAGGCCCGCATCGATCCTGCCACTGTCTATTGACGCAATCATCGCGCCACCGGTACCGCTGCCAACAATCTGAAAATCGCGGTCAGGGTCAAGCTTCAGTTCCTTGATTGCCCAACGAATCGTGCTGTCGGTCATACTGCCGGGAGAACTGATGCCCAATTTTTTACCTTTTAGCGCCGCCAGCGAGGTCGCAACGCCGGTCTTGCCAATCAGCGTGTAATCATGAAACCTGTCTAAGCCGTAGAGGACAACGGTCGGCCTGCCCCGGTTCTTCAGGCGCAATGCGTGATCGGTGGCGCAAAAACAGATATCCACGCTGCCGCCGGCGAAAGCCTGCACGGTGGGCCCGCCGCCCTTGAAGTCGATGAATTCAACATCGAGATTTTCCGCCTTGAAGTAGCCCTTGTCATCAGCCACCCACGCGGCGAGCATGCACTCAAACGAGACGGAAACGCCAGCCTTGACTTTAGTGAGTTTGGATTGTGCCGCAACCGGACCGGCAACAAGAAACACACCGGCAACGAGGGCCGCTGCCACGACTTTGCAACTTGAGAAGTTGAACATGATTTGAACCTTCCTTGAAAAATAAAAATGTGCCTAAAATCAGGGCAAGTCAGTTCCTGCGCTGAAACCGCAGAAGACGCCGCTCTGCAAAACTGACCGTCTCGTTAATCGCAAGCGCCAGAATCATTAGCGCAATAAGCCCTACGAAAACACCGGTGGTATCCAGACGCCCTCCTGAATGCTCGACATACCAGCCGAGGCCGCGGTTCGACCCCAGTAACTCGCCGATCACCGAACCAATCAACGCAAGCCCGACGTTGATTCGGAAAGCGGCGATGAGCCACGGCAATATCGAGGGGATCTGCACCCGCCGGAAAATGTAGTCGCGCGATGCCCGCATCGTGCGCATCAAGCTGAGCAGGTCGCGATCAACCTCAAGCAAGCCCTGGCGCGTATTGAGGATAAACACGAATACCACGAGCGAGAACACCAGCATGACCTTAGACCAGAGCCCAATACCGAACCAGATAACAAACAGCGGCGCGAGCGCGATGCGCGGCAGGCTGTAAAGCCCCATCAGGAACGGATCGACAACACGCGCTGTTTTAGGTAAAGCAACCAGAATAATACCCAGTCCAACGCCCACCGGAAGGGCAAGCACCAGCCCCAGTATGGCCTGCCAGAGGGTGGCCCATGAGTGAATAAACAGCATGCCGGATTGGCCAAGTTCCCACAGGCGGACCGCAATGTCACTGGGCCTGCTGACCCAAAACGGATCGATAATCGTGCTTGAGGCGATTTGCCATAGCGCCAAAATCGCGACCAGCAATACCGTTCGCTGTATTGCGACAACCAACACATCCCTGCCTGCACTGCTGCTATCGCCACCGGAAAATTCGCTCACAACTTCACCTCTGAAAATTCCTTCGATAAACCGCCCGCCCCATTCCACATGCGGGAAGCGGGAGCTTGCGACACCATGTCCACAATGCCAGAGCGCGCCATCCGAGTGTGGACGGCACGGTTGATGACGCCTTCTGGCGCACCGTCCAATTCCGGCCTAGGGAGCAATTGCGATCTTTCCGAAGACCTTGCGCTCCTGCAGCAACTGAAAAGCGGTCCTCGTCTCCTCCAGCGGGAACACCCTGTCGACCACCGGTATAAGCTTTTTTGTTTTCACCAGATCGAGCAGGCTGACAATATCTTCACGCAACCACGCATTCGACCCGATGATGTTGAGCTCGAAAGTCCAGATGTACCGAATATCCTCTTTCGGGTCAAATCCGGCGGTAGCGCCGCACGTAAGAAGCCTGCCGTCGTTCGTGAGGCAGCGTAAGGACGGCACCCAGGTGTCGCCGCCGGTAAAGTTGACAACCACGTCGACACCGCCGGCTCCCTCGCCGCCAAAACGCGCTTTGCCGTGTCGTTTCTGAATTTCCCGCATCCAATCCGCGTTCGTGTAGTTGACGCCCTCGTCGGCCCCAAGCGCCTTCAGCCGCTCGAGTTTCTCGTCACTGGATGCCGCCGCAATGACGTGGCAACCGGCAAGCTTCGCCAGTTGCACGCAGCAGGTTCCCACGCCACCGGAGGCGCCAAGCACAAAAACCTTCTCGCCTGGCTGCAATTTCCCGCGCGCCACCATCATCCGGTAGGCGGTGCCGTAGGCCACCGGCAGGGCAGCGCCCTGCTCGAAAGACACCTCGTCGGGAAGCACAATCAATTGCTTCGCTTCAACCTTGACGAATTCGGCAAGGCCGCCATCCATGCGCTCCCCGAGCAACTTGCCGGTTTTTGCGTCAAAAGGATTGACCAGCACACGATCGCCGACTTTCCATTGCGTCACCCCCGCGCCCAACTCGGCCACCTCGCCAGCGACGTCGATGCCCATGATCAGGGGAAAGGTCAAAGAAATGCCGGGCATCCCCTTCAAGGTAAAAAAATCGTGGTAGTTGAGGGTGCACGCCTTGACACGCAAGACGACTTCGCCGGCGCCCGGAACCGGATCCGGCCAGTTTGGCTCGAACCGGATGTCCGCTATCTCACCGTGGGCATGAATGACTTGGGCTCTCATCGATATTCTCTTTTGAATATTTTCTGTTGATCTTCTTTTGATTGTCCGGGCCGGCTCAGCGGACGAACGACTTCGCCGCACGCTCCGCAAGCACCCGGCGATCGATCTTGTTGGTACCTGCAAGTGGCATTTCGGTCACAAACTCGACGAACCGCGGGTGCTGGTACGCCGGACCGTGTTCAATCGCGAATTTCTTGACGTCATCCACGTCACACTCCGCGCCAGGCCTGCGAACGATAAACGCGACGGGGATCTGGCCTTTGATCTCGTCCGCCACAGGCAGGACAACAGCCTGCGCGACGCCAGGGTGCCGCTCGAGGAGCATCTCCACCTCGCCCGGATAAACGTTCTCACCGCCACAGACAAACATGTCATCGGCACGGCCGACAAAGTAGTAAAAGCCGTCGGCATCCCGGATCATGACATCACCGGTGTTGTACCAGCCGTCCTTGAATTTCTTCGCCGTTTCGGCCGGCAGGTTCTGGTATCCCGGATTGATCGCCTTGCTTCGCACC
>CAMDDU010000074.1:0-15148 GCA_945892985.1 Bordetella parapertussis
CGAGACGAATCCCGATTCGGTTGCCGTGCTTGCAAAAATTACCGGACGTCAGCCTAGTAATCTGTCCAGGACACTCAAGACGATGTCGCGGTATGGGTTGGTCGATTTAAAGCGCGAGAAGACCCATCTGCGACCCGTGGTGAAGGCAACAAATTTTCGAATATTGGCAACCGCTTAACTGCCTCGAAGATGGGGCGCCGCCGGACATCCTGACCTTGCCTGCAGGCATTGCACCTTTGCATATCTGTTCGCCAAGAAGGACCGTGCCGACATCGATGATGATGAACTTGCTGATTTCAAGAAACTGGCGCAGGCCTATGGCCGCATGACGGACACTGAGTTGCGGGCCGCGCTGAATCAGGCTGACTTACTGGAGCTATGCGATGAAACGTAAAGCCAAGTTCAAGAGCGAGGCCTTCGAGGCGATCCACAGCGCTGCCCAAGGGCTGCATCGCGCCGGAACCATCGACAAGGCGACCATGCGCGAATTTGACGAATCGTGCCTCACTGCGCAATCGGCGATCCATCCTAAAGAGATCAAGCGAATCCGCGAGGGGGCGTATGTCAGTCAACCTGTATTCGCGCGCTATCTGAACACCAGCGAGTCCACGGTACAGAAGGAACCAGCGGCCCAGTGGCATGGCGCTCAAGTTGCTGGCCGTGGTCGAGAAACACGGGCTCAAAATGCTGGCTTGAGATCGAATGCTAATTTTGGGTATTAGATGCAAATGACGGTAGAAGTGCTACTCACTGAAAAAAGTTCTATACGTGGCAACGGTTTAGAAGCGCCGTTGATGATTGAGTGGGAGTAGAGGTCTCATGAGAGTTCAACTTGTTCGATCAATCCATGTCCTGCTGATGTGCATGGCGTCCTGTCTTCCCACTTGGGCTCAGGAAGGGAGGCCGGTCTTCAAATCAGAAAAACACGCGTTCCGTGTGGCCACTTTGGTGACGGGCCTTGAAAATCCTTGGTCCATTGCTTTTTTGCCTGACGGTCGAATGCTGGTCACTGAAAGGGCGGGACGATTACGCTTAGTGAGTCACGATTTCAAACTGAACCCTAAAACGATTGATGGTTTGCCTGAAGTTGTGCCACAAGGCCAAGGCGGTTTGTTTGATGTGGTCTTGCACCCTCAATTTTCTCAAAATGGCTGGATTTATTGGGCTTACAACGCGCCTGGGCCTGGCGGCTGGGGTACGGCTTTGGCCAGAGGCAAGCTTCAAGACCACCGCATGACCGAGGTACAGGTGCTGTTCAGCATGCAGCCTAAAACGCGTTCAAGCCATCATTTCGGTGGGCGAATTGTGTTCGATCAAGCTGGCTTGCTTTATCTGACTTTGGGTGACCGCGGCGACAAAGACCGTGCCCAAAAACTGGGTGACCATGCGGGTTCGGTCATTCGCCTCCACGACGATGGCCGAGTGCCAGCTAACAACCCTTTTGTTACCCGTGCTGGGGCCCTGGCAGAAAAATGGACCTTGGGCAATCGCAACATGCAGGGTGCTGCACTGCATCCCCAAACGGGTGAACTGTGGACACACGAACACGGGCCGCAGGGTGGGGATGAGGTCAACGTGATGCGTTCGGGTTTCAATTACGGCTGGCCCGTCATTACCTACGGCGTCAATTACGGCCTGGGCACCAAAATTGGTGAGGGCCAGGCCAAAGCTGGCTTGGAACAACCCTTGCACGTGTGGGTGCCCTCAATTGCGCCATCGGGCATGGCTTTTGTGAGCGGTTCACAGTTTCCCCAATGGCAGGGCAATTTGCTTGTGGGCGCTTTGCGCGGGCAGACGCTGGTTCGTCTGACGCTCGAGGGCGAGAAAGTCTTGGGCGAAGAGCGTTTGCTTCAAGGACGGTCTCGTCTACGAGATGTGCGAATGGGGCCAGACGGTTTTGTCTACTTGCTGACTGACGAAGCTCAAGGGGCTTTGCTCAGGCTGGAGCCAGTCAAACCTTGAAAAGATCGATTCTGACTTACGATAACGAACATGACTCAAGCACCATGATTCAAGAGTAACAGGCCTTTGTGGCTTGTCCTTGAGTCTTTTTTTGTGGAAAACGGTGGCCTTCGTGTAAGCCTGTATGGTCAAAAAAATAAGAAACTACTGAAATTGCAGTTTTTTTGGCCGCCCGCGTCGGCATCCAGAAATCGATTTGTGCGGTAGGTATCCCGTAAAATTTTCTTGAATGGGATGCATTAACGGAGTGGTTATGGATTGGTGCTCGCGTCGCGCTGCTCCCGATACCACCGCTGAAAGTCCACCACCATCACTATGTCCTCGTCGCCATCGTCAAAAAGCGCCTCACCCTCGACGTCTCGCTTTACACATTGCTACGGATATTCTCCCTCACCCTGTTCGAGAAGATGCCCATCTAGCAAGCTTTTGCAGGTAGCGACTACATTTTCGAGCAGAGTGGAAGCAGCAACCACCTGAATCTTTACGCGTTTTAACCGGACACACTACTGACTCCGGGCACAGATTCAATCCTAAGGTTTCAGAATCCGCAGCAGGTTGTAGTAGTCGTCCGTGAAAATCGGCAGGTCGGCGCGTGCCGGCGCAGGTTCGGCCACGTCCTTGATGGCCGGTGATTCGAGTAGCGCCGTGTTGCGCGTCACGATCACCTGGTCCGTGGTCGAGGTCCAGTAGTCCGCGTCCTTGGCCCAATCGCTGACCCATGCAGTCTGCATGCCGAATTCGTCGGCGAGGCGCCGGATGACCGGCATCAGGTCAATGAAGCGGTTGGTCGCCTGGAACACGATGGCGCCACCGGGCTTGAGGTGCTTTACGTACAGCGCCATCGCTTCGCGCGTGATCAGGTGCATGGGGATCGAGTCGCCGGAAAAGGCGTCGATGGCAAGCAGGTCGTAGCCGCGCGGCGCCTCGCGCTCGAGGGCAAGGCGGCCGTCGCCGAAGACGATCTCGAGTTTGGCCTTGGTGTCTTTCATGAAACTGAACTCGCGGTTGGCGAAGTCGATCACCACCGGGTCGATCTCGTAGAACACCCAGTTGTCGCCGTCCCGACTGTGGGATAGCAGTGCGCCGGCCCCCAGGCCGATGACCCCGACCTTGCGCGGACCCTCCAGGCTTTGCAGCAACCGGCCATAGCCGCTGGTGCGGGCGAAGTAACTGCTGGGCTCCATGCTCACCTCGGGTTCGAGGCGCTGCCCGCCATGGTTGATGCTGCCGTGGTACATGGCGCGATAGGAACTCGGGTCGTGCCAGTCCCGCGTGCGCACCACGCCGTAGAAATTACGGTTCATTTCGCGCACGTCGGCGGTGTAGGTCTTGATGGCTTTGCCGTCGAGCACCACCACCGCGACCAGCACCGCCAGCGCGGCGGCGCGCATCAGCAGATGGGTCCCGGAAAGGCGCACCAGCAGCAGCGCGGCCATCACGGCGAGCACCGCATGCATCTCGTAGTAGCCCGAGAGCACCACGGGCGCGACCACCGCCACCAGCAGCGCACCCAGCGCCCCGCCTACAGACAGCATCAGGTAATAGAGCGTCAACTGGCCTGGATCGGGCTTGAGCCGCGCCAGTTCGCCGTGACAGAACATGCAGCATACGAACAGGCCGCCGGCGAACACCGGCGCGGCGATATGCAGATCGAGCGAATCGATCATCCAAGCCATGCCCAGCAATGCGGCGCCGAGCAGCGGCATGAACACGCGGCGCAGGTACCAGCGCGGATGGTCAAAGCAGATGATGAAGGTGATGAGGTACAGCGCCAGCGGTAACACCCACAGGAACGGCACGGAGGCGATGTTCTGCGTGAGGTGGTTGGACACCGCCAGCAGCACGCAGGAGCCCATGGCCGCGAGCACCAGCCACTGGAGTAGCAGTGCGAAGGGCACGGGAGCGGCGGCCTTTGCCGGCGCCGCAGTGGCTGCGACGTCGCTCTTCATCGCTCGCAGGGAACTGAGCCCGGTTGCGGTGCACACCAGTACGAAGGCGCCGTACATCCACGACCAGAGCCACGCGGAATCGGTCACGCCGAAAAACGGCTCCACCAGGACGGGGTAGCCCAGCAGCGCCAGCAGCGAAGCGAAATTGGACAGGGCGAACAGGCGATAGGGCACCCGCGTATTGAAACGCTGCCAGTACCACGCCTGCAGCAGGGGCGTGGTGGTGGACAGCAGCAGATACGGCAGGCCGATGGTTGCCGCGAGCAGGCCGAGGATGCGCAGAATGGGGTCCTCGTCGCCGGCCGGCTTCCACGAGGGCTCCGTGATGACGGGCAGAATGCCCAGCGACAGGATGAGCAGTGCGATGTGCGCGAGCACCTGGCGGCGCGGCGTGAGCCATTGCGCCGAGCAGTGCGCATAGGCGTAGCCGGCCAGCAATGCGCTCTGGAAGAACAGCAGGCATGTGGTCCATACCGAGGAGGCGCCGCCGAACCACGGCAGAATCTGTTTGGCGATCAGCGGCTGCACCAGGAAGAGCAGGAAAGCGGAGAGAAAAATCGTGAGTGCGTAGGGGAACATGGTCATTTAATGGGGGTTGATGGAACGGCAGTAGTCAACGGAAGGCTGCGCCGGCAGGCGGGCCCATGACGCGGCAAAGGGGCGAATGCTAGCCTAATTGCGCACGGATTTCCCGTTTTTCGACGACATTGCTCGTATGGTCAAAAAAACAGGAAGCTACTGAAACGGCGGTAGTTTTGGGCTGCGAGGGCTCTCAGGGGCATGAGGGAATGCGCGGAGGCAATATTTGCAGAGTTTGGGGAAATGTTTCGATTGGCTAAGGATTGGGTTACGCTTGAAAAAGCCAAGTGAACTTAAGGGATAACACTGCGTTGTTGCAAACACAAAAAAACGCCTCATTCGGGTCAAAAATTGCGGCCTATGGGCCACATGGCCTTGCGCAGCCCCCAATTAATGCAACCGAAAGAAGCCATCAATCAATGGGTGCACTTCGACTTGAAAGCCTTTTGCGGCTGTGGGCGCCGGCGGTGAGGGCATCCGGCGCCAAACCGGACTGAGCGCGCCATGCCCGGCATTTCAATCCATGTGGTCGATGTCTCGCGCGGCCTCGTCGCGCAGGGCATGCGCGTCGAGGTGCATGCGGCAGGCGGCGCACGCCGCTTGCTTGCCGCAGGCAGCATCAACGACAAGGGCATCCTCGACGAGGCTGCGCTGGCCGCCACCTTCGCAGCCGGCACCTACGAGGCGCTGTTCCACGTCGCCGCGTATTACCGCACGGCCGGCGTGACACTGCCGGCGGTGCCTTTTCTTGACGTGGTGACCTACGCCTTCGGCATCGCCGACCCGGCGCAGCATTACCACCTGCCCTTCAAGCTCACGCCCTGGGGTTATTCGCTGTTTCGCGGCGGCGCCTGAGCGTTTATTGGCGCGGGCCGCCCACCCGGCTCCGGTATAATCGGTTTCCCCCGTCAACGTGGGATGCGTCCCCATCGGGGACCGCCCAACAGGACAACAGGAACCGCCATGCCCTCCTTTGACATCGTTTCAGACATCAACAAGGTCGAACTCAAGAACGCGCTCGACCAGTCGAACAAGGAAGTCGCCACCCGCTTTGACTTCAAGGGCACCGACGCACGCATCGAGCAAAAAGAGCTCGAGCTCACCTTCTTCGCCGACAGCGTTTTCCAATTGCAGCAGGTAATGGACGTGTTCCGAATCAAATGCGGCAAGCGCGGCCTGGATACCCGCTCGCTCGACCCGCAGGAACCGGAAAAAATCGGCGGTGAAAAAATGAAACAGCTGGTCAAGGTCAAGGAAGGCATCGAGCAGGAACTGGGCAAAAAAATTGTCAGGACCCTCAAGGATGCCAAACTGAAGGTGCAGGCGAGCATACAGGGCGATGCCGTGCGCGTATCCGGCGCAAAAAAAGACGACCTGCAGGAAGCCATGGCGCTGGTGAGGAAATCTGTCACCGACACGCCCGTCCAATTCAATAATTTCCGCGACTAGGCGGGCGTCCTGAATCACCGCCCAGGCCAGCAAGCTGCTGTGCGCGCTAGCCCTGCAAGCCCTCAACCCAATGGTCGTACAAGCGACGCGCGACGCCGTTGAGCGCGGCAAGCCGCGCATCGATCTGCTCCTCCATCTGCGCCGCGCTTTGCACCGCCGGACCCGCGCTGGCGAGAATCTCCCCGCCGCCGTCGGTGTACCAGCGGCGAATCATCTCCGGCGTCATCTCGATATGGCATTGCAGGCCAAGATGGCGCCCCATCACAAACGCCTGGTTGCCGCAGTGCTCGCTGGCGGCGATGCGCGTCGCGCCGCGCGGGATGCTGAAGGTCTCACCATGCCAGTGGAACGACAGGAACTCACGCACCGGACCGAACCACGCGCGCGCCTCGTGGTTGTCCTCAACAGCGACCCTGCCCCAGCCGATTTCCTTCATCGGATTGGGTGCGACCGTGCCGCCCAGCGCCCTGGACATGAGCTGCCCGCCAAGGCAATGCCCCAACACGGGCACCTCCTCGTCGACCGCGCGGGAGATCAGCGCAAGCACGCGCGGGATCCACGGCAGGTCGTCATTGACGCTCATCGGCCCACCCATGAACACCAAGCCCGAATACTGCGATGGCGAGGGTGGCAGCGGGTCGCCCGAGTCGATGCGCACCAGGGTCCATGGCACGCCGTGTTCATCCAGATATCTGGCAAAATAACCCGGGCCTTCGGTGCCGCTGTGACGAAAAACTGCAACCGGTTTCATTGGAGCCTCATGATAAAAACCAACATGGCACCGCCTGCCGCCGGACTCGGGCCACTTAATCTGTCGTCACTGGCGCTGTCCTTACTGGCGCTGGTGCTTTCAGGCTCCGTCGGCAGCGCGCTCGCCATGGACATCAGCCTGATCGGACTTTTCCCTGGCAAAGGGGCGGTCCTGATCATAGACGGCTCACCACCAAAATCAATCAAACCGGGCCAAAGATCAGCTGAGGGAATAGTACTGATTTCCGCCGAAAAAGAAACCGCTGTCATCGAAGTCGACGGCAAGATGAGAACCCTGCGCATCGGCCAGCACCACCGCTCCGACGGTAACACCGCGAGCGGCAATACAGTCAGCCTGGCGGCCGACCAACGCGGCCACTTTATTGCCGCAGGCACCATCAACGACAGCGGTCAATTGAGCATGCTCGTCGACACCGGTGCCAGCGTCGTCGCCATTCCCGAAACCGATGCCAAGCGCATGGGTCTGGATTACAAAAAAGGCGCGACCGCATCATTGAACACTGCGAACGGCGTCACCCAAGCGTGGCGGATCCGGCTCGACAGCGTGAGAATCGGCGACGTCTCGGTCAGCGGCATCGATGCCGTGGTGATACCCGAGGGCAAACTACCCATGGCATTGCTGGGCATGACTTTCCTCAACCGCTTCGAGTTGAATCGTCAGGGTGAGACGATGACGCTAAGGAAGCGGTTCTAAGTCCACCCGGTTCCCAATCACGCGCTAAGATTTCGTCTTATCGCGCTCTATCAGGGCATACGCGGAGTGGTTGTGGATGGATTCAAAGTTCTCACTCTCCACAACGTACCATTCGATGCGGCTGTCGGCATTCAATTCAGCGGCGACGTCGCGCACCATATCCTCGACGAACTTTGGGTTGTCGTAGGCGCGTTCGGTGACGAATTTTTCATCCGGACGCTTGAGCAACCCGTAAAGCTCGCTCGACGCCTGGCGTTCGGCGATTTCAATCAGTTCCTCGATCCAGACAAAGCCACGCGTGCGCGCCGCAATGGTGACGTGCGAACGCTGGTTGTGCGCGCCATATTTGGAAATTTCCTTCGAACAGGGGCACAGGCTGGTGACCGGTATGACCACTTTCATGGTGAAGTGCTGCTGGCCTTCACGGATTTCACCGGTAAAGGTGACCTCGTAATCGAGCAGGCTTTTCACACCGGATACCGGCGCAGCCTTGTTGACGAAATACGGGAAGGTCATCTCGATCACGCCAGAGCGCGCCTCCAGCCGCTCGACCATTTCTTTTAGCATCACCTGGAAACTTTCGACGCTGATCTCACGTTCATGCGCGTTGAGAATTTGCACAAAGCGCGACATGTGCGTGCCCTTGAACTGGTGGGGCAGGCCGACATACATGTTGAAATTGGCGATGGTGTGCTGGACTGCATTGCCACGCTCCATGACCTTGACCGGATGGCGAATGGCCTTGATGCCGACGCGATCAATGGCGAGGTGCCGCACATCGGCTAAGGACTGCACGTCCGGAATGGTGGTAGAGGAATCTCGGGTATTCATCAGAGGAGCCTTTTCGCAGGGCTGGGCGCCCCGGCGCGAATGAGTTGTGGAAAGTCTAACATGGTGACGCGTGCAAGCATTTGCAAGCGCGACGTAAATTGTAATCTGATCCGCGGAAAATATCGGCAATACCCCCACCAGACATAGGCCTTAGACTCGAAGGGGAATGGCCGCCCCCCTTCAGTCGCGCCGCCGCAACCGGGCCGCACCGCTTCTTCAGCGACCTTGCAAAGCCGCGGTGACCGAACGCACAATTCCCGCCGCATCAAGTCCGCATTGAGCCAGCAGTTGCACCGGATCACCATGGTCGATAAAGCGATCGGGCAGGCCAAGGTGCAGCATATGCGCCCCGAAACCCAGCGCGGCCGCGGCCTCGGCCACGGCGCTACCCGCGCCCCCCATAATCACGTTCTCCTCCACCGTCACGACCAAAGCGGCATCCGCGGCAAGCTCTGCCACCAGCGCGGCGTCGATTGGCTTCACAAACCGCATGTTCGCAACCGTCGCATCCAGCGCCACCGCCGCTTCGAGCGCCGGCCCGAGCATGGCGCCGAAGGCCATTATCACCACACCGCCTTGCTTGCCGCGGCGGCGTATCTCGCCCTTGCCAACGGGCAGTGCGCGCATTTCCTTCTCTGGCACGACCCCCGGCCCGCTGCCGCGCGGGTAGCGCACGGCGGTCGGGGTGTCGAGCGTAAGCGCGGTATAGAGCATCTGCCGGCATTCGTTCTCGTCTGATGGCGTCATCACCGTCAGGTTGGGGATACAGCGCAAAAAAGACAGGTCAAAGGCGCCGTTGTGCGTGGCACCGTCCGCGCCCACCAGACCACCGCGATCTAGCGCCATGACCACCGGCAGGTTTTGTATCGCCACATCGTGGATAAGCTGGTCGTAGCCGCGTTGCAGGAAGGTCGAGTAAATCGCCAGAACCGGCTTCATACCCTCGCAGGCGAGCCCCGCGGCAAAGGTCACCGCATGCTGCTCGGCGATACCGACATCGAAGTAGCGGTCAGGATGCAGTTCGGCATAGCGCACCATGCCCGAGCCCTCGCGCATCGCCGGCGTGATGCCCACAAGGCGCTTATCCAGCGCCGCCATGTCGCAAAGCCAGTCGCCAAAGACCTGCGTGTAGGTGGGCTTGCCGCCGCCCTTGCCGCCCTTGATACCCTCGTCGGGCACAAATTTCGACACGCCGTGATAAAGCACAGGGTCGGCCTCGGCGCGATTGTAGCCGTGACCTTTTTTGGTGATCACGTGCAGGAACTGCGGCCCGCTCAACTGGCGGATGTTTTTCAGCGTGGGCACCAGCGCATCGAGGTCGTGACCATCGATGGGGCCGATATAGTTAAAGCCGAACTCCTCGAACATGGTCGAGGGCGTGACCATGCCCTTGGCGTGCTCCTCGACTTTTTTCGCCAACTCCCACAGCGGCGGCATACCGCCCAGAACGCGCTCGCTGGCCTTGCGTGCCGTGGCGTAAAAACGCCCGGAAAGCAGGCGCGCGAGGTATTTATTGAGCGCACCCACCGGCGGCGAGATCGACATGTCGTTGTCGTTGAGAACGACCAACAGGTTGGCGTCGGAAACCCCGGCGTTATTGAGCGCTTCAAAGGCCATGCCGGCGGACATCGCGCCGTCGCCGATGATCGCCACAGCGCGCCGCTCCTCGCCGGCGAGGCGTGCACCCAGCGCCATGCCGAGCGCCGCGGAAATCGAAGTGCTCGAATGCGCCGTGCCGAAGGTGTCGTACTCGCTTTCAGAGCGGCGCGGAAAGCCGGAGATACCGCCCGCCATGCGCAGCTGCGACATGCTTTCGCGCCGGCCGGTCAGGATTTTGTGCGCGTAAGTCTGGTGTCCTACGTCCCAGACCAGGCGGTCGCGAGGCGTGTCAAAAACGTAATGCAGCGCGATGGTGAGTTCTATGGTGCCCAGGTTGGACGATAAATGCCCGCCGGTCCGTGACACCGAATCGATGACGTAGGCGCGTAATTCGTCTGCAAGCTGGACAAGCTGCGGGCGCTCGAGCTTGCGCAGGTCAGCCGGAAAATTGACGGTCTTGAGCAGTTCGTACATGGACGCGTCATACCCCGGTTTGTGAGTCTGCTCCCTGGCCTTGTCGCGTTGCTCGCGCTCGCCGGGCATGTCGGAAAATCCGCTTATTGTGGTCATAGTGTATTCGGCCGAGCCGGCATGGGTGCCCGCCCCTTATGGAATTTACGCGTGCCCTAGAACTTTCGCAACACGATGAAATCAGCCAGTTGCGCCAGCCGCATCGCGCCGGCGCCAAAGCCGGCCAAAGCCTGGTGCGCCTCGACGCGCAATTCCTCAGCCAGCGCCTTGGCACGCGCCATGCCAAGCAGGCTTACATAGGTCGGTTTGCCGGCTGCGGCGTCCTTGCCCGCAGTTTTCCCCAGTGTGGCGGTAGGCGTCT
Organism: Bordetella parapertussis; assembly: GCA_945892985.1. Taxonomy (GTDB): domain Bacteria; phylum Pseudomonadota; class Gammaproteobacteria; order Burkholderiales; family SG8-39; genus CAITSH01. The sequence continues at coordinate 10,667 of CAMDDU010000074.1, forward strand.
CACAGTCGAGCACATCGTCGATGACCTGAAAGGCCAGTCCGATGCATTTGGCGTAGTGGTCGAGACGCTCCTCCGCCGCCAGCGGTGCCCCGCAGCGCGCGCCCAGCAACACCGCGGCGCGAATCAGCGCACCGGTCTTGTGAATGTGCATGTTCTCGAGTTCGGGCAGGCTCAGGGCTTTGCCCACGCCCGCCAGATCTAGGGCCTGGCCGCCAACCATGCCGCGACTGCCCGTGGCGACCGCCAGCAACTTCACCATGCCCAGCTGGCGCGCAGCGTCATCGCTCAGCGGGTGTTCGCTGATCAACTGGAAAGCCATTGACTGCAGGGCGTCACCGACCAGCAATGCGGTGGCCTCGTCGTACTCCACGTGCACCGTGGGTTTTCCACGGCGCAGCACGTCATCGTCCATGCATGGCAGATCATCATGCGCCAGGGAATAGGCATGGATCATTTCAACCGCGCAGGCGGCGATCTCGACGCGCCCATCCGCGGCGCCGGCGAGGCCGCCGGCGGCAAAGGCAAGAAGCGGACGCACGCGTTTGCCGCCGTCAAGCACGGCATAGCGCATGGCCGCGTGCAGCCGTGGCGGCAGCGCATCGGCAGGCGGCAGCAGCCGTCCCAGCGCCGACTCGACCCGCGCCCGGACTGCAGCCATCCAGGTGGCGAATGGCGCGCCCGGGCTGGCGAGCGTATCAGTCTTCAGGCTGCGCTCCGGGAAAGGCTTTCAGCGTGGATTCCTCGAGCACCCGCACCTGTTGCTGCGCCTGCGCGAGCACGCTCTGGCAGTGTTGCGCCAGCTCAAGCCCGCGTTTATGCGCTGCCAGCGACTGCTCCAGCGACAACTGCCCGTTCTCCATGCTGGCGACGATTTTTTCCAGTTCGGCCAGTGCCGTCTCGAAACTGGGCGGCGTATCAGATTTTGCTGGTTTTGACATGAAATCCGGTGGAATCCGGCAGGTCGGTGGGAGGAAGCCGATTATAAACGGGAAGCCTCAAAAAAATATTGCCCCAATAAGGACACAATCAAGGCCAACGCAAAAACCATCGCCGCATGAAGCAGGCGCGCCAAGCGCCGCATAAACACCCCTGCGCGCCGATCATAAGGCCCGCGGCGAAACCATTGCGGCGGCAATTAGTCTGGCCCACGGGTCTGGAAAGCCTTAGAATTGTCGTCCTTTTGCGTCATTAACCCGGAGATTCAAGGAGGTCGGCGTACATCATGTCCGAATTGCTCAGCAGCACCCTGCAACTGGTCAGGAGTTCCCCTCAGCTTCCAATGTCCTGGTATTTCGACCAGCGCATCTTCGATGTTGAGATGCAGACGCTGTTCAAGAACGGACCCGGGTATGTCGGTCATGAACTGATGGTCCCCAACCAGGGCGACTATCACAGCATTGGCTGGATGGACGATGCCAAGCTTCTGGTAGGCAACAGCCAGGGTATAGAGTTGCTCTCCAACATCTGCCGTCACCGCCAGGCCATCATGCTGGAGGGTCGCGGCAGCGCCCAGCACATCATCTGCCCGCTGCACCGCTGGACCTATGACCTGCAGGGCGAGCTCATCGGCGCGCCGCATTTCCCGGAAAATCCCTGCCTCAGCCTGGGCAAGACGCCACTGCAAAACTGGAACGGCCTGCTGTTTGCCGGAAAGCGCGACGTAGCGGCTGAGCTTGCCGGCATCGAAGTGGCCGCCGACCTCGACTTCTCCGGTTATATGTACCACCGCACCGAGATCCACCACTGCGCCTACAACTGGAAGACCTTCATCGAGGTCTATCTTGAGGACTATCACGTCGAGCCCTTTCATCCCGGCCTCGGCCAGTTCGTCAGCTGCGAAGACCTGCGCTGGCAGTTCGCCGAGCGCTTTTCCGTGCAGACGGTGGGTCTCAACAACCACCTCGCCCGCCCCGGCAGCAAAACCTACGCACGCTGGCATAAGGCGGTGCTCGACTACTACGGCGGCGAAATGCCGCAGCACGGCGCCATCTGGCTGACGCTCTACCCGAACATCATGGTCGAGTGGTATCCGCATGTGCTGGTGGTGAGCACCCTGCACCCGAACGGCCCCCAGTCGACCACCAACGTCATCGAGTTCTACTACCCCGAGGACATCGCGCTGTTCGAGCCCGAGTTCATCGCCGCAGGACAAGCCGCCTACATGGAAACGGCCGAGGAGGACGACGAGCTCGCCATCCGCATGGATCGCGGCCGCCGCGCACTGCACCAGCAGGGGCTGGACGACGCCGGCCCCTACCAGTCGCCTATGGAGGATGGCATGCTGCATTTTCACGAGCATATTCGGCGCGAACTTGCGGGCCGGATTTAGGGACGGGTTACAAATTTCATTATTTACGGGTCATTGCGAGGAGCAAGGCGACGAAGCAATCTCGTCGCCTTGCCACATCCTTCACAACCGCAACGAGATTGCTTCGCTGAGCTCGCAATGACACCGCGTCGTTTTGAAAAAATTTCAAGCCACCCATGAATCCAATGACCTACTCCACCCTGGTTTCGAGCGCCAAACTGGCGACTCATCTTGACGACCCGCACTGGGTCATCGTTGACTGCCGCCACGACCTCACCGCGCCCGACGCCGGCGAACAAGCCTACGCCAGCGGACACCTGCAAGGCGCGCACTTCATGCATGCGGACCGCGATCTGGCCGGCCCGGTGAACGGGCGCAACGGCCGCCATCCCCTGCCCGCCGCCGACAGCTTCATGCAAGCGCTGGGCAAGGCCGGCATCACGCCGGATGCGCAAGTGGTGGCCTACGACGCGCAAGGCGGCATATTCGCCTCGCGCCTGTGGTGGATGCTGCGTCACTGGCTGGGCCACGAACGCGTTGCCGTACTCGACGGCGGCTGGAACAAATGGGCCGCCGAAGCGCGGCCGCAAAACACCGCGGTACCGCGCCCTGCGACGACCGTCTATGCCGCTACGCCGCGCGACAGCGTGATCGACGCCGGCCATGTGCTCGCACACCTGGGCAAGCCCGACATGTTGCTGGTCGATGCGCGCGCCGCGGACCGCTATCGCGGCGAAAACGAAACCCTCGATCCAGTCGGCGGCCACATCCCCGGCGCACAGAACCGCTTTTTCCGCGACAACCTCGATGCCGGCGGACAGTTCAAAAGTGCCGCCACGCTACGCCTCGAGTTCGAACAGCTGCTCGCCAACGCGCCCGCATCGCAGGTGGTGCACCAGTGCGGCTCCGGGGTGACCGCATGCCACAACGCCCTCGCCATGGACATTGCCGGCTTCGCCGGGCACAAGGTCTACGCCGGATCATGGAGCGAATGGTGTTCCGACCCGGCGCGGCCGGTGAAAACCGGGGCGGAACCCTAAACAAACCGCTGTCATTGCGAGCGCAGCGAAGCAATCTTGTGGCATTGCTGCGGCCTCTCCATGGCGGCGGGATTGCTTCGCTGCGCTCACAATGACCGATTACTTTATTATTTTGATTATTTCGGGAACCCGTCACCAAAGACAGGCATGCACCAATACCACGACCTGATGCGCCATGTGCTCGAGCATGGCAACAAGAAATCCGATCGCACCGGCACCGGCACACTGTCGGTGTTCGGCTGGCAGACGCGCTATGACCTTGCGAACGGCTTTCCCGCCGTCACGACCAAAAAACTGCACTTCAAATCCATCATCTACGAACTGCTGTGGTTTCTGCGCGGCGAAACCAATGTACGCTGGCTGCAGGAGCGCGGCGTGTCGATCTGGGACGAGTGGGCCGACGAGAAAGGCGACCTCGGCCCGGTCTATGGTTCGCAATGGCGCAGTTGGCCGACAGCGGACGGCGGCCACATCGACCAGATCGCGCAGCTGATCAAATCGATTCGCGAAACGCCCGATTCACGCCGACACATCGTCAGCGCCTGGAACCCGGCCGAGATCGACAAGATGAAGTTGCCGCCCTGCCACGCCCTGTTCCAGTTTTATGTGGCCCCCTCGACAGATGGCACACCGGGCGTGCTCTCCTGCCAGCTCTACCAGCGCAGCGCCGATATATTTCTTGGCGTGCCCTTCAACATCGCCTCCTATGCGCTGTTGATGCAAATGGTGGCGCAGGTCACCGGCCTCAAGCCGGGCGAGTTCGTACACACGCTGGGTGACGCCCACCTCTACCTCAACCACCTCGACCAGGCGCGCGAACAACTGTCACGCACGCCGAAAAAACCGCCCCAAATGAAGCTCAATCCGCAGGTGAAAGACATCTTCAGTTTTCAGTACGAGGACTTCACGCTCGAGGGCTACGACCCCGACCCCGGCATCAAGGCACCAATCGCGGTCTGAAGCTGCGCGACACCAATACCTGAAACCTAAGGAAACACTGAACAAGTCCGCGCGTCTGTTGTCATATAGCGAGACGCAAACGGGAGGATTGAGAATGAAACAAATGACGCTGGCGGCGGCGAAAGGATTCGAGGTACATGGAAGAGCAACGCGCAAAGCGGCGTTTCTGGCGCG
>CAMDDU010000075.1:0-14928 GCA_945892985.1 Bordetella parapertussis
GGCGGTTGCGCGCAACCGCCGGCGTTTCCCGGATGACTTCATGTTTCAACTATCTCCGGAAGAATACGAGGACATCCGGGCACAAATTCTGACCGGATCCAAGACACCAAACCGGAACTCATCACAATCTGTGACCAGTACGCAAAAACATCGCGGACTACGCTATCGCCCCTACGCCTTCACCGAACAAGGGGTAGCCATGCTATCGAGCGTGCTCCGCTCGCCAAGGGCCGCAGAGGTGAATATCGCCATCATGCGCACTTTTGTGCAACTACGGCGACTGATGGACTCAAACCGGGATCTGGCGAAAAGAATCGACGCACTAGAGAGCCGTTACGACGAACAGTTTGCCGCCGTATTCGAGGCCATCAAACGCCTGATCGCCGAAGACGATACCCGCAAGGCGCAGCCCAAGCGCAGGATCGGGTTTCTGCCCTAAGCACGCACCTGCACGCACCTACGCAAGTGCACCCGAGGGCAAACCCGCAAGCAAGGCTGGACAGTTGTATGCAAAATGCGTATATTCGTACGTTAAATGCGTACAAAAACACCCAAGCCCGCCGCTGTACCACGCTCACCGCTCGCGTCGGTGCTGTTTGGCAAATCCATGCAGGCGATTTTTTCCCAGCTCTTCGGAAGGCCCGACGAGGCCTTCTACCTGCGCGAACTCGCCCGTTCGGCCGACATCAGCGCGAGCTCGCTGCAGCGCGACCTCGCGGCGCTCACGCACGCCGGCGTTATCGAGCGCACGGCGCGCGGGCACCAGGTCTATTTCCGCGCCAACAACGCCTGCCCGATTTACGAAGAACTGCGCGGGCTGGTCGTCAAAACCTTTGGCGTGACGGAAATCCTGACCGTCGCGCTGCACCCGCTTGCCGGCAAAATCGACGCCGCGTTCATCTACGGCTCAGTGGCGCGCGGCGAGGAGCGGGCCGGCAGCGACATCGACCTGTTCATCATTGGCAGCGCCACGTTTGCCGAGGTGGTACAGGCGGTGACCCCCGCACAGGGAAAACTCGGCCGCGAGATCAACCCGACGGTGTATCCGCGCGTTGAGTTCGTACAAACCGCGCGCGACAAGTCGCATTTTGTGGATACGGTGCTGTCCGGGCGAAAACTGTTTTTGATCGGGAGCGACGATGAGCTTGAGCGCCTGGCTGGAAAAGGGAACGCTGCACCGGCACCAGGCGTCAAAAAACGAGCTCGCCGGACTGCTGGCGCTGGCGGATCGAAACCTCGCTGACGCCGGCATCAAAGCCCTGAGCCCTGAAGGGCGATTCAATTGCGCGTATGGGGCCGCGCTCACGGCGGCCACCATCGCCTTACATGCCGCGGGCTACAGAACCAACTCCAACCTCCCCGGCCACCACACCATCACGCTGCACTCCCTTGAGCACACGCTCGGCGCCGACGCCCCGCTAATCAACACCCTTGACGCCTTCGACCCCAGCGTCACAAACGCAACAAAATTTCCTACGACGCCCCCGCGGCGGTGCCCGCCAAAGAAGCCGAGGACCTGCTGGTGCTGGCACGGCAACTGCGGCGTGATGTCGAGCAGTGGCTGCGCAAAAAGTACCCTGCATTGATATAGCCATAGTCCCCGGAAACTCCCTTGCAGGGCGCGCTTCGGCCGGCAGGCGCCGAGCTATGCTCGTCGAAACCCCCGTCTCGCCGCCCATGGAGCCTTTCCAGCCACCGGCCAGCACAAGCACTCATCCGGTTACGCGCTCAAGTCATTCTTTTCGACCATTCACACGTTGAACGCAGATCAGCATTCGGCAAGGAAATGGGTCATGAGCACTTGTAATATGGTAACGATTACGTTACTATTATGACAACGGTCATTCAAGTCGAGGAATACCTGCGCGCCAACGGCTCGAGCCCGTATAAAACGTGGTTTGACAGTCTTGACGCGCAAGCTGCGGCAAAGGTTGTGACGGCCAAGCTGCGACTGGCGCTTGGCAACACCTCGAACGTGAAATGGTTTGGCGGGATCGGCGAGTACGTCATCGATTGGGGGCCGGGCTATCGCATTTATCTGGCCAGGGACGGCGAAGCGCTGATCATTCTGTTTGGTGGCGGCACGAAGCGACGGCAACAAAAAGATATCGAGCAAGCCCTGGCCATGCACGTCGAATACAAAACCAGAAAAAAAGCCCAAGCTGCGGCAAAGAAAGGAAAGCGGTGACCCCATGGCACTGACGCGTGACTACAAACAAACCGTTGTCGAGCGCGTTGCGCGCGATCCGCAATTCGCCAGCGCGCTGCTCGATGAAGCGGCGACACTGTTCCTGGGCGGTGAACCGGAACCCGCGCGCCTTATCCTGCGCGACCTCGTCAACGCCACCATCGGCTTCGAACAATTAGCCGAGGTAACCGCCAAACCAAGCAAAAGCCTGCACCGCATGCTCTCGCCCAGGGGCAATCCGAGTATGGACAACCTGGCGGCAATTTTTGCGGCAGTGCGCGCGTCACTGAAAATTACCCTAGAGGTGCATACCATCCAGAAAAGCTAGCCCGCCCCCGCCTTGTGTGCCTCCTCAAACCTCTCCAGTAAATACGGGCTCACCTCGCCGCAGGCCTCGACCACCTCGCGCGCCCAGGCAAAGTAGTCGTGCCGCCGTTTTTCGTCCCAGTGCGAGGGCGGGCTCAGGCGCACCGAGCGCAGGTTGGCGGTCTTGTCGGCGATCTTGAGCATGCGCGCACGCGCCGACTTGTGCGGCGCGCTCAGCACCTGCAAGCGCTTGCGCTCGGCCTTGGGCAGGCTCTTGTCGTCGGTGCACTCGCGCACCAGCGCGGCGATGTCGTCGCCAAATTGCGCCACCAACTCGTCGTGCGTGACGCGCTGGTCCTCGATGCAGTCGTGCAAGAGGCCCGCGATGATGAGGTTGGTGTCGCAGCCGTCGGTGGCCTCGGCGAGCAAGAGCGCCACCTCGGACAAGTGGTTGATGTAGGGCTCCTGCGCCACGCCCTTGCGCCGCTGGGCGCTGTGCTTTTGCGCCGCGTAATCGAGCGCGCGGCTCAGCCTTAGAACGTCGTTCGCGATAATAGTCATGGTCGATATCCCCGAATGGCCGGCAACAGCGGCCGTACGTTAAGTTCTTGTCGCTCCCTGTGTAAAGCTATTGTGCACCACACGCAGGCTCGCGTGGTGAGCCCGCCACTGCTTAGCCTTGGCGCATAAACACACTGCCACCGACTTGCACAGGTGACTTGCACAGGTGTTCTCAAATGAGCTACTATTGTTCTCAATATGAAAGCACATCCCATCCCGCCCGCACCGCAACTGGTGGAGGTGTTGTTCGGCGCCTATCGCCGGCAGATCCTGGCGCTGCTGTTGCTGCACCCGGACGAAAGTTTTTATGTGCGCGAAATAGCGCGGCTGACCGGCGTTCCGGCCGGCTCGTTGCATCGCGAACTCAAGCTCCTGGGCGATGCGGGACTGCTGCAACGCTCGGTATCGGGCAACCAGGTGCGTTACCAGGTCGACCGGGACAACCCCATCCAGGAAGAGCTTGCGGGCATATTTCGCAAAACGGCCGGACTGGCCGACGTGCTGCGCAACGCCCTCGCGCCCCTTGCCGGCAAAATCCGCCTTGCCTTTATTTTTGGGTCGGTGGCGCAGGGCAGGGAGCGCAGCACCAGCGACGTGGATGTGCTGGTGGTGGGATCGGCCTCGTTTGCAGCCGTGGTCGGCGCACTCAGCCCCGCAGGCGAACGCTTGCGCCGCGCGGTGAACCCGGTGGTCATGACGCGCGCCGCTTTCGAATCAAAGCGCGCCGGCGCCGATCGCTTTGTAGCGCGCATAGTGCGCGAACCGAAAATAATACTGATCGGGGATGCCGGTGAGCTTGCAGAACCTGCTTAAGATCGGGCAGATCAAGGCCCACCCCACCGAGGCTGCCGAAGTACAAAAGCTGCTGGCTGCGCCGGCAAGAAACCTCGCCGATGCGCGCGCGACCAGCATCGGATTGACCGGGGCGCGCATCAACGTGCTAGACACCCTGCGGCGCCAGCGCAACCTGTCCGATTACACCGGGGAAGACATCGACGACTCCTCGGTCGGGCATTGCGCTGCAGAAGCCGGGCAACTGCTGCAAGAGGTTACGGCCTGGCTCAAGGCAAACCGGCCGCACCTGGCGCCTTAAGGCCGACCATGGCCCCCGTCACGCCCGGCTGAATCTGCTGTTTGCCGATATCCGACATAAGGCTGTACCATTCAGAGAATGGATCATGCGTGGAACGAGGAATGATTCAAGACAACAGGTTCCAGGCCGGAAAGGCAGCCAAATGAACGAAATCATTTTTGTAGTTGAAGACGCTCCCGAAGGCGGCTACACCGCCAAGGCGGCGGGCGAGGCCATTTTCACCGAAGCCGACACGCTCGACGAACTGCACGCGCAGGTCCGCGACGCGGTACGTTGCCATTTTGACGACGCTGCAGCGCCCAAACTGATCCGGCTGCATTTTGTGCGTGATGAAGTTATTGCGGCGTGAAACTCCCGCGTGACCTGTCCGGTGCGCGGCTTGCGAAAGCGCTGACACGGGTCGGGTACAGCATCACGCACCAGACAGGCAGCCATTTGCGGCTTACAACCGCCAGCCCCTCCGAGCATCACGTCACCATCCCCGCTCACGATCCGCTGAAAGTGGGCACCCTGGCAGCAATCCTTGCCGATGTTGCCGCCCACCAGGAAATCAGCCGCGACGAACTGCTGGACCGACTCTTCGGCTGACAGCGTTTGGCTCGGCACCGGGAGCGCGCGGGCGTGTTGTCAGCCATCGCCCTAATCCACGACACACCCGTCCCAGGCGATGCGGCTGATGGCGACCAGTTCCTCCACGGACAGGAACGCCGCCTTGTTGATCCAGTGGAAATGATCGAGCTCGTATTCGGCGATGTTCGCCGACCAGGCGTCGAGCAGCAGGTAGATGGCGGCGACTTTTGCGCCGACGTTTTGCCTTGGCGCATGGGCGTAGATATGCGGCTCGTCCCAGCGCCCCCAGTTGTCGTCGTACAAACGCAACCACAGGATCCAGTGCGTGCGCGCGCGGTTGGTCGACAGGTAATAGGCGTCGATGCGCGCATTGACCGGGCTCCACGCCCACTCCACCTGCCCGATGTAGCGGGCCGAGCGCGGCATTTTCAGCGACGGCGGGACAAGCCCGGGCGCATCCCGCACGCCGGCAAACCCCGCCGGGCGCGGCGGCAGCGGCACCACCAGCGACAGGCGCTGCTGCGGCAACTCCTGCGGCCGCATCGGGATGCGCGGAAGCGCGCCCATCACAGGTCCTCCTGGGACTCGACGTACGCCGCGCACACACGCTCGCGCAGCAGGGCGTCAAACTCGTCGTAAAACTCCGACTGCCCCCTGAAAAACCCCAGCTTGCCCTCGAGGTTGCCCTCGTAGTTCATCTCCAGCACGTCCATGAACGGCCATGTCGCGGTGAAGAACTCGTACAACTCGCCAAGCGTGAGCGGCTTGTCCGAGCTGCGTTCGTTGTCGCCGGTGAGCGTGTCGCCGTCGTACTCGTCCACCACGCGGTAGTGAATGCAGCCCTCGCCGCGCCGCGCATACAGGCTGGTGACGTCCCCCGTGGTCGAGCGGATGCTGATGCGCGCGATCTCGATTTCCGTCGCGTCAAGGTCGGGCAGGTATTCGCCGCCCATGAGCGCCGGGTGGATGCGGCCGATGGCGCGGCGCTCCGCCTCGGACAAGGCCGACTTGGCGAGGAACTCCGGCACCTCGTCGAGGCGCCCGGCGTCGATGAGGTTTTTTAGCGCCGCCTTGCGCGTGGCGCCCTTGACCCGCGCGAGCAGGTGGGTTGCCAGGCCGTGGGGCCAGAAGTACGAGGCGGGACGGTAATCAAGATTGATCTCTACTGCTTCGGTTGTAACCATGATGAACAACTCCTGTTTAGCGGCTTTGCCAAGACGGCGGGGGCCGCAAGCTGGAACAAATCCCCCGGCCCGTTCGGAGTTGCCTCCGGGTGGGCCTGACCGTTCGATCTGTGCAGAACTATCCTGTCGGGTACTGCGCCTTGCCCATGCCCGGCGCGCGGGGACGCATAGGCCGGGCGCGCCTGCGCCCCTCAGGGCGGGCCGCCCCCCTCGTCCTTGCCAGCGTCCGGATATTCCCTGGCGTAATTCGCCGCACGCCACGCCTCTTCATACGCATTGACGCTCTCCAGGTGGCCGCCCAGCCTGCGCAACACGTCGCCCGTGCCGGCCGCGCCGAAGGTAAACGCGATTTGCGCAAGCTTTTCGGTGAGGACATCGGTCAATGCCTGCAGTTCGCCGCGCTTCGCCGCGTCGGCGAGCACGTAATTCATGACCGCGTCGTACCGGAGCCGGGCCTCGCCGGGCGGCAAGGTTTGTTTAGGGTCCCGGTGTTCGGGGTCCGCGTGCTTCAAGACCAGGAGGGTGAGCAATCCGACCGGCGCCTGCACGGACTCGTCGCCGTCACCGATCGTGACGAGCACTTTGTCCAGAAATTCCTTGAAACCGCTCATGGTGTTTCCTTTCGCCCCGGTTGGACCTCCGTTGGCGAGGCCCCCGGGGATGGGGGCCGCCAGCGCTTTAGCGGCATTTGTCAGTCGCCCGCAAGTTGTTGCTTAAATCGGCGACATGCACAGTGTGTGCACTTCAGTGGCTCATGGCATGAGCCTTCGGCAAAATATCGGTAAAAATGGTTTGCGTTCCTCGTCGACCCCGGCCCGTGAGGTGGGCCGTCCCGAAAAATCAACGCAACAAAACCAGCCTTGGCACGGCGTCCGGCCCGGCCCAGGCAATGGCGTCCTGCCTGTGGCGCACGCCAAGGGCCTTGGCTGATTCAAGATCCACACCCAGTGCGAACCAGCTTGGCTCCGCCGGCCAGTCGCCTGCGGCACCCACGCCCGCGCCTTCGAACACCCTGCCCGCCGCGGCGGCCAGCTCCGCGCCCACGCGCGCATGCGCGTCCGCGTTGGCCGCATCGCCCTGCGCCAGGCCATGCGGGTTGCAGGCGGTGATGAACACGCCGCAGTCAACACCCGATGCCGCATACAGCCGCGCCAGCGCCTCGGAGCGGGTGTCGATGCGCAAGGTGATGGCGTCATCCCCCTGCCCGAAGCGGTAGCGCGCCTGACGATAAGCGTCGGTCTTTGCGGCGGGAACCTGCGTTGCGCCCGCAGGCGACACCGATTCAGTCAGTTGCGCCGCCGAAGCCACGATGGGCAACTGGCAGACCGGGAACTCGCGCACGAGGTCGGCGGCGAGCAGCAGCATGGTGTCGGGCCCGTTCACGCGCGCCGAGCGATGGATGCGGATTTTTGCTATCACGCCGTTAAGGCATTTAGTTTGCACCGCGGCCCCGAACTGCGGCTGCAGCTTGCAAAACAACATGGCGTTTTGTTCGAGGTCGAGTGACCCGGGCAGGCCGAGCACCGGGTACCAACCCTGCGGCGCCGGGTATTGGCCTTCGCTGCCGCAGACGAACATGTAATCGGCAAAAACTTCGTTTACTGCGCGCTTCTGGATCGTGTCCATGGGTGTTTCCTCTTTAGCCGCTTTGGCAAAACGCCGGGGGCGGCAATCCGGAGCAAATCCCCCCGGCCCTTTTCCCTTGCGGGAGGCGGGCCAACCTTGACGATGAATTACCCTAACAACGAATTACCTTAACGACGCCTTTCCTTAACGACGAGTCACCTTAGCGACGCGTTACCTAAACAACGAATTACCTAAACGACACGTTACACAGTGACTTCCCTGCTGCTTACCGCCGGCACCGATGTGTGCCGCAAAAACACAGTGTGCGCGGTGCGCTGGCTCAAGGCATGAGCCAGCACCCGGGCCGGTAGCGTTTATTCAAGCTTTACCAGTTCACGATCCTTGTCTGTGGCCGTATCGGCATCATCGAGCCCGTCCTTGGGGTCGACCAGCGGGCGCAGCTTATGGCGGTCGGTGATGCACTCGGCCGAGTCGCCGCGTATGAAGCTGCCCGGCTTGTCGGGGTGGTGCAATTGCGGCAGCACCCGTCCGCTGGCCGCCTGCACGATATAGGCGTCCTCACGGCCCGCATGCCGGCCAAGATGCGCGACGACCTCGACAATAAGACCGATGTTTTCGGGGCAGCCGGCAATGATGACGCACAGCGTTCCGGGTTTGAGGTCTGACATGCCATCTCCTTTAGAAACACCCCGTTTAGGCGCTTGTTTTGCGTCGCGGCAAGTGGGGCTAAATAACGACGCCGGGCGATCCCGGATATTGCAACGCTACTGCAAGGGCGTTGCAACGATATTGCAAATAAAAAAAACCCGCCAAGCAAGCGCCAAGGCGGGTTTCCCTCGCTTTAGCAGTGTATTTATAACGCGCCCTGCAAGCTGATTTCAAATCGGCGCAAGGCAAAGCTTACGCCTCTGCGATATGAAGTCAACGCCTTTGATTGCCAAGCCAGCAGAGCCACCCGCCGGAAACGCCCGTCTGGCTTTCCAGCCGACTGCGCTTGTTCAAACCATATTAATCCGGCACAGGCTCACCAAGTGAGCCAGCGCGCCGCCGCTGTCGCGGCCAAAGACACACCCAAGGCGCCAGCCCAGGCCGATCGCGCCTCCGCAATGAACCGTGAAGGCCCCCCTCCCTCGACGAAAGAGGGACCACCAAGTCCCTGCTGAGATGCCGTGCGCGAATTTGGTCGCCCCTCTCCCTTAACGCTTGTCATTACCCACATCTTTTTGAGAAGTGCGTAGGGATTGGTTGTAAACGCCAAGGCGCGATGTTAACCTGAGTCTCAGTTCCTTTGACATCTCAAATCCTTGGCAAAAGTGGTCCCCGACAAAGACGAGCCGGACTGGGCGGTGCAGGAGTTTGGCAGCGCCGAGCTGGGCGATGCGCGCCGTACAGCGAGGCTGGTGGAGCTGGCGCGCCAGCCTGAGGCCTCGATTCCCCAAGCGCTCGAGGATACGGCTGCAATCAAGGCGGCGTACCGGTTCTTTGATAACGCGGACGTACTGCCGGTCGAGATTTTGCAATCGCACGTGGCCTCGGGTATCGCCCGCATGCGAGGCCAGCCGGTGATCCTGGCCGTTCAGGACACCACCCAGATCGATTACACCGGACACATGGGAACGGCAGATCTGGGGCCGATACACACCAAGGGCGGCTGGGGGCTGCTGTGCCATGGGACGCTCGCCTTCACCCCGGCCCGACTGCCCTTGGGGGTGCTGGCCATTCGCGCCTGGGCGCGCAAGCCCGAGCAGCGTCTGCGCGACAGCCGTCGCGAGCGCCCGATCAGTGAGAAGGAGAGCCAGAAGTGGCTCGACAGCCTTGAGGCGCTGGCCCAACTCAAGGCGCAGTTGCCCGGCACGCGCCTGGTGAGCGTTGCAGATCGGGAAGCGGATGTGTACGAGTTCTTTGCCGCAGCAAGAGCGCATGGACTCGATGTGCTGGTGCGCGCGGCCAGGGACCGCAACCTGGAGCAACCCGAAGGCCATCTGTGGGCGAGCCTTGAGGCAGCGCCTCTTCTGGCGAAAAAGAAACTCCTCATCCCGGCCAATGCCAAGCGTGCGGGCCGTGTCGCAGAGCTTGAGGTGCGCGCCTGTGCCCTCTCCATTGCGCCGCCGCGACATCGTAAAAGCGAGCATCTGCCGGCGATCCCCTTGTGGGGCATCCTCGCCCGTGAGCGCAATGCGCCACAGGAAACAGCGCCGCTCGAATGGTTGTTGCTCACCAGCGTACCGGTCGATTCTGCCCAAGAGGCGCTCGAGCGTCTCGACTGGTACGCCGCGCGCTGGGGTATCGAGACATGGCACAAGATACTCAAGAGCGGTTGCCGCATCGAGCAGCGGCAGCTCCAATCGTTCGAGCGGATCGAGCGCCTGCTCACAGTCTATGCGGTAATTGCCTGGCGCATTCAGTACGCGACCATCCTCGCCAGGCTGGTGCCCGATACGCCATGCACGGCCATTCTTGGGCAGGACGAATGGCAGGCCCTGTATTGCCTCATTCATGAAACACCCCAGCCGTGCGCCAACGCGCCACCGCTGCGCCAGGCGGTTCGCTGGATTGCACAGCTCGGTGGCTTCATCGGCCGCACCGGGGACGGTGAGCCTGGCGTTAAAACCTTGTGGAAAGGATTCCAATACCTGATGCCTGCAACCCAAATGTACAGAATCATGAAATCCGGACAACCGCCTCCCAGCGACTGCAAAAAAAATGTGGGTAACGGGTAGCCCTTAACGGGGCGGGGGGGAAAGGGTGAATGCCCGCAACCCGCGACCAAAGGCTATTCGGTGGACAACCTTGAGCCTTTCCGGCAGCTCTACCTTGATTATCCCCGGCTGACTTCCGAAAAAGCGTCGCGGAATTCCACGCTCCCCGCAATTTCCGAGACAGGGTCTCGGAAATTACCGGCCACCAATGCCACGTCGCAATGGCAATCGGGCAACCTGATCATTTTGAGCCAGCGCAAACGGCCCGAAGAGAGGGAGTTTTACCTGCGCCAGGCCATCCGGGAAAAATGGAGCAGCCGCGAGCCGCAGAATCAGATAAAAGCCATGATGGGGGTTTGCCAGCCGCTGTTGTTTTTGCATATGAATTGGGAGCGGGCTGCTTCCAATCTATTTGGCCATAATCCTGCCGTCAGCACCCGCTATTAACATATATTTGCACGGTAACATTTATCCTGTTATCGTGTAAAAATCATGTTAAATACTGCTCCCACGCCTGCTTTGGGAACGACCGTGAAGCGCTATCTTCACGACGTCTTGGGTATTACCGCCAAGGTAAAGCGATGGGCGGACGGAGACAAGCTGCCGTACTTCCTGCAGGCTGCGTTCGACTTGTTTGAGCTGGAATTGCTGAATCGTCCGCTTCTGCTCGCAATCGACCGTCAAGCCGACAAGCCAGCTCTGGCCGGCCTGCGTGCACAATTGGACAAACTCAGGGCTTTGGCTGGATACCCCGTCGTCTATGTCACTGGCACGCTAGCCTCCTACGAACGAAAACGCCTGATTGAGCAGAAAGTGCCTTTCATCGTGCCAGGCAATCAGCTCTACCTGCCTGAACTCGGAATCGATCTGCGCGAATATTTTCGCCAGCGCCCGCAGGCAGCGGGCATCATGTTGAGCCCGGCCACGCAGGCCATGCTCATCACCGCTTTGCTGCGCACCCCCTGGCAGGCCGATTGGCAACCTGCCGAAGTCATTACTGAGTTGGGCTATACCCCGATGACGCTTTCGCGTGCGGTCAAAGAATTAACCGGGGCCGGCATCGCGACGCTGCACAACGAGGGCAGAGCACGATGGTTAAAGATGGTGCGTCCTCCGGCCGAGACCTGGGAGCATGCAAAGCCCTTGCTGCGCACTCCCGTTAAACGCCGCTTCTGGGCACATCCTGTTACCACGTTGAAGCCGCCGCATGTACGGCTGGCAGGTCTGAGCGCATTGGCCTTTCATTCGATGCTGACTGAACCGCCGTGGCCCGTTTTTGCCTTAAGCCCGGCGCAATGGAAAGCAGCGACGCACGCGGGCATGAAAATACTTCCGGAGCAACAGGCCGGCGCGGTCGAATGGCAGCTATGGCAGTACAACCCCGCGCTTGTGCCTGATGCGGCTACCGTGGACCCTTTGTCCCTGACGCTCAGCCTGCAGGACGATGCCGATGACCGCGTTCAGCTCGCGCTGGGCGAGTTGAAGGCGCGTTTTCCATGGTAAGAGGGCTCGACGTATTTCGAGAACACTTTGCCGGCCACACCGATCAATTCGTATTGATCGGCGGCACGGCCGCCACCCTGGCGATGGAGGATGCCGGCCTTGAGTTTCGTGCCACGAAGGACTTGGACATCGTTCTGCATATCGAGGCTCTCAATCCGGCTTTCGGAGAAGTGTTCTGGAAATTCGTGGAAGAGGGTGGCTACGAAATCCGGCAGGCAAGCGCCACGGGCAAGCCTGTGTTCTATCGCTTTCAGAAGCCAACGAGCGACCGTTTCCCTTTCATGCTGGAATTGTTCTGTCGGGCTCCAGACGGCATCAAGCTCGCAGCCGGCAGTCACCTGACGCCGATCCCGCTGGATGAGACCGTGGCAAGTCTCTCCGCGATTCTGCTTGATGATGCGTACTACGCATTCATCATGGCTGGTCGCAAGGAATCCGATGGCCTGCCCTGGGTCGGCGAAGATCGACTGATTCCGCTCAAGGCGACTGCCTGGCTGGAACTCAACGCGCGCAAGGCCAATGGTGAAAAAGTGGATGCGAAGGACATCCGCAAGCATGCGAATGATGTGATAAGGCTGTCCCAGCTACTTGCGCCCGAATCCCGTTTCCCGCTTGCAGAAAGAATCGCCAGCGATCTGAATCGTTTTCTGGACGGCGTGGTGGCCGATGGCTCGCTCGATCCCAAGTCCCTCAATCTCGACAACACCATCGCTGAAATCGTTCAACGTATTGCCCAAGCCTACGAACTGAAACGGGCAGGTCTATGAAGGGTGACGAAGCTCCCCGGGAAGCTATGCGGCGTTTTCGCCATTACTGCAAAGCCGCAGCATGCAGCAGATTCCTGTAATTGATCTTTTTGCGGGGCCGGGAGGCCTTCCTTCCCTGACGGCGCTAGTCGCTGGTGTCGCAGCTAGTGCGGTTTATTTGGACAATTTTGTCAGAAATAATGGGTTGTTTTTCCAACAAATATCGGCTTGGATTTAGAATATAAGATATTGAAATTAAAACAATTACAATGTAGTAATTGCCAATCCTGGCTTGATCTATCGCGGGTGATCGGAATTTCTTCATTTTTGTCAGAAAAATGTGCCATAATTTCTGACAAAAATAGCCAACAGAAACCTTAATTCCCAAGCCAATCATGGGCAAGCACGCACAATCCATCGACACCCAGATTCTCGACCGCATCCAGCGCAGGCCCGCCGGAAAGGTGTTCAATGCGCGCGATTTTCTGGACCTGGGCAGCCGCCACGCCATCGATCAGACGCTGTCTCGTCACAGTCGGTCAGGCCGGCTGCGCAAGATCGCCCGCGGCCTGTACGACCTGCCGCGCACCGATCCACAGTTGGGCACCTTGTCGCCGAACATCGACGCCATCGCCAAGGCGATCAAGGGGCGCGATGCCATTCGCCTGCAGCCGGCCGGTGCGCAGGCCGCCAACATGCTCGGGCTCTCCGATCAGTTGCCTATGAAACTCGTCTATCTCACCGACGGGCCGAGCCGGCACGTGAGCGTGGGCGGAATCGATATCGTCCTCAAGCACACCACCGTCCGCAACATGGCCACGGCTGGACGGCTGAGCGGTCACATCATTCAGGCCCTGCGCTGGTTGGGCAAGGATCATGTCGACGCCAGCGTCCTCGACAAACTGCGCCGCAACCTCAAGCCGGCGGACCGCGCCGCGCTGGTGCGCGACGCGCCCTATGCGCCGGCGTGGGTCGCGAAAATCTTTCATCAACTGGCCGCCGACAACGGCGACCCGCCGGACCAAGCCCGACGCCAGCCGGTCAGCAGAGGCGACCAATAGCGTGCAGGGCTTTCTCGACCTGTCGATGGCAAGGCGCCGCACGGCGTGCGAAGAAGTCCAGGCGCGCATGCGTCTGCGTGCCGCCAGCGTCGAGAAAGACTTCTGTATGACCGCATCCGCAGCATCCTCGAAACGGCCCGCGCCGGCGTTGCACGCACGGTCAACACCACGCAGGTCGCGGCCAACTGGCTTATCGGACGGGAGATTGTCGAGGAGGAACAGAAGGGGAAGGAGCGGGCTGGTTACGGGGAACGCCTTCTCCAGGCCATGGCTGAAAAGCTGCATGCTGACTTTGGCGCAGGCTACTCGTATGCCAACCTCAAGTTGATGCGCCAGTTCTATCTGTCGTTTCCGGCACTCCTGGGCGAAGTCGCCCGGATTGGCTACGCATCGCGTAGCCAATCCGGGCATGCGAAAAAAGGTGACGCAGTGCGTAGCCAATCGGCGTCCACCCCGCCTGACGCGGCACCCGTCACCAGCGCGGCCTGGCAGCCCGGACAACTACATCCGAACCTCTCCTGAACACACTACCGGACGCTGATGCGTGAGGCGCGCCCCCAAGCCAGGGCATTTTACGAAATCGAGGCACCGAAGAACAACTGGTCCGCCCGCGAACTGGAACGACAAATGTCGAGCCTGCTGTTCGACCGTCTAGCCAAAAGCCGCGATAAAAAAGGCTTGATGAAACTTGCCACGCAAGGCCAGCAAATCAGCCGGCCTATCCCATAACATCCCCTCACTGCGGTGCTATGCTCGTTGCAACACGAACCGTGTCAAAACATGGCCCACGCCACACCGCAGCAACCATGACAGAACAAGCCCCCCGCCTGATCGAAACCGCCGCCCTCGAACGCGCCCTGGAAGAATTTGCCAAGGCCCGCGACTGGGAACAATTCCATTCGCCCAAAAACCTCGCCATGGCCCTGACCGGCGAAGTGGGCGAACTGGTGGAGTTATTCCAATGGCTCACCGAAGCGCAGTCGCGCGATGCAATGAAAGACCCATTGCAGGCAATGCGCATACAGGAAGAGATGGCGGATGTGATGCTTTATTTGGTGCGGATGGCGAGTGTGTTGGGCGTGGATTTGAATGAAGCGGTACGAGATAAAGTATCCAAGAATGCATTGAAATATCCCATCGCATAAACGGACGGCGCACTAAAAATGCGCTGGCGAAAGATCAGGCAACGACTACGCGATTTCTAGACCAACTATTTTCCGCTTCGAATCCCTTTAAGGCGCACGTATGAGCCTCCCGGATGGTCTATACGACAAACTCATAGGGAATCACTGAACAAGTGATAGTTGAGACGAGAAACGTTGGAATCAAAGTCAATTTGATGATAAATCGGGCGAAAATGTGGAAGAAAGGGGGCTATGCCCCCGCTATTTCCTCACGCAGGGCGCACCTCTCCTGTGAGTGGCATTCCC
>CAMDDU010000076.1:0-14839 GCA_945892985.1 Bordetella parapertussis
GGCAACTTGCCCAGAGTGCTTATCAACCTTGCCAATTCCCTAGTCCTCATTTCGCGTCTCCTGGTCCAGCGCCTTTGCGCCACACTGCCAGTTTCCGCCCCCACAGGCTCACCAGATGAGCCACCAACATTATTCGCTATATGAGCCAAATAAAAACTACGCATCATCGTTTTACTTGGAGCATTCGGCGCTGGCCCATCGTTTGCTGCTGGTAGCCACTCCGTGCGGGAGCATGTGACTAAGAAGGGAACCTACGTAACGCCCACTCGTGCTGCGAACCCGAATAGAACGCAGCGGGACAACTACAGCGCGCAGCCAAATGTTAACCCAGCCAAGGGTAAGCAAGGAACACGGACGCCGACGAGGTGATTGATGAAACGACTAGTCCTAATCGCACTACTTCTTCTCGCCAGCCCCGCTTGGGCTGCGCCAATTGACGATGCGGCTGCCAATGCGTTTGTAAAGATTCGGATTCCCTTTCATTACGGCGCGAATCGTGATGCGGAAGTGCCGACGGTCTTTTGGGCAAAGCCCGATTCAAAGGCGGTGTTGATCTTTCTCCCCGGAGGCAATGGCAGTTTTGGTCTAAGCGCGCAGCCTGCACCCAGGCCGATGTGGCTGCTTGCAGACTTGCACCAGTCCGGCGAGCCCGACCTCGACCTCGTGTACATGGACAGTGAAATTTCTCTGCAAGGTGAGTTCGGGGATCCCTATCAACGCTGGGCCCCAAGAAGAGAGGCACGCCATATCGAGGGAATACAGGCCACAATCAATTACTACCGACACAAGACCGGGAAACCCGTTTTTCTGTTGGGCCACAGTAATGGGAGTTTTAGCATTGCGGAATTTTTGAGCAGGGCGCCCGAAAACCAGACACTGCTGGCCGGCGTGATTTTCAGCGGCAGCCGGAACGAAACAGAAGTAAAGCAGAAGCTCTCCATACCTGTCCTAGTGCTCCATCACCGGAGCGACCCCAACCGGTGGACCACACCCGGCAATGCAGAGAAATTTTTTTCCACTGTTAAACAAAAAAACGCATCGGTGACCAAGTTGGCGTGGGTTGACGGTGGCAAGGACGTACCAGGGGGAGACCCCACGCATTCAGGTCGGCACATGTATTTTGAGGCGACCCCGGAAGTTGCGATAATGGTGCGCAGTTTCATTGGGCTATCAATGGGTAATTGAGGCATGACCTACTTGGCCGACATGGATGCGGCTAATCCGTTGGCATTATTGCAGGCGTTCTCGTGCACGTATCGCATCGCGCTGGGGCCGCGTGCCGGTCAGAAGGTGCTGAGCTTGCGCACAGTTGCCGCCCGGCACGAGAAAAACACGCAGGCGCTGCACGCCGATGCGCACGGCTTAAACCGGCACGCCGGGGTGCGTTGCAGCGCGCATCTGCGCAAGGGGCTCGAACGCCTGTGCCGCTACATTACGCGCCCGGCGATCGCCAAGGAACGGCTCGGCCGCGATGACGCTGGAAACCTCGTGCTGTAACTCAAAAGCCCCCTGGCGCGACGGCACAACGCATATCAGCATGTCGCCGCTCGAATTGATGCAGCGCCTGGCCGCGCTGGTGCCGCGCCCGCGCCTGCACCTGATCCGTTATCACGGCGTGCTCGCCGCAAATGTCAGGCTGCGCGCGTCCGCTTTTGGGCAGATTCACAGACCGCTTTGGGGCGGAACCCGACCTTAGGCGAAGTCCGAAATCGGCCAGAAGCGGTCGTAGAGGATCTTGGCTACGATTGAGAACCCACTTATAAATCCATAAAAACTGTCTAGCTGCGCGGGGCCACTCCTCATCGCGGTAAGAAGTTTGGGCGCTGGTACAGTTAGCACTGACCCTACTTGTTCTCTCGTACCGTTTTACAAGTCGCGCCAGAAAATCGGGGGGGTCGGCGGATTCCGCTTGCGTGGTGTACTCTGGCGTCAGCAGGAACAAGAATAATTCGATCAAAGCAAACCTAGGAGGGGAAATCATGTTCAAACGCTTCTATGCCGTCGCCATGACGCTGGTGCTTGCAACGACTGTTTTCGGCTGCGCCACGCGGCCTTCGGGAACGGATTGGGTCACCTTGATCGATGGCGGCAAGGGCCTGGAGAACTTCAATCAGCAGGGTGATGCCAACTGGCGCGCCGAGGGGGGCGCCGTCGTCGCCGACAAGGGCAAGGGCGGCTACCTCGTGTCCAAAAATGCTTACAAGGATTTCGCGCTCTATGCCGAATTCTGGGCCGCAACCGACACCAACAGCGGCATTTTCATCCGCGCCGCCGACGCCAACAAGATCGGCGCTGATTCTTCCTATGAAGTGAACATCTGGGACATCCGCCCCGATCCGATCTATGGCACGGGCGGGATTGTCAACTTCGCCCGGGTGCCGGTGCCCGTCGTATTCAAGGCTGGCGGCAAGTGGAACACCTTCGAGATCTACGCCAAGGGCCCCAATGTTACGGTCAAGCTCAATGGCGAGGTCACGGTCAGCATGACCAACGACAAGTTCCCTGCCGGACCGTTCGCGCTGCAGTTCGGCGGCGGCGTCAACAATGCCCCGGGCGGACCGATCAAATGGCGTAACGTGCAGGTCAAGTCTCTCTAGACGACGGCTTCGCAGTACCGCGAAAGACCCGCTTAGGCGGGTCTTTTTATGTGTGCCCGGCACGGGCGCACTCTTTTGTCCGCGGCTGGCTGCGGTCGGCGTGCCGGAAGTGACCTGCTCGCTATAGCCGTGCCAGTTGATTGGCAGGAAATCTTTTTCTCTTAGGCGTGGTCTCAAGCGGCTGCCCTCGGGAGCACGATCCGGCCGCTTTGCGTCAAAACCCGACGCCTATATAACGGCTACGCAGCCTCAGGGGCTGGTGACGCGATCGACGCAAGCGCCGTCAATCAGTTTCCGACCCCTTGCGCCGGCGAGGCTGCCCAGCGGTCCGTCGACATAACCGCCGATGCTGCAACGTGCGGCATGGCCGCCATCGTGCACATGGTTTGCTTGCTCATGGCGGCCCCTATCCGCTTCGGGTACTGGTGGTGGCTGGCGGATCAGCGCGGACAAGGCGGCATTACCGGCTGAGGGCGGTGCTTTACTCCGGCCTGATGTTCGCGTCCTTTGCCACCTTGATGTACTTCGCCAGGTCGGCCTTGAGCATTTCCATGCAGCGTTCTGGCGTCGTGCCGGTGGCCTCTATGCCAACCGGCGTGAGCTTGTCCTTCACCAGTTGCGGGTCGCGAAGCATCTTGTTGATCTCGGTGTTGTAGCGATCGATGATGGCGCGCGGCGTTCCGGCCGGGGCCAGCACGGCAAACCACACGTCCATGCTCAGACCGGGGAAGGGGCCGGCTTCGGCCATGGTCGGCACGTCGGGAAGGATGGCGGTGCGGTTGGCGGCGGCGATGGCGATGGGGCGCAGTTTGCCGCTGCGTATGTGCGGCAGCAACGAGTTGATGGCGCCTATGGTCACGGTGATTTCGCTGGCGAGCAGGGCCGGTACGATGCCGGCGGCGCCTTTGTAGGGCACGTGGGTCATCTCGATGCCGGCGAGGCTCTTCAATTGTTCCGCAGCAAGGTGGTGTGGCGTGCCAATACCGGCGGTGCCATAGGTCACGGTCCCGGGCTTGGCCTTGGCCATGGCGATGAACTCTTTTAGCGTCGTCACCGGTGTGCTGGCGTTGACGGTCATGATGAATGGAATGCTGCCGACCATGGACACCGGTTCGAAATCCTTGATCGGATCGTAGGGCAGCTTGCTGAAAAAGTTGACGTTGATGACGTGGGTGTTGGAGGAAATGAGCAGGGTGTAGCCGTCTGCAGGTTGCCTGGCGACATATTCGGTGCCGATGTTGCCGCCGACCCCGGGCTTGTTTTCGACCACCACGGGTTGCCCCAGCACGCTTTGCAGACGCTCGGAGAAGAGGCGGGCGAGGTAGTCATTGGCGCCACCGGGCGTCAGTGGCACGACAAACTTGATCGGGCGGCTTGGCCAGGCTTGCGCCCAGGCTTTGGAGAGGGGGGTGACCAGCGCGGCAAGCGCCGAGGCTGAGCTGATGAAACTGCGACGTGAAAACATGGGGTCTGCTCCTTGTGTATGGCTTACAGGCTCTGCGGCCTGTTGCCGGACGGCGGATACATGAGACAAATAAACCAACGGATACTTTATACGCGCTTAAAAAAAAGCACGCTGTCATTGCGAGGCGCGAAGCAACGAAGCAATCTCGTGGCATGCGCCGCACATCGTTGCCGCGACGAGATTGCTTCGCTGCGCTCGCAATGACAGCTACGGGCTTGTGTATGGCTTACAGGGTCTGCGGCCTGTTGCCGGACGGCGGATACATGAAACAACTTAACCAACGAATACTTTATACGCGCTTAAAAAAAGCACGCTGTCATTGCGAGGCGCGAAGCAACGAAGCAATCTCGTGGCATGCGCCGGACATCGTTGCCGCGACGAGATTGCTTCGCTGCGCTCGCAATGACAGCTACGGGTTATGGTCTAAATCGCGTCTTAACGTTTCTGGCTGGCTTGCGATCCGCTCATGTTGGTATCGTAGCCGGGCAGCACGCGCATGTCGATGACGCAGACCTTGCCGGCCTTGACGGCGGCGATGCCTTGCGCGATCGCGCCAGCCACATCCTCGGCGCGCGTGATAGGGCCTATTCCTTCGGCGCCCTGCGCCCGCGCCATCATGGCGAGGTCAATGTCCGGATCACCGATTTTCTGGCCGATCCACTTGTTCTCGACCGGGCGCGAACGTTCCTTGGCCACGCGTTCCTGGTGTACTTCGTCGTTGAAGTAAGAGCGGTTGTTGGCGATGATCATCAGCACCGGTATTTCGTAGTGGGCTGCGGTCCACAACGCGGTCACACCCATGAGGAAATCGCCGTCGCCGAGCACGCCGATTGGCAGGCGGCCGCTGCCCTTGAGGGCAAGGGCCGCGCCCACGGTGATGCCGGGACCGGCGCCGATGCCGCCGCCGCCGTTAAGGCCGAGGTAGTCCATCGGGTGTTTGAAGTGCCGGTATTCGCCGTTCCAGCCGAGGGGCAGCTGGGTGAAGCACACGTCCATGCCTTCGGTGGCGGCATTGACGGCGTTGGCGAGGCCGCGGATGGAGACAACGGTTTTGTCCAGGGCCGGCAACTCGGCGCGGGCCTGCGGTGTTGCGGCGGGGCGCGCCTTGACCTTGTCGGTCAGCAGCGGCACGACCGGATCGGTCTCGCAAAGCATATAGACGTCAACCGGCGGCAGCGCCTGATAGTCCATGCTCCAGCCCCGATGCACCAGTTGGTCGGGGGACACGTTGATGACTTTGGCCGAAATCGGTTCGTTGCCCCAGGCCTGTTTGAGCGCACCGGCAAGGTCGTACCAGTCCAGGCCCAGCACGACGTCGGCTTCGCGCAGCAGTTTGCAGGCGGCCGGCGAGAAGAACACGCCGGGGGCCACCGGATGCAGCGGGTGGTCGGTTGGGAAGGCGGCCGGCATTTTGAGGTCGGTCAGCACCTTGGCTTGCAGTTTTTCAGCCAGTGCCACGCGCTGCTTCCAGCCCGCCTCGCTGCGCAGGGCGCGACCCATCAGGATGACCGGGTTCTTGGCCTCAGACAGCAGCTTGGCCGCCTGCTCGAGCAACTCCGGTGCGGGCAGTACCGGCGCCGGTGCGCGAAAGCGCTTGGCGTCGGGCAGCTTGGGCAGCGGGCCGATCTTGGATTCCTGGATGGCGGCGTCCAGGTTGACGTAAGTCGGGCCCCTGGGCGCGGTGTCGGCGATTTGCACGGCGCGCAGCAGGGCTTCGAAGGTGGCCGGCACGGAGCCCGGCTGGTTGTCCCACTTGGTGTAGTCGCGGATGATCGCGCCCTGGTCCGATACGGTGTGGATCCAGTCTATCCATGGCCGGCGCTTGGCGGCATCCCAGGGACCGGTGGCGCCCAGCAGCAGGATTGGAATACGGTCGCACCAGGCGTTGAACACCGACATCGAGGCGTGCATCAGGCCGACGTTGGAGTGCAGCACGCAACCCATCATCTTGTCCGAGGCCTTGGCATAGCCCTGGGCTATGGAAACGGCGGACTCTTCGTGCAGGCACAAGAGCATTTGCGGGTTCTTGTTGCCGATGTAATTGACGATGCTGTCATGCAGGCCGCGGTAGCTCGCGCCGGGGTTGAGCGCGAGGTAGGGGATATCCAATTCGCCCAGCATGGCGGCAATGGCGTCGCTGCCCCAGATGTCCGTCTGTTCGGTGCCGGGTACGGGGGTGTCGTGAAGAATGGTCTTCGCGACCTGATCTTTGGCGTTCATGTGTGCTCCAGTGCGATTAAGTAAAGAAACTGCGGTGGGATGCGTGATGGTCGAATTGTAATGAAAGTAATGAAAGTAATAATGAAAGTAATAAGATCAAACCGTGCCAGCCCTTGCTTGCGCAAGGTAAGCCGGCTCGATGTAAGCGGCGGTGTCAATGGCGCTGTCTTGCGGCAGCAACCCGGCTGCAATCTGCGTCTTGATGACCTCTTCCAGGCCGCGCAGCTTAAGTGACAGGTCGCGCGCCAGCACGCCGCGACTGGTGTAGTAATCCCAACCGCGTTCTGCGTGCGCTTGCGACATGTGCATTTCCCGCGCCACCAGTTCAGCGGTGCCGGCGCGGTTGTCATGCACCCACGCGGTGCTTTTGATCATGGCACGCAGGAATCCGATGACGCTGTCGCGGTGTAGCGCAGCCCAGTCGCGGCTGACGTTGAGCGTGGTGAACTGCCAGTCGGGGACGTAATCGGCCACATCGCACAGGTTGGAAAACCCGGCATCTTCTTCCAGATAGACCCACGGAATGGACTGCAATCCGGCATCGATGCCGCCTTCGACCAGGGCCTTGTGTCGCGGCGGGGCGCCGCCGGTTTCCTTGACCTTGTAGTCGTCCGGATATTTCAGGCCGTGGCGGGCCATGATCTCCTGCAATTGGAAGAAAGTGCCCTCGACCATATTGAGAATGCCTATGGTCGCCCCGCGCAGATCCTCGATGCGCTTGAAGCGCGCTTGGGCGATGAAGAAATGTGACATCTTGCCGGCGTTGCCCGCAAGAAAGCGCAGGGGCCCGCCCTGGGATGCGTTTTGCAGCACCACCTCCGGTGAAGCGAGTGCGATGTGCATCTCGCCCGAGACGAGGGGTTCGACCTGCGAGGCATTGCCGAAGATGCTCAGCTTGACTTCAATGCCTTCATCGCGGAAAAACCCGTGCTCCATGCCGACCCACAGCGGTGCGGCGAAGAAGGTGCGCGATACGGTACCGACTTCAAGCGCGGTGAGGGTTGGCATGGTGGTCTCTAATGACTTCTGTGGACGGGGGGGGCTGGCTTTAATCCAGGCGAATGCCGGTGTCCTTGATGACCTTGCCCCAGCGCTCCGACTCCTTGCGGATGTAGGCGGCGAATTCCGATGGCGTGTTGGACATCGGGTCAAGGCCGGCGGCAACGAATTTCTCTTTGACATCGGGCAGGCCGAGGATGCGCACGATTTCCGTGTTCAGCTTGGCAACGATGTCGGCCGGGGTGCCCGCCGGCGCAACCATGCCAAGCCAGACGGTGACGTCAAAGCCGGCCATGCCAGGCAGGTCGCTCACCTTGGGCAAATCGGGCAGTGTGCTGATGGTCCGTGTTCCCGCGGTCGCGAGCACCCGGAACTTGCCGCTTTTGATATGCGGTCCGCTGGAGGTCACGCCGTCAAGGATGAAATTGACATCGCCAGAGAGCAGGCCTTGCACGGTGCCCGGACTTCCCTTGTAGGGCACGTAGGTCATGTTCACGCCGGCCGCGCGTTTGAGCAGTTCGCCGCCCAATTGCGTGGTGATGGTACCGGAGCCGAAATTGATTTTGCCCGGATTGGCCTTGGCCATTTGCAGCAGTTCCTGCACCGTCTTCGGCCCTGTCGCGGCATCGGTCACCAGGATGATGTGGGACAAGGCGGTGGTGGTGATGGGGGCAAAGTCGCGGATCGGATCGTAGGGCAGCTTGGCGTACAGGGTCTGGTTCATGACCAGTGTTGAGTCTATGGCCACCAGCAGGGTGTAGCCGTCCGGAGCCGCTTTGGCCACTGCTTCGGCGCCGATGATGGTGTTGGCACCGGGCCGGTTGTCGACGATGACTTGCTGGCCCCAGTTCTCGGACATTTTTTGTCCGATCAGCCGCGCCTGCACGTCGGAAGGACCGCCGGGCGGGAAGGGAACAATGATGCGAATGGGTTTGTTGGGGAAGCTCGCAGCCCCCTGTGCCGATGCCTGGCTGAATTGGCCGGCCTGGCTGCAAAGTGCGAGCGCAACGAGGGCTGCGCGCAATACTGTGTTCATGTTGGTTCTCCTTGGTGTTTTTATAGGTATTGTCTTACTCAATTTTCAAGCCGATTTGCTTGATGATCTTGCCCCACTTGAGGGTCTCGGAACGCATGAAACTGCCGAGCTCCTCGGCGCTGCTGCCGACCGGTTCGATGCCCGCTGTGCTCAGGCGTTCGCTGGTTTCGGGCAGGCGCATGACGCGCACGATCTCTGTGTTGAGTTTTGCGACGATGTCACGCGGCGTACCAGCCGGCACGACGATGCTCTGCCACACCTGGGCTTCGTAGCCCGGAACGCCCGATTCTGCCACGGTCGCGAGCTCGGGTGCCTGCCTTAGGCGTTTTGCGCCCATCGCGCCGAGTGCCTTGACCTTGCCGGACTTCCAGTTGGGCAGCGCGGTCGAGATACCTTCAAAAATAACCGGCACCTCGCCGCCCATCAGTGCCGTGATGGTGGTGTTGCCGCCCTTGTAGGGGACGTTCTGCATTTTCGTGCCGGTCATATTGTTGAACAGTTCCCCGGCAAGTTGCATGGCGATGGTGCCCGATCCGAACATCACCTTGCCTGGATTGGCCTTGGCGTAGGCGATAAGCTCGGGCACGGTGTTGAAGGGGGCATTGAGATTGGCCACCAGCATCGCGGGCACAATCGCAATCAGCGACACCGGCTCGAAATCCTTGAGTGGGTCGTAAGGCAGTTTGGTGTAGAGCGCCGGGTTCATGCTCAGCGTGGAGTCGATGGCCATGAGGATGGTGTAGCCATCGGGTGCCGCTTTGGCGGCGAGGTCGGCGCCGATGATGGTGTTGGCGCCGGGACGGTTGTCCACAATGACCTGCTGGCCGAAGCCCTCGCCCATTTTTTGCGCCAGTACCCGCGCCAGAATGTCCGCCGGTCCGCCGGGCGGGAAGGGCACAATCATCCGTATCGGTTTGCTCGGGAAGGACTGCGCGAAGGCGCCAAACGCGACGCCCAGGCCCAGTAGGGCAACGGTAAACAATCTCAGAAAGTGCGCTTTCATATGTCCTCCTTGTGTTGATTAATATTGTTGATTAATTGTGTTGATTAATGTTGTTGATTTAATATACCGCCGGACTTTTTGCCCGATTTTTTTTGCGCGATCACCTGAAAACCCGCGCCAGGATTGGATTTGCAGGTAATCGCCTTTCAGTGTTGCGATAACAATTGGCCGAATCCCTGCACACGGTCGGGGATGCCCATGGTGCGCAGGCAATGCCAGACCGCCGCCGTATTGCTGGTGACCACCGGGCGGCCCAGCGCCGCTTCCAGTTCTTCGGCGACATCGGCCGAACGCACCGTGGTGCAGCTGATGAGATAGGCGTCGGCGTCGGCGTGGCGGTGGGCGAGGGTGAACTCGCGCCATTTCTCCGGCGTCACCGCCATCATGGCGTTGGCATCCGGGCAGTCAAGCCCGGCCCAGTCGAGAATCTCGAAACCGGCGGCCTTGAAGTACACGGCTTCGCGCTGGTTGATAGCCTCGATGTAGGGCGAGAGCATGACAATTTTTTTGGCGCCGACTGCGCGCAGCGCTGCGACGATAGCCTCCGAGGTGGCGGTGACCGGCTTGCCACTGGCCTTTGCCACGCGCTGTTTGATAGCTTGCTCAAGCGCCACGCTGAAGGTGGAAACCGCGGTGCAGTGAAACACCAGCAGGTCGACGCCGGCGTCGGCGGCAAGTTCGGCCGCTTCCTCCACGCGCTCGGTCATGGCTAGCAGGTCCTTCTCCGAACTGCCGGTCAGCTTTAGTCGCGTGGTGTGCAGTGACACTCCGGCCGGCAGCATGGCGTGGAACTGTGGTTCGGCGGCCTGGTTACCCGAGGGCAGCAACATGCCCAGTTTGGCGCGCGTGCCGTAATTGATGGCACTCATGCGGCTTTAGCCTGTGGTTTGGGTGCATCCATGCGCATCAGGCTTTTTTCCATGTGCTTCTTGAGCTCGACCCAGAGTGCGGCGAGCGCGGCCGTATCGGTTGATTGGCTTTCGTTGCGACGCTTTTCCATGGCACGCCACAGCCGTCCGCGCACTTCATAGCGCATCGGTTGCGGCAGCGCGAACAGGATGTCGATGAGGGCCTTGGCGACGGCGGGGGTCCAGACCTGTTCATATTTCTCGCGCGCCGTACCCAGCGTGTGCAGGCCGGCGTGAACCAGCGGTTGGTGGCCTTGTCGCGCCTTGGTGGTCGCGGCGCTGTCAAGCTGGCCATTGTTAATGACCACACCGTAATCGCTCCGGGCTCCGGCGATGCTGACAAAGCCGTTCAAGACATCGTCGAGCACGCGTTGCGGATCGCGCTCGAAAGCCTCGCCGTAGCCGCCCCCGCCTGCGGTGGAGAGTCGAATCACATCACCGATAGTGGCGCGGATGGCGTCGGCCTTTGAGACGACCTCGAACTTGTCGGCGCCGGTGCGTTTGACTTCTATCTGGCCGTTTGCGCCGCCACAACCGCCGAGCAGGCCCCAGGGCTGGAAGCGCAGGCGTTCCATTCCGCGCGCGATGATGACGCAATCGGGCGCCAGCACCTCGAACTCAAACACGACGCCGCAGCCGCCGCGGAACTTGCCCGGGCCGCCCGAATCGGGGCGCAGGCCGTATTGATGCACGCGGGCCGAGGATTTGCTCTCAACCGCTTCGAGTGGGTTGTTGCGCATATTGGCGATGTCGACCACGTCACGTGCATGCAGGCCGTCGGCCTGGGAGCAGCCGCCGGTGCCGCCCGAGAGCGGCTCCAGTACGTTGACCTCGACGCCGCGACCGCTCGGGCTGGGCTCGGCGAACACGACGGGCACGATGGTGCCCGAGCCAGCCGCCGGCACAAAGTCGGGCAGGGCCTGTGCAAGCGCGCCCATGACGGCGTCTTGCAGGCGCACACCCATGGTGGTGCGAAGGCCGATGGCGGCGGGGAAAACGCAGTTGACCACCGAGCCCTCGGGGGCGGTCACCGACACCGGGCGCATCATGCCCGAGTTGAAGGGCATGTCCGGTTCCATCGTCATGAACACCGACATCAGCTTGTAGATCAGCCAGGGATGCGGCTTTCCGGCGCTGTGCAGGTTGAACGCGGACTTTAGTTGCGGATCCGTGCCGGTGAAATCCATGTGGATGGAATCACCCTTGATCGTCACCGCCACCGCCAGGCGCACCGGAATCTCGCTTGTCACGTCATCATCAAGGTAGTCGTGAAAGCGGTAGGTGCCTTCGGGAATTTTCTTGATGAGCGCCCTGGCGCGCGCCTCGCTGTAGGCGAGGCAATCGTCCATGGACGACAGGAAATCAACCAGGCCGTAGCGTTCGATCAGTTCGTGCACGCGCCGCTCGCCCACACGCAGCGCCGTGACCATGGCGCGCAGGTCGCCCCAGTTGTCGGCCGGCACGCGCACGTTGTTCATGATCAGCCGGAAGATGTCCTCGTTAAGCTCGTCTTTCTTGTAGAGCTTGAGCGGCGGGATGCGTATGCCTTCCTGGAACACCTCGTAATTGGAGGGCGTGAGGCTGCCGGCGACGTTGCCGCCAACGTCGGTGGAGTGCACATAGGCGAAGGTGAAGCAAACCAGCTTGCCTTGGTGGAACACCGGACGAAAGACATTCACGTCGGGCAGGTGCGAGGACATCGCGCCGGAGCTGTAGGGGTCGTTGGTGATGACGATGTCGCCTTCATCGTAATGATCAAACGCTTTGAAGGCGTCTGACATATCGAGGTTGATGAAGGTGGTGATGCCTATGCCCTTGGGGTAGCCGAAGATTTCGCCCTTTGGGGTCACCAGGGCGACACCCAGGTCGGCGGTTTCGTTGACGAAGGCGGTGTAGCCGGTGCGCTGCACCGAGTAGCCCATTTCCTCGGCCACGGAACGAAAACGCTGCATCAGCATTTCAAGCACGATTGGATTGGTTTTCATGTCTCGCTCCTATGGCTGCTACGGCTGCTATGGCTCCTGGTGTTCTGTCCATCCGGGCCCTTCAGCGCAAGGGGAAGGGGGAGATCAGCCTGGTGGCAGCTCATGGCTATCCCTTTCTTGTCAGGGTTAGTACGCCGAACTCGTCAGTCTCGGCAACAAAGCCGGGCGCAACGACAGTCGTGGTGTCGATCTGCTCGACAACGGCCGGACCGTCGATGCGGTCACCGGCGCCGAATTGCGCGCGCGCGTAGAGCTTGGCCTCGTGGTGCCTGCCACCGTACCAGATCTTGCGCGAGCCCTTGGCCAGCGGCTTGCCGTCGCCCTTGGCGAGGCGCTTGAGCGAGAGCTCGCGTGTCTTGCCGGCGATGCGCACGCGCAGGTTGACCAGGTCGATACGCGCCTTGCGGTCGCTGTTGCGATAGAGCTGCTCGTAGGTGTCATGGAAGCACGCGGCGATGGCGTCCGCCGTGAGGGTTGCGGCATCACCGGGCAGGTCGACCTCGATGTCGAAGGCCTGGCCGTAGTAGCGCGCATCGACCGAGAAGCGCACGACGGTCGTGTCGATGACGGGATTCTCGGCGGCAAGCCAGGCGCGACCCGCGGTCTCAAGTTCGGCAAAGCCGGCGCGGATTGCCTGCGCGGGCGTCTTGGCGAGGTCGCCACGCAGGCTCTTGATGTAGTCGTTCTTGACGTCGGCGATGGCGGCGCCCAGGGCGCAGGTGGTGCCCGGGTTGGGCGGCACGACAATGCGCGGAATGATGATTTCCTCGGCGAGCAGGCAGGCGTGGGTCGCGCCGGCGCCGCCAAAGGGAATGAGCGCGAAATCGCGCGGGTCGACGCCGCGCTTGGTCATCATCGGCAGCAGCGCCGTGGTCATGTTGGAGGTGGCGATTTTCAGGATGGCCTCGGCCGCCTCTTCAAGGCTGACCTTGAGCCGTTCGGCAATCGTACCCACCGCCGCCTCGGCCAGCTTGCGGTCAAGTTTCATCGCGCCGCCGAGGAAATTCTCCGGGTTGAGGTAGCCGCAGACGATGTAGGCGTCGGTTACTGTCGGTTCGATGTTGCCGTTGCCGTAGGCGGCGGGGCCGGGCATGGCGCCGGCGCTCTTCGGGCCGACCTTGAGCAGGCCGATTGGGTCGAACCAGGCGATGGAGCCGCCACCGGCACCGACCGCGAACACGTCGACAGAGGGCATCACCACCGGATAAGCGCCGACCCAGGCCTCGGTCGAGTGCGCCGGTTCGCCATCGCGAATGAGCGACACGTCGGCGCTGGTGCCGCCGATGTCTATTGTCACCGCCTCCTTTACGCCGACCAGGCGGGCGATATAAGCGGCGCCGACCACGCCGGAGGCCGGGCCCGACAGCAGCGTGCGCACCGGCTTGTCCTCTGCGGTGGACGCCGACATCACGCCACCGTTGGACTGGGTGATGTAGAGCTTGGTGCTCATGCCGATGGCGGCGGTATCTTTTTGCAGCGCGCGGACATACTTTGACAGCACCGGTTGCACGTAGGCGTTGAGCACGGCGACCATGGCGCGCTCGTATTCGCGGATTTCCGGCCACAGTTCGGTGGACAGCGACACGTGTTTGCCGGGGAAAAGTTTTTCGATCACGGCCTTGGCTTGCCGCTCGTGCTCCGGTGCGACATAGGAGTTCAGGAAGCACACAGCCAGGCTGGCGATGTCCTGGTCCTTTAGCGCGGCGAGCGATTCTTCCAGTCCGGCCACATCGAGCGGCGTGATTTCCTGACCGCTGCGGTCGGTGCGTTCGTTCGCCTCGATCACATGGCGTCGTGGCAGCAGGTCCGGCGGCGCCGGCGCGCGCAGGTTGAAGGTGTCGTGCTTGACCAGGCGCGCGATCTCCAGGATGTCGCGGTTGCCCTTGCTGACGATCAGTGCGACCCTGGCGCCGCGATACTCGAGCAGCGCGTTCAGTGCGATGGTGGTGCCGTGAACGAAGCCGCCAATGGCCGCCGGTGTGGATCCGATGCGCGCCATTAATTCGCTGATGCCGCGCGCGACTGCGCGCGAGGGGGAGTCGGGCGTGCTCGGCACCTTGTGGGTGTGGATGTCCTGGCTGTCGGCATCGATCAATGTCAGGTCGGTGAAGGTGCCGCCGATATCTATGCCCAGCTTGTAGCGCGCGTCTGACGCAGCCATGCGGGTGGCTCTCCTTTTGGGGTGGTCTTTTCTGTGCCGGACGCCGTAAGTCGCGCCGGATCTTGTGGGGGGCAGTTTATGAGGCTGGAGAGGGTTGCTCAAGCTTGATCATGCAATCAACCGCGATCTGCCTGTGCTTGCCGACCGGACTTGCCGCGGCGGGCCGGCAGGAATGAGTGGCAAAGCGTGCGTAAGGCCCCGCGGTGGCCGATGAGCAGGCTGAAAACCGGTGCCAGTCGGGCATTTCCAGCCGAAAATATGCGAATTAAACCTCGAAGTGCAACATCCGGGCTTTAGAGGAAGGTGAGATGCCCCAGGGTGTACCTTTCTGTTTGCGAAGACGGATAGGAGCATCCCATGCGCTACAAGCATCTCACCTTTGAGCAACGCTATCACATCGAGCTGGGCAAACGCAGGCCTCTGACTAGCGAGGTCATTGCGCGTCAAATCGGGGTTCATCCGAGC
>CAMDDU010000077.1:0-14103 GCA_945892985.1 Bordetella parapertussis
GATATAGCTAATAACCTCAAACCCGTTAGTAAGACGGACTTTTGCCACTTTGCGTAGCGCCGAGTTTGGCTTTTTCGGCGTAGTCGTATAAACCCGCGTACAGACACCCCGCTTTTGCGGACTCTGACCAAGCGCTGGCACCTTGCTCTTAGTCACCGGGCGGGTACGCCCCTTACGAACTAACTGGTTGATTGTAGGCATAAAATTCGGTTTCCAATAAAACTGGGGCGCGCGATGCTAATGGCGTGCCGCCCCGTGGGTATCAAAGACTTGGGATTATACAAACAAAATCAATGCTCAGTCAACAAGCTTACCGCTTTTCTCTTGTTCGTAAGAGCCCTCCCCAGGTTCAACCGGTTCAAACCGTGCCGCAGGAATGAGGTTGTCAACAGATAGAATAGCGAATTGCCTTTTTCTGGTTCGTATAACGCATGCCAATCCATCTATTTACCCCCTTTACCATGCGCAAGCTCACGCTGCGCAACCGCATTGTCATCTCACCCATGTGTCAATATTCCGCCGAAAAGGGAAACGCGGATGATTGGCACCGCATCCATCTAGGGCAGATGGCCCTCGGCGGCGCGGGCTTGTTGTGCATTGAGGCGACCGCCGTCGAACAGGCGGGACGCATCACCCCTGGATGCCTTGGTCTTTTTTCGGACCAGAACGAATCCGCGTTGCGCGGCGTCCTCGAATCGGTTCGACGCATTTCCCCGATGCCTCTGGCACTCCAACTAAGTCATGCCGGCCGAAAGGCGTCCAGCAATGTTCCCTGGAAGGGCGGCTCCCTTATTCCCCAGGATAAGGGTGGCTGGCAGACTTTCGCCCCCTCCGCAGTTCCTCATGCCGCTAATGAGATGCCCCCCACAGCTGCTGACGATGCTGCGTTGCAACGCATTCGCAACGCCTTTGCCTCCGCGACGACCCGCGCCTCACGTCTGGGCATAGACGCCCTCGAATTGCACGCCGCGCACGGCTATCTTCTACACCAATTCCTGTCCCCGATTGCCAATCGGCGCACCGACAACTACGGTGGGTCGCTCGAAAACCGAATGCGTTTTCCACTTGAGATTTTTGATGCGGTTCGCGCCGTGTGGCCGGCAGACAAGCCCCTGGGGGTGCGTATTTCATGCACAGACTGGGTAGACGGGGGCTGGACGCTCGACGAAAGCGTTGCGTTCGCACTTGTACTGACCCAACGCGGCTGCGACTGGGTCGACGCATCATCCGGCGGTATTTCACCCAATCAAAGAATTCCGCTTAGCCCCGGTTATCAGGTGCCCTTTGCCGAGAGAATTAAAAAAGAAACAGGAGCAACGACCATGTCCGTGGGACTAATCACGGATCCTCGGCAAGCCGAAGAAATCATTGCCAGCGGCAAGGCCGACATGGTCGCACTTGCACGCGGCATGCTCTACGATCCACGGTGGGCTTGGCACGCAGCAGCCGAGCTTGGTGCGACGGTATCCTACCCACAACAGTACTCGCGTTGCGCGCCACGCGACAAGCAACACATCTTTGAGAACCTTGTCGTAGCCCAACGCTAAACACGTCCTAGCCGCCCATCCCATCCATTAGGGATCGCGCAAGGCCGGCACAAATCAGAAGGGCCGCTTTCGCGGCCCTTCTGATTACGACTTCATCCAATAGACATCAGACGCTGGCTGCAGACTCCTCCTCGTTCCCAGCCGACTCTTCAACCGGTTCCTCGACCGCAGGCGCCGGCGCGTTCTTACGCGCGGTGTGAAAAGCCAAACCGGTTCCCGCCGGAATAAGGCGGCCGACAATAACGTTTTCCTTGAGGCCGCGCAGATCGTCCTTCTTGCCCATGATCGCCGCTTCCGTAAGGACGCGCGTAGTCTCCTGGAACGATGCAGCAGAGATGAACGAGTCGGTCGACAGCGATGCCTTGGTGATACCCAGCAACATATGGTTGTAGGTCGCAGGTTTTTTTCCCTCAGCCTCCATACGCTCGTTCTCGGCAAACAAATCCGCACGCTCGACTTGCTCACCGGGAATAAAGCGTGTGTCGCCCGAATCATCGACCTGCACACGGCGCAGCATCTGGCGGACAATCACCTCGATGTGTTTGTCGTTGATGCGCACACCCTGAAGACGATAAACGTCCTGCACCTCATCGGTGATGTAGCGCGCCAGCGCAGGAACACCCTGCAAACGCAAAATGTCGTGCGGATCGACCGGCCCGTCAACGATGACCTCCCCTTTATTCACGATCTGGCCGTCGTGGGCCATAACATGTTTTTCCTTCGGAATGAGGTACTCGTTGGCCACGCCATCAAGGTCGGTAATGACTAGTCGCTGCTTGCCCTTTGTGTCCTTGCCGAAAGAAACAGCACCCGTAACTTCCGCCAGCACGCCGGCGTCTTTCGGGGAGCGCGCCTCGAACAACTCCGCCACTCGCGGCAAACCACCCGTGATGTCACGCGTTTTCGATGTCTCCTGCGGGATGCGGGCCAGCACTTCACCCACGCCCACCTTCTGTCCGTCCTTGACGGTGATGACCGAACCCACCTGAAAGGTGATGTTCACCGAGAGATCGGTGCCGGCGATCTTGATCTCCTGCCCCTCGTCGTTCATCAGCTTGACCTGCGGACGAACACCCTTGGAGGTGCTGCCCCGCTGCTTGGGGTCGATAACCACGAGGGTCGACAGGCCCGTAATTTCATCAGTCTGCTTCATCACGGTCACGTTCTCGATGACGTTCTCGAGCTTCACGACGCCGCCGTACTCGGTAATGATCGGACGGGTGTGCGGATCCCAAGTGGCGATCAACATACCGGCCTTGATCGGCTTCCCATCTTCTACGTGCAGAGTAGCGCCGTAAGGAACCTTATGGCGCTCGCGCTCGCGACCGCCCTCCTCCGTGATCAGCACTTCGCCAGTGCGCGAGATAACCACTTTTTCGCCCTTGCCGCTGGTTACATAACGGACCTGCGCCGAAAAATGCGCGATACCCGTGGATTTGGACTCAACCTGGCTCGCGACAGCGGTACGCGATGCCGCACCGCCGATGTGAAAGGTGCGCATGGTTAGCTGGGTTCCAGGCTCGCCGATAGACTGCGCGGCAATGACACCGACAGCCTCACCAACGTTCACCAAGCTGCCGCGGCCAAGATCGCGCCCGTAGCACTGCGCGCAAAGACCTTTGCGCGTATCGCATGTCAGCGGCGTGCGAACCTTGACCTCATCAATGCCCAGTTGCTCAATGAGCTCAACCTCATCCTCCGACAGCAGAGTCCCAACGTGGTAGAGCACATCCTGGGTCTCCGGATGCACCAGCTCAGCAGTCGTTACCCGGCCAAGAATCCGCTCGCGCAAAGCCTCGACCACTTCACCGCCCTCGACTAACGCCTTCATGGCCACACCATTCGATGTGCCACAATCGTTCTCGATAACAACCAGATCCTGCGTGACGTCAACGAGACGACGTGTCAGATAGCCGGAGTTCGCTGTCTTCAAAGCCGTATCAGCCAGACCCTTACGTGCGCCGTGCGTCGAAATAAAATACTGAAGAACGTTAAGCCCTTCACGGAAATTGGCCGTAATCGGCGTTTCGATGATTGAGCCGTCGGGCTTGGCCATCAGCCCGCGCATTCCTGCAAGCTGACGGATCTGCGCGGCGGAACCGCGCGCACCGGAGTCGGCCATCATGTAAATAGAGTTGAACGACTCCTGTTTAACAGTCTTGCCCTTGCTGTCAATGACATTTTCCGTCGAAAGCTGGTCCATCATCGCCTTGCCAACCTGGTCGCCAGCACGCCCCCAGATATCGACCACCTTGTTGTAGCGTTCGCCCACGGTCACCAGACCCGAGGTGTACTGCGCCTCGATCTCCTTAACCTCTTGCTCGGCCGCATCAATCAGTGTGTGCTTTTGCAACGGGATGAGCATGTCATCGACACAGATGGACAACCCGGCGCGGGTGGCGATGGTAAAACCGGACTGCATCAGCTTGTCGGCAAAAATCACCGTCTCGCGCAAACCGCAACGGCGGAAAGACGCGTTGATGAGCTTGGAGATTTCTTTCTTCTTGAGCGCCTTGTTGATGAACTCGAAGGGCAGGCCGGGAGGCAGAATTTCCGACAGCAGCGCACGGCCGATGGTTGTCTTGACCCGCGTGGTCTTCTCTATTTTTTCACCAGACTCCGACAGGTCGAATTCCTTTATCCGCACCGTTACCAGCGCATGGATTTCCGCCTTGCCGCTTTGGTAGGCGCGCAGCATCTCACTAATATCAGAGAACATCATCCCCTCGCCGCGCGCATTGATCTTCTCGCGAGTAGCGTAGTACAGACCGAGTACGATGTCCTGCGATGGCACAATGATGGGGTCGCCGTTCGCTGGCGACAGCACGTTGTTCGATGCCAGCATCAAGGTTCGCGCTTCCATCTGCGCCTCAAGCGACAGGGGCACGTGGACGGCCATCTGGTCGCCGTCGAAGTCGGCGTTGAATGCGGCGCAAACCAGCGGGTGCAACTGGATAGCCTTTCCCTCAATCAGGACGGGCTCAAATGCCTGAATGCCGAGACGGTGCAGCGTCGGCGCGCGGTTGAGCATGACCGGATGTTCACGGATCACCTCTTCCAAGATGTCCCAGACAACTGCAGTCTCCGCCTCAACCTCGCGCTTTGCCGCCTTGATGGTGGTTGCGATGCCTTGCATCTCAAGCTTGTTGAAGATGAACGGTTTGAACAGCTCAAGCGCCATTTTCTTCGGCAAGCCACACTGGTGCAGCTTAAGCTGCGGCCCCACCACAATGACGGATCTGCCGGAGTAATCGACGCGTTTTCCGAGCAAGTTCTGACGGAAACGTCCGCCCTTGCCCTTGATCATGTCCGCGAGCGACTTGAGCGGACGCTTATTCGCACCGGTCATCGCCTTGCCACGGCGACCGTTGTCGAGCAACGAGTCGACCGCCTCTTGCAGCATACGCTTTTCGTTCCTTACGATGATTTCCGGCGCCTTCAGCTCAAGCAGGCGCTTCAGGCGGTTGTTGCGGTTGATTACACGGCGGTAAAGGTCGTTCAGATCGGAGGTGGCGAAACGGCCACCGTCCAGCGGGACGAGCGGGCGCAATTCCGGCGGCAGCACCGGGAGCACCTCCAGGACCATCCACTCTGGCTTGATGCCGGATTTCTGGAAGCCCTCGAGCACCTTGAGGCGCTTTGCAATTTTCTTGATCTTGGTGTCTGAGGTCGCCGTCTCTAATTCCTTGCGCAGGGTCTCGATATCATGATCAACATCGATCGAACGCAGCAATTCGCGGATACCCTCGGCGCCCATGGAGGCGGAGAAATCATCACCAAACTCCTCAACCTTGGCGAGGTAATCGTCTTCCGTCAGTAATTGGCAGCGCTTGAGCGGCGTCATGCCCGGGTCAATAACGACGTAGGCTTCAAAGTACAACACGCGCTCGATATCGCGCAGCGTCATATCCAAGACCAAGCCAAGACGCGAGGGCAGTGATTTGAGGAACCAAATGTGGGCCGTGGGGCTTGCCAACTCGATGTGGCCCATGCGCTCACGACGAACCTTGGCAAGCGTCACTTCGACACCGCACTTCTCGCAGATCACGCCACGGTGCTTTAGGCGCTTGTACTTGCCGCAAAGGCACTCGTAATCCTTGATAGGGCCAAAAATTTTGGCGCAAAACAGGCCGTCCCGCTCCGGCTTGAACGTACGGTAGTTAATGGTCTCCGGTTTCTTAACCTCTCCGAACGACCATGAACGGATCTTCTCGGGCGAGGCAAGCCCGATCTTGATCGCGTCGAATTCTTCTTCCTGCGTTACCTGCCTGAACAAATCAAGTAGTGCTTTCATCTTTCACTCCAAAGTGGCGTGATGCACGTACAAACTTTCAACCGGTTTTCCGCGAAGGCGCGAAATTCCGTATTCAAATTAAAATCTTTCGAGGTCGATATCAATGCCGAGAGACCGAATTTCCTTGACCAGCACGTTGAACGACTCGGGCATGCCCGCCTCGATCTTGTGATCGCCCTTGACGATGCTCTCGTAGACCTTGGTCCGGCCGGAAATATCATCTGACTTGACCGTAAGCATTTCCTGCAGCGTGTATGCAGCGCCATAAGCCTCCAGCGCCCAGACCTCCATCTCGCCGAAACGCTGCCCGCCAAACTGCGCCTTGCCGCCCAGCGGTTGCTGGGTAACAAGACTGTAAGGACCGGTCGAGCGCGCATGCATCTTGTCATCGACAAGGTGGTGCAGCTTGAGCACGTGCATGTAACCGACAGTCACCAACCGGTCGAACTGCTCGCCGGTGTGGCCGTTGTAGAGCGTCACCTGCGTCTTGCCCGGATTGAAACCCAGCTGTTTGGTACGCAGATCGTCGTCCGGGAAAGCCAGATCCAACATGGCGCGGATTTCGCCCTCGTTGGCCCCATCGAACACGGGCGTCGCGAAAGGAACGCCGTGCTTAAGGTTGGAGGCGAGCTCCATCACCTCCTGGTCGGTCAGGCTGGCGATGTCTTCTGGCTTGCCGCTGTCGTTATATATCTTGGTCAGGAACTTGCGCACATCAGCGGTCTTCGAATGCTGCTTCAGCATCTCACCGATCTTGATGCCCAGCCCCTTCGCAGCCCAACCAAGGTGTGTTTCAAGGATTTGTCCAACGTTCATGCGCGAAGGCACGCCCAGCGGGTTCAGCACCACATCAACCGGCGTGCCATCCGCCATGTAGGGCATGTCTTCAACCGGAACAATCTTGGAGATCACGCCCTTGTTACCGTGACGGCCGGCCATCTTGTCGCCAGGCTGCAGACGGCGCTTAACGGCCACATAGACCTTGACCATTTTTTGCACCCCGGGCGGCAATTCGTCACCCTGAGTGAGCTTTTTCTTTTTCGCCTCGAACGCCACGTCGAAATCGACACGCTTTTGCTCAAGACTTGCGCGCAGGGACTCTAACTGCGCCGCCGACTCGTCGCTGGTCAGACGGATATCGAACCAGTGATAACGCTCGTTATCGTCAAGATAGCTCTTGGTGATCTTGGAACCCTTGGCGAGCTTTTGGGGACCGCCATTGGCCGTCTTGCCAACCAGCAGGCGTTCAATTCGGCCGAACGTGTCGCCCTCAACTATTCGCATCTGGTCGGCGAGATCCTTCTTGTACCGTTTCAGTTCATCGTCGATGATCTGGGCTGCGCGCTTGTCACGATCGATGCCCTCGCGGGTGAACACCTGCACATCTATCACCGTCCCGGAAATTCCGGAAGGGACGCGCAAAGAAGTGTCCTTCACATCAGAAGCCTTCTCGCCAAAAATCGCACGTAGCAGCTTCTCTTCAGGCGTCAATTGCGTCTCACCCTTGGGCGTGACTTTGCCGACCAGAACATCCCCTGCCTCCACCTCGGCGCCGATATAAACGATACCCGCATCATCGAGCCGGCCTAGCTGGCCTTCAGACAGGTTTGAAATATCGCGGGTTATTTCCTCAGGGCCGAGCTTGGTGTCGCGTGCGACAACGGTGAGCTCCTCAATATGGATAGAGGTATAACGATCTTCGGCCACCACACGCTCCGAAATCAAAATCGAGTCTTCGAAGTTGTAGCCATTCCAAGGCATGAAAGCGACCAACATGTTCTGCCCAAGCGCCAATTCGCCCATATCCGTTGAGGCGCCATCGGCAACCACATCGCCCTTCGCGATGGTTTCCCCGACCTTGACCAGCGGACGCTGATTAATATTGGTGTTCTGGTTGGAACGGGTGTACTTCATCAGATTGTAGATATCGACACCCACATCGCCTGCCACCGTCTCGTCGTCATTGACGCGAACGACGATGCGGCTGGCGTCGACATAATCGACCACACCGCCGCGCAGAGTCTGCACCGCAGTGCCGGAGTCAACCGCTACCGTGCGTTCAATACCTGTCCCCACAAGAGCTTTTTCAGGACGTAGGCAGGGCACCGCCTGGCGCTGCATATTGGATCCCATCAACGCGCGGTTGGCGTCATCGTGCTCAAGGAAGGGGATCAACGATGCCGCCACGGAAACAATTTGTGCCGGTGCCACGTCCATGTATTGGACCCGGTCTGCCGTGGCCAGCGTGAACTCGTTTTTGTAACGGCATGAAACCAAGCCATCCTGAAGCTTGCCCACCTTGTCGAGTTGCGCGTTCGCCTGCGCGATCATGAAGTTCGATTCCTCGATTGCAGAGAGGAAATCGATCTGGTCTGTAACCTTGCTTCCAACGACCTTGCGGTACGGTGTTTCCATAAAGCCGTACTCGTTGGTTCGCGCATACAAGGCGAGTGAATTGATGAGGCCGATGTTCGGGCCTTCAGGTGTTTCGATAGGGCAGACACGTCCATAGTGCGTCGGATGCACGTCGCGCACCTCGAAGCCGGCGCGCTCGCGCGTCAGGCCGCCAGGTCCGAGCGCCGACACACGACGTTTGTGCGTAATCTCGGACAGCGGGTTTGTCTGGTCCATGAACTGCGACAACTGGCTCGAGCCGAAGAACTCCTTGATTGCGGCCGAAATCGGCTTTGCATTGATCAGGTCATGCGGCATCAGGTTGTCGGACTCGGCCTGTGACAGACGCTCCTTGACCGCGCGCTCCACGCGCACAAGTCCGGCCCGGAACTGGTTTTCTGCCAACTCGCCCACCGAGCGCACGCGCCGGTTGCCAAGGTGATCAATATCATCGATCTCGCCGCGGCCGTTGCGCAACTCGACCAGAATGCCAACTACGGCGATGACATCATCATTGGACAGCACGCCGGACCCAAGAGCGTCCTTAGGGCCTACGCGCTCGTAAAACCGCTTAGACCAATCCGGGGACTTGTCCTCTTTTTTCTCCGGATAGGCGCGGCGGTTGAATTTCATGCGGCCAACACCGGACAGATCGTAGCGATCTTCGTTGTAAAAAAGGCCGTTGAACAGCGTTTCAACGGCGTCCTCGGTCGGCGGTTCGCCGGGGCGCATCATGCGGTAAATGGCAACGCGGGCGGCGGTCTGGTCGGCCGTCTCATCAATCCTGAGGGTGTTCGAGATATACCCGCCCTGATCAAGGTCATTGGTATAGAGCGTCTTGATGAGCTCGACACCCGCCTCCTGCAACTTCACCAGCAACGTGTCGGTAATTTCCTCGTTGGCATTGGCGAGA
This sequence comes from Bordetella parapertussis, assembly GCA_945892985.1. GTDB lineage: Bacteria > Pseudomonadota > Gammaproteobacteria > Burkholderiales > SG8-39 > CAITSH01. The sequence continues at coordinate 9,149 of CAMDDU010000077.1, forward strand.
ATTTCGCCGCTTGCCGTGTCAATGACGTTGTGTGCCAGAACACGACCAAACAGGAAGTCCTGCGGCACCGTGATCTTCTTCAGGCCGGCGGCCTCCATGTCTCGAATATGCTTGACCGTAATGCGCTTGTCTTTGGGCACAAGCACCTTGTCGTGCTTGTCCACGATATCGAAACTGGCTATCTCGCCGCGCATGCGCTCGGGCACCAGCTCAAACTGCACGCCTTTTTTCGACAACTGGAAGTTCTCGAAATCGTAAAACGCCGACAAAATCTGTTCCGGGCTCATACCGATAGCCTTGAGCAAAATCGTCACCGGCATCTTACGGCGGCGGTCGACGCGGAAGAACAGAACATCCTTGGGATCAAATTCGAAATCCAACCAGGACCCACGGTAGGGAATGATTCGTGCAGAGAACAGCAGTTTGCCGGAGCTGTGCGTCTTGCCGCGGTCATGCTCGAAGAACACACCGGGCGAGCGGTGCAACTGCGAAACAATGACGCGCTCCGTACCGTTGATAACAAACGAACCGGTGGTCGTCATGAGCGGGATCTCGCCCATGTAAACTTCCTGCTCCTTCACCTCCTTGATAGTCGGTTTCGCCGCCTCTTTGTCCATGATCGTGAGGCGCACGCGCGCGCGCAGCGGACTGGCGAACGTGAGGCCCCGCTGCTGGCATTCTTTCACGTCAAACGGCGGTTCGCCGAGTGCGTATGCAACGAAATCCAGCTTGGCATTGCCCGAATGGCTGGTGATCGGGAATATCGAATGGAACGCCGCCTGAAGGCCTTCTGTTTTCCGCTTTTCGACAGGAATGGCAGCCTGAAGGAACGCGGTGTAGGACTCCAACTGGGTGGCCAGAAGAAAAGGCACATTCAGCACGCTTGCGCGCTTTGCAAAGCTCTTGCGAATGCGTTTCTTCTCGGTCGTCGAATATATCGTGGGCATCATGAAAAAGCTCCAGGTCAGGAACCAGGGTTCGGGCGGGAGAAGACGCGCATTTTGTCCGCTCCCGTCCGAGCTCTCGCTCGGTTGTCTAAACGCGCTGCTTCGGCATACACATCACGAACAGCTCAAGCAAAACGAAACTTCCGGCGGTGCCGCGAGGCGCCGCCGGAGCTGTTTCAGGACTGCAATTACTTCAATTCAGCCTTGGCGCCGGCATCAAGCAGCTTCTTGAGGATTGCCTCGGCATCAGCCTTGTTGGTACCTTCCTTAACGGCCTTGGGCGCACCGTCGACCAAATCTTTGGCTTCTTTGAGGCCCAGGCCGGTCACTTCACGAACAGCCTTGATAACGTTCACCTTGTTCTCGCCTGCTGCCAAGAGCATCACGGTGAATTCGGTCTTTTCTTCAACGGCGGCAGCACCACCGGCGGCCGGGGCGGCCACGGCGACCGCCGCAGCTGCGGCGGAAACGCCAAATTTTTCTTCCATGTCCTTGATCAACTGGGACAGCTCCAGCACGGTCATGTTTGCAACGGCGTCCAGAATTTCTGCTTTTGCGACAGTCATTTGTTGCTCCTGAATCAGAATTAGTCTTTGGTTAATTGGTGCGAAAACGGGCGTGGATCAGGCCGAGGCCTTTTCCTTTTGGTCGCGTACTGCTGCAAGGGTGCGCACAAAGCGGCTCGGAACTTCGTTGAGCGTTTGCACGAACTTCGCAACAGGCGCTTGCATGGTACCCAGCAGCATCGAGAGCAGTTGTTCACGGCTGGGCATGTTGGCGAGCGCTGCGACTTCCGTGGCGGAGATCACTGCGTTCGGCATGGCGCCGGCCTTGATTACGAACTTATCGTTTGCTTTCGCGAACTCATGCAGCACCTTTGCGGCAGCAACCGGGTCGGACGAAATGCCGTAGACCAGCGGTCCGATCATCTGATCGGCCAGCTTTTCAAACGGCGTGTCCTTCACGGCGCGACGCGCCAAGCTGTTTTTGAGCACGCGCAGGTACACCCCCGAGGTACGGGCTTTCGCCCGCAACTGGGTCATGCTGCCCACTCCCAGACCACGGTACTCGGCGACGACGATTGCCTGAGCCTTCGCGACTTGCGCGGAGACATCGGCAACTACCGCCTTTTTCTCTTCGAGATTGAGACCCAAGGTCTACCTCCAGTTAAATGCAACGTTCAAAAAACAGACTGCAACTCCGGAACCCGGTGCCACACCCTGCCCTCATCCCGCTGCGTTGCTTTTCACGGCGACCTTGCATTCAGATTCGGATGAATCCTTAGTTCGGGTACGCCATCTGCGTAGGACGCATTTCGCTGGTGAAGAACTGCAAACTTCAACCTATCCCTGCGATTAAACCCTTTCGGATACCTACGGTCTTTGACGGCAGCGGCGGCGCGTTCAACTGCGCAGCTGCGGCCCAAAGTCCTGCCCCGGCGATGCCGGGGGCTAAATTGACGAGCCGCTCAGGCTACCCAGATCGACCCTGACACCCGGCCCCATGGTGCTGGTGACCGACAGCTTCTTGAGATAGATGCCCTTGGATGTGGCCGGCTTGGACTTGTTCAATGCTTCAATGAGCGCAACCAGGTTTTCACGCAATTGCTCAGACGAAAACGAGGCACGACCGATTGAGCACTGCACGATTCCCGCCTTGTCGGCACGGTATTGCACCTGACCAGCTTTGGCATTTTTAACGGCGGTCGCCACATCAGGGGTGACCGTTCCGACCTTCGGGTTTGGCATCAGGCCGCGGGGGCCGAGCACCTGGCCCAGCGCACCGACGATCCGCATCGTGTCCGGGCTGGCGATAACCACGTCAAAATCGATCTTTCCGCCCTTGATGGACTCGGCGAGGTCTTCCATGCCGACGATATCCGCTCCGGCAGCCTTGGCAGCCACGGCCTTTTCGCCCTGCGCAAATACCGCAACGCGAACGTTTTTGCCGGTACCTGCCGGCAACACAACCGCGCCACGTACGGTTTGGTCGGATTTCTTGGCGTCGATACCAAGGTTCACCGCGATGTCGACCGACTCATCAAATTTGGCCGTGGCGGCCTTTTTGACGAAGTTCAGCGCATCGATGATCGGATACGGTTTATTGTGCTCAACTAGGCCGTCAAAACCTTTTTGGCGCTTGGTCAGCTTAAGTTTAACGTCGCTCATTTCACACCCTCCACCGTAATACCCATGGAACGTGCGCTGCCTGCGATGGTGCGTACGGCCGCATCCAGATCGGAAGCCGTCAGATCGGGCATTTTCGCCTTGGCGATATCCTCGGCCTGGGCACGCGTCAGCTTGCCCACCTTGTCCATATGGGGAATCTTGCTGCCCTTCTCTATACCGGCGGCCTTTTTGATCAAAATGGTCGCGGGCGGGGTCTTCATTATGAAGGTGAAGCTCTTGTCCGCGAACGCCGTAATCACCACGGGAATCGGCAGACCCGGCTCGAGTTTCTGCGTCTGGGCGTTAAACGCCTTGCAGAATTCCATGATGTTCAGGCCTCGCTGGCCCAGTGCAGGCCCGATAGGCGGGCTAGGATTCGCTTTGCCTGCAGGAACCTGCAGCTTGATAAAACCGATTATCTTCTTTGCCACTTGCGTGACTCCTTTACTGTGGGTTCAACCGCCCGCCACCCAATCCACTGGGAAACAGGGCTCCCCGTTAAAAAAACGCGGGTCGCCCCGCGCCGCAAAAAATTAAGTCTTCAGGCCTTCTCGACCTGGCCGAACTCCAACTCCACCGGTGTGGCGCGACCGAAAATCGTGACTGAAACGCGCAGTTTGGATTTGTCGTAATTGACGTCTTCGACCGAACCGTGAAAGTCCGTGAACGGGCCTTCCTTTACGCGAACAGCCTCGCCCACCTCGAAAAGCACCTTGGGCTTGGGCTTTTCTACGCCCTCCTGCATCTGGTGCATGATCTGATCGACTTCTTTGATGGAAATCGGCGTTGGCCGCGAGGCCGTTCCACCGACAAAACCGGTCACCTTGTTCGTGCTTTTCACGAGGTGCCAAGTCTGATCGTTCATTTCCATTTCCACCAAAACATAGCCAGGGAAAAATTTCCGCTCGGAAATGTTTTTTTGGCCGCCCTTCATCTCGACCACTTCTTCGGTCGGCACTAGAATTTTGCCAAACATGTCGGACATGTCGGCGCGGCGAATGCGGTCTTCCAAGGCCCTTTGCACCGATTTTTCGAAGCCGGAATATGCGTGAACAACATACCAGCGCTTACCCGCGATAACAGCCGTATTGGCGCTCATTATTTCCTCCAGCCAAGAACCAGATCATACAAGACGTACTCCAGCGATTTGTCGGTGAGCCAGAGAAAAACTGCCATAGCCACCATGAAGGCGAACACAACCCCTGTCGTTTGCAGCGATTCCTTGCGTGTCGGCCAGACCACCTTCTTTGTTTCGACAACGGCTTCCTGCGCAAACGCAAGCGTCTGCTGGCCTGGCGCGGTAAACCACCCGACGGCGATACCTGCCGCAAAACCGGCAATGATGGCCGCCACGCGCAAAACAAGCGCGCTATCGGACAGAAAATAAAAGCCTGCAATGCCACCCACCATGAGCAGTACCGCGACCGCCAACTTGATCTTGTCCACCATCACCTGTCCGTCTGCGCGAACCGCGCCTGAGGATTGCATCATTACTTCCTTAATACGCCGTCCGATGCCTACTGCTCACCGGCACGATGCCCAACGCGCACGTCTCACTGTCCAATGTCGCTTGGCAGGCCAAGAGGGAATCGAACCCCCAACCTTCGGTTTTGGAGACCGACGCTCTGCCAGTTGAGCTATTGGCCTGCGGATGAACCCTTGAGACCGTTACTTCGGCCCGTTACTCGATAACCTTGGCTACGACGCCGGCGCCGACGGTTTTGCCGCCCTCACGGATGGCAAAGCGCAGGCCTTGTTCCATCGCGATCGGGGCGATCAACGTCACCACCATCTTGATGTTGTCTCCCGGCATCACCATCTCCGTGCCCTCGGGCAACTG
>CAMDDU010000078.1:0-13471 GCA_945892985.1 Bordetella parapertussis
AACTTCCATCAGCGCCATCCACGCGGCATTCCGTAGCGGCGCACTAACGGCCCAAGCTTTGGTCGCGGGCTACCAACAGCGCATCAAGACGCACGACCAAGCCGGCGCGCAACTCAACGCCATCGTCAGCTTAAACTCCGCGGCACGCACCGTGGCCCGCACCCTTGATCGCGCGTTCGCCGCCACCGGCCAGTTACAAGGTCCGCTCCATGGGGTGCCGGTGCTCCTGAAGGACAATATCGACACCGCCACCCTACCCACCAGTTACGGCAGCATGGCGTTTGCCGAGCACTACCCACCAACGGATGCCACGGTGGTCAGCCGCCTGCAAGCCGCCGGGGCGATTATCTTAGGCAAAACCACCCTGCCCGATTTCGCCACGTCCTGGTGGGCGTATTCCTCACGCAGCGGTGAGACCCGTAATCCTTATGCGCTGGATCGCGATCCGGGCGGGTCCAGCAGCGGCACCGGCGCGGCCATCGCCGCCAATTTTGCGAGCGTGGGATTGGGCACCGATTGCGGTGGGTCTATCCGGGTGCCCGCATCTCATTGCAACCTCGTTGGCATTCGCTCAACCCCCGGCGTGGTCAGCCGCGCGGGCAGCTCACCGCTGGTGTTTTTTCAAGACACCGTGGGGCCGATGGCGCGTACCGTCACCGATGCGGTGCGCGTGTTTGAGGTGATCGCCGGTTACGATCCGGCCGACTCGCTGAGCGTCAATTACACCATCGCCAAATCACACCAACCCTATGTCGCAGCGCTGGATCGCGACGGCCTGCAAGGCGCGCGCATCGGTCTGGTGACCAACGCCATGGGGGCCGATGACAATCCCTACGCAGCCCCAGTCAATGCCTTGATGCGCGCCGCCTGTATCACGATGGAGGTCGCCGGGGCGCAGGTGATCCCACTGGAGATTGCCAACCTCGCGCAGCAATTGAACGATACGTCTTTGTATGTGAACTGCTCTAAAAGTGACCTCAATAGATTTCTCGCCACCCGTCCCACGGCCCCGTTGCGCAGTTTGGGGCAAATTTTTGAGGCCAGGCGTTACCACCCCATGCTGGACCTGCTGGAGGCCTGCGTGGTGGGACCCGACCAAGCCGAATACGACCCGCTGTATTTCCGACGCCTAGCCGCCCGCGAGTTGTTCCAACGCCAGCTCACCAACCTGATGGCAGCACAGGGTTTGGACGCACTGATGTTCCCGGATGTGCAGGTGGTGCCACCCACCCGCGAGCAGCTCAACACCCGCGTGTGGACCACCCTCACCTACCCCACCAATACACTCATCGCCGCCCAGAGCTGGCTGCCAGCCCTGAGCGTGCCGGCAGGTTTTGCGCCGGGTAATTTGCCGGTCGGATTAGAATTAATGGGCCGCCCATACGACGAAGCCACGCTGTTCCGCCTGGCCTATGCGTTTGAACAAGCCACCCACCATCGGCGGCCACCCGCGCTATCGCCCAGTCCCGCTGACAGCGGTGTCAAAGGCGGCAAGCGGCGCGGGTGATGGTTGGGCGTTAACACAGGCGTGCTGGGGGGTTGCCCGCGGCGTCAGCGGCAAGGGGCTAAGCCGGGACGCTTAACGCTGGCCGCAGGGTGAATCCCGCGATCGAGCATCAAGGCTCGCTTGTGCCATGCGCCAACGCCCGCCGATGGCTTCACCTGCATAGCGACAACCCAAGCCTACTGGCGCATTGAGGCATGCCCGAAGATCACCTTACGAGCCTACATCGGCCGCCAATCTTTCGTCCAAGGATTGAAAATTTTGCTTTATCCTGTCTTTTTTTTCGAGAGAACGGCAAAGTCCATGGCATCGAGTGCGGGCGCTGGCGCAATTCTGACGATCAAGGAAGTGGCGGATTACCTAAAAGTCACGGAGCGCACGATCTACCGGTTGGCTGCAGCCAAGCAGATCCCTGCTTTCAAAGTCGGGGGCAGCTGGCGGTTTTCACGTGCGGACATCGATAGCTGGATCAAGCAGCAATCGATGCCAAAGCTCCACGACGAACGTGAGGCTGAACGCTAGGCCGAACCAGCCATGACCGTTCGAGACGTTGCGGCGTTCTTGGATGTGGACGAAAAAACGATCTCAAGACTTGCCCAAAAACGCGACATCTCTGGGTTCAAAGTGGCAGGGTCTTCGCGCTTTCCGAGGGCAGACGTGATGAAGTGGATCGAGGAGCGAAAGCTCACTGCCCAATCAACAGAAGAGCAGAAATTGATCCGGGTAATGCCTAGTGTAAATAAGGGGAGAGCGGAAAAATGACGAGAGCTTATTGGCTTGTTGGATTACTCAAAAGCGCCGGGGAAATAACCTCCTGCATCCGCTCGATCCTTGATGACGTAGAACCATAACTGGGATCAAAAACCATGACACTTCAGACCCTCTGCAAACCCCGGCCCTCCGTATTTGTCGCCGATCGGCGCGCCACTGTTCTCAGTCTAGATACCTTTCTAAAGGGAAAAGTCCACGGGAAAGAGTTCTTTGACGAGAACTATTTCACATCCGGAATGCTGACGCTGGTCGATCGGGCTTTTCGGCATCTATCGGGTACCGGTGCAGGGTCTTCTGTATTCATGCTTTCACAAGCGATGGGCGGCGGCAAAACGCACAGCATGATTGCCTTGGGCCTTTTGGCTAAAGATCCTGAACTGCGAAAAAAAGTTCTCGGAGAAGACAACCCCGCCCCCAAGCTCGGTCGCTGTCGCGTTATAGGTTTTAACGGTCGGAGCACCGATGCCAAAGGTGGCATTTGGGGCGCTTTTGCCGAACAACTAGGCAAAGCAGAATCATTCGCAAGCTACATATCGCCACTTCTGAGCGCTCCCAGTCCTGATGCATGGAAACAGCTGCTCGGTGGTGATCCGCTGGTCATGTTTTTAGACGAGCTCCCGCCGTATCTGGAATACGCGGTCGCGGTTCCTGTCGGCAACGCGGATCTGAGTGTTGTGACGACCGCGGCGCTGGCAAACCTGTTCGTGGCCGTCGCGGAGATGGACAACGTTTGTTTGGTGTTATCAGATCTTGCTGGCACTAATTTTACGGTTGGCCAAGCCAATTTGCAGGGGGCGCTTAGTCGGGCAATTCAAGGCATAACCTCTGAGTCAAAGCGCATCGCAGTGCCCATCACACCTGTGAACCCCAATGGCGATGAGCTCTACCACATCTTGCGCAAACGCCTCTTCGAAACCGTAGCGCCGGCAGCTGAAATTCAAAAAATCGCCGACGCCTATCGTGAGGCCTTGCGCGAGGCCAGCAAGATGGGGCTTACCACGACGTCACCGGAATCTCTGTTTACCCGAGTCACCGACGCCTACCCTTTTCATCCGGATCTGCGCGAACTGGTCGGCAAGTTCAAAGAAAACGATGGCTTCCAACAAACCAGAGGTGTCATACGCCTCATGCAAATGGTTGTCGCTAATTTATGGAACTCGAAAAAAGCCGATCGCATCGACCTGATCCATCCCTACGATCTTGATCTGAACGTAGATGAGATTGCATCCGAAATCCGGACTATCAATCCCTCACTGAGTGAGGCCATTGCGCACGACGTTGCCCATGGGGGCGAGTCCGAAGTAGAGCAAATTGATGTTGCCAATGGCAACTCAGATGCCTCAGATGCGGCACGCCTGATCTTGGTCGCGTCGTTATCAACGACACCCGGCGCTATTCATGGGCTTCGTGAATACCAACTCGTCGATTGTTTACAGCGGCCCGGGCGAGACCTCAGCACGTTTAAGGCCAATGTTCTCGACAAATTGGCAACCCGCGCGTGGTACCTACATAACTCAGCTGACGGGCGGCTCTTCTTCAAGAACCAGCAGAACCTCGCGGCAAAGCTTCGTTCTACGGCACTCTCCCTGCACGCTGAAACAGTAGACCGGATGCTGCGCGAGCATCTCGAGTCCTATTTCTCGGCCACGTTGCGTGATTGCTATCAAGTGATCAAAGTGCTGCCACCGCTCGATGAGGTACAGATTGATCAGGAAAAAACCACGCTGGTGATCGTGCGTCCTGGTGGTCAGGCGAACCAATTGCCTATTTCTGCCGATTGGCAAGCATGGTGGGAGCAGCAGCAATATAAAAACCGCGTGCTGTTTCTGACTGGCTCAAGAGACACCTTCCAAAAGGTGCTGGACTCTGCGCGCCAGACGCGGGCTTTGCAAAGTATTGAGGACGAACTCAAAAGCGAGAGTACGCCGTCGGACGATCCGCAGTGGCGTGCGTTGGATGCACTGCGTGACCGCGTCGGCCTGCAGTTCACAGCGGCGTTGAAAGAAGCCTTTGATACGATCGTCTATCCCTCTATCAATGCAGCATTGCGTGCAACCGGCACTGACTTGGCTTTTGCAGGTAACGGCAGTGGTGAGGCCACGGTGCGAAAAACGCTTGAGGGCGCGCAGAAATTTACCACTAAAATTGATGATGAAAGCTTCCGCAGCCGTGCAGAAACCAGACTCTTTGGGTCTGCCGAGACGAAAGTGGTGCTCTGGTCAGACTTTAAGCGCGCGGCCGCAGTCACTACAAGCTGGCCGCTGCACAAAATCTCGGCGCTCGATGACCTAAAAGCCGACTGTTTGCGGCGTGGTCTGTGGCGCGAAGAAGGTAACCACATCCGTCGCGGACCGTTTCCTGCACCCGTGCCAGAAGTGTCGATCCGTGAACTGTCGGTTCAAGACGATGGCGATGGCGTCACCTATCTCAGGCTTGAGCCCCTACATGCACCTAGTCTGGTGTACGAGAGGGGCCGGACTGATCCGACGAAAGCCTCTAGCCATGTGCCGACGCCAGCTCGCTTTGAGGCCAAGGGTCTGTGCTACCGCTTTATGGCCATAGACCCCGAGGCGCTGACACGTTTTAGCGAGGTAAGGGAGTGGTCACCAAAACTCAGACTCAAGTATCAGCTGCACAACCGCGGCGATCATTACGAAGTTGAACTCTTGGCGCTACCCAAGGCGAATGGCATTGCTATTCGATACACCACCGATGGTTCATCGCCCGCTAACTCTGGCTTCGCCACTTACGACGGAAAATTCCGCGTTCCTGAAAAATGCCGGGTTGTTTGTGCGGTTGCTGTTAGCTCTGAATTCGATCTCGCTTCAGAGGCTATAAAGATCACAATCCCGCAGCAAGGCCAGGAGCCTCGGCCGACTATTGACCCCCAAACGCCGGCACGTTGGCTGCAACAGACCAAACTCGACGATGCAACTGCGGTCTGGGATTTGATTCAGCAGCTAGTAAAGACGCCCGGGGTACGTCTTTACGACATTGGTCTGACCGCTGAAAGCACCGATGGGCAACAAAGTCTGGAGTACTCGGGGGCATTGGATGATGGCTACGACCACGCTGGCGTAAAGACCGTTACCGAGAAGCTACAGGAAGTCGTTGGGGGTGGCAGGCTGCGTATGTCCGTGGGGTCTTTGGGCTTTCCCACTGGGCAAGCCTTGCTCGACTGGTTAAAGGCAACTGACCAGCAGTTCAATGCTGCGAAAGTAAAGCAATAATCTAATGGCTCGCGCTAACTCAAGCTCACAACGAAAAACTATCGGCCTTGGCTTTTTGCCCGAGGAAGCTCGTCATGGATTCCTTATTGACGTACCGAAAGGCACCGCGGCCTCCGACATGATTTGCATTACCGAGCACCGCGGGCATGACCTTGACCAACTAGGGGCGCGCTCGGTAGACGTACCAACACCCACAGACCGTGCACTTCGAGTGATCCTTGATCGGGGACGCTGGCTTGCGTTGGCACCCACCTTTTGGGAAGAGGCCAATCGTCGCTTACGCGCCAATGGTCTGCCTGCAGCTAAGTTCATGAAGAATCCGAGTAAGCCTGTTCCAGTGCATCCATCGCTAGGCAAAGAGCTCTGCATTCTGTGTTGGGCCGTGGAAGAAGCCTCACCTGATGACATACCCAATGCTCTACGCAACTGGGAAGCCCTCGCCCCTGAAGAGCGCTGGTGGCTTTTTACGATGACCGTAGCGACCACAGGGCAAGCAATGCAAAAAGGGGTTGGCTGGCGCAAAGCGCTGCGTGCGGCGCTTGCAGACAATACATTTGTGAAAGGTGAAGGATTGTCCCCGCGCGCGCGGCGTGAGCTGCTGGGTCACTCACAACTTTCACTATCGCTATAGCGGCGGATTAATCCCAAATGGCGACATTCATCGAAACGCAGTTCCCCATCGCCCGCCTCTCCGCGGAGTCTTATAAAGAGCGCAAGGCGGGTGCCAGTCAGACGCTCACCGGTCTGGGCAAATGGTGGGGGCGCAAGCCGCTGATTCTGGTGCGGGCGTCCATTCTGGGAATGCTAATGCCTGCGTCCAAAGATGCGAAGAAGGATCGGGAGATTTACCTGAAGATTCTCACCATGGACGATGCAGGCACTTGGGATCGCTGCAAACCCGCCGTCCAGCGTAAAACTTCCCGCGCTGCCTTTGATCGCTTGCCCTATGCCGAGCGCATTGCGGATTGCGAACGACCCGAAAATGTTGCGGGTCCCTCGGCGGCGGCGTGGGTGGAGATCAATGCGCATCTGGGCACCAACGCAAAATCGTTGCCTGAATTGGTCGAGCAACTCGGTCAACGCACCTTTGGCCACACGCCCCGGGTGGGAGATAGCTTTTGCGGTGGCGGTTCCATTCCCTTTGAAGCTGCGCGCATCGGTTGCGAAGCCTTTGGTTCTGATCTCAATCCCGTGGCGGGTTTGCTCACTTGGGCGAGCTTGAATCTGCTCGGTGGTGGCAAAGCGGTGCAGGACGAAGTACGGGAAGTGCAGGAAGCCGTCTTTGCGGCGGCGGACCAACAGATCACCGCGTGGGGCATCGAACACAATGAGCGGGGTGAGCGCGCCGAGGCGTTTCTTTACTGCGTGGAGGTTAAGCCCGAGGGCTGCGACTATTACATTCCACTGGCGCCGAGCTGGGTGATCTCGGAGAAGTACCGCATCGTCGCCACGTGGAAGAAAGTGGCTGGCTCCGACCGATTGCAGCCGACGGTGCTCGCGGTCTCCGAGGGCGAACTTAAACTCTACAATGCCAAGAAAGAGAAAAAGGGCGCCACGGTGGGCGACAGCCGGGCGATCGATCCTTTTGATGCCAGCCGCTCGTGGTCGGTGGAGGCCTTGCGCGGGCCCGAGGGCTTGCGTCGGTGGAGCAATGACGATGTGGTGCCGCGGTCCGGCGATGTCTTTCAGGAACGGCTCTACTGCATCCGCTGGATCAATGCCAAGGGTGAACGTCGGTACGCGGCTCCCGATGCCGCTGACCTTGCGCGGGAATCCAAGGTGCTAGAACTGCTGCGCGAACGCTTTGCTGAGTGGCAACGCGAGGGGTTTATTCCTTCAAAGGTGATCGTGAGCGGTTACAACACCGATCAACCGATTCGCGAGCGCGGCTGGACCCACTGGCACCATTTGTTTATGCCGAGGCAGTTGTTGATGTTGGGAATGGTGTGGAGCGCAGTTCCAAGGCTGGCATCGAAACAAGAGTCAGTTGCCGGAGCATTAAGTATTTGGAGGGCGACCGATCGGCTATGTCGGTTGTGCTGTATCGATCCGCATCATTCGAAGGGACCAGGCTCGATAGCGAATGTTTTCTTAAATCAGGCACTTAACACTCAGTATTCATTTGGCTGTCGGGCGCTTGCTGGATTGGCCGATTTTCTGATTACAGAGCTAATTCCGATCAAGGAGTTGTCGTCACACAGTGTTGTAACTATTTCCGACGCTCGCGACCTCCGCGAAACCTGCGACTTCTGGATCACTGATCCGCCCTACGCCGACGCGGTGAACTACCACGAACTCGGCGACTTCTTCCTTGCTTGGTATGACAAGCAACTCGCCAAAGCCTTCCCCGAATGGGTCCCCGATGCTCGCGCTGAACTGGCGGTGCGCGGCGATGGCGAAGACTTCCGCCGTTCGATGGTGGAGATCTACCAGAACCTCGCCAAACACATGCCCGACAACGGGATGCAGATGGTCATGTTCACCCACCAAGACCCCGCGGTCTGGGCGGACCTCGGGATGATCCTCTGGGCGGCGGGCTTGAAAGCCACCGCCGCTTGGACGATCAGCACCGAAACCGAAGCGGCGGGTATCAAGAAAGGCAACTATGTGCAAGGCACCGTCTGCCTCGTCTTGCGGAAGCGCACCGCCAACGAACCCGGCTTTCTCGACGAGGTCTACCCGCTGGTCGAAGACGAAGTGAAGCGGCAGATCGCCTCCATGCAGGCGCTCGATGAAGGCGGCGAGCCGAACTTCAACGATGCGGATTACCAACTGGCCGCCTATGCCGCCGCACAGAAGGTGCTCACCCAATACGGCAACCTCGATGGCAAGGAAGTGGAGCATGAAGTCTTTGCCGTGCGAGCAAAGCACCAGAAGAGCGATTTCCAAACGGTCATCGAACGGGCCTTGGGGATTGCCTGCGACACCCTGATTCCGCGTGGTCTGGATAATTCGTGGCGCGACCTCTCGCTGGTCGAGCGGTATTACTTGCGAGCGCTAGATATTGAAAGTCGCGGGGAGCGTCGGCAGGGGATGTATGAGGAATTGGCGCGGGGCTTTGGGGTCACGGAAATCAAACCCCTCTTAAAGAACGACAAAGCGAACGGGGCGCGAATGTTCACCCCCACAGGTTTGGGGGCTAGTTTGCTCGGGCCCATCGCGGGCGCGCAACCCACAACTGCTGGACTCCCGCCTCGCCGTGGCCGAGCGGGCGGTGGCGCCGCACACCCCTTTGCCGCATCGCCCTTGCGCCACCTAATGTTTGCCATCCGCGAAACTACCGCCGCTAACAATAGCCCTGAGACAGGGCGCCAATATCTGCGCGACACTTTTGGCCAGGGCTATTGGACAAAACGCGAAGGCTTTGTTGCCTTGCTTGAATGGCTGGCAGCTTTGGGTAACGCCGAAGGTATGAACGAATGGGCCAACGATTCTGAAGCGGCGCGTATTTTGGCGGGTCGCTTACGAATTGATCACGCCTGATGTTGCAGCGTCATTCCAGTCGTCGCAACCGGCTTGATCATGCCGTACTGAATCAGCGACTGGTAGGCGCGGTCTCTTACGACCGGATCGCAGGCTACTTTCGGTCCAGCCTTTTTGAAGTCGCGGGCGAGGCTATATCTAAGGTGGCGGGCCCAGTGCGGATCATCTGCAATTCGGACCTTGATCCGCAGGACCTAATCACCGCAGCCGCGGCGCAAGCCGCGCTACGCAGGTCGTGGTGCGCTGGCCTGCCAGAGGATGCCCCACCCGTTGCCATCCCTCGCTACAAAGCACTTTACGACGCGCTTCTGAACAAACGCATGGAAGTGCGCGTACTGCCCGACTCAGCCTTTGGGTTAATCCACGGCAAAGCAGGTGTTTTACGCCACGCAGATGGCACCGCGACAGCTTTCCTCGGTAGCGTGAACGAAAGTGCGTCAGCGTGGAAGGTGAACTATGAGCTGCTCTGGGAGGACGACTCTCCGGCAACCATTGCATGGGTGCAAGAGGAGTTCGATGCACTGTGGAATGACTCTCGCGCGATAGATTTGGCGTGCTGCCCGTTCATTACGCAGGATCTGCAGCGGATCATTTCACGCAAGGTGATCGAACCCGCGGACCTTAAAGCCATGGCTGATCCGACACAGGTTGCGGCGTCCGCCGCTATCGAAACGCCGGTGTATCGTCGCGAGCAAGGTCTATGGCCTCACCAAAAGTACTTCGCTCGGCTTGCTTTGGAGCGGCATCGCCTTGGCGGTGCTCGTCTGGTACTCGCCGATCAGGTCGGTTTGGGCAAAACCATCCAGCTTGCCATGGCGGCCCTTTTGATCGCGCTGGATGATCCGGACGGCGGCCCCATTCTTGTGCTTGCGCCCAAGCCGCTACTGCAGCAGTGGCAAGACGAGTTAATGGAGCTTCTCTTGTTGCCCTCGGCCAGATGGAACGGCAAATCTTGGGTAGATGAAAACGAGCTGGAGTATCCAGCTGACGGCGCCAAGTCTCTCGGCAAATGCCCACGCAGAATTGGGCTGGTCTCGCAGGGTTTGGTGGTGCGAGGATTAGCCGAAGCGGTCCATCAATTGCTGAGCCGCAATTACAGCTGCGTAATCGTCGACGAAGCACACCGGGCGCGCCGCCGTAAGGTACCCAAGGTAGACGCCAAAGCAGACGAAATTGATGAAAAGGCCGAACCCAACAAGCTCATGGCTTTTCTGTGGCAAATCGGCAAGCAAACCAAAAGCATGTTGTTGGCCACCGCCACGCCCGTGCAATTGCACCCCGTCGAGGCCTGGGACTTGCTGCACATTCTGTCGCAGGGCAACGATGGTGTATTAGGCGGTTGGACCCAAACAAGTCCTTGGTTTCAGGCCAGCCATTGCCTAGCCATTGCTACCGGCGATGCTACGGTCCCGACTGCAGATGTGCGCGCTGGATGGCAATACGTCAGAGACCCGCTTCCCTCACGCTTTGAAGGCTCGGCGTTTGATCGCATTCGTCGTGGCTTGGATGCCAGCGATACGCGTTGGCAGTTCCCGCCAGAGAGCATCGACAAGCTTTCAACGGCAGTGCAGCGAGTTCAGATTCAGAACGGGTTGCTTCCAAATTACGGAGAAAACTTCAACCCCATGTTGCGCTGCATAGTTAGACGCACGCGCGCATATTTGGAGGCGACGATTAACCCGGCCACTGGTGGCTACTTGCTACCAAAAGTGACGGTGAAGCTCTTTGGCGAGGAAAACGCAGACGCGCTTGTTCTTGGCGGTTATCTGCGCGAGGCCTATGAAGAAGCCGAAAATTTCTCGTTCCTTCTTCAAAAGAGGGTCAAGGGCGCAGGCTTTTTCAAGACGCTACTGCTAAGACGCCTCGGTAGCTCAATGGAGGCTGGTCGTCGCACGGTCAGTAAATTATTAGGGTACGAACCGGATACGCCTGACGATGAAGAGGACGACGAACCTGAAGATAGCAACCAGCAAAGTGGCAAGTTCCCAGAACCCGTCAGCGAGTTCAAGGACTACACCGACGCTGAACGACAGTCATTGGAACGCTGCCTGACCCTGCTAAAAGAGGGTGGCAATAACGATCCGAAATTGGACGCTGTAATCGGCTACTTGCGCGGAACGCAAAAAGGAACGAGCCGTAGTTGGCTTGATCTGGGATGTATTTTATTTTCTCAGTACTACGACACCGTCCGTTGGATCGGCAATGAGATGGCGACGCGCGATGAGTTCTCGGGAATGGACATTGGCCTTTACGCCGGCAGTAATCGCTCTGGGTTTTGGCGGGATGGCAAGTTTCAGCGTTGTGATCGCAACGCCCTGAAGGCTCGTGTTCGCAGTGGGGATCTAAAATTGCTATTGGGAACGGACGCCGCCTCAGAAGGTCTCAACTTGCAGCGCCTCGGTACGCTCATCAATATCGACTTGCCTTGGAACCCAACGCGCCTCGAGCAGCGCAAAGGGCGTATTCAACGGATTGGCCAGGCCCGCAGTGAAATATGGATTGCCAATCTTCGCTACCGTGACTCCGTCGAAGACAAAGTGCATCAGGTTCTTGCCGATCGCCTAGAGGCAATCCACGGATTATTTGGCCAAATCCCCGACACGCTAGAGGACGTCTGGGTGCAGGTGGCGCTCAATGATGCAGAGGCGGCCAATCAACTCATTGACCGAACGACTGCAACGCGAAACCCCTTCGATATCAAATATAGCAAGGTGGAAGATGCGGATTGGGAGACCTGTTCAACGGTGCTAGATCCTAGGATTGTGAAAGAACAACTTTCTCAAGGATGGTGATTCCCGCGTGAAACTCTATTACCTCACTGGCGCGCAATTCGCTCTTGCCAATTTGGCCATGCGCAGGGTAAAAATTTCTAGATTCTCGGAATTGAATGACCCTTTTGAACTGATGGCGATGGATTTAAGTGATGACGAAGATCGCCGAGCTGTCGAAGGGTTTCGTGACGAGATGAACGCCTCCAAGGGCGTTATTTGCTTTTCTTCGACTTGGGAGAACCCGGTCCTTTGGGGGCACTACGCCGATAAACATAGGGGCGTGGCGCTCGGCTTTGAAGTGAACGACGACTTACTCGTGGAAGCCACGTACGAGAACTGTAGGTTCCATCTACCTAGGGATCCTGTAACTAACCGTGTCAAGCCTGACGAGGAGACCGTTCGGAGAATTCTTTCGACAAAATTCACTGACTGGCAGTACGAAAATGAATGGCGGTTTTTTGTTGAGTTATCAGAAGCCACGCTGGAGTCCGGGCTCTACTTTGAAGAGTTTTCAGAGAGCCTAAAGCTGACTGAAGTGATTCTTGGCGCGAAATGCGAACTTCCAAAAGAAAAAGTCCAAGCTTTGATTGATGCAATGAAACTCCATGCAAAAGTCATTAAAGCAAGGATTGCTCACGATGAATTTAAAGTTATTGAAGACAATTCAGCGCTGCTGCCGCCTCCCGCCTTATAACTAACCCTAGCAGCCCGATGTGTTCTTCGCTCCAACGCACTCCGGCTCCAGCGAATTGCTTACGTCTCAACAGTGTCAGCATACTGCGAGCACCCTTTCTAATAGGACAACCACCGCCCATGACTCACACCACCGATCCTCAAGAAACACTGTCACCCGCCTTGGTGGAGCAGGTGCTGGAGAAGCTTGGTTTGCGGGCGCCGCCGGCGCTCGATCTGGCGGGACTCAGCGCCCTGTACGCGCAGTGGTGCCTGCGGGTGCCATTCGACAACATC
Source organism: Bordetella parapertussis (assembly GCA_945892985.1). Classification (GTDB taxonomy): domain Bacteria; phylum Pseudomonadota; class Gammaproteobacteria; order Burkholderiales; family SG8-39; genus CAITSH01. Next base: position 12,729 of record CAMDDU010000078.1, read on the forward strand.
CGCAAATTGCTTCATCTGCGTAGCGGCAACTCAGGCCCACTGGCGGGTGACGATCCCACTGAATTCTTCGAGGCTTGGCTCGCCCATAGCACCGGCGGCACTTGCTGGCCCGGCAACGGCGCGCTGGACGCTCTGCTGTGCAAGCTGGGCTTCGAGACCACGCGCGGCGTGGCCACCATGATGGCCTCGGCCGATCCGCCGCCGGGACATGCCACCGTTGTTGTGCAGCTGGATGGGCGCCGCTACATGGTAGATGCCTCTATCCTGCACGGCGAACCGCTGCTCCTCGAGCAAACGCCCACGGCCGTCGCGCACCCCGCTTGGGGGGTCCAATGCACGCTGCGCGACACGCGCTGGCATATTTTCTGGCGCCCGTTGCACCGGCCCGAAGGCTTCGATTGCCGCATTGAGTACCTAGGCGCCACGCACGATGATTTCCGCCGTCGCCACGAGATGACGCGCCAGTGGAGTCCCTTCAACTACGCCGTCACGCTGCGCCTAAACCGCGCTGATCAAGTGATCGGCACCGCGTTTGGCAATCGGGTAGAACTACGCGCCGATGGCAACGTCCTGCAGCAGCCGCTGGCCCGCGCGGAGCAGCTGCGTCAGCTCATTGAGGAATTTGGCATCAGCGAGGAACTGGTGATGGCGCTGCCGGAAGACTCCCCCATCCCACCGCCGCCCGCGCGCTAATGCCGCCGCCCGCTTGGGCGAAGCAGGCGGTGCGCAAAGCCGCATGATGG
>CAMDDU010000079.1:0-13078 GCA_945892985.1 Bordetella parapertussis
TTGCAGCGGCTCACCGAAGCCAAACTCCAATCGATTGAAGACCGCCTAAACCATCGACCTCGCAAGTGTCTTGGCTACCTGACCCCTCACGAGGTACTCTTCGGGCTCAAGCCCATACCCATTGCGCTTCGAACTTAAATTCGCATATCGACTGGAAAGCCGCGACTGGCGAGCCTTTCGGGCCATCACCAGTAGTGCATTGCGCTGCGGTAAAGCGCAGATACGTCGCCCTCGCTAATGTCACGCGGCGCGTTGGTCATGAGCCGCTGCTGCGCCCAGGCGCCCTTGGTTAGCGCGGCCACATCGGACTCGTCATAGCCCACGCCGCCGACGCCGTTGGGGATGCCGGTGGCGCGCATCATCTTGATCAGTTGTTTGGCCGTGATCTCGCCGGCGTCCTCGGGCGTGGCGTCGCGTACATCGGCACCGAGGCAGGCCGCGCCGTGGATGTGACGCTCCGGGCAGGCGCAGGCGGTGAAGCGGAACACCGCGGGCGCGTTGACGATCACGCTCATGCCGTGCGGCACCATAGGCTCGTGCTGCGGATAGCCCTCGGGCCTGAAATCGTGCACCAGTCCGGCCACTGAATAAGCCATGCCGTGGGGCACGTGCACGCCCGAATTGCCGAAGGCGATGCCGGCGAGGGTGGCGGCGTACATCATCCGGTCGCGCGCCTCGTGGTCTGCGGCGTCGTTGACGGCACGCTCCAGGTATTGCCCCAGCAACTTGAGTGCCGCTTCACAGCCAAGGTCGCTCCACGGGTTGGCACCCTGGCTCATCGGTCGCAGCGCGGGCGTGCCCGGTGCGGCGCGCTTTGTATAGGGCTTGGCGGTGTAGGACTCGAGCGCGTGCGACAACACATCAAAGCCGCTGGCGGCGACAACGTTCTTGGGCAGTGAGTAGGTGGTGGCCGGGTCGATCAGCGCCAGCGAGGGTTTGAGGCGTTTGGAGGCGATGCCGGTTTTCACCTGCATCGACAGCAAATCAAAAATGCTGATGCCGGTGCATTCGGAACCCGTGCCGCAGGTGGTGGGGCAGGCGATGTGCGGCTTGAGCGCGCCTGGCACCGGCTTGCCCGCGCCGATGGGCGCGTTGACGTAATCGAGAAACTCGGCCGGATAGGTGGCGTATAGATTGGCCGCCTTGCAGGTGTCGATGACCGAGCCCCCGCCCACCGAGACATAGCCGTCGAAGCGGCCTTCGCTGGCGAATCTGGCCGCGGCGAGAAAACTCTGGTCGCTTGGTTCGACCTTGACCTCGTCGTAGATCACCACGTCCATGCCCGCCTTCTCGAGCGCATCGCGCACCTCGGTCACGCAGGACAGGCCGCGGAGCGTCTTGTCGGTGAACAAGGCGACGCGCGTCATGCCCAGGGCCCTGGCGTGCTCGCCGGCCTCTTTTAGCACGCCGTGGCCGAAGCTGATGCTGGCAACGTCGACAGAGAAGACCGACTCTCTGCCTTCGGTGGTGAGGTAATAGTTATGGCAACAGGACATGGATTTCCCCCTTGCGGGCATGATAGCAGCAGGTGATTTGATACACTTCGGGCTCGCATCACTTCCCGTCCCAAGCCGTGTCCGCCGTCCTCTCAGATCCGCCCGTATCCGCTGAAACTCTTGCCGCCGAACTGCGCGCCGCCATAACAGGCGAGGTGCGCTTTGACCGCGCCATGCGTGCGGTGTATTCGGCCGATGCCTCCAACTACCGTCAGGTGCCAATAGGCGTGGTGTTGCCGCGCTCGGTTTCCGACATCGAGGCGGCCATGGCCATTTGCCGCAGGCACGATGTGCCCATACTCGCCCGCGGCGGCGGTACCTCGCAAAACGGCCAGAGCGTCAACGTCGCGGTGATCATCGACTGTTCCAAGTACCTCAATCATGTGCTCGCGGTTGATGCCGCGGCGCGCACCGCACTGGTCGAGCCGGGCACGGTCTGCGACAGCCTGCGTGATGCCGCGGAGGAGCACGAGCTTACCTTCGGCCCGGACCCGGCCACGCACAGCCGCTGCACCCTTGGCGGAATGATAGGCAACAATTCCTGCGGCGCGCATTCGGTCATGGCCGGCAAGACGGCGGAGAACATCGAAGCCCTCGAGGTGCTGACCTACGATGGCGCGCGCTTTTGGGTCGGTCCCACGGATGACGCCGAGTTCGGGCGTATCATCGCCGCCGGCGGCAGGCAGGCGGAGATCTACACCAAACTCAAGGCATTGGCCGACAAGTACGGCGACCTGATCCGTACGCGCTTTCCCAAAATAAAACGCCGCGTGTCCGGCTACGGCCTCGATCAGCTGCTGCCCGAAAACGGTTTCAATATTGCGCGCGCGCTGGTGGGCACCGAAGGCACCTGCGCCTTCACGCTGCAGGCGAAAACGCGCCTGGTAAAAAGCCCGCAGCACCGCGTCATCCTGGTGCTGGGCTACCGTGACATCTATGTCGCCGGTGACGCCGTTCCCGAGATTTTGCCCTTCGGTCCCATCGCCACCGAGGGCCTGGATCTTGGCGTCATAGGCGGGCTCAAGGCCCGTGGACTCAAGCTCGATGACATCGCCATGCTGCCCAGGGGCGACGCCTGGATCATGGTCGAGTTCGGCGGTGACAGCGCCGGGGACGCGACACGCCAGGCGCAGGCACTCGTCGATCATTACAAGGGCAACGACGCGGTGTCGAGCTGGCTCATTGCCGGCAAGGATATGATGAACCGCATCTGGACCATACGTGAGACCGGCGCGTCGGCAACGGCATTGGCCATAGACGGTGCACATCCGGATCCGGTTTGCGGCTGGGAGGATGCGGCGGTCGATCCGCTTCGCCTTGGCGACTATCTGCGCGACTTCCAGGCGCTGGTCGACCGCACCGGCTACACCACCTCGTTGTACGGGCATTTTGGTGACGGCTGCATTCATGCCCGCATCAATTTTGATTTGCGCAGCCTCGATGGCGTAAAAATATGGCGCGGTTTTTTGCAGGCCGCCGCCGAACTGGTGGTGAAGTACGGCGGCTCGCTCTCGGGCGAGCATGGCGACGGCCAGGCCAAGGCCGAATTCCTGCCGGTGATGTACGGGGCCGAGTTGATGCAGGCGCTGCGCGAGTTCAAGGCAATCTGGGACCCGCGCGGGAAAATGAATCCGGGCAAGGTCGTCGATCCGGTTGGTGGAAAAGTCCAGCGCGTTGACGAGAACCTGCGCCAGGGGCCTGACTACAAACCGGTCACGCTGGCGACACGCATGAGCTTTCTGTCGCGCGAGGGCAACGGCTTCACGCGCGCGGTCGAGCGCTGCGTCGGCATGGGCAAGTGCCGCGCCGCCACAGGCGGCACCATGTGCCCGAGCTACCGTGTCACCGGCGAGGAGCGTTACTCGACGCGCGGCCGTTCACGCCTGCTGGCCGAAATGCTCCGCGGCGAAGTCATCACCGACCAGTGGCAAAGCGAGGAGGTGCGCGAGGCCCTCGACCTGTGCCTCGCCTGCAAGGGCTGCAAGAGCGACTGCCCCACGCACACCGACATGGCCTCGTACAAGGCCGAGTTCCTGTCGCACTACCATGAGAGGCGGGCGCGGCCGCGGCAGGCCTATTTCATGGGCATGATCGGACAGTGGGCGCCGCTGGCGGGGCTCTTGCCAAGGCTGACGAATTTTTTCACGCAGACACCTGGCCTTGCTGCGCTGTCAAAGTGGATCGCCGGCGTGGCGCAGCAACGCAGCCTGCCCAAATTCGCCGGCAAATCCTTCCGCAGCGAAATCGCCTCACGCGCGCTCAAGCAGGGCGGCAGGCCGGTGATGCTGTGGGCCGACACCTTTACCAACACGATGCACCCGCAAATCGGCGTGGCGGCGCTCGATGTGCTCGAGGCCGCCGGCTGTGCGGTGACGCTGCCGCAGGCGGGTCTGTGCTGCGGGCGCCCGCTCTACGACTTTGGCTTTCTCGACAAGGCGAAGGCGCAACTGGCGCAGATCCTCGACGCGCTCGCGCCGCAAATCGAGGCCGGCGTGCCGCTCGTCGGTCTTGAGCCCTCGTGCCTTGCTGTGTTCCGCGACGAGTTGCTGAAGTTGTTTCCCGACGACCCGCGCGCAAAAAAACTCGCCGCCAACACCTTTATGCTGGCTGAGTACCTCGAAAAAATCGCTTATGCGCCACCGCCGCTCAAGGGCAAGGCCTTGCTGCACGGTCACTGCCACCAGAAGGCGGTGATGGGCATGGGGGCAGAGGGCGCGTTACTGAAAAAAATGGGCCTTGATGTCGCCGCGCCCGACACCGGCTGCTGCGGCATGGCCGGCTCCTTCGGTTTTAATCCGGATTATTACGAGCTATCGATCAAAGCGGCGGAGCAGGGCCTGTTCAAGGAAGTGCGCAAGGCCGGCGAGGACACCATGATCGTGGCCAATGGTTTTTCCTGCCGCGAGCAGGTCGGACAAGGTCTTGGACGACGACCGCTGCATATTGCCGAAGTGTTGCAACAGGCACTGAAGGCCGGCGCATCGGCAAAGCCCAATGGATAGCGTTCTCGCACTGCCCTGGTGGGGCATTGCGTGGGTGGCCGCCGTGATGCTGCTGGCGGGCTTTGCGCACGGCGCCATTGGCTTTGGTTTTCCGCTGGTCGCCACGCCCATGCTTACGCTGGTGCTGGACCTCAAGACCACCATCTTGGTGTCGCTGGTGCCGACCATGGTGATGACGCTGATCAGCGCGTTTCGCGGCGGCATGTTGCGCGAGAGCGTGGGGCGTTTCTGGTTCATGCCCATCATGCTGGTGATCGGATCCTACTTTGGCACACGCGTGCTGATCGGCGCCAACCCGGCACATTTCGTTCTGTTGCTGGCGGTTTGCCTGCTGGCCTTTCTCAATCTTGAACGGCTGGGGAAGCGCGAATACCGCAGCGTGAAAGACAATCCGCGCTTCTGGGGTGTGGCAACAGGGCTTGTCGCAGGGCTGTTCGAGGCCACGGCTAACGTCTCTGGTCCGCCGCTACTGATGTATTTCATCATGCTAGGTCTCTCGCCCTCGGCGCTGGTGCAACTGCTTAACTTCAGTTTCATTGGCGGCAAGGCGACGCAAATCATCACTTGGTCCGTTTCGGGCGGCATCGGCTTTGGCTTCTGGCTGTCCACGGTGCCATGGGCGCTGATGGCGGTGGTCACGCTGTTCATGGGCCAGCACGTGCGCAGCCGCCTTGATGCGAGCGCCTACATGGGCTGGTTGCGCAAATTCCTTTGGGCCATGGTCGTGTTGCTGCTGTTGCAATACGGCTGGGGCCAGTGGCAGGAGCCGTGACGCGCAGCGTGATCTGCGACATGGTCTGCGCCACCCTGCTGTGCACCTGCCTCCTGGGCGCGCCGGCCTTTGCCCAGAGCCCCGCCCAGCCCCTCGCACAAGCAGAGCATCCGGTGTTCGCCGCCGTGCAGCGCGGCGACATTCCGGCCCTGGCGCGCCTGCTCAGGGAAAGCCCGGACAAGCGGCTTGCCAATGCACGCAACGCCGAGGGCGATCCCTTGCTTTATGTTGCGGCGGAAAGAGGCAGCGTCGATCTGGTGGGCGTGGTGCTTGAGGCGGGCGCGGATGTGAACGGCCGCAGTGAAAACGGTGAAACCGCGCTGCACGCCGCGGGCATGCAAGGCAGCGCCGGGGTGGCGACACTGCTGCTGGAAAAAGGTGCCAATCCCGAACTGGCCAACCGCGACGGCGAGCGCGCGCTTTATTGGGCCGCCGCCACCGGCACGCTCGAAGTGGTCAAAGTGTTGCTCGACAAGGGGGTCGTGCTCAATGTGCAGGATGTTCGCGGCAACACCGCGCTGCACGGCGCCGCCGACGGCGGGCATGCCGCTGTGGTGAAGCTGCTGCTGGAAAAAAAGGCCAACGCGCTCATCCGCAACCGCGAAGGCCTGTTGCCGGCTGAGATCGCGCGTTCGCGCGAGCACAAGGACGTCGAGGCCTTGCTGCTGCAGTAGCAAGGCCTCGACGCCGGCGGGTGGCTAGCGCGCAGGCGAAGCGGTGCCGTTTTCCGAGGCCGCCATCGCTGCCCCGCTGCCCTGGTCTATCAGTTCGAGCAGCCGCACCGGCTTGATCGGCAGGTCGGCGATGCGCACTTTGAAAGGCTCGAGCGCGTTTTCCACCGCCGAGGCGATGGCCGAGCCGACGCAAACGATGCCGGCTTCGGCCGCGCCCTTGATGCCCAGTGGATTAATGGGCGAGGGCGTTTCGAGCCAGATTATTTCCAGGTGGGGCACGTCGCAGGCGGTGGGCAGCAGGTAGTCGGCGAAGGTGGTGGTGATGGGCTGGCCCTCGCTGTTGTAGCCGATCCATTCGAACAGCGCGTTGCCTATACCGTGGGCGATACTGCCGTGCACCTGGCCGGCGGCGATTTTCGGGTTGATCAGCTTGCCGCAGTCCTGCACGGCGACGTAACGCTGGATCTCAACGCCGCCGGTGTCGATGTCGACTGCGACTTCGCAGACATGAAAGGCGTTGGCGTAAGCCATGGCGTCGATGCGGAACATGCTGGTCGCTTCCAGGCCCACTTCCACGTCGGGCGGGAAGGCGTAGCCGGGCAGGCCGCGCAATTGCGATGCGATCTTGCCCAGCGGGATGCCGGCCTCGTCGCTGTCTTTTTGGCACACCTCGCCGGCGCGGATTTCGAGGTCCGCCTCGGGCACGCCCAGCGCGTGCGCGCCGACCTTGATGGCGCGCGCCTTGACTTCGCGCGCGGCGAGCAGCGTTGAACTGCCGGCGGTGATGGCCTGGCGGCTGGCAAAGCCCCCCAGACCGTAGCCGACCTGGCCGGTGTCGCCGGCGACCACATCGACGCGATCCATGCTCACCCCCAGTTCGTCAGCGCAGATTTGCGCCAACGAGGTCTTGATGCCCTGGCCCATCTCAAGGGCGCCGGTGAACACCGACACGCGGCCGTTGGCCGAGACGCGCACGCGCGCCGACTCAAAGGGTCCGCGGCCCGTGCCCTTGACGGCCTGTGCGATGCCTATGCCGATGTATTTACCGCGCTTTCGCGCCTCAATCTGGCGCGCAGGAAAATCACCGTAGCCGGCGGCCGTCAGCGCCGTGGTCTGCGCCAGCAGGTAGTCGCCGCTGTCGTACACGATCGGCGTTCCCGCGCGGTTTTTCAGCGGCGTGATATAGGGCATCCTGTCGGCGGGAATCAGGTTGCGGCGGCGTATTTCGGTGCGATCAAGACCGAGCTCGCGTGCGGCGCAGTCCATCAGCCGCTCCATCGCGAAATTGCTCTGCGGATAACCGGCGCCGCGCACCGGGATCACCGGCACTTTGTTGGTCTGAGCCAGCACGACCTCGAGTTTGTAGTTGGGGATGATGTACGGCCCGGGCAGGGTGGTGCCGGCGTTATAGGGCACGTTGTAGCTGTGCGGCGCATAGGCGCCCTGGTCGTGCACCAGCCGGCCGCGCACGCCAAGAATATGCGCATCCGCATCGAGGGCGATTTCCAGCGACCAGAACTGGTCCCGTTCATGAATGGCTGCGATAAAATGTTCGCGCCTGTCCTCAACCCATTTCACAGGCTTGGCCAGCATCTTGGCCGCGGCGGCGATGGCAATCTCTTCCGGATAGACGAGGTATTTCGCGCCAAAGGCACCGCCGACATCGGGTGCGATGACGCGTACCTGGTTTTCTTCAAGGCGCAGCATGTGGGCGATGGTGTGAGACAACTCGTGCGACATCTGCGTCGAGGACCATACCGTCATCTCGGAAGTCGACGGGTCAAAGCGCGCCAGCACACCACGCCCCTCCATCGAACTGCCAAGGCCGCGGTGTATCGATAATTCCTGTTTGAACACGTGTGCGGCGTTCTTGAATGCAGGCTCGCAGTCGCCGTAGCCAAAGTCCAGGGTCTTGTAGCGGTTGGTGTTGATCTCCAGGCGCGACATCGGTGTCTTCGGATCAAGCACCTCGCGCGCATCGACCACCGCCGGCAGTGGCGTGTAATCGACCAGTACCGCATCGACTGCATCCTCTGCGATGGCGCGGCTGCGCGCCACCACCACGGCGAGGGCTTCACCGACGTGCACCGCCTCGTTGGGCGTCAGCACGTAATTCATCACATGGTCGGGTAGCTGCCCCTCGGGAAAACCAAGGGGCAGGCGCAGCGAGGCAAGGTGGGGCGCAAGGTCTTTTGCCGCGTAGACGGCGACCACGCCGTCCATGGTGCGCGCCGCGCTGGCGTCGATGCCATTGATGGTGGCGTGGGCATAGGCGCTGCGCACAAAGGCGGCGTGCAGCGCGCCGGGCATGTCCACATCGTCAAGGTAACGGCCGTTGCCGGTGAGGAGGCGCGGGTCTTCCTGGCGGCTGACCGGCGACTGGAAATATTTCGTTTCGGGTTTTGCGTCGCGCTTCATGCTGTTTTTTCCAGGGCGCGCAATTGCGCGGCGGCATCGAGGGCTGCGGCGACGATGTTCTGGTAGCCGGTGCAGCGGCACAGGTTGCCCGACAGCGCGGCGCGCACCGTGGCCTCATCAGGCGAGGCGTTCTCGCGCAGCAATTCAACCAGCGTCATCAGGATGCCCGAGGTGCAAAAGCCGCATTGCAGTCCATGGTGGTCCCAGAAGGCCTGTTGCAGCGGGTGCAGCGCTTCGGGGCTGCCGAGGCTCTCGACGGTGCACACTTCGCGTCCGTCGGCTTGCGCCGCGAGCATCAGGCAGGATCGTGCGCTACGTCCGTCAACCAGCACGGTGCAGGCACCGCAGACGCCGTGCTCGCAGCCAAGGTGGGTGCCGGTGAGGCGCTGGCCGTGGCGCAGGAAGTCTGCAAGCGAGGTGCGGTCTTCGACTTCAGCGCTGACGCTGCTGCCGTTGATCTTGAGGGATACGCTGTGGGTGCTCATGTTTTTTCCTGTGCGGCGTTGACGGCGCCAATCAGCGCGCGCCCCAGTACCGTCGCAGCGATGCGCTTGCGGTACCAGGTTGGATAAAACGGGTCGTCCATCACGTCGATGGCGTCGAGGGCCGCCGCCGCGCCTTGCAGCAGCGCGGGGGTGGGGCTTTTGCCGGAGAGGGATTGTTCGGCGGATGCGAGGCGTAGTGGAGTCGGTGCGACGCCGGAAATGGTCAGTGATACGCGGGCGATGTTTCCAGCGGTGTCGAGCGCGACCAGTGCCGCTGCGGCCGCAATCGAAAAGTCGCCATGCCGGCGTGCAAACTCGGCAAAGCCGGCACCGTGCTTGGCCGGCCATTTCGGTAAGCGTATCGCCACCAGCATTTCATCGGCTTCGATATTGGGTGTCATCATCGCGAGCGGGAAATCGGCCATGGCGATGACGCGCAGTCCGCGCCGGCTTTGCACCGTCAGCGTGGCGTCGCAGGCCATGGCTACGGCGGGAATCTCGGCTGTCGGGTCAAGGTGGCACAGGCTGCCACCCACGGTGCCCCAGTTGCGCGTTTGCTGGTGACCGACATGGGCGATGGCCTGGGTAAGCAGCGGCAGGTGTTGCGCGATAAGCGCCGAACGTTCAATGTCGCGCTGGCGCGTCATCGCGCCGATAATGATGGCGTCGGGCTCCTCGCTGATGCCGGCGAGTGCCGGGATACGGCCGATGTCGATCAGGTGCTCGGGGCTGGCAAGACGCAGGTTGAGCATGGCCATCAACGACTGGCCGCCGGCGAGGATGCGCGCGTTCGGTTGCGCCGCCAGGAGTTCGAGTGCCTGGCCGACGCTGTCAGGCCGGTGATAGGTAAAAGGTGAAGGTTTCATCCGGTCTCTAGTCCCTAAGCTTTGGCTTTGTCGAGCAGCGCGCGCGGGAACATCGCGTGCACGCCCTTGTTGCCATCGACGATTTGCGTGACGTGCAGGTCGCAGGCGAGGCTGCAGCTGACGTAGGCATCAAGAGGCTTCCAGCCTTTGAGTTCAACCAGCCAGGCAATCATTTCGCGCAGCGCCTGCTTGGCCGCGTCATCCAGGTCCTGGTCCATGCCCATGGCGATGTAGTGGGTGGGCGTGATGGCGCGCGGGAAGCGCAGGCCGGTAGCCTTGTGCAGGATCAGAGTGAAGGTGCCCTGCAGCGCGGTCTCGAGTGCCGTCAGGCAAACCTCGCCGTCGCCCTGCACGCCATGGCCGTCACCGACCGAGAACAGCGCGCCTGGCACCTGTACCGGCAGGAACAGGGTGCTGCCGGCGGTGAGTTCCTTGTTGTCCATGTTGCCGCCGTATTCGCGCGGCTCTATCGAGGACACCATGCCGTACTCGGGGCGAGGCGCCACCGCCATGATGCCGAAAAACGGCTTGAGCGGAACGGTCAGGCCCCAAGGTAGCAAGGCCTCGCGCTTTTTGATGTCGATGGGAATGTTGAGGATCTGCAGCGTGCGAAAGTCTTCGGCGAGACCGCCGCGCAGCGGGCGCACGGCGTTATAGCCCCAGTCCTGGCGAAACTCCACCGACTCGATGCGCAGCTCCAGGGTGTCACCCGGTTCGGCGTCTTCGACCCACACCGGGCCGGTGATGATATGCGGGCCCATTTGCGGCTTGCAGGTGTCCATGATGGCGGTGTGCTCCGGCAGCACATTCACCGCCTGCTTTGACTCTTCCTTTGAGCCGCTCAGCGTGTCTATGGTGATGCGGTCGCCAGACTTGACGCGCATTACGGGCGGCAGGGCCGCGGAAAAATGTCCCCAGTGGATGGTCTCGGGGGTTGCGCCCAGCGTGTGATGTGTGCTCATGGATTGTTCCGTTATTGTTTTGTTAAGGCTTACTTGGTGAAAATCATCCGCTCGGGTTTGGGCGGCATGAAGCCTGCATTGAACATCAAATCCGGATTCGGTGATTGCTTCAGGCCGAAGGCAGAGACGATTTCGCGCACCATGCGATCGATATTGGCCTTTTCCGCGCCGCCTATGCCATTGGCCTTGGCGGTGGGCGTGGCGATGGATACCTGCAGCGCGAGGCGCAGGCGGCGCTTTTCCACCTCAACGTCGATCAGCGGCTCGCGGTCCTTCACAAACTTGATCGCGGCATCCGGGTCGGCAATCACCTCCTTGGCGCCGCGCGTGAAGGCGCGCAGGAATCCGGCCACCGCCTTGGGGTTTGCATCGATCAGCGCCTGGCTGGCGATGATGGCGTTACCGTACATTTTCACGCCGTAATCGACAAACTGCATGGACGCGATTTCGTCGTCCTTTATCCCTCGTGCGTTGAGGTTCATTAGGCTGGTGAAATAATAACCGGTTATCGCATCAACTTCGCCTTTGATCAGCATGGTTTCTCTTAGCGCTGGGTCCATAGTCTTCCAGGTCAGCTTGCCGGCATCAAGGTTATTGGCCTTGGTGAAAAGTGAAAAAAGTTTGCGGCCCGGGTCAAATACCGGCGCGCCCATGTTCTTGCCTTCGAGGTCGACTGGCTTGCTGATGTTCGATTTTTTCAGCGAGAACACCGTTAGCGGCGCCTGCTCGTAAACAACGTAGACCGCTTGTAACTTTCGCGAACTGGTGTTCTGGTTGTTCGCGATAAATTCGATCATCGTACCTAGGTCGGCAAAACCCATGTCATAGGCGCCTGAGGCTAGGCGGTTGACTGTGGTGCCTGAGCCAGCGCCAGCGTCTATGGTCACGTCTAGGCCTTCCTGCGCGAAATAACCCTTGGCGAGGGGGAGTAGAAACAGCGACGAAGGCCCTTCAAAACGCCAGTCGAGCGCGAACTTTATTTTCACAGGCGCGGCTTGCGCGAAGGCACCTGTACTGGCGACGCTGAGGCATAGGGCCGCAGTCGCGACGGCGAGCAGGCGGCGAATGGAAAGGGAATGGCTCATGGTGGGTTCAACCTTGTAGTAATGGAAGGAAGCTTGTTAAACGAAGAGGCGGTGATTAACCCGGTGTGATGCTAGCCGGGTGTGATGCCGACGCGCGGGCCGATCTGGCGCCAGGCGGCGATTTCCGACTGTATGGCCTGGGCGAATTCCTCGGCGGTGCCGCTGCCCGGAAGGATGCTGCGGTTTTGCAGTTCTGTCCGGAACGATTCGGACTGCAGGATCGCCGCTACGGCTTCTCCCAGCTTGGCCGTGATGGCGGCAGGAGTCTTTGCCGGTGCCAGCAGGCCTATCCAGCCCGAGGCAAGCAGGTCGGGCAGGCCGGCCTCGGCCATGGTCGGAATCTGGCTGGCATTGGGCAGGCGCTGCGCCGAGGTGACCGCCAGTGGCCGCAGCCGGCCGGCGCTTATCAGTGCCAACATGGTCGCCGGTGCATCGAAGGTGTACTGCACCTCACCGCCGAGCAGGCCTGTCAGCGAGGGGCCGCTGCCCTTGTATGGAATGTGCACGGCGTTGATGCCGGCCTTGAGCTTGAAATCCTCGCCGATCAGGTGGTTCATGCTGTTGTTACCAAATGAGGAGTAGCTGAGCTTACCCGGATTCGCTTTTGCGTAGGCGATCAGCTCGCCGAGCGAGGAGGTGGGCGAACTGGCCAAGGTGGCAAGGATAAAAGGCCACTTGGCCAACTGCGCGACGGGCTTGAAGTCGCGCACCGGGTCGTAGGGCAGCGCCTTGATGGTTGCCGGGGCCACCGAAATTTCCGAGGAGGCGGCCACAAGCAGCATGTAGCCGTCGGGTTCCGCGCGTGCGACCGCGGTCGCGCCGATGGCGCCACTGGCTCCGGCCCGGTTATCGACGAGCACAGCCTGCCCCAGGCTTTTGGACAGGCGGTCCGCCAGCAGCCTCGCTACGGTGTCGGCGCCGCCTCCCGGCGGATAACCGACGATGAGGCGGATCGGTCGCGATGGCCAGTCGGTGGACTGCGCCATGCCGGCGCCAGGCAGCAGCGCGCTCCCAACGCAGGCGATTGCTAGGGTACTAAGTATTCTGCGCGCTGCGATCAACCCCATGCTCCCGCTCCTGGCAAGAACCGCGTCCCGTACGGGACGCGGAATATCGTTAGTGTCCTGTCTATTCCGAAGTGCAAAACAGGCGGAAGAACCTCTGTGCTTACCTAGGGAAACACTGAACAAGTCCGCGCGTCTGTTGTCATATAGCGAGACGCAAACGGGAGGGTTGAGAATGAAACAAATGACGCTGGCGGCGGCGAAAGGATTCGAGGTACATGGAAGAGCAACGCGCAAAGCGGCGTTTCTGGCGC
>CAMDDU010000080.1:0-11861 GCA_945892985.1 Bordetella parapertussis
AATGCCACTCACAGGAGAGGTGCGCCCTGCGTGAGGAAATAGCGGGGGCATAGCCCCCTTTCTTCCACATTTTCGCCCGATTTATCATCAAATTGACTTTGATTCCAACGTTTCTCGTCTCAACTATCACTTGTTCAGTGATTCCTTAAGTAACTTTTTAGGTTACCTGTTGATTTCCACTGAATTGTGAGCCGAGCTTTTCATTAAATTTTTAGCCAGACCGCTGAAATAATGTGTCGATCGATGAAGGACGTTCATACAAAGCCCTTACTGGGGAATCTCCCGCAGCCCGCTGAGAATCTATACTTCGAGTGGACAGAATCCCAGACTCAGCTGTTGCTCATACAGGAGGCGCTCGAATTCACTAACCTGAAATGTCGGGATCGTGATTGTCAGCATCCCGCCTGCCACTGTCTCCCATCCTCCTTCAAGTGCGTGAACGATAACAGCAACCGGATCGTCATTATTAAAGCCATTTGCTCCCATAAACCGATAGTGATGGAATCTCCCGGGAAGGATGACCTGACGAAGACTCAGCGAACCATCCGATTGCTTCTCGGCGGTGAATTCGTCTCCCCAATACATCAGTAGTTCAGAAAATGGGCCGTAGCGACGTTCGGCCAGTCGGTATCGACCAGCACCCAGATCGACCACGGAAACGTCTTCATCGGTTGTTTCAGTACAGATCGACAGATCGAGTTGCCCTTGGCTATCCCATATTGGGCCACCGTCAGGACCGACAGGAAAGTGAAGAGTGAGAGCAATTGAGCCTTCGAATAGCGCGTAAAAGCGACTCGGATCTTGCTGACCTACTAAATTTTCCATTGCTTCTTTAGCTCCAATCCATATCTTGCGGTTTGACGAAAAGATCGTAATTTGTTGGACTGCTTCTCTCGGTAGGGTGCGACAGAAGGATTCCCACTTCAGAATCCTTTCGAACAAAACGAAAAAGCGGTTTATCGATTCTCGCCCCAGGCGAACGCCAAATGGGATTGAAGGAGCATTTAAACGTTACGGTGATAATTGTTTAAACGGTCCGCGTTGAGTTACTGATGTGATGGCGCGAAGTAGGCGATTTTAAACGTGACCTCATGCTACCGCCGATATGTGTTTCGTGCTTTGTTTCGTCATGTACACCATCTCAGCAGGACGTGTTTTGTTGGTTTCCGCGCGGGCAAAATATTTCTTTGACGTGGTGATCGAACCGATATACGTGTAGGAGTATTTCCTGCAATTAAAGAACGTAACCGCTGAGAATTCCCCAAAGCCTTCGGCTAAATTTATTTCTCCTCGATTGACGTTCGCGGTATTAGTGAACCGTCTAAGCTCTCCTCGCGGCAGAGTCTTCGCCGCAAACATTCATCCGCCCCGCATAACCTGGCGTTTGCGATAACGCAGTCGGCTAACGTGAGTGAAGTCGACGCCAATAGAGGGGCGTATTATTGGCCATGCCATCCATCATTACGAAAGAGCTGGTCCTTGCGGTGCGAGATCGCTTTGAGCTTGACTGGGCCGGTATTCATGGCGTACCGCATTGGGCGCGGGTTCGGGTAACCGGCCTGGCCATTGCGCGACAGAACGGTGCGCGGACAGATGTCATCGAACTGTTCTCCTTTTTGCATGACAGTTGCCGTGAAAATGATGACTTTGATCCAGAGCATGGCTTGCGTGCCGTGGAATTTGCCCACAGTTTGCGTGGGGAGGTCTATGACATCGATGACGCGGGCTTTGCCCTTTTAGGGCAAGCGTGCTCGGAACACAGCGACGGGCACCTAAAGGCCGACCCTACGGTTCAGGCTTGTTGGGATGCCGATCGACTCGATCTGTGGAGAGTGTGGATCACCCCCGACAAGAAGCGACTCGCGACGCAGGCAGCCCGGAGTATGTGTATTTTTGACGAAGCGCAAAGGCGCTCTGTATTTTGGCGTGGGTAATAAGCGTGGCGGCGATGCTCTGGTGGTAGAACCTGTCGTTGTGCCCAAACCCGCGGAAATGGTTACGCGGCTTTCCAAAAAATAAATTCGAGAATTGGGGGGGGCTCGCCTTCCCCGTAGCCTCCCGGCTTGAGCTCTTGGCTGGGGCCACCCGCTGCCTGTCTGATGGGACCCATTTAGGGGGGGGGGGGCGGAAATGAAGGGGGGGTAGGGCGGTTCAACAGGTAGTTTTGGTTAGCACTGGCCGATTGAGCTCAAACGGCGCAAGGTGAGTCGCGCGGACAGCACCGTTCCCTAGCGTGCTGGGGGAACCACGGCCGGCACGGGAGGGCTCAGGCCGCTTTGTGCCCGGCGATTACGACGACGGCAGTGGCATCGGCGTGCGTGAGTAGGTCAAGGCGCTCTCCTAGCAGTCGCCACGCTTCCCGCATCTCGTTCTCGTAGTTGTGTCTTTGGTAAATGCGCTTGATCTTGTTTTCTTCTGCGTGGTTGAGGCAGCGATCAGCGACTTCCGGTAGTACATGGAGCATCGTCATCATTGTTGCACCTGTGCGCCGTAGATCGTGCGGCGTCCAGTTTCCCCCATGCAAGCAAAGGGTTTTCGTTGCGCTGCTGCGATGGCTCATTGGGTTCAATGAACGCTGGCGGTCCCCGAGTTGCTTGGTGACAGTTTTTGAGCACACCGCGGCCGTATGACTTGTGTTGGGGTAGCACCACGGCGACTGGCCATTGACCTGCTCTAATCGGCGGAAATGCCTCAACGAGAATTCAGATAGTGCGACGAAATGCGCTTTGCCATTTTTCGCGTGCTCTTTGGGGATTAGCCATGTATTGCGCTCGAAGTTGATGTGTTCCCAGCGGGCATTCAACAATTCGCCAATGCGACAGCAGGTGGATATCACCAGCCACACCGCACACTCGGTGGAAATCAGTAAATTCGCGTCCTGCAGCTTTTTATGTAATGCCTTGATCTCGTTCTCGGATAAAACGCGGTCACGCTCGGTGTCTTTGCCGCCGATTTTGGCTTTGCGAATACTGGCTGTTGGGTCTGCTTCGATAATGTCCCGATCCACCGCAAATCTAAACATTTGACGCATCAGCGAGAAGATCAGTTTGGCCATGCGATTGACGCCTCTGGCAAGTAGGGCATCGGTAACCGCTGTAATGTGTCCTTTTTTAACGACTTCTACGGCAAGATGGCCGAGAGTTGGGAGTACGTCCTTCTCAAACATGCGCCGAATTTCTTTGCCCGCGTCTTTGCGCCGAATCAGTTCCACGGCGGTCCATCGCTCAAAAAGTTCGCGTACGGTGATCCGGGCGTTCAGGGTTTCGGTCTCTGCAATGCGCGATAGGGCGTCGGCGACAGCTTTTGCCTGGTCCGCCTTGCCCGCGAGTTGACCGATCCGCTTTGCTTCGTTCGGGTCTTTGCCTTGCGTTAGGAGGTGCCGGGCGTTGGTGCGCGTTTCCCTTATCTCTTTGAGCGACTTGGTTGGCCAGGTTCCACAGGTGAAATCGCGGAGTTTTCCTTCGAACCGGTAACGCCAGCGAAAAATCACTGCGACCCCAATTCCCTTTGACTTGACCACGCCATAGAGCGAGTGCTCATCGGTCAGTCGTTTGCCCGCGTCAGCGGACTTAAGTCGTTCCAGTTCTTTGACTGAGAGCATTGTCATATCCGCCATCCCTTCAAAAAAGTGCCCAACAAAGTGCCCAACAAAGTCGTAAGCTAGCTTTAGATTATAGCGGATGTCTCTGGACTGTGAAATTCTATTAGTACATGATTTTTATGTAATAAATTTCAATTTGTTGGATGTTATAGAACGCCATTGGAAATGGCCTCACCTTTATGGGGTGCAAGGGGTAGGAGGTTCGAATCCTCTCGCCCCGACCAACAGTAATAACGAGTTAGCGATAATAGAGAGCCAGCGCAAGCTGGCTTTTTTATTTTGCGATACGGTTAGCGGTACGGTTTAGCAAATGCGTCCGCGACTACGCCATATCCGGCATTTCTTCCCTCTGCAATATATCAGCGCTGTCATTCCGCAGTAATGCGCTGCTGCTTGATCACCTCGGCCCAGCGAATAGCATCTTTCTCGGTCAGGGTTTTTAGTTCAGCAGCGGTGCTGTTGGCCGGCTCAATGCCCTGTGCCGCAAACTTTTGACGCGTGTCGTCTGAGGCCAGAATCTCGCGCAGGTCAGTGTTCAAGCTTGCCACCAGCTCGGGCGCCATATTGGGCGGCCCGTAAATGGCAAACCACGCCGGCACGTTCATGTCCTTGTAGCCTTCTTCGGCCAGGGTGCGCAAGTCGGGTAGCAAGGGCGAGCGCTTGTCGCTGCCAATCGCCAGCGGCACGATGCGGCCACTCTTGATGTGAGTCAGCGAAGAATTCACTGGCAAAAACATCACGTCGATCTGACCGCCCAGCAAGCCGGTCACCGCCGGGGCGGAGCCGCTGTAAGGGATGTGGACGATATTGATGGTTGTTTTGATCTTCAGCATTTCCATTGCCAAATGGTGCAGGGTGCCGACACCCGGCGAGCCGTAGTTGATGCGGCCGGGCGACTTGCGCGCAGCCTGCAACA
Organism: Bordetella parapertussis; assembly: GCA_945892985.1. Taxonomy (GTDB): domain Bacteria; phylum Pseudomonadota; class Gammaproteobacteria; order Burkholderiales; family SG8-39; genus CAITSH01. The sequence goes on from CAMDDU010000080.1 coordinate 4,518, forward strand.
GATCGGTCGTGGACTTGAAGCCCGATTGCGTGCTCGCGACCAGCAGCATGGGCGTCCAGCCCGACAGGGTGATGGGCGTCAGGTCTTTTAGCGGGTCAAACGTGGCCTTGGGGTAAAGCGCACGGTTGATTACCATGGTGTTGGTGGTGATGAGCAGGGTCGAGCCATTGGCCGGCGCCCGCACCACGGCTTCGGTACCGAGCATGGTCGACGCGCCCGGGCGGTTGTCGACCACTACGGGCCGGCCCAGCTTTTCACCGAGTGCAACGCCCACACTGCGGGCGGTGGTGTCGGCGCCGGTGCCGGGGCTGTACGGAATGATGAAACGAATCGGGCCGGGCGGCAGGCCGCCCTGCGCCCACGCATGCGGGGCTGCGGTAAAAAGGATTGAAGCCGCACCGGCCATGGCCAGCTTCAGCAGGTCGCGCGTGTGGATTTTCCTGAAAAATTTTGTCTGCATACCTGTCTCCGTTATTTATTAATGCCTTGTGCGGCCCGCGGTTCTACGCTATCTCTGCTGCCCTGCGCACGCTGGCAATCATCGAGGTGTTCAGCATGTGCGCCCTGGCCCTGGCCGGGTCTTTTCCGATGGCGCGCATTTCATCAAGCCGCTCCTGCCGCACAGCGGGGTCTTTTTCTTCCAGCAGCCGTTTATTGCGTATCGACTGGGCCTGCACGTATTCGACATTGGCCGTGCGGCGCTGGCGGGCATATCGGGCAAGCAGTTCATCCGATGCGCCGTGCAGCAATATTTCCACCAGCTTCTCCGCCAGGGTGATGCCGTCCTGTATGCCACTGTTCAGGCCCATGCCACCAATCGGGTTGTTGACGTGTGCGGAGTCGCCGGCAAGCATCACGCGACGGTCGCGAAACTCATTTGCCACGCGCTGGTGCACGCGGTACACGCTGCGGTAGCTGATCTCGTAGTCCATGTCGGGCGATAAAAAGCCCTTGATGCGGGCCTGCACATAGTCGTCGGCCAGGGCCTGCTCGTCCGTCAGCTCCGGCCCAACGGGAAAGGCGATGCGCCAGATGCCGGGCGGGCCGTCATGCGGCTGGTAAAAAATGCCGCACCACTCAATCGGGTCGGCCACATAGGCGTTTCCGGTGAAGCCCTGCTCACGCATGTCGTAGGGCGTGGCAAATACCAGAAAGCGTTCGGGCCAGGTGAAGCCTTCAAATTCGGTGCCCATGGTTTTGCGCACCACGCTGCGTATGCCGTCGCAACCGACCAGATAGTCGCAGCGCACTGTGCCCGCGCCTTTCGGCCCTTCAAACGAGACGGTGACGCCAACGTCATCCTGCTCGTAGCCGCTGCAGCTGGTTGAGAACTCAATCGTCGCGCTGGGCAGTTTCAGCAGTGCCTGGTGAGCGATATGCGACAGCTTGTGCTGCTCGCAATGCAGGCGAAACGGAAAGCGCGTTTCATCCGCCAGCATGCCGAGGTCAAACTCGGCCACAAGGCCTTTTTTGCGGTCACGCATCTGCCACTTGGGGATCTTGACACCTTTGGCCAGCAAGGCATCGCCCAGGCCGATGGAGTCCAGCATTTCAACCGTTGGCGGGTGAAAGGTGCCGGCACGCAGGTCTTGCGGAATGTCGGGCGCGGCCTCCATTACCAGTACCTTGATGCCGTGCCGTGCCAGTGCTACTGCAGTGACCAGCCCAACCGGGCCGCCGCCTGCGATGACGATAGAAAAATGCTCCATGAATGTGTGGCCTTGTCTCTTTGAAGATGAGGTGACCGCATTGGGTGATGGATTAACTAGACCGTCCTCCCCTCTACGTAATATCCGGCAACCTATAATTAGCGAAACCTCAAGCGTTTGCGGTTAGCGCGGCGCGCATACGTTCCTGGGTGAACGGCAGGTCAGGTGGCCTGAATTAGCCGCTGACTCAACCTTGGAACACTACTTCGCGGGCGGCGCCGCGCACGTCCATTTCGTATTCGAGGTTGACGATGGGTGGGCGGCACAGGTGCCAGCTGATGCAATCGGTGCTGCAGCGACGCACCAGTTCGTCGATCATCAGCGGGCCGATGTCGTGCATGGTGTAGGCCTGCACTGAGATGGCGTCGGCCCAGCCAAAGCCCAGCGCTGCAAGCCGGCGTTCCATTTCGGCGGCCACGTAGCGCACCTTGTCGCGCATGCCGTCGAGGGATGTGTCGCCTAGGCGCACGATGGTGTCGTGGTAATTGGCGCGGCCCTCCTGTGCTTCACCGCCGCCGGCAATGATGAAGCTAGGTCGCTTGGACTGCGTGGGCATCGTGATCGAGAACGCATGCAGCACAGGCACGGCGGGCGCGCCCGCCACCGGGCACACGTTGGTGCGCGCCACCGGGTTGATGCCGTCCTTGTACAGGCCCCACTGTTCGAGCGTGGCCACGTACTGCTTGTTGAAGTCCTGGAAGCCGGTTTCCGAAAATGGCGCCGGCGAGCGCAACTCGCAAGCGCAAAACGACGTAGTCGGGCGGCCGACGGCCTTCATGTAGCGCTCGGCGGCGGCAAACCCCTCCGCCAGCGGTAGCGGGTGCGGCAAGCGCAAGCGCTCAATCTCGAACCCGGGTTGGGCAGCCACCCCGGCCGAATACTGGAACACGCCCTTGATGTAGCGGTAACCGCCCTGCGGGAAGTCGATGATGTCTGCCATGGTCGTTCGTTCCAAGTTGGGATGATGAAAGGTGCATAGCTTAGGTGCCCGGCCGCTCAATGACAAGTCGGTTTCGCTGCCGCACATTCCCTACCTCGCGCAAAAGCTGATGCAGCGCCTGGGCATTGTATTCACCAAGCTGCTCGGGCTGGAGAACTGCTGTGGCGCTTTCCACTGGCACTTCGGCGACGAGGACATGGAAAAGCAGGTCGCCAACATCAGCCTGATGGCGTTCCACCGCATCAAGGCCAAGCAGGTTCTGTCGCTGTGCCCAGATTGCGATTACAGCTTCGGGCGCCACCAGAAAAAACACCACACCTTCAGCCACGTCAACATTTCCGATATTTTTATCGAGCACCTCGATGAACTGAAAAAAAGATGGTCTATCCGGTCAAGCGCAAGGTCATGGTGCATCACCACGCTCACGACGAGCTGCGCCGTCGCGACTCGACCAACATCCTTCGCTTGATGCAGGCGGTGCCGGGGCTCGAAATCATCGAGTCGTCTAAGTCGCTGGGGCCGGAGCTGCCCTTCGAGGAAAAGTTAAAGGCGCTGCGCCATCTCGATAACGTGGACCGCGCGGTGCAGCAACTGCGCCCGCGCATCGCCAAGTTCGGCTACAATCAAAAAGATGTCCGCTCCTAGCTGCAGACGATCATTTACCTGTAGGCCGGAGGAACTCATGGAACTAAAGATCGGACTTGGCAACTACGACCGCACCGCGGCCGTGCTCAATGGCGACATCGGCGTGGTGGGTGCCCGCATCAGTGTGGAGAGCCCGCCGCTCGAGGAGTTGTTCGAGCGCGCCTTCGACAAGGGCGAGTTCGACGTAGCGGAGCTGTCCTTCAGTAATTATCTGTACCTCACCTCCGAAGGCAAATGCCCTTACGTGGCGCTGCCGGTGTTCCCGTCTCGCACGTTCCGGCATTCGGCTATTTATGTTCACGCCGACCGCGGTATCAACAGCCCGCGCGACCTGATCGGGCGCCTGGTGGGCGTGCGGGAGTACTCGATGACGGCGGCACTGATGGTGCGTGGCCTGCTGGAGGACGACTTCGGCGTGGCTTCATCGGCTATTCGCTGGCGCTGTGGCCGCGCCGAGACGGACGAGCGGCCGCCGGTGGTGCGTATGAAGCCCCGCGGCGTCGAGGTCGAGCCGATCGCCGGCGCTGATAACCTGTCGACGCTGCTGGAGGCGGGTGAGCTCGATGCCCTGGTGGCCTACAAACCGCCGTCCTGTTTCGTGCGCGCCGCGCCGCAGGTGCGGCGACTGTTTCCCGATTACGTGGCGGCCGAACGCGACTATTACGCGCGCACTGGAATTTTTCCAATCATGCACGTGGTGGCGGTCAAGCGCGCGCTCGCCGAGGGCAGCCCGCAGATGTGCGTTGCGTTGTGCGATGCGTTCGAGCAGGCGCGCCGCTTGGCGTTTGCTGCGCTTGAGGGCCATGCGTCGTTGTCGGTGGCGCTGCCTTGGGCGCTGGCCAATCTGCAGGAAGCCCGCGCCGCGATGGGCGATGACTACTGGTCTTATGGTGTAGCCAACAACCGCGCCGCTATCGAGGCGGCGGCGCGCTACTCGAATTCACAGGGCCTGGCCACGCGCCTGATGCGCGCCGAAGAACTGTTTGTGCCGGCCACGCTGGGCTGGCGGCCGGAGCAGGTGCCGCAACCGGTGCTGTCCGGGCATTGAACGCGCCCGAAATATTTCATTCAATGAACGAGGTTTTCCCATGAAACGCATCGCAACAGTACTGGCTGTCCTCACGCTCGGCGTCGCATCGGTGCCACCGTCCGTGCAGGCGCAGGATTTCCCGCGCAAGCCCATACGGGTCATTGCGCCGGTGCCGCCCGGCGGTGTCATCGACAATAGCATGCGCATCGTGGCGGAAAAGCTGAGTGCGCGGCTCGGCCAGCAGATTGTGATCGAAAACCGTCCAGGCGCGAACGGCACAATCGGCGCGCAATACGTCGCGCAGCAGCCCGCCGACGGCTACACGCTGTTGGCCGCGGTGGACGGCACCATGGTGGTGTCGCTGAACAAGGCCATCTCGCCGCAGGCCCCGATCGCTACGCTGACCGAACTCATTCCTGTGACCAAGCTCGGCGACTTCGACATGCTGCTGGTGGCCCATCCGGGCGTGGGCACAAAGAATTTGGCCGAATTCATCGGCAAGGCCACCGGGCCGGGTAAGGCTTCTTCGTACGGATTCGGCACGTCGGGCATAGGGTCGACCACGCACCTCGTCGGCGAAATGCTGGGCCAGGTTACCGGCGCACCGCTGGTGCACGTGCCGTACAAGGGCGGCGGGCAGGCACTGGTGGATGTCATTGGCGGGCAGATCCCGCTGGTGATGACGACCGTGGCAACGGCGCAGCAGCACGTGAAAAGCGGCAAGCTGGTGGCGTTGGGTGTACCGGGCGGCAAGCGCTCGAAGTCGCTGCCTGATACGCCGACTTTTGCCGAGAGCGGGCTCAAGGACTTTAACGTATCGGGCTGGGTGGGGGTGTTTGCACCGGCCGGGACGCCCCGCCCCGTTCTTGAGCGTCTCCAGCGGGAGTTTGCCGCGGTACTGGCCGAACCCATGGTGCAACTGGGCTTTGATAGGCTGGGCATGGAACCGGTTGGCAACACGCCTGATGAATTCGGGCAGCAGATCCGCGCCGACCTCGCGCGCTGGACCGATGTGGTGAAGAAAGGCCGGATCAAGATCGAATAAGGGGGTGCTGCCAGATCTCGGGTAAGTAGGCCATTGCATTTTTTTAAATTATGACGGGTGAAGAGATCCATGCGCAGGAGCGCAGCGAGATTGGACAGGCTCCAACTGAAACGAGAGGACTGTTTCAGGCAGCGCAAGGGCAGCATCGAGATCAACCTGTTCAATCGAATATCCAGTGCAAAGTAAAACGGAAGGCTCGTTCATGCCCCTAGCGAAAGTCGGTGACGTCAATCTCAACTACACGATCCAGGGGGAAGGTGACTGGCTCGTATTGATCGGTGGCTACGCGAGCTCGAACTGGCAATCCTGGGGTTCGATGCTTACGGAACTCGCCAAATCGTATCGCGTACTCGCTTTCGATAACCGCGGCATCGGTGGCAGCGACGTTCCTGACTATCCATACTCCGTTCAAATGCTTGCGCACGATACACTGGGTCTGATGGACCACTTGGGGATCGAGCGTGCACGGATTCTCGGGAAATCCATGGGCGGTGCCATTGCGCAATGGGTTGCGCTGGAACAACCGCAACGCGTGATCTCCTTGGCGATGACCTCGACCACCGCACGACTCGGCAATCGTTCGAAGAAGATGGTGCAGTGGTGGATGGACTCCGCGCGTGACTCGGGATTCGCGGCGTTGTTCCCTGGCGAGTTGACTTATTTCTATACCGCTGAATACTACGATGCTCATCCTGAGGCCATCGCGCGCGCGGAGCAGGCCTTGATCTCGGTGCATCGCCCGCTCACTGGATTCCTCCGCATGGGGCACGCGCTCATTCATCACGATACCTGGGATCGCCTAGGTGAAATCACGATGCCGGTGCTCTTGCTGTGCGGTGCGGACGATATGATCACGCCAGCACGCCACTGCGAGGAGATGGCGCGGCGCATGCCGAACGCTGTTGTACACATCATCCCAAACGCGCTGCATGGTGTGATGTCTGAGCATCCCGAGACCTTTCAACTCGTTGTGGACTTCCTGCGAAAGCACTAGGGTAGAGTGCCCCTGACCCGCGTTTAATTTTAGCCCGGTTGCAGTGAGAGTTTTCAGTCTCGCCGGTAGAGTTCGGGAAGGTGCAATTAGCTTAGGCCAGTGTTCACGGTCCACTGTCCCCGGGTACAGCCCACTAGGTCAGTGCCGGATCGCCAATGCGAATGCTACCCGGATTGGTTACCACCGCATACGCGCCAGCACAAGGGAACTGACCCAAGCCCGGGAGTTGTACGCGGTTGTGGCGTACCAGCGTCCGAAGAACCTCCATATCCTAGGGCAAGTCGTCCTGAGCGAGAGTCGTCATCACGCAACGCGGCTCGAGTAGTGCCACGTTGAGCCGTACGGTGCTGCCAAGCGCCAGCTCTAGAAAGGTGGCCCCGCCAAACTGGATAGGGGTGTAAGTGAAGTTCTGCTCTTCTACTCTTTTAATAGGCGACGCAGTCGCTAAGGGGCAAAGAAGATGAAATGCCCCGGCCGCAATTTATATCCAGAGTTTCCACTTATCGCACTGTTCAAATTTCCGGAATCACTTTTCAGGCCCTAAAGCGGCAAAAAATAAGTTTTGTTAAGTTGCGGGGTTCGGGATGGCGCTCGCTAACAATTGATGCTAGGAGAGGTTCGGCGAAGCGAGCATAGGGCGGAGCGGCCTGTTCACTTTGGGGCACTGGGGAAATTCTGGTTAAGCCAGATTTCCATTTATCTAAAGTCACGACCAAAACAAGCAGTCAGTCACCGTTTTCCCTCAATCTGTTGCGGGATTTCACGGGTTTCCCGACTGGAAAAAATTCAGATCCGAACGTTGCGCAGAAAAGGGCACTGCCAAAACGGGATTCTAGTGTAGTGCGTCTAAAATGATAAAACTTAAATGCGATTGCGATGTCTATAGTATGAGGGGGCTACAGACATGCGAATCGCACCTACTGTCACGATCACCGAAGCGCAAGCACGCCAGCTTCAGGCTTGGGCGCGTGGGCGTAGCGT
>CAMDDU010000081.1:0-11721 GCA_945892985.1 Bordetella parapertussis
AATGCCCCTCACAGGAGAGGTGCGCCCTGCGTGAGGAACTAGCGGGGGCATAGCCCCCTTTCTTCCACATTTTCGCCCGATTTATCATCAAATTGACTTTGATTCCAACGTTTCTCGTCTCAACTATCACTTGTTCAGTGATTCCCTAACCGCCTTCCTTGCCGTCCCACGCATCGTGGAGCGCTAGGTTGCGCTCCAGCAATCCCCCGCCTAAAGCGGCGTCGAACTCCAGCGTCCGCTGTCACCCGCAAGGACATCACCGACCTGTCCGGCACGGTGCTGTACGCAACCATGGAACCCTGCCCGATGTGCGCCTAGTCGATCAGGATCGCAGGTATCCGCAGAATGGTCGTCGCGCTCCGGCATGCGACGCTTAGGCGCACCGATATGAGCACTTACTCGATGGAGAGCTTCGGCCGCATGGTCGGCTGAGAGTTCGAGCTTGTTTCCGGGGTGCGCGAAATCGAGTACCTCGCGTTGAGGAAGAAATGGGGCCGGGACCAGGTTCGCACGGACGCCACTCAGGACCGCGCGCCGCATGCTTAGCGAAGGTAGCGCGAGATGCCAGCCAGGCGCTCCATCACCAGCCCGAGCACGATCGTCGCCGCGATCAGCACGCCCGAAGCCGCCGCCGCCCGCACGTCGAGGCTCGACTCGATGATGTGCCACATGCGGATAGGCAGCACTTCGCTCCTCGCATCGGACAGAAATAGCGAAATCGCCACGTTGTCGAACGAGGCCATGAAGGCGATGAATGCGCCCGCAGCAATGCCGGGCATCACGAGCGGCAGCGTCACAGTGCGGAACACGAACACCGGTCGCGCGCCGAGGCTGCGCGCGCTTTCCAGCAGCACGGGGTCGAGTTGCATGAGGCTCGCGGAGGTCGTGCGCAGGATGTAGGGCGCACAGATCGCCACATGGCCAATGACCAGCGTCGTCGGCGACAGCCCCTGGTTCATGAGATTGAACATCATTAGCAGCGCGAGACCCAGCGCCAGCGTCGGCAGCATCAGCGGCGACATGAAGATCGAATCGAGGAGGCGCGCCCAGGCGTCTCGCCTACGCGATAGAGCGAGGGCCGCGGCAACCGCGAGCACGGTCGAAACCGCAGTGGCGATCGCGGCGATCTTGAGCGAAAGGAGCGCTGCGGCGACGATTTCGGGCGAATCGTTCCACAGCGCCACATACCAGCGCGGCGAGTAGCCCGGCGGCGGAAACTTGAGCGAGTAGGCATTGGTAAACGATGTGACCAGCACGATCACCGTCGGCGCTATCAACAACAGCACCGCTATCCCGCCCAAGATCCCGAGCGCAACGCCGAACGACCAGCGCTCGAGGAGTGATCCTCGCGACTCCTTTGCCCCCACCCGCGGCTGCAGCAAGCTAGGCATGCACGAACCCTTTGCTGCGCCGGCCGAGCACGTTGGCCACGGTGACGACGAACAGCACGCTGACCAGCAACGCCATCGCGATGGTGGCCGCAAACGGGTAGTTGTTGGCCTGGATCGCCTGCTGGTAGATGTAGAACGGCATGAAGATCTGCTGGCCGCCGCCGACCAGCGTTTGGGTGACAAAAGCGCTCGCTGCAGCGGCGAACACCAGCAGGCAGCCCGCCAGCAACCCCGGCATCGAAAGCGGCAGCGTCACCTGGGAGAACGTGCGCCACCGGCCGGCGCCGAGCACCTGCGAGGCCTGCCGCAGGTTGGGGTCGATGTTGGAGAGCGCCGTAATCAGCGGCAGCACCATGAGCGGCATCTCGATCTGCACGAGGGCCACGGTGACTGCGCCCGGCGTGTAAAGCAACTTGAGCGGCGCCTCGATCCATCCGTAGGACTGCAACAGCGTATTGATGATGCCTTGGCGCCCGAGGATGACGACCCAGGCGAAAGTGCGTACCACCGCGCTCGTGAGGAGCGGCAGCACAATCAACAGGATCATCACGCGCTGGAGCTTCGGCGAGGCGAGCGTGTAGAGGTAGGCGAGCGGATAACCGATGAGGAGCGCGAGCATCGTGGTTTTCGCCGCCAGCCAAAGCGTGCTCCCGAGGATGCCGAGGTTGAATCCGTCGAGAAAGAACTTGGCGTACTGCGCCAGGCCCAACGCCTTTAGGTCGGTGCCCTGGTGCAGGCTGACGTAGCCAAGCATGGCGAGCGGCATGAAAACGAAAACCGCAAAGAACACGCCCAGCGGGAGCGCCAACTGCCACTCCCGGAAGATCGTCTTCATGCCGCGAACACCGACACTGGTGCGTCTTCGGCAAGGCGCAGCCACACCGTATCGCCGATGCCGCAACGTTGCCCGGTCCCCGAGCGGCCGGCGGTGAGCTTCACCTGCGTGCCGTCGCCAAGCACCAACTCATAAACGACGGAGGGGCCTAGCGGCAGCACCATCTCCAAGGTGGCGGAGATCGCGCCTTCGCCCGCGTCGCCAAAGCAAAAGTGCTCCGGGCGCACGGCGAGAATCGCGGCGCCATTGCGCGAGCACGGCGCGGCCACCGGCAGGTGGAGCCGCCCCCCGGTGGCCAATTCAATGTCGAAGCCGGACTCGCGCGCTGCGAGCTTTCCGCTGAGCAGGTTGGCCGTCCCGACGAAACCGGCGACGAACAGGCTTTGTGGCCGGTCGTAGATGTCCTCGGGCGAGGCGAATTGCTCGACGCGCCCGCCGGACATGACCGCGATGCGGTCGGCCATGCTGAGCGCCTCTTCCTGGTCGTGGGTCACCATCACCGTGGTGATGCCCAGTTCGCGCTGCAGACGCTTTACTTCGATCTGCATGTCAAGGCGCAGGTTCTTGTCCAGGGCGCCGAAGGGTTCGTCCAGCAGCAACACCCTCGGGCTCACCGCGAGTGTCCGGGCAAGCGCAACGCGCTGCTGCTGGCCGCCGGAGAGTTCGCGTGGAAAGCGCTTCGAAAACGCCTCCATGCGCACCAGCGCGAGCATACGGGCGACCGTCGCCTGGAGGCTGGCCGCCGGCGTCCCGCGCGCGCGCAGGCCGTAGGCGACATTGGTTTCGACCGTCATGTGCGGAAACAGCGCGTAATTCTGGAACACGATGCCTGCGCCGCGCTCGTTGGGGGGCAGCGCATCCACGATCTCTCCGCCGATGGACACATGGCCGTCGCTCTGGCGCAACAGCCCGGCCACGATGCGCAGCAGCGTGGTCTTGCCGCAGCCGCTCGGGCCCAGCAACGCCACGAGTTCGCCTGGCTCGATGGCGAGGCTCACATCATCGACTGCGGTGGTTCCCCCGTACCTGTGGAAGACACGCTCGAGTGAAATGCCGACGCTGGACTGAGTCTTGGTGGCGGAGTTCATGATTACTGAGATCAAGAAACGTGCCAGCCCCGCTCGGGGCGGGACTATCACGGGAAGCGCACCCGGATGACTAAAATCGAATGCGCTATGTTAGTCTAGCACATCTATCGCAGTAGACGGGTTCGGCAAGACGTCTTGTTTCAGAAGCAACCTGGAAGTCATGCGGTGGCACGACGATTGCAAGGCTCCGGGTTCATCGCATTGACCAAAGGAGAAACTACAATGGCGCTCGATCACGGACGACGCAATACCCTAAAGGCAATGGCCGCGCTTAGCGCAGCCGGGATGACCCAAGGCGCAGGCCTTTCCTTTGCCCAGTCGGCATCCATTGCCGCCACGACCTTTCCTGGCGCATGGGAAGAAGCGCATCGTTCGATCCTCGTGCCCGCCTACCGCAAAGCCACGAACAATGCCGGCGTCAACCTCGTGGCTTCCCTTGCCGTCGACACGGTTTCGAAGATCATCGCCTCGAAGAACAACCCGCCGTTTGACGTGATCATCCTCGACGAGGGCCCCTATCTCGCCGCCCTCCAGCACGACATCTTCGAGAAGATCCCGACCGACAAGCTCACGAACCTGAAGGACATCCCGAAGCACTTCATCGATTCGAGCGGCTTGGGCGTGTTCTGTTCCGGGCAGATCATCGGCATCGCGTACAACACCGACAAGATCAAGACCCCGCCCAAATCGTGGAACGACCTGCTCAAGCCCGAATACAAGGGCCGCGTGGGGCTGACCGGCATGGGACCGACGCTCGGCGCGGTCTGGATGGCCGAAATGGCGCGACTAAACGGCGGCAGCGAAACCAATCTGGAGCCGGCGTTCGCGTGGCTCAAAAAATTGATGCCGAACATCGGCGCGATCGCGCCGAACCCCGGGGCGCTGGCCTCGCTGTTCCAGCAGGGCCAGATCGACATCTCGATGCACTACAACAACAACGTCGGTGACATGCAGTCCAAGGGCGTGCCGATCGCGCTCGCGCAGCCCGATACCGGCTGGATCCTGATCCGCAGCTCGATGCACATCGTCAAGAACACCAAGAACGTCGACCTCGCAGCCGCGTACCTCAACGCGTCGATCAGCCCGGAGGTGCAAGCGAAGATGGGCGACGCGCCCTACATGCTGGTGCCGACCAACTCGAAAGTGCCTCTCAGCAAGCCTCTCCAGCACTATGCGAAGGACAATGCAGCGCTCGCGAAAATGAACACCATCGACTGGGCCAAGTTCAACCCGCGCCGGCCCGAATACATCGACCGCTTTAACCGCGAGGTGAAAGTCTGACCCTGAAAAACCGCAGGTTGCTCGGCATGCTGACGCCGTCCTCGAACACCACGCTCGAGACGGTGACGGCGGCCATGCTGGCCAGCCTCGCGGAAGTGTCGGCCGCGCCGCCCGGCGGGAACGGCACCAGGATCTTCGGCGCCTGCTTCGGAAAATCCTACGCGAGCACAGTCGCGGCGGACAAACAGAGGACGATGCTGCAGGCAGACGCTATCAGTCGTTTCATGATCTCTCCCCTAATTCTCGAAGTCCGGCGTGAATTCCCGACGCACGATCCGTTCCACATGCGCCGCAAACTGCAGCACGCGCTCGTCGGCCGCGTGTGATTCCGACGACGCGGCTTGCCGATCGAACCCGATCACCGCATTGAGTTCCGGATTGAGGCGCTCGATGCGCCCCAGGGCCGCCGCGCAAACCTCCTGCGTGGTGAATTCCCGGCGCCGCACTCGCCCGCCCGGAGCCGGGTCAGGTCGCGCACGCTTCAGGGCTTCGCGCGGAAAAGGGCGGCCAGCTGCGGCGACAACCCGCGCACGCTTCTTTCGCCCGGATGCGCAAAGCTTCCGGCAATTGGCTTGGGCAGACCCAGCCGCACGAGCATTTCCGCCAGCGGAACCGCGCAGGCGACGCCGTCCACAAGCGGCACCGCCACCTCCTTCTGCAGCGTCTCATTGAGTCCGGCCATGGCCGCCCCGGCCATGACGATCGCCTCGGCGCCGCGCCCGTCGATGAGCCGTGCACAGGCCTCGAGCGAGAGGCGCCGCACCGCCTGGGGATCCGAAAACGTCGCCGTCGGCGGCAACTCGACGCTGTCCACGCCCGCGACCCGGTCGGCAAAGCCGTGCGATTTCACCAACTCTTCGTAGGCCGGCACCATGCGTGCGCCATAAGTCAGCACACCGATCTTCGTCGCCACGAGCGCAGCGCCGAACAGTCCCGCCTCGGTCATGCCGACCACCGGGATCGACAACAACTCACGCAGCGCGAGCAAGCCGGTATCGAGCGACACGCCGAGCACGACTGCGTCGCAGCCGGCATGGTGCCTGGCCGCGAGGTCGAGCACGCCGTGATGCGCGATCGCGTTTTCGGCACGGCTGCCGATCACCTGCGGGCCGAATTCGCCGGTGACCGCAAGAATCTCCGAGCCGGGCGCAGCGTACTTGCGCGCGACAGCGGCGACCGCGTCGGTCACCGCCTGCGTGAGGTTCGGGTTGATCACGAGGATCTTCATGGTCTTTCCACCTACCGCGGCGGACAGTGAGCTAGCCAGTGACGCGCGATATCTTCGCGAGTCGCAAACCAGGCGAGGCCGCGCTGCTTCATGTGGCGGATCAGCGTTGCCAGCCCGCCGATGCGCGCGGGGCGACCGATGATCCGGGTGTGCAGGCCGATCGACAGCATCCTGGGCGCGTCCGCGCCTTCGGCCCAGAGCCAGTCGAACGCTGCTATGGAGTAGTCGGCGAAATCCGAACCGCGCACGAAGGCCGGGCGATCGAAAAAGCGCATGTCGTTGGTGTCGAACGCATAGGGCAGCACGAGGTGTCGCCGGCCCCCGACCTCCACGTAATAAGGCACGTCGTCGTTGTAGGCGTCGCTGTCGTAAAGAAAGCCACCATGCTCGACCAACAACCGGCGCGTGTTCACCGAGGCCGAAGACTTGGTATGCCAGCCGACCGGTGCCTTGCCGTGCACCCGCCGCACGGTATCGACTGCCCGCGCGATCAATGCGCGCTCCTTGGCTTCTTCCATGCCGGCATGGGACTCCCAGCGCCAGCCATGGCAGCAAATCTCGTAGCCGCGCTTGGCCGCATCGGCGCCTATCCACGGCGTGGCCTCGAGGGCCCGCGCGCACGTGTTTAGCGTTAATGGCACACCAAGGCTTTCGGCCACGTTCGCGATCCGCCAATACCCCACGCGCGAACCGTATTCGAAGTGGCTCTCCATGCACAGGTCGGGCGCACCTTCGACCAACTGCACCGCTTCGTGCACGGATTCGTTTCTCTCGTCACCCGAGGACACCGCGAGTTCGGCGCCCTCCTCCACGTTGAGCACGATCGAAACCGCGATCCGCGCACCGTTTGGCCAACGCACTTCAGGGTATTGGCCGGCGAAGCCGCGCAGGTCCCGGGTCATGGCTCGATTGTGCCGCTTTACGCGCCGGCGCGCTGCCAGAGCGCATCGGCGGCGTGCTGCGCTTCGGCGAGGATGGTTTCCATCTTGACGAGCGTCGGCCGGCCGTCTTCGACCACGACGCGGCCATCGACCAGGACCAGTTCCACGTCCCTCCCCTGGCCCGTGTGCACGAGCGTGCCGACCGGGTTCACGTCGGGCACCAGGTGCGGGCGGCGGAAATCGAACGCCACCAGGTCGGCCCTCTTGCCGACTTCGATCGATCCGATCTCCTCCGCGAGCCCCATCGCGTGCGCGCCGCCCATCGTTGCGGCGCGCAACACATCGCCCGGCTGCCACGCGTCGCTCACCCGTCCCTCCTGCACGCGGCCCATGGCAAGCGCCCAGCGCATCACCTCGACCAGGTCGGCATGCATGTTGTCCGTCCCCAGAGCGAGCCGAGCCCCGGCCGCGCGCAGTTTTCCGATCGGTGCGATCGTGCCGCCCGTGGCGTTTCCTTTGGGGATATGCGCCACATTGATGCCCGCCGCACCGCACCGGGCGATGTCGCTGTCGGTAACGAAGATGCAATGCGCGGCGGTCAGCCGGTCGTTCAGCAGCCCGACGTCCTCCAGAAGTTCGGCGGGCGTCTTGTTCGAGCGGCGCCGAATCTGCTCGACCTCCGTGCGGCTCTGCGAAAGGTGCGTGTTGACCCGCAGGCCGCGCGATTCGGCCGCCTTGCGAATCTGGACCAGGAAATCGTCCGAGCAGGTGTCGGGCGCGTGCGCGGCGAGTTGCACCCCGGTGCGCCCGTCGAGCTTGCCGTGCCAGAGGTCGGCAAGCGCAAGCGCTTCGCCGAGGGTTTTTTCTCCGATCGCGGTCTGGTGCTCCCAGCGGCCGTCGCCAATCAGGGAGAAATCGGCATCGTGGATGCGCCCGCAGTTCCAGACGCGCAATCCGAGTTCTGCCATCGCGCCGGTGGTGACATCTGCGTGCACATAGGTATCGTTGATTAGCGTGGAGCCAAACAACAGCGCTTCAAGCGCACCCAGGCGTGAGAGCGCGATTGCCTCCTCGGGTGTGACATCGTGACCGTGCGGGATACCCGGCGTATAGGCTGGCGCAAAGCCCAGGTCTTCGGCCACCCCTCGCACCATGCTGAGAATCGCATGGGTATGCACGTTGACCAAGCCGGGCGTGATCACGCGCCCTGCAAGGTCCAAGGTGCGCCTCGCCACAGTGTCGGGCGCCAGCTCGGCCGCCGGACCTACGTAGGCGAAGCGGCCATCCGAGATGCCGATCGCGCCCCCGCGGATTACGCGATCAGCGGCGTCGCAGGTGACCAGCGTGGCGCCTTTGAGCAGGAGGTCGAGATTCATGTCGGCGGCGTTTCCGTGTGGCGGCTACTCATGCAGGTGGGCCAGGAATTTACGGGTTCGCTCTTCGCGCGGCGCATCGAAAATCTCATTGGGGGTGCCTTCCTCGACAACCGAGCCGGCATCCATGAAGATCACACGATCGGCGACCGCGCGCGCGAAGCGCATCTCATGAGTCACGGCCGCCAGCGTCATGCCCCCCAGCGCAAGCTCGCGCATCACGTCGAGGACTTCACCGACAAGTTCCGGGTCGAGCGCCGAAGTCGGCTCGTCAAACAGGATGATCTCCGGGCGCATCGCCAGGGCTCTCGCGATCGCCACCCGTTGCTGCTGGCCGCCCGAGAGCTGGCTCGGCCGCTTGTCGGCATGGTCTTCGAGGTGGACGCGGGCGAGTTCCTCCCTCGCGCGCTGGTGCGCCTCCTCGACGGACAGGCCGAGAACGCGGCGCGGCCCTATGGCCACATTATCTTGCGCGGTCAGGTGCGCAAACAGGTTGAAGCGCTGGAACACGAAACCGATCCGGCTGCGCTGCTTCGCGATTTCGGCTTCCGGCAGCAGGCGCCCGTGCCGATCGGCGCCCACCGGCACGCCGCGCAAGCGTACGGTGCCGGCATCCGGCGTTTCAAGATAGTTCAGGCAGCGCAGGAACGTGGTCTTGCCGGACCCAGAGGGCCCGATGATGACTACCGTCTCGCCCTCCTGGATCGCTATTGAAGCCCCGGCCAGCACGGTGCGTCCGGCATAAGCCTTGGTCAATCCTTCGGCGGCAATGACCGCGGACTCGTTCATCGCAGCATCGCCCATCACCACACCGGCAACCGGCGCTCAAGCCAGCGCGACAGCCAGGCGAGAAACGAGATGGTGACATAGTAGAAAATCGCAATCAGCAGGAAGATCTCCAGCGGCGCGAAATGTACCGCGATGATCGCCTGGCCCGCGCGCGTGAGCTCGTACACGGAGATCACCGAAAGCAACGCCGACCCTTTCACCAGCGTGATGAGTTCGTTGGTGGTCGGCGGCACCACCGCGCGCAACGATTGCGGCAAGAGAATGTAGAACAGAATCTGCGCATGGCGCATACCGATCGAGCGCGCAGCCTCGGCCTGGCCTTTCTCGATCGAGCCTACCCCGGCGCGCACGATCTCGGCGATGAACCCGGCGGCGTTCAACGACAGCGCTATCACCCCAGCCCAGAATTCGGGCAGGTTGATGCCCACTACCGGAAGCGCAAAATACACGAGAAAGATCTGGATCAGCAGTGGGGTGCCTCGGATGAAATCCACATACCCAATAACAGTCCACCGCACCGGCGCCAGACGAGAGAGCGAGGCAAGACCGAGCAGCGCGCCGAGGATCGTGCCGAACACGATCGCCAGCGCACAGATCTTCAAGGTCATCACCAACCCCGTCGCCAGCAGCGGGATCGATTTTTCGACCAGCCCCCAATCGAACACCATCGAAGCGGCTTCCTTCTACGAGAAGGAAGGAATCTTGTCCGCCAGCGTCATGCGGAACCCAAACCACTTTTCCTGCATTCTGGCGAGTGTACCGTCGGCCTTGAGGCGGGTGAGTTCGCCGTTGAGGAAAGACACGATCTCCGGGTCTTCCTTGCGAACCGCAATTCCGGCCCAGTTGTCCGCCCCGATGCTCTTGACGATCGCATATTTCCCCGGCGCGTCCTTGAGCACCATCGCCAGAGTGGGCATGGTGTTGAGCACCGCATCCACGCGGTTTTGCGCAAGCGCCACATATGCCGACGGATGATCGTCGAACACTTTCAGTTCCTTGAACCCCGGCCCGCCGGCCGCCTTCAACGCAGCGAGCATTTTTTCCTGCAGCACCTGACCGGGCGAGCCAAGCTTGACCGCCAGCACGCGGCCGTTCAGGTCCTTTGTCGCCTTGATGGTTCCGGCGTCGGCCGCGCGCACCAGCATGGCTTGCGAGGCTTCAGCATAGGGAATGCTGAACGCAACGCGCTCTAGGCGCTCCTTGGTGTAGCTCATCGCGCTCATGATGATATCGAACTTCTTCGCGAAGAGTGACGGAATCACCCCGGCCCAAGCGGTGTCGATGAAATTCGGCTTCACGCCAAGGCTCTTGCAGAAAAGCTCCGCGAGCTCCACGTCGTAACCGACGATCTTGCCGGCATCGCGATAAGTGAACGGGACATAGGCTGCCTCGCAGCCGATCTTGAGTTCACCGGCGGCCTTGATCTGCGCAATGGTGACTGCCTGCGCGCGAGCCTGACCAGGAATCAGTGCTCCGACGGTGGCGGCAGAAGCAAAACTTAGAAAATTACGCCTTTGCATGGTGTTTTCCTTTCAAAGCAAGCGTGAGGGGTCGCTGTCGGAATGGACTGCAGTAGCGAGACGACGCCGATAGGTTTTTTCATCTTATTGAGCAACAAACATCGTACCATCAATTCTCGAAAAACCAACAGCGTTGCTATTCCCGTGAATGCCGATTGTAGGCCGTTTGGGCGCGCACGGTAGGCGCTGGCCCCGCCGGAGCGAGCGAGCACAATGGTGAACCTCGCGATCTACAGCACACCACACCACCTCACACTGCCCCGCCATGCGACGTCAAACACTCAAGCCACCTTGCGGTGATAGTCGCGCAGCAGTTCGCCAAGCCACTCAGCGCCACGCGATGGCAGAGTCAGCGTGGGACTTCATTTTCAGAGACACAAACGAAAAAGCTCACCACCTCCCACCCCTTCTTAGCAAAGCCGCGGCTTTGGGGTGGGCGCGCGCGGTGGGGGTGCCCCTCCTAAACAAACAGGCTACATAGCTTTGAGCTTTTTCAATGTCGCCTCCAAGGACACGAAGGCCTTCTCGTCGGGCTCGTAGAGGGCGTGGCCCAGACCGACAGCCTGTTTTCTGAGCTTGCTGGCCGTTCTTTGAACCTTGTCGTTGAAGTATGAGCACATATTGAGCTTCGCCACTCCCTCGAGAAGGGCGTCAGCCGAATCGTGAAGCAACAGGGCAAACTCGCCTACCTGCCGCTCTGTCGTTGTTTTATTACGAACACCTGAAATCATTTCTTGCTCCTAAATATAGTTGTCCTACTACTACCTATACAAAAACCGCGCGGTATCCGCCCTAACAAATACGGCTTATCTAAAAACAGCCGCGGCTAGAGTTTGGCCAACGCGAAAGCCAACACGCCGTGTTGAGGGACTCGCCTCAGAACCCCATAAAACGGCCACATTGACGTCTTTTTAGTGGGCTATTTGCTGGCGAGGCGCTGACGCGCACTGGCGCCCCTAGTCATTACCGCGGCTTGATGGGGTGCAAGCGGCACGGAGCCGCGAGTTGGCGGCTGTTTTGGCGTTGGGATCAGGATAAAGACGCACCCAGGCCTCTCGCGCGCGCGTAGGCCATCGGAGTGGGTCAGTCAGATGTGGTGCGGCTAGGTGAGGGGGCATTGCGCACCCCAGGCCAAAAGTGTGGTGGATGTGGTGGATATTGGCCATTTTCACTAAACCTCTTTATATAAGGCTCATTTAGCGAATGATGTTGTTGAACTCATGCTCTGACCGCGAGAGTGAGCAACCGTGCGGGATCGGGGCTGAAGCGGGGCGACCGGTCGAGAACTCTAAACCATCCGAGGTAGTTGGTGAGGTATTTCGTGGCAACACCCTT
>CAMDDU010000082.1:0-10925 GCA_945892985.1 Bordetella parapertussis
CCGCCGTAGCGGGCATATTTACAGACGCGCCGCTTACTTCAGCTTCGTCTCTTTGTACAAAACGTGTTTGCGCACCTTGGGATCGTATTTGATGATCTCCATTTTGTCCGGCATGGTGCGCTTGTTCTTGGTAGCGGTATAGAAATGACCGGTTCCGGCACTGGATTCGAGCTTGATTTTTTCACGCATGTTCGTCGTCCTCGGAGCTTTTGTTGATGCTCAGGTTGGCAGGATTGCGGGCTTTACAGTTTGCCCTTGGCGCGCAGTTCGGCCAGAACGACCTCAAGGCCCTTCTTGTCGATCGTGCGCAGCCCGGCCGTCGTAACGCGCATGGTAATGAAGCGCTTTTCCGACTCAAGCCAGAAGCGGCGGTTCTGCAGGTTGGGCAGAAAGCGGCGCTTGGTCTTGTTGTTAGCATGGGACACATTGTGTCCGGTCATCGGTTTTTTGCCGGTGACTTGGCAGACGCGTGCCATGGCAGTACTCCAGTTCGAAAAAAGACTGCCATTATAGCGGTAAAGCCAAGGTCTTTTCAAGTTCTTGCTGGAACGAATTGCAGCGTGCATGGAATTTCCTGTTTTCCCAGTACGCCGGTAAAACCACCTTTTAAATCAGCCCTCTTTCAGCAAAAGACATCGCCGCACCCTCCCCGACGATGAAATGATCCAGCACCCGAATGTCAACCAGTGCGAGTGCCTGACGCAGGGTGCGGGTGAGTAATTCGTCGGCCTGGCTCGGTTCAGCCAGACCCGAAGGGTGGTTGTGGGCGAAGATGATGCCCGCCGCGCCTTGCGCGAGGGCGAATTTGACGACCTCGCGCGGGTAGACGCTGGTTTGTGTCAGTGTGCCGCGAAACAGCTCTTGCGCGGCGATAACGCGGTTTTGCGCGTCGAGCAAGACTGCCATGAACACCTCGTAGTCGCGGCCTGCAAGGGTGAGGCGGAGATAGTCTCGCACCGATTGTGGCGAAGAAAGCGCGTCGCGAACGCGCATTTTTTCCCCCAGAGCGCGTCTTGCCAGTTCCAGCGCAGCCTGCAGTTGCGCCGCTTTGGCCGGGCCTATGCCGGCGGTTGAAGTGAGTGTCTTGCAGTCGGCAGCGGCAAGCCGTGCGAGCGAGCCGTGCTCCGTGATGAGCTCACGCGCCAGATCCAGCGCGCTCTTGCCGCGCATGCCGGTGCGCAGGAAAATCGCCAGCAACTCGGCATCCGAGAGCACGGATGCGCCGTGTGCAAGCAAGCGCTCACGTGGTCGTTCGGCTGATGGCCAATCTGCGATCCTCATGATTCTCCTGATGTTTTCTGATTTTTTCCTGATTCTTCAGAAGGTTTTGGCGTAGAATCCGCCGTCTGAATAACGTCGCTGCAGGTTTCCGGATGACTGACATCAAGGGCAAGCGCATTCTTCTGGGTCTTACCGGCGGCGTCGCCGCTTACAAGGCTGCCGAGCTTACCAGGCTGCTCACCAAGAGCGGCGCGGACGTGCGGGTGGTGATGACGCAGGCCGCTTGCCGTTTTATAACGCCGGTGACCATGCAAGCGCTTTCCGGTCAGCTTGTGCATACCGATTTGTGGGATGGCAGCGTGCCCAACAACATGGGCCATATTGAGCTGACTCGGGATCGCGATCTCATCCTGATCGCGCCGGCCAGCGCCGATTTTCTCGGCAAACTTGCCTGGGGTCTTGCCGACGATCTGCTATCGACTCTGTGCGCCGCACGCCGCTGCAAGTTGTCGGTGGCGCCGGCCATGAATGTCGAAATGTGGGACAACCCGGCTAACCAGCGCAACATCGGCATGTTGCACGAGGACGGCGTGAGCGTGCTGGGCCCCGCTGCGGGCGATCAGGCTTGCGGCGAAACGGGCATGGGTCGTATGCTCGAGCCGGCGCAAATTCTCGCCGAGGTTGAGGCGCTTTTGGGGCCGAGCTTACTGGCCGGTAAAGCGGTCCTGGTCACCGCCGGTCCGACCTATGAGCCGATCGACACGGTTCGCGGCATTACCAATTTAAGTTCCGGGAAAATGGGCTACGCCGTCGCGCAAGCGGCGATGGAGGCCGGTGCCGCTGTCACGCTGGTAAGCGGCCCGACCGCCCTGCGGGTGCCCGCCGGTGTCACGCTGGTGCGCGCGGGCAGCGCGCGCGAGATGCATCAGGCGGTGATGGAGCGGGCAAGGCAGTCAGATGTGTTCATCGCCGTGGCCGCGGTCGCCGACTATCACGTGGTGGATGCGAAGTCGCATAAAATCAAGCGCGACAAAGGCAATATGCAGATTGAGCTGGCGCCTAACCCGGATATTCTCGCAGAGGTCGCCGCGATCAAGCTGGGGCCGTTCTGCGTCGGGTTTGCCGCAGAGACCGAAAATTTGCGCGAGTATGCGCAAGCCAAGCGCAAGAAGAAAAATATTCCCTTACTCGCGGCCAATCTCGCCCAGGATGCGTTCGGCCGTGATGACAATGCGTTGACGCTGTTTCACGACAGTGGCGAAACCGAACTGCCGCGTGCGCCCAAGCTCGAGCTGGCCCGCCAGTTGGTCGCCCACATCGCGGCCATGCTGCCCAAGCCGCGCTGAGCGCCAACGCCGCGCCATTGGCGTTTGATCAATCCGTGCGGGTAGTCGCCACATTTGCGGTTGCCGCGTTTGCAGTTCAAACTCAGGATCTTTCAGCCCCCGTTTAATGCAGACCATAGACGTCAAAATCCTCGATCCGCGCATGCGTGAAAATCTTCCCGAGTACGCCACCGCCGGCGCCGCGGGTCTTGATCTGCGTGCCTGTATTGACGCGCCGCTGCTGCTGGCGCCCGGGGATGTGCGGCTCATTCCTAGCGGTCTGGCGATCCATATTGGCGATCCGGCTTACGCCGCGATAATCCTGCCGCGCTCCGGCCTCGGTGCCAAGCATGGCATCGTGCTGGGCAATCTCGTTGGTCTGATTGATTCGGATTATCAGGGCGAACTGAAGGTGTCCTTGTGGAATCGCGGCATTGCGGCCTTTACCATCCAGCCGCTGGATCGCATCGCACAACTGGTGCTCATACCGGTGCTGCAACTTCATCTGAATGTGGTCGATGAGTTCACGCATAGTGAACGTGGCACCGGCGGATTTGGCAGCACGGGGAAGCGCTAGGATCCGCAGAATGGCCGCCTGCGACAGACAAAAAAGCCCGCGTGTCGCGGGCTTTTTTTTGCCTGTCGCAGATCAGCCGAGCGAATCCGACCAGATGTTGGCCGCCCATGCGTCTGCGTAGGATTTTTCCAGGGCGTTGCGTTGCGCCGATACGCCACCGGCGCCCTGAACCGGCAGCAGGGTCTTCTTTCCCATGTCGTAGCGGTGGACCGACGTGACATGCATGGCCTCGGTTGCGCTGACGTAGCTGTAGCAGGTGTTGGCGATGGTCGTGCTCGTCGGCGCCGGCTGTCCGGTCAGGTTGGCGACGATCGCAGCGGCGGCGATTTTGGCGTGGTTGTTCGCCATGCTCGCTGATTTGGGCATGGCCGCGGCTGAAAGTGTGGCATCGCCTAAAACGTGAACGCCTTTGACGGCAACCGATTCCATGCTGAGCCAGTCAACATCGCACCAGCGGTTGTTGGTGGTGATGAGCTTGGCCGAGGCGGCGATATTGCCTGCGCGCTGGGGGGGGATGACGTTGAGCACGTCACCCTTGATGCTGTCGAAGTCGGTCTTCAGCGTCTTGCCACGCACATCAACGTCCTTGACCTCCTGGTTGGCGCGGTATTCGACGATGCCCGGGTACAGGTCCTTCCAGGCGGCTTTGAACAGGCCGGCCTTTGAGGTCACATCCGGATTGGCATCGAGGATGATGACTTTGGAGCGCGGCTTGGCTTGCTTGAAATACGCCGCAACCTGGCAAGCGCGCTCGTAGGGGCCGGGTGGGCAGCGGTAAGGCGCCTTCGGTATGGAAAGCAGGTAGAGGCCGCCGTCTGCCATGCCCTCGATCTGTTTTCGCAGTGCGATGGTCTCGGGGCCGGCTTTCCATGCGTGAAGAATCTGCTTTTGTGCTTCAGCGTTGTTGAGGCCGGGAATTTCGTTGAACAGGAAATCAACGCCCGGCGAGACCACCAGCCGGTCATATTTCATGTCCGCGAACTTGTTGGCGAACTTCACCAGCTTCTTGTCGGCGTCGATGGCGCTGACTTCGTCGTTGAGTATCTGCACCCCGTGCTCGCGCAGGCCGCCGTAGCCAATGGTGAGGTCTTCTATTTTGCGTGATCCGCCCAGCACCAGGTTTGACAAGGGGCAGGAGACGAATTGCTGGTTGCGCTCGACCAGAAACACCTCTATGGCACCGCCGCTCCACATGCGTATGTATTTCGCCGCGGTGGCGCCGCCGTAACCCCCGCCTATGACCACGACGCGGCCCACTGTTTTGGCCGGGGCGGCTGCTTGGGTGGCGCATCCGGTGAGGGTGGCGAGCGCGCTGGCGCCAAAGAAACCGATGAAATCGCGTCTGTCTAATTCATGTTTCATGCTGGTCTCCTCACTTCGCTTTTTGCGCGGCAAAGTAGCCCGCCAGCGCATCGATTTGTTCTTCGGTGTAGCCCTTGGATATCTGGTGCATGATGGTCGCAGGCCGTTTGCCGTCGCGGAAGTCGCGCAACTGCTTGGCGAGGTAGTCGCGGGGCTGACCGGCGATGTTGGGCAGCCCGCCGGCGTTGGCGCCGGCGGTGCCGTGGCAGATGGCGCAGGCGGCGGCGAGGTTACGGCCGTTGTTGGCGTCTTGTGCGATGGCCGGTTGTACTAGGCTGGCGGCAAACGCAAGCGAGATGAGAAGTAGTTTTTTTTTCATGATGTTCTCCTGGTGTTCTCCTGATGGTCACCCTGATGGTCACCTCGATAGTCACTCCGATCGTCGGGGTGGCAGCGTTGGTTTGCGCAGGGCAGTGTCGCCTCTGGCACTCGACACTGTCAAGGTGGTGCGCAGCATAAGCTGATTCCCGCAGGGCATAAGCTGAAAAGCCGCGCTGGGCGCGGCTTTTCAGCATGTCGTTATTTAGGCTGATCAGGCTTCGGCTTCGGGCATCGCTTCGGGCGTGGCTGTCTGTTTCGGGAAGCTTAGGGTCACTTTGTCGTCTGCGCCAAGATCGACCGTCACCTTGCCGCCGTTGGCGAGCCGGCCAAACAGCAATTCGTCGGCAAGCGCGCGGCGGATGGTGTCCTGGATGAGTCGCGACATCGGGCGGGCACCCATGAGGGGATCGAAACCATGCTTGGCCAGGTGTTCCTTCAACTTGTCGGTGAACACCGCGTCCACTTTTTTCTCGTGCAACTGCTCTTCAAGTTGCATCAGGAATTTATCAACCACACGCACGATGATGTCGTGATCGAGTGAGCGGAATGAAATAGTTGCGTCAAGCCGGTTGCGGAACTCGGGCGAGAACAGGCGTTTTATCTCGACCATTTCGTCGCCCATTTCCTTTTTTGCGGTAAAGCCCATCACGGTCTTGTTGAGGGCCTCCGCACCGGCGTTGGTGGTCATGATGATAATGACGTTGCGAAAGTCCGCCTTGCGCCCGTTGTTATCCGTAAGCGTGCCGTGGTCCATGACCTGCAGCAGGATGTTGTAGACATCCGGGTGGGCTTTTTCGATTTCGTCGAGCAACAGAACGGCGTAGGGCTTTTTGGTGATGGCTTCGGTGAGCAGGCCGCCCTGGTCAAAGCCGACGTAGCCCGGTGGCGCGCCAATGAGCCGTGACACGGCGTGACGTTCCATGTACTCGGACATGTCAAAGCGATGCAGTTCCACGCCGAGGCAATAGGCCAGTTGCTTGGCGACCTCGGTTTTGCCAACGCCTGTCGGTCCGCTGAACAGGAAGGCGCCTATCGGCTTGTTCGGGCTGCCAAGGCCCGATCGGGCGGTACGGATCGCAGCCGTAAGCGCGTCAATCGCCTTTTCCTGGCCGAAGACCACGGCCTTGAGGTCGCGATCGATGTTCTTGAGCGCGTTGCGATCGTCGTTGGAAACGCTTTGCGGCGGGATGCGCGCGATTTTGGCGATGATGTCCTCGATCTCTGTTTTGCCAATGACTTTCTTTTGTTTTGATTTTGGCAGGATGCGCTGCGCGGCGCCGGCTTCGTCGATTACGTCGATGGCCTTGTCCGGGAGATGGCGGTCGTTGATATAACGGGCCGAAAGCTCGGCCGCGGATGACAGTGCGCTGGCGCTGTATTTCACACCGTGGTGGGCCTCGAAGCGCGACTTGAGGCCGCGCAGGATCTGCACCGTTTCTTCGACCGAGGGTTCGGTGACATCGACCTTCTGGAAGCGCCGCGACAGCGCGTGGTCTTTTTCAAACACTCCGCGGTATTCGTTGTAAGTTGTCGCGCCTATGCATTTGAGCGCGCCCGAAGAGAGCGCCGGCTTGAGCAGGTTGGAGGCATCGAGGGTTCCGCCTGATGCGGCGCCCGCGCCTATCAGCGTATGGATCTCGTCAATGAACAGGATGCCGTTCGGATTGTCGAGCAATTGCTTGAGCACGGCTTTCAGGCGCTGCTCAAAGTCGCCGCGGTATTTGGTGCCGGCGAGGAGGGCGCCCATGTCGAGCGAATAGACCTGGCATTTGGACAACACTTCGGGCACTTGTCCCTCGACGATGCGACGTGCCAGACCTTCCGCGATGGCGGTCTTGCCCACGCCTGCCTCTCCGACCAGCAGCGGGTTGTTCTTGCGCCGGCGGCAAAGCGTCTGGATGACGCGCTCCACCTCGCGGTCACGTCCTATTAGCGGATCTATTTTTCCGACCAGCGCCTGGGCGTTGAGGTTCTGCGTGTAGGTCTCGAGTGCGCCGCCTGACTGTTGGTCCTCGCCCGTCTGTTCCTGCGTTTCTTCGCCCTTGGCGGCTTGCGTCTGCGGCCCCTTGGTAATGCCGTGAGATATGAAGTTGACGACATCGAGGCGCGTTACGCCTTGCTGGTGCAGAAAGTAAACGGCATGGGAGTCTTTTTCGCCGAATATTGCGACCAACACATTGGCGCCGGTAACTTCTTTTTTACCCGACGACTGCACGTGCAGGATGGCGCGCTGGATGACGCGCTGGAATCCCAGGGTGGGCTGGGTGTCTATCTCTTCGGAGCCGGCGACCGTGGGGGTATGGGTGGCGATGAAGTCGGCCAGCGCTTTTTTCAGCTCTTCAATGTTTGCCGCGCAGGCGCGCAGCACCTCTGCGGCGGTGGGGTTGTCCAGCAGTGCAAGTAAAAGGTGCTCGACGGTGATGAATTCGTGGCGTTTCTGACGCGCCTCGACAAATGCCATGTGAAGGCTGACTTCCAGTTCCTGCGCGATCATGGTTTTCGATCCTGTAATTGCCGGGGTGATCTTGCGGAGGGGGCTGCCTCCGGGCTGATCGGGGTGATCATGTTTCCTCCATCACGCATTGCAGCGGATGTTGGTGCTTGTGGGCAAACGCCGCTACCTGTTCAACCTTGGTGATGGCGATGTCCTTCGGGAACACGCCGCAGACGCCCATCCCTTCGCGATGGACCTTCAGCATGACCTGTGTTGACTGTTCGCGCGTCAGCGCGAAAAACGACTGCAAAACCAATACGACAAATTCCATGGGCGTGTAATCGTCGTTCAAGAGAAGAACCTTGAACATCGGGGGGGGCTTGAGCTTGCTTTTCTTCGCCTCAAGAACCGTACCTTCGCGTGAACGTGTCGCCATGGGTGTATTGCCAAACCTTCCTAAACACACTATTCCAGAATCGGGCACCCGTCAATTTGCATATGCGTCGTGACCCTATGCAATTTGACGCTGAGAATGACGCTGAGAACTCTGCTTGTACTTTATCGACAGTCTGGCGCGGACGCAATGTCGATTAGATGGGTATTCCTTACCCGAAAACAAGGGTTTGGCACTTGACGGGTGCCATAAATTCACGGTACAACGCGGTTGTGTCCGTTTCTACGGCGCCTGCGATCAGGCTGCGCTAGTCAGGGCAGGTTCACCTGGGGCGGTCACTTGTTCGGGGAGTTTCCCCGGGATTAATTTTTAAGGAAGGTTTGTTTCCATGGCGACAGGTACAGTGAAGTGGTTTAACGATGCCAAAGGGTTCGGCTTTATCACCCCTGATGACGGCGGCGAAGATCTTTTTGCGCATTTCTCGGCGATCCAGATGGGCGGCTTCAAAACGCTCAAGGAAGGTCAGAAAGTAAGCTTTGAGGTTACGCAGGGCCCCAAGGGCAAGCAGGCTTCTAATATCCAGGCCGCTTAGCGTCACTTGCCACGGGCGCGCAACGCGCCCGTTCTGTTTCCGCATTCCCGTCTGAGGGGATGAGAGGGCGGTCTTGCAGAAGATCGCCCTCGTCGCGCTTTTTGCATTGTCTGGCGCGCCGGGCTGTGCGGTCGATTATTTTCGCCGATGATTGTTGCCTTGCAGGCGGCCTCTATGCGGACAGTTTTTGACCGGCTCAGCAGGGTAAGCGCGCGCCAAGTTCCGCGCTGATCGTATTCAGGAACGTGTCGGTATTGAGGAAGGCCTGTTCCGGTCCGATCAAAAGTGCCAAGTCACGGGGCATTTTGCCGCTCTCGACGATGTCGATACACACTTTTTCCAGGAGTGTCGCAAAGTTGACCACGTCGGCAGTCCCATCCATTTTGCCGCGATAGGACAGTCCGCGCGTCCATGCAAAGATCGACGCAATCGGATTGGTCGAAGTCGGTTTCCCCTGCTGATGCTGGCGGAAGTGGCGGGTAACCGTGCCGTGCGCCGCCTCCGACAGAACCGTTTTGCCATCGGGTGTGGTCAAAACCGAGCTCATCAGGCCAAGTGAGCCGTAACCCTGGGCGACGGAATCCGATTGCACGTCGCCATCATAGTTTTTGCAGGCCCACATATAGCCGCCGCGCCATTTTAGATTCGAGGCCACCATGTCATCGATCAGGCGATGCTCGTAGGTCAGACCGGAGGCCTCAAACCTGGGCTTGAACTCGGTATTGAAAATTTCCTCGAACAAGTGCCTAAAGCGGCCATCATAGATTTTCAGGATGGTGTCCTTGGTCGACAGATATACCGGGTAGTTGCGGTTTAGGCCGTAGTTGAAGCAGGCGCGGGCAAAGCCCTTTATGGACTCGTCGAGGTTGTACATGGCGAGCGCCACGCCGGCGCCGTCCGGTTTGGTCATATGCTGCTCAAGCAGCGGACCGCCATTGTCGGGCTGGAAGCTTAATGTGAGTTTGCCAGGGCCATCAAAGCGGAATTCCGTTGATTGATAAAGATCGCCGAAGCCGTGGCGCGCGATGATGACGGGCAGGTTCCAGTGCGGCACGATGCGCGGCACATTGCTGCACAGGATCGGTTCGCGAAAGATGGTGCCGTTAAGAATGGATCGGATGGTTCCATTGGGGGTCTTCCACATCCGCTTCAGGCCAAACTCCCGCACCCGGTCTTGGTCGGCGGTGATGGTCGCGCACTTGACCGCCACGCCGAATTCCTTTGTCGCCTGGGCCGCGTCGAGCGTCACTTTGTCTTCGGTGGCGTCGCGGTGTTGCAGGCCGAGATCGAAATACCGCAGGTCGATGTCGAGGTGGGGCAGTATCAGTTGCTCACGGATTTTTTGCCAGATGACGCGGGTCATCTCGTCGCCATCCATTTCCACAACGGGGGACTTCACCTTGATTCTGCTCACCAACTGTCTCCGGTTTTACGATGGCGGCCGGCGTCCGTAGCGTGCGTGGACGAAAGCCAAAATTTAAAGATATAAGAGAAAAAACTTGCTCAAGCTGCCATTGTCGTGGAAATGTGTGCGTATCGCCATTTTCCAAGAACGCCATGTCCCGATTGCTGCTGCTAAACAAGCCCTATGGCACGCTCTGCCAGTTCACCCGTGAGGCCGGCCGTACATGCCTGGCCGATTACGTCGATGTTCCCGAGGTTTACCCGGCCGGTCGTCTTGACGCCGACAGTGAGGGCTTGGTGGTCCTGACCGATGACGGCGTGCTGCAACAGCGCATCAGTCATCCCAGGCACAAACTCGCCAAAACCTATTGGGTGCAGGTTGAGGGCGATCCCCAAGAGGAGGCGCTGGAGCGCTTGCGTGGCGGCCTTCAACTTGCGGACGGGCCGACCCTGCCGTGTGAAGCGCGGCGTATTGCCGAGCCGGCGGGCTTGTGGCCGCGCACGCCGCCAATCCGCATTCGCAAGGCGATTCCGACGGCTTGGCTGGAACTGCGCCTCAAGGAGGGACGTAACCGCCAGGTTCGGCGCATGACCGCTGTCGTGGGTCTTCCCACGCTAAGGCTGGTTCGGGCTGCCATCGGCCCGTGGAGCCTGGATGGGCTTGGCTCTGGAGAATGGCGGAGCGCGGATGTCAACCAGTTATAATAAGCGGCGTTAAACGCTCAGACACCTGTAAAAACCTGTAAAAGTGTCCGACAAGTCGATCCAACCCCCTTAAAGAAGGAAATGACATGAAAAAGCTGATTACCCTGATTGTTGCCGCTGCATTTGCCGCCAGCTCGGGCGCCGCTTTTGCCCAGGCCGCCGCTCCGGCTGCCCCGGCTTCGGCTTCGGCTGCCAAGGCGGACACCAAGGCTGAGAAAAAAGCCGAGAAAAAAGCATCCAAAAAGAAAAGCAAAAAAGCAAAAAAAGCTAGCTAATTGATTCTTATGGAAAAAGACAGTATCCTTGTGCAGGCTTACTGGTCTTTTTATGTCAGGAAGATGTCAACCTGGCTGTATTGTCTGCGTTATTACGATTGACTGGGCTTTCCTGGTCGTAAAATAAAATCTACTAACTGCTTCTGAGAGAGGAATTACAAATGACAAGGCTCATTTAGCGAATGATGTTGTTGAACTCATGCTCTGACCGCGAGAGTGAGCAACCGTGCGGGATCGGGGCTGAAGCGGGGCGACCGGTCGAGAACTCTAAACCATCCGAGGTAGTTGGTGAGGTATTTCGTGGCAACACCCTTG
>CAMDDU010000083.1:0-10362 GCA_945892985.1 Bordetella parapertussis
GCCCAGCTCGATGTGATAGCGTTGCTCAAAGGTGAGATGCTTGTAGCGCATGGGACGCTCCTATCCGTCTTCGCAAACAGAAAGGTACACCCTGGGGCATCTCACCTTCCTCTAAAGCCCGGATGTTGCACTTCGAGGTTTAATTCGCATATATGCGAATTTAATATGGTATGGCGAAAATAGTGCGGTGAAACGGCACCCAAAAGAAAAACCCCGCGCCTTGCGACGCGGGGTTTTTAGCTTGTAGCAAGCCCTCGGGGATCAGCGCTTGCGGCTGGCCGTGGCGTAGAGCTCGCCGACCGGCACGACGCGGCCGTGCAGCGGCAGGATCTTCACCACATCAAACTTGAGGCGCTCGATATTGTCGATCAGGTTGACGTGATTGGCGTTGGGCGTGGCCGGCGCCGGCGCGTTGGACGGCAACGGCGTGTAGGCATCGGCCTCGATCAGGAGTTTTTCCTTGGGCAGGTAGACCATCAAGAAGGTGTCGTTGTGCACGCCGTCCTTCACACGGTGGATCTCGATGCTGCGCGTGGCGTCCTTCATTTCCATCTTGTCACCGACCGTGACGATCTTCGCCTTCTTTTTCGACTTGGTCAGCAGGTCCGGCGCGATGGTGTTCTTGGCCGCAAGATTCTTCTCGAAGTACGCCTTGTTGCCCGCCTGCGTGACAATGGTCAGGCCCGAAGCCACCGCCGTGCGCACGCCACCGGCATGATCAAAGTGGTTGTGCGTGTTGATCATGAAGCGGATAGGCTTGCCGGGAACAAGCTTGTTCACCTGCTCGATCACCGGACCGCTGCGGCCGTCGTTGAGCGGAGCCTCGACCAGCACCATGTGATCCTTCATCTCGATCGCCACGCTATTGTGCGAACCGCCGGCGATATGCCACACGCCCTCGGTCACCTTCTCGGCAAGCACGCGCTCGCTGTATTTCTCCACAAGCTCGGGCACCTTGATGTCGGCGCTCGCGTCCGGCTGCACTTCCTTGACGTTCACGTCCAGCACGGGAAAACCGCCTTGCGACTGCCGGATGTGCGTCGGAAACTTCGACCCGCTGACATCGCGGTAATCGCCGTAGGTTGTGACCGCCGCCACCTCACCGACCACCGGATCGGGCAGGCGCGACTCGACGCGCTCGACCATGTAACTGTCGTTGATGAACGCGGTTGCGATGAACTTGCCCGGCTCGGTGAACTTCACCGCAGCGACCGACTTGCCGTCCTTGCTGGTGCTAAAGCTGACGGTGGCCTTGTTTTTCATCGCCGCCTTGATCACGCCGTGCGGGGTGATCCACAACTGGTGCACGCGATCATTGATAAAGCGCGGACCGGGTTGGACGTTGCTGCCGGCCATATTCCAGGCGAGGTTGCCGCTGACGAACTGGTCGTTGCGCTGCTGACCGGCGAGCGGATAACCGCCGCCGCCCTTGGGCTCGGCGCGACTCAGCGTAATCTCCTCGCGCATCGAGGCGGTGTCGTAGTTGATGGTGCGAATCATGCTATGCACCATGATCTTGGGCCACGCGGTGCCGGGCAGGAAGGCCTGCCCATAGGTGTAGCCGGTGCCTTCGGCCACATAGCGGATGGTCTTGGGTTCGCCCATCGCGGCTGCGGCCCGCTTCAAAATAGCATCAGCGTCATCGGCCAGCACCGCGCCCGAAATAAAACCCAGCGCAGCACAGGAAAAGCCCGCTCGCACGATCAACTTCTTGCTCAACATGGTCTCTCTCCCCTGGTTGAAAACCGGCCGGAGGGCCGGACACAGGGAGGTAAACATGCCGGACCGGGGATTCTATTCCCCTTCTGTTGTGATCTTTCTACTTCGGATTGCGCGCTTTCCACTTCGGTTGCGAATTGCCCCCCGGCGCGATCCCTTATTCTTCCTCTACGCGCACGCGTAGGGTCTTTTTGCGCGGCAGCGTGGCATTTCCGCGAAACTGCTGCTCCCAATACGCCACATCCGTCGGGCCCGGCGCGGCGCCGGCAAGCATGGCACCGGTACTGGGCGATTTGGCGCAAATGGCCAGTCCCTCCTCGGTCAGGCGGTAAGTCATGCCATCACCTTGCAGCCAGCGCTGCTTTTTCCAGTAATCAATGGCGCGGCCCTTGATCAAAAAATCGACCAGATTGCGCTGCATGTCCACCGGCGCAAGCGGCTCAGCGCTTGGTGCCGCGCCGGACTGCGCCACCCTGAAGGCGGCGACGGTATAGGCGCGGATTTCCGCCTGTTTTTCCGGAAAATCCTCTGGTGCATAAAATTTGACGGGTTGGGTCAGCATGGGGCGTCTTTGAAAGGGGGCTGCGGGGGCGGTCGCGACGGGATGAACCGCCGCACGTTTCACGCCGCACGCTGCGTTGAAGGACGTCCATTCTATGCCCTGCGGCGCAAACCGGGGACGGCCACGCTGCTTTATGATGACTGCCTTGGCTACCAAAATACGGTAGTAAACTGCCGCCCCTCTTTAGTGCACCACACGGCGCACGCCACCACAGCGCCGTTCCAGACCATTCAAAAGAAGGAAACACCCCATGTCGGACTCAATCAAACGCGTCAGCGATTTTCTCGACTCCCTGCGCCCCGCCGCCGACAGCAAACCCGCTCCGCGCGCCGAACTGCTCACCGAAGACGCCATCTTCCAGACGCTGGGCAAGATCGAAGGCCGCGACGCCGTGATCGCGCGCATGAGCAACGATGGCGCCGGCGCGGCCTACCGCACCATGCAATGGGAAGCGCCGGTCCTTGACGGCGCCGACGTGCGTATCACCGGCCGCATGCCGGCCGGCTCGACGGTGGGTGGCGTAATCATCACCTTCCAGTTCAATGCCGGGCGCATCAGCGCCGTGCTGCAACAACCGCTGCCCGGCGCGCCGATACCGGCCACGCCGATCAAGATCACCGAAGAAATACGCACCATGGTGGCCAACGCGCAGGTTGACGGTTTTCCAATGACCGTGGCGCACGTGGACCTCAAGGGCCAGCCTATCATCTCGTTTCGCGGCTCGACGCAGGTGTTCAGCGACACCCAGCTCGCCATCTGGGTGCGCAACTCAGACGGCAATTTTTTGAACGCGGTCAAGGCCAACCCCAAGCTCGCGCTGATGTACCGCAATGGCAAGACACGCGCCCTTTATCAGTTTCAAGGCCGTGCCCATGTTTCCACCGACGCCAAGGCACGCGAGCAGATTTTTTCCAACATGAACCAGAGCGAACGCAACCATGACTATGCGCAGACCGGCATCGCCCTGATCATCGACCTTGACCGCATCGAAGGCTGGGCCGGCATGAACCCCGACGGGCAGGTGGGCAAGGTGCGCATGCTGCGCGACGCGGGCTGAACATGCACTACGCCCTCCTCGCACTGGCCTTTTTCGCCGCCACCGCCTTGGCGCAAGCCCCCCACAGCCACCAGCACAGCTTCGGTGACGCCGACAAATGGGCCAAGGTGTTTGATGACCCCGAGCGCGATGCCTGGCAAAAACCGCACGCGGTGATTGAGGCCCTCGCGCTCAAACCCGATGCGGTGGTGGCCGACCTCGGTGCCGGCACCGGCTATTTCGCCATGCGACTTGCGCACATGGTCTCAAAGGGCCGCGTCTACGGCGTGGACCTCGAACCCAAAATGGTGAAGTACCTCGCCGAACGCGCCAAAAAGGAGGGCCTGAAAAACCTCAGCGCCGTGCAGGGCACGCCCTCGGATGCCAAGCTGCCGGCCAAGGTCGACCTGGTGTTGCTGGTGGATGTGTATCACCACATCGACGCGCGCGAAGCCTATTTCGGCAAGCTCGCCGCCGCGTTAAAACCCGGCGGACGCGTGGCCATCATCGACTTCAACGCCAGCTCCAAAGTCGGCCCGCCGGTGCGCGAGCGCATGACGGCCGAACAAGTGCAGGCGGAAATGGGCAAGGCCGCTTACCGCCTCGCGGCCCACCACGACTTCTTGCCCAACCAGTACTTCCTGGTGTTCGAGCGCAGCAAATAACAGGTGACAGGTAACAACACGCGAAGGGTAACAAACGCCGGACAATACCGTCTTCTGACGGCATCAATGATGTCGCGGTAGACTCGTCTCAAAACAAGGTGGCACAAGACCGCTCGCACGACTTTACTTTGGCTTATGCAGCAAACTCGGGCATAAAAAAAGAAGCACCCACCAACCGGAGGAAACACCATGTCACTCGATTCCCCACGCGACTGCGCCACCGTCGAAATCACCGCCGAGCAGTTCGGCACGCGCCGCGGCTTCATGCAAGCCATGGGTGCGATCACAGCGACCGCCGCCCTGCCCGCCTGCACCAGCATGGGTTCCTCGGCCGCCGCGCCAAAGCTCATCGACACCCACCACCACTTTTATCCGCCCGCCTACCAGAAGGCCTGGCTGGGCTGGGAGGCCGAGCGCAAGATCCCGCACTTCACGCAGCAGGTGGGCTGGAGCATCAACAAAGCCCTGGCTGAAATGGACAAGGGCGGCGTCAAGACCGGCATTCTGTCGCTCGCCTCCACGCCCGGCGTGTGGTTCGACAAGGGCCCGGCCGAGGCCATCAAGATGGCGCGCGAGTGCAATGACTTTGGCGCCAAGATGGTCAAGGATTACCCGGGCCGCTTCGGCCTGTTTGCCACGCTGCCGATGATAGACGTCGAGGCCAGCCTGAAAGAAATCGCCTATGCCTTTGATGTGCTCAAGGCCGACGGCGTGGGCCTGCAGACCAACTACGGCGACGTGTGGCCCGGCGACGCCAAGTTCAAGCCGATTTTCGACGAACTCAACCGCCGCAAGGCCGTGGTGTACTTCCACCCGCTCGTCGCCGCCTGCTGCGGCCGCCTGTCGGTGGGCACCTTCCCCGCCGTCATCGAAGTGCCGCACGACACCACGCGCGCCGTGGTGAGCCTGCTCTTGTCGGGCACGCTTGCGCGCAACCGCGACACCAAGTGGCTGTTCAGCCACGGCGGCGGCACCGTGCCCATGCTCGCAGGTCGCATGGATTACTTCTTCAAGTTCCGCCCCGACGCCAAGACCATCGCCCCCGATGGCTTCGAGGCCGAGTTCAAGCGCCTGTTCTACGACACCGCCAACGCCACGCACCCCTCGTCGATGGCCGCGCTGCTCAAGCTCATCCCCGAGTCGCAGGTGGTGTTTGGCACCGACTACCCGTATGTGCCCATCGACACCCAGGCGGCGGCCATCCGCAAACTGGGCTTGTCCGACGCGACGGCGCAAGCCATCGAGAGCGGCAACGCCATGAACCTGGTGCCGCGACTGAAGAACTAGGGTAAAAAAAGGAACCGGCGCGTCAATGCTGACTGCCATAGGTCTTGACGTTGGTAACCTTTAAGTTACAATGGTCGAACTAGATGTGTTGATTTACCAGACCACCGATGCGCGAAAGCCGTTTGCGGTCTGGCTCGACGCACTCAAAGATCGTCTGGCGCGCGCACGAATCCGCACCCGCATCAACCGGCTCGCGCTGGGCAATCCGGGCGACCATCGGGCATTGGATGGCGGCGTGTTTGAACTTCGTATTGACTGGGGGCCCGGATACCGTGTCTATTTCGCCCGCACGGGAAATACGATTGTCCTGCTGCTCTGTGGCGGGGACAAGACGACACAGCAAAAGGATATCGAACATGCAAAAGCGTACTTCCAGGACTACAAAACCCGCACCGCCAAGCGTGTCCTATGAGGCGTTGCTCATCGAACAACTCAAAGATCCCGAAGAGGCAGCGGCCTACATAGAGGCCGCCATCGAAGACGGCGATCAGGCAGCGCTCATGCTCGCCCTGCGCCATGTCGCGCAGGCGCTGGGCGGCGTTTCCGAGATTGCCCGCAAATCAAAGCTCACGCGCGAAGCCACATACCGCATGCTGTCCAAAACAGGCAACCCGGAACTACGCAGCCTGACGGCCATTCTCGGCGCAGCAGGCCTGCGCCTGTCGGTAAAGCCGATTCTGAAACACGCGACGCGGACGGTGAAGCGAGCCCGCGCGAAAACGCGCGACAGCAGCGCAATTGTCGATTGGTCCAAAGCCGAGCGCGTGCGTATGCCAAACCTTAAACCAACACCGCCGTCCAGACTGCGCAAATAAAACGCAAACGCCCCCGGCGCGATTTGTCACAACACGAAGCACACAACACGGAATAAGCAACGTAAGGAGGAGCACCCCATGAACAAAGCACGACGCACCGTCATATCGCTTGCGGTGTTGGCAGCGGCGGCGCTCGCCGCCCTGCCCGCAAGCGCACAACGCTACCCCGACAAACCGCTGCGCTACGTCGTGCCTTACGCCTCGGGCGGCGGCACCGACATTCTGGCGCGGTCTCTTGCGCCCAAGGTCGGCGAAGCGCTGGGCCAGGCGCTCATTGTTGAGAACCGCGCCGGCGCTGGCGGCAACATCGGCGCCGATGCCGTGGCCAAGGCCGCACCCGACGGCTACACCATCCTGATGGGCGCCAACACCATTCCCATCAATGCGAGCCTGGGCAAACTGCCCTTTGACCTCATGAAGGATTTTTCACCGGTGGCCATGCTCGCCTCCGCGCCCATGGTGCTGGTGGTGCATCCGTCGGTCAAAGCCAACACCGTCAAAGAACTCATCGCCGAGGCCAGGGCCAATCCGGGCAAGCTCAATTATTCGAACGCCGGCAACGGCACGCCGCAACACCTGTCGGCGGCGCTGTTCTCGCAAATGACCGGCATAGACATCACCCACATCGTCTACAAGGGCACCGGCCCGGCGGTGACCGATCTTGTCGGAGGGCAGACACAAGTGGCCTTCATGACCATGGCCGCCGTCAAAGCGCATATCGCCGCAGGCAAACTGAAAGCACTGGCTGTGGCACCCGCGCGCCGCTCGCAGGCCATGCCCGAACTGCCCACGGTAGCCGAGGCCGGCGTACCCGGCTTTGAAGTGGACCTGTGGTACGGCGTGTATGCGCCGGCCAATACCCCGCGTGATGTGGTGACGCGGCTTAACACCGAGTTCAACCGCGCCATGACCTCACCCGACATCGGCGAACGCCTGGCCACACTGGGCTTTGAGGCCTGGACCGGCGCACCCGATTTACTCGCCACGCAGACGCGCAACGACCTTGCCAAGTACGCTGACATTGTCAAAAAGGGCAACATCAAGGCGGAACAATAAGCATGGGCCTGCAAACAACGCCATCGCACAAGACTTTCCGCGACATCGAAGCCGACGCCGCGCGCGCCTTCAAGCTCTTGCAGGCGGGCGGCATCACCATCCTGCCCATGGACGTGGGCTATTCGCTCATAGGCGGATCGGGTGCGGCGCTGAAAAAAATGTTCGACACCAAGCGCCGCGCCGCGAGCAAGCTCAACGCCATGGTCGCCAACGACGCCATCGCCAAGTCGGTGTACAAACTGAGTTCGCGCGGCCGCGATGTCATTGACTGCATCACCCACGAATACGACTTGCCGCTGGGGGCGGTGGCGCCCTGCCACATGGACCACCCCATGCTCAACAAGTTCGACCGCGAATCGCTTGCGGCGAGCACCAAGGACGGCACGCTGGTAATGCTCATCAACGCCGGTAAATTTCATGCCGCCATCACGCGCATGTCCTGGGAAGCGCAATTCCCGCTCTTTGGCTCATCGGCCAACATGACCATGACCGGCACCAAGTTCCACGGCGATGACATCGAACCGGAAATCGCCGCCATTGCCGATGTAATCATCAACTACGGCCTGATGAAATACCACCCTTGGAAACAGTCCTCGACCCTGCTCAACGTCGAGACCTTCGAGGTGGTGCGCTTTGGCTCCTGTTACGAGAACATCGCCGACATCGTCAAGCGCCACTTCAATGTGACGCTGCCAGCGAAGCCTGCGGCCTAGCAGGCTGGCGCCCCTTGCAGGGCTTACAGGCTAAAATTCCTCAATATGTCGTATTTGACATATAATGCACACAATGCCCAACACCGACAAACCGCTGGCGTGGCTGAGTGGCGAGGTGAAAACCCCGCCATTTTCGGCAGCGGCGCGAATTGAAGCAGGCGTGTTACTGCGCCGCTTGCAGCGAGGTGAAAAAATCCCGCTGCCGCACTCGCGGCCAATGCCGGCCATCGGCAAGGCCTGTCACGAATTGCGCATTCAGGACACAAACCGCACATGGCGTGTCGTGTATTACGTAGACAGCGAAATCATCGCAATACTGGAAGTATTCTCCAAAACAACGCAGCAAACGCCCAAAGCAGTGATCAACACATGCAAGACGCGATTACGCGCATTTACCTCAATCTGAAAGCGACGGAAACCACATCATGGCCACCGCAAAACTAAAGCGACTGAAAGCAGCCGGCTGGAAGACCGGTAACGCCAAGGACTTCCTGCAACTGAGCAATGAAGAATCCATGCTGGTTGAGCTCAAGCTCACGCTTTCCGATGCGATCAAACAGGTGAGACAAAAGCACGGCCTGTCGCAAATCGATCTCGCCAAAAAAATGGGCTCCAGCCAATCGCGCGTGGCCAAGATCGAGGCAGGCGACCCGTCGGTCTCGCTCGACCTGATCATGCGGGCATTTTTCGCCACCGGCGCCACGCGACGGGAACTCCAGCGCGCGTTTGGTGCGAGTGAAAAACTGGCCGCCTAGACCCATCTGCACAGGCCTGACTAAACATGAATCTAAAAACACTGCGGCACAGCCTTCTTGCACTCTGCGCAACCGCTGCGCTCTTTTCCGGCACGGCCTCGGCGCAAACCGCCTGGCCCACCAAGCCGGTGCGCATCATTGTGTCCACGGCGGCGGGCGGCGCCTCGGACATAGTCGCGCGGCTGCTGGCCGAGCGGCTCACCGTGATGTGGAAGCAACAAGTGCTGGTCGACAACCGCCCCGGTGGCGGCGGCGTGATCGCGGCGGAGGGCGTGGCGCGTGCGGCGCCAGACGGCTACACGCTGGGCCAGTTGGGCAGCACGCTCGCGCTCAACCCGGCCATCCGCAACGACCTCGCCTACGACACCGCGCGCGACCTTCGCGCCATCATGCATTTCGATTCGGCCCCGGCCCTGCTCGCCACGCGCGCGGACTTTCCGGCCAGTACGCCGGCGGAATTGTTTTCGCTCATCAAGGCGCAGCCGGGCAAGTATTCGTATGGCAGCCCCGGCGCAAGCACCAACGGCAACCGCGCCATGGAAGCGCTCAAGCACGCCCTCGGTCTCGATGTGGTGCACATCCCCTACAAGAGCGGCGCCCTCGCGACCAATGATTTGCTGGGCGGGCAAATCTCCATGCTGATGGCCACGCCCACCGCGTTCACCCAACACATCAAGTCGGGACGCTTGAAGGCCATTGCCACCACCGGCGCCAAACGCTTCCCGACCATGCCCGCGGTGCCGAGCTTTGCCGAAGCTGGCGTGCCCGGCTACGACATGGTCGAATGGTGGATGATGATAGGGCCCTCGCACCTGCCCGACGCGCTGATCGATCGCATACAGCGCGACATGGCAGCGGTGGTCAGCCAGCCCGAGTTCACCCGGCGCCTGCTCGACCTTGGTATCGAAACCTTTGTGCGCACCCCGGACGAGAGCGCGCGCTTTCTCAAGGATGAACTGACGCGCTGGGAAAAATCAGCCAAGACCCTGGGGCTGAAGCCGGAATAGGCTGGAAACGAACGATCAGATCGACCAAAGAAGATGCGCCCCGGGGGCTCAAACTTTCTGCGGTGAGCGTCTATAATGTCAGGAGTGCCTGTGCATTCCGTTCCCACGCCGCGCCGGAGACCACCATGAACCTCGAGAAGCTGATCAGCGTCACGCCCGACATACGCGGCGGAAAGCCGTGCATCGCCGGCACACGCATCACCGTCTATGACGTACTGGAATACCTTGCAGGCGGCATGACCGAGCAGCAGATCCTGTCGGATTTCCCGGCCCTCACCTCGGAACACATCAAGGCGACGCTGGCGTTTGCCGCCCAGCGCGAGCGTCATCTGGCGGCATAAAACCCGGTGCGCCTGCTTCTGGATGAAAATCTGAGCCCGCGCCTCGCTGAGCGCCTTGCTAAAAGTTTCCCGGGAACACGGCATCTGGATGATGTCGGCTTGCACGGCAGAACCGACCTCGATATATGGAAGTTCGCCGGCGAACACGGCTACGTGCTTGCGTCAAAGGACAATGATTTCCGTCAGTTGAGTTTTCTATACGGCGCTCCGCCGAAGGTAATCTGGCTGCGCATGGGTAATGCGCCAACGCGGGATATTGAGGTGGCCCCGCGCAGTTGGACAGTTTTTAGGAGTTTATAAGTGGGTTCTGCGGGGTTAAGCCGCCGCGGCGAGCGGCGCCTGGTTGAAGTAAAGCGTGTCCGGGGTCTGGCCGTCAAGGCTTTGATGCGGCCGGCGACTGTTGTAG
>CAMDDU010000084.1:0-10284 GCA_945892985.1 Bordetella parapertussis
CAAGGGTGTTGCCACGAAATACCTCACCAACTACCTCGGATGGTTTAGAGTTCTCGACCGGTCGCCCCGCTTCAGCCCCGATCCCGCACGGTTGCTCACTCTCGCGGTCAGAGCATGAGTTCAACAACATCATTCGCTAAATGAGCCAAAAAATAAGTGTTCCGGCAAAGTCTGTGCCGCACTTCAAGGCCGGCAAGACACTACGCCAGCGCGTTGATACCCTCGAAAACAAGAATATCCCAACGATCGTCCCAATGAGCGCCGGCCGCTCCGGCCCGACCGAAGAAACAAGGGCTGCGGCAGCTACAGTCTGAACCGCAAAGCGAGTCGCATTCTGGTATTTTCTTCCCCGCGATGCGTTTCCACGGGCGCAACTGAAACGCCAGGCTTGCACTTTTTCGGCGCTAGAATTGGCCTAGCTGCTTTACTTTCACGCCGACATCCGGCCTGAAATCATGTGCCTGCAAACGGCATTTTTGTCCGCCCCGCCGTCCATCGCCCCGTAAGCCATAGCCGTCTAAGGAACTACGCCCGCCCTCGCGGCGAGTCGTGCCCTTGCGAGACGATGGCGCAAAAGCTCACTCCGGCTCGACGCCGATGTCCTTGAGCAATTTAGACCAGTGAACGCGCTCGGAACGGATCAGTTCGGCAAAGCCCTCGGGCGACTGCGCCGCCTCATTGGGGTAAGCGCCGAAGTCGCGCAGCTTGGCCACCAACTCC
The DNA here is from genome assembly GCA_945892985.1 of Bordetella parapertussis. Lineage (GTDB taxonomy): Bacteria > Pseudomonadota > Gammaproteobacteria > Burkholderiales > SG8-39 > CAITSH01. Next base: position 721 of record CAMDDU010000084.1, read on the forward strand.
GGATCGCGCAGGATGGCGGTGAGCTCTTTGGAAAAACGCTGCACCGCCTCGGCCGGCGCACCGGTGGGCGCGACAATGCCGAACCAGCCGACAAACTCGAAACCGGGTACCGTCTCGGCGATGGCCGGCACATCCTCCCATCCGGGCAGGCGCGTTGCCGTGCTCACCGCGAGTGCGCGCAGGGCGCCGCGCTTGACGTGCTGCGACGAGGGTGCCACCGACAGGATGACCAGTTGCGTGCGTCCGGCTATGGTGTCCTGCAGGCCTTGCGGCATCACCGCGTAAGGCACCTGCTGGATTGGCGAACCGGCCGCCTTGCTCACCCAGCTCGCCAGCACACCCGAGGCGTTGCGCGCGCCATCGGTGGCGAAGTTGAGCGTGCCGGGTTTGGTCTTGGCCAGCGCAAACAGATCGGCGAGGTTTTTCACCGGCAGGTCCGGATGGGCCAGCACAAAGAACGGCGACTTCACCACAAAGGACACCGGCGTGAAATCGCGCGCGGGGTCATAGGGCAGCGACTTAAACAGCAGCGGATTGGTGATCAGCGCCGCCGAGGTGCCGAAAAAATAGGTGTAACCGTCGGCCGGCGCGCGCGCCACCGCTTGCGCGCCGACAAGGTTGGCGGTGCCCGGGCGGTTGTCGACAATGACCTGCTGGCCAAGCGCCCGCGTCAGCCGGTCGGCGAGCAGGCGCGCGATGATGTCCGGCTGTGCACCGGGCGCAAACGCGACGATCAGTCTCACCGGTTTGTTCGGCCAGGCCTGTGCCTGCACCAGTCCGGCAAAGCCCATCGCAGCCAACAACAATACGACACGAATGACAGCACGCATAGTCACACTCCTCCTTGTTTTTACCTTCACACCAAGCCCGAACCGGGCCGGCACCCACTGGATTACCGGCTGAAAACCCTTGCCAGGCGGGCATTTCCAGCCGATATCCGTTTTTTTGCGTCGCATTATTCCGCTTTGATGCCCTGCTCTTTCATCAGTCTGCTCCACTTTGCCTGGTCTTCATGAATGAAGGCCGCGAACTCCTCCGGCGTGTTGCCCGCCGCTTCGCTGCCAAGGGGAAGCATTTTTTCACGCACGTCTTTTTGCGCCAGCACACGATTGGCATCACCCGAGAGTTTTGCGACGATATTTTTGGGCGTCGCCACCGGCGCGAGCAATCCGAACCAGCCCACGGCAGCATACCCCGGTACGCCGGACTCGGTCACAGTGGGCAGCTTGGGCAGTGTCTCCGAGCGCCTGGCACTGGTGACTCCCGTCGCAACACCACAAGATTGCCGCGTCGACTGCGCCTCCTCGCAAAGACGCCTGTTCTTTTGTTAGTATAGCGCCGCACCCCGGGACAAACTCAGTCAGCCGCCTTTTCGCCACCAAGCGCCTCGGTCAGGTCGGCCAGCAACAAGGACAGTTCACCGGACATCAGCGCAAAATCGATTTCGAACTGCTCGTGCTCATCGGCGGCGCCAGCCTCGGACTCTTCTTTGAGAATGTCGAGGAAGCTCACGCGCTTGATCTGCATCTGGTCGGTCAGCACAAAGGAGATGCGGTCCTTCCAGGTCATGCCCAGGCGCGTCGCCAACTTGCCGGCGCTGATGTGGTCGCGAATGTCCTTGCCCTCGAGCGAGTGGCGCACATAGCGCACCACCGCCTTGCTTTCGTTGGCGGCGGTCAGCTCCAAGTCCTGGTCGATGCTGAAGGAGGCCGGGGCCCGGTTGGCGGCGAGCCACTGCGTCATTGCGGCGCCGGGCGAGCGTTGCGTGTCCAGGCGCTTGAGCGGCAGGTCATCGACGGCGCGGTGCAGGTTCTCGAGAAATTGCTCGGCCTTGGTATCGGCTGCGGCGTCGACCACCAGCCAGCCGTTGGCGGCGTCGATCCAGCACCAGGTGATGCGGCGGCGGCTGAGCGCCCGCGGCATCAGTTCATTGGTTACCTGGTCACGGATTTCCAGCATCTGCTTACGCCCGACCGGATAGGCCTGCTGGCGTGCCACCTCGACCGCCTTTTCCTGGGTGCGCTGGCGGATCACCGTCGCGGGCAGCAGCTTTTGTTCGACACCAAGAGCCAGCATCCATTGCTTGCCCTGGGTGTGCAGATAGGCCCCTTCCGCCTGCGGCGGCAGCCAGCCGCGGCTTTCCATGTCAAAACTGCCGCAAGGCTGCAGCGGCTGCAAGGCGAGGGCCTTTTCCAGCACCTCGGCTTGAAGGGAAAACTTTGCCGGAAGGCGATAGACGACCAGGTTTTTAAGCCACATTGAGCGTATTGGGGAAGGTTGTGCTGCGGTGGGAGCGAAGACGGGGATGCGCCAGACGCGGGGCGGAACAAGCGAGACGGGCAAGCCGCCGGATTATACTAAGCCCGCCGCCGAAGTCGAAGCGAAGTCGAAGCCTCGCGCGCAAGCTTGTTCACAAGAAAATCTCAAACGCCACCGCAAATTTTTACGAAGGCTGGTACGCCAATTGGTGCAAAACCGCGCAGCATCCGTACACGGGCAGTGGGGAAAATTTTATTGCAATCAGCAGCCTGCCCGGAACGCGTGCGGGCGGCAAGGCGCCGCCGGTGCCGCAAACCAGTACGGCGGATAAGGCCATTCCCCAATTTGCGGGTGCGGGAAGGTAAAATCAGCGGGTGGGTAAGATAGCGCCGCGGCCGCCAGCGCGCCGCACAATATGCAGAACAGGCCGGCCCGGCATCCGCGAAGCCAAATAGCGAACAGCAATGCGGCTGCGCTAAACCCGGCAAGAAGCGCGACATTCGCAACAGTTTTTACCTCCGACACCCGTATTCGAACAATGCCAACCAGTCAGGATAAATCCCCGTGAACCAGCTCACCAATCGTTTGCGCGCCCTGGCGCCGGGCGCGCTCGGCAGCCTGCAGCGCGGCATCGAGAAAGAAAGCCTGCGCGTGCGTCCCGACGGCATGCTGGTCAACACGCCCCATCCGGCGGGCCTTGGCTCGGCCATGACCCATCCGCTGATCACCACCGATTTCAGTGAGTCGCAGATTGAACTGGTGACCGGCGTACACCCCAGCAACAAGGCCTGCCTCGACGAACTGACCCAGATTCACCAGGTCGTTTATCGCAATATTGGCGACGAACTGCTGTGGTGCGCCAGCATGCCTTGCGGCCTGCCCGCCGACGACGCCATTCCGATAGGCCAGTATGGCCACTCCAATGTCGGCCGCGCCAAGAGCATTTACCGCAACGGCCTTTCGTATCGCTACGGCCGGCGCATGCAGACGATTTCGGGCATCCACTACAACTTTTCCATCCCGGTGGTCACCACCGAAGCGTATTTCGCGCTGATTCGCAATTTCCGGCGCCACTCCTGGTTGCTGATGTACCTGTTCGGCGCTTCGCCGGCGGTGTGCGCCAGCTTCGTCAAGGGCCGGCAGCACGAGTTGCAGGAATTGCGACCGGGCACGCTTTACATGCCCCACGCCACCTCCCTGCGCATGGGGCGTCTGGGCTACCAGAGCGACGCACAGGCCTCGCTTGCGGTCAGCTACAACAGCCTCGAGAGTTACGGCGCTTCGCTGCAAGATGCCATGACCCGCCCCTACCCGGCCTACGAGGCCATAGGCATAAAGGGCGAGGACGGCGAATACCGCCAGTTGGCCACCAGCCTGCTGCAGATAGAGAACGAGTTTTACGGCACCATCCGCCCCAAGCGCGTCATTCACACCGGCGAGCGCCCGTTGCGCGCATTGCGCGAGCGCGGCGTCGAATATGTCGAGGTGCGGTTGATGGACCTCAACCCGTTCTGCATGGTCGGCATCGAACAGGCAACCATGCGCGTGCTCGACTTGTTCCTGATGCACTGCCTGCTCTGCGACAGCCCCAAGGACACGCCGCAGGAGATCGCCGCCAATGCGCGTAACCAGTTGCGCACCGCGGTGCGCGGACGCGAACCCGGACTCACGCTCGAGCGCGGCGAGGCGCAGATGCCGCTGAACACATGGGGAGGTGAAATTCTCGCAGAATGCGAACCGATCGCAGTGGCGCTGGACACAGCCAATGGCGGCAACGCCTATCGCGATGCCCTCGCCGGCGCCAACACCGCACTGGCTGATGCCGGCCTGACACCCTCCGCCCGCATACTCGAGACCATGCAGCGCGAGCATGAGGGCTCGTATGTCGGTTTTATCCGGTCGCAGTCGGTCAAGCATCGCAGCGACCTGCTGGCCTTGCCGCTGGCCGCCGACGTGGCCACGCGCTTTGCGCACCTCGCCGCCGAGTCGCTCGAACAACAAAGCCGGATCGAGGCGGCCGACACGATGCCCTTCGAGGCCTTCCGGCAGCAGTATTTGTCGCCGGTGCATTTGGGGTAAGACGCGCTAGCCTGGGCTCGCGACAGCTTGGTTTATCGGTGCGCTGGCCACTTCAATCTTCTTTAGTTCTGTGGTTTCACTCCCCTGCGGGGAGCGAGTTACCTTTCTTGCTTCGCCAAGAAAGGTAACCCAAAGAAGGCGACCCGGAGGTGACGCCCCCCCGGGGTGCATCACACGCTATCGCTTGCGACATCACGCGTGGGGCTACCCTGCGATGCTCGCGCCCTCGGGCCGGTCCCTAAACTCGCCCCACGATAAAACTGTGGGGCTCAGACAACGGGACCGGACTTCTCCCGAGGACGCTGCGCTTCTCGGCGTCCCCTACGGGAGTCAGGGTCACAAACGACATGAACGCCATGGACTGTCGTTCTAGCTTTTGCTTTTGCTTTTGATCTTGCCTTTGATCTTCGGGGCCCCTGCGGCGCCGCCGAGGCGCGCAGGGGAAGCGGGAGTTGTCCGGTCCCGTTGTCTGAGGCCCGTAGGGCCGAGTTCAGGGACCGGCCCGCTTGCCCGAGCAGCCGAGGGCACCCCGAAGGGGCGGTGTCGGGGGTGTGCTTTCTTTGCTTACGATCTTCGACCGAAGGAAGTCCCCGGAGGGGATGCACGAGCAAAGAAAGTAAGTCGCCCCCCCCGCTAGGGGGCGAAACCGCCCAACTTAAGAATAGAAGCCACGCTCGCAGAGTGATAAACCAAGCTCATCGCTTCCCGCTCCCGCGGTAATGACAGCAGCTTGCGGGCCGGTCATCGACCGGAAACGCCCATCTGGCGCGACTTTTGGCTGCGGCCGCGCTTCGCGCTTAAGGTTCGCTTTGCTCTCGTGAGCCTAAGCCGCAACAAGCCCTACGGGCGTGTTGTCAACCGACGCCTTCAGTCGTCAAACAGCGTCAAATCATACTGCCCCGCCGCTTCGGCCACGCCCTGGCCGGCGGCCGCTTCGCCCGGCTTGCTCAGCGCCCCCACCCGCACACCCAACAGCCGAATGCGCCTATCCAGCGGCACGCGCTTAAGGCACTCGCCGGCGGCGCGACGAATCACCGCCGCATCCTGCGTCGGCAATTCGAGCGTGCGGTCGCGCGTCACCGTCTTGAAATTGTCATAGCGGATTTTCAGGCCTATGGTCTTGCCGACGTAGCCCTTGCGCACAAGGTCGCCGGCGACGCGCACGCACAAGTCGGTGAAGATGCGCGACAAGGCCGGCTTGTCGCGCACCGCGTGCAGGTCATTCTCGAAGGTGGTCTCGCGGCTGATCGACTTGGGCTCGCTGAAGATCACCACCGTGCGCTCGTCGCGGCCGTGCGCGGCCTCGTGCAACCAGGCGCCGTAACTGTTGCCGAAGTGGCGCAGAAGCAGTGCCGGGTCGGCGCGCGCGAGCTCGCCTATGCTGTGAATTTCCAGGTCTTCGAGCTTGGCGTTGGCCTTGGGCCCGATGCCGTTGATCTTGCGCGCCGCCAGCGGCCAAATACGCGTGACGACATCGCCATCGGCCAGAACCGTGATGCCGGCCGGCTTGTCCAGTTCCGAGGCGATTTTGGACAAAAGCTTGTTGCGCGACACGCCAAGCGAGCAGGACAAGCCGGTGGCCTCGCGCACCGCATGCTGCAGACGCGCCGCGACCCGACGCGCGTTCGCCCAGGCATCGCTACCGACCTCGGCGCTCACCAGGTCGGTCAGGTCGATATAGATCTCATCGATGCCGCGGTCCTCGACCAAGGGCGCGATCGCTCGCACCGCCTCCTTGAACAGGCGCGAGTAGCGCCGGTATTCATCAAAGTCGGCCGGCAGCAACAGCGCAGCGGGCGCGAGCGCCGCCGCTTTCATCAAGCCCATGCCCGAGTGCACGCCCAGGGCGCGCGCTTCGTAGGTGCAGGTGGTAATAACGCCACGGCCGGCATAATCGCGCAGGCTGGGAATGGCGGCATCGGCCGCCTGGTCGGCGAGGTTGCGCCGCCGTCCGCCTATCACCACCGGCAGGCCGCGCAAATGCGGATAGCGCAGCAACTCCACCGAGGCGTAAAACGCGTCCATATCGAGGTGGGCGATGAAGCGCTCCGACATCAGAAGGCGCGCCGCCTCAGCCGGGAACAGGCTGGAAAAGCCCGACTGGCGAGGCTTTCCAGGCATTCATTTTGGAAAAATGGCGCACTGGCGTCAAAAAAACGCCAGCGTGCGCACCTCTATGCTCTGGCGAGGCGGCGCATCTGCGGGGGTGGCCGGATCGTTGAACGAGGTATGCGGCGTAAAGCGCGCGCGGCCGCTGTCCGAGTCGTAGACCTTAAACACCAGCGCCTCGTCGCGATGCATATGCGGAAAATAAAACCAGCGGTGCGCCGCGTTATGGCGCAGGCGGTAAGTCTGGCCGATGCGATGCGGGTAGCGCCGCTCGGAAATAACCAGGTCCTCAAACACCACGCTGCGCGCATCGGCCACCGCCAGCGGGTTGGCGACAATCGGCAGCTTGATGGCGCGCCAGACCTGGATAATGGCGAAGCGCCCCTGCAACAGGACATCAGCCTCGTCCGGCAGCACTTCGCGCAGGCGTTGCGGACCCGACCACTCGGTGTAATCGTTGTGCGCCGCGAGTACCGGCTCGCGCAGCAGCTTCGCTTCGCGCTCGGTTTCATCGCCCGAGCGCAGGGTGTGATCGAACACCACCACGCGTTTCGCGCCCGAACGCGCCTTGATGAGGGCGATCACCTCGGGGTAATAGACCGCTTGCAACGCAGCCTGGTCGAAAAAATCCGTCACCGCGGTGGCGTGCGCTGCCAGCACAAAGCCCGATGTATCGATGGAAAACATCGCCGGATCGGCGTCCGACCGCGCGCGCCCGTCGCGAATGCGCATAGGCCGCGCCTCGTAGCTGCCGCTGCCGCGCCGGTGAATGTTGCCCGGACCGAAAGTCTCGTTGACGAGCTTCTCGCCGGTATCCATGGCGTAGGTGATGTCGGCACTGATGTCGGCGGCGGCGGTATTAACGACCATAGCGGCGGCGACGCTCAAGCCCGCTCGGCGTGCTGCGGCAGGCCGTCGCAAATCTCGTCCCACTCGGCCTTGGAGCCAACGTAGATGTGGAAGGCCGGCTTGGCGCTGATGGTCGTGTCTAGCGTACCCAGGCGCAGGCGTATCAACTCGGGCGCCGACTGGCGCTGGCTGTAAATGGGCGAGCCGCAGTTGCGGCAAAAGTGGCGCACCAGATCGTCGGAGGATTTGAACCCGCCCAGCGCGTCCTTGCCGCTGATCAAGGTGAAGGCCGACGTTTTTATCGGCGCATTGGTGCCAAACGCCGTGCCGTTGGACTTGCGGCATTTTTTGCAGTGGCACTTGATGACAGTGTCAATGTCACCCTCGACCTGGTAGGTGATGCTGCCGCACAGACAACTTCCCTTGAGCATGTGAGCCTCCGTTTCACAGAATAATTCTCAAAAGCTGCGGTCATTGCGAGCGCAGCGAAGCAATCCCGTCGCCCTTGCGAGCACGCCTGCGATACCACGAGATTGCTTCGCTGCGCTCGCAATGACTGCACTACATGCCTACTGCGACCCGCCTTTTTGCACGCCGGCCGCTTCGATCAGCGTCTTGATTTTCGGTTCGGGCTTCCAGTAATTGGGTCCCTTGAGGAATTTGCCGTTGCCATCGTAAATCGGCTTGCCATCGGCACCGAGCTTGCTCTCGTTACTGTCCATGATGACATCGAGCACCTGCTCCAGCGGCAATCCGTATTTGAGCGCTTCGGAGCGGCAGTAGACCATCACATCGCCCAGAAGATCGGCAATGGCCACCAGCACGTCAGCCGGTGCGGCGCCTTGTTCGACCATCGCTGCTATATCGTCAATCTCATGCACTTCGTCGAGCAAGGTGGCCTTGAACTTCACCAGGCGCTCGGCGACGTTGGAGGGCAGCGTCGGCTGCGTGTTGGCGGGGAGTTTGTACATGGCGTTCATCAACGCAATGCGCTGGTTAAAAGGCTTGGGCATGGATATTCCAAAAAATGAAAATGGGGCGAAACCCCATTATCCCAGTTATGCGCGCCACGTTTTACAGGCGCGGGCCGCTGCCGCGAACGGCCCGCGGCACAGCGGCACAGGTGCACAGGTGCACAGCGGCTGAAAACCCGCTACAGACGGCTTTTTCCAGTCGATGTGCACCTGAAACCTAATCGAAACTGACGATCTCGACCCAATTAGCGCCCTTGCCCGCGGGCGCCTTGCCCGTGAGTTTGAGCGCGCCGCTGGCCTGATCAATGGCATAGACCGACACCGTGTCCGACTTCTCGCCGCTCACCACCATAAAGCGCCCGCCGGCGTCGATGGCAAATCCGCGAGGCTGCTTCTCGGTGGGCGTGCTCGATAGCAAGCACAGCCTGCCGCTGCCCGCATCAACGCCGAATGCGCCAATGCTGCTGCCGGCGCGCTCGGAGATATAGAGGAAGCTGCCGTTGGGGGTGAGATGAATGTCGGCCGCCCAGATGTCATTGTCGGTGTTGCGCGCCGGCACACCGGGCAGGCTGACGCCACCGCGTGGCGCCCCCGGATTCAAATGGGTGTCGGCCGGCAGCCCGGAGACGGAAAATAGTTCACGCAACACACCGGTATCGGTATCAATGGCAAAGGTCGTCACCGCGGCTGTAAGTTCGCTCAGCACATACAGAAACTTATTGTCATTGGCGATGACAAAGTGACGCGGTTCGGTCATCGGCTTCATCAGTGCAATCGCCGGCGTGCTCGATGTCAGGCGCCCCGAGCCGGCGTCAAAGCCAAACTGGAAAATCTGGTCGTTGCCAAGGCTGGCAAGGTAGGCAAAGCGGTTGCTGTTGTCAACGCGTACGCAGTGCGCGTTACGGCCGACCGGGATCACCTGCAGCGCTTCGGCGGCGACGCGGCCATCCGCGCCGATGGCATTGACGCTGACCAGATTGCCAGCATAGGACGCGCCGAGCAAATAGCGTCCGGTCTTGTCGAGCGAGATATAGGGGAAACTCTCGGCCAGCGGCGAAGTCGCCAGCAGCGTCAGTGCGCCATCGGCTTTGTTGATGCTGTAGGCATACACCGAAAAGGGCTTGCTGCGCGATGCGGCGTAAAGCACGCCCTTGTCCGGGCTCACCGCCATGGGCATCACGGCCTTGCCCGCCTTGGTGCGCGCACCCGGCGCAAGCGTGCCATCAGCCTTCAGCGTATAGCTGCTGATATCGCCGTCGTCGCCGTTTGAAACATAAACATAGCTTGTCGCCAT
>CAMDDU010000085.1:0-10189 GCA_945892985.1 Bordetella parapertussis
CAAGGGTGTTGCCACGAAATACCTCACCAACTACCTCGGATGGTTTAGAGTTCTCGACCGGTCGCCCCGCTTCAGCCCCGATCCCGCACGGTTGCTCACTCTCGCGGTCAGAGCATGAGTTCAACAACATCATTCGCTAAATGAGCCAATATTTTTGAAATTAAGAATCTTGCTGGAGGGGTTCTTCCCGAACCGTATCACGAGTTACTCGAATATGCGGTTCTAGCCAGCGAAACCGATCCGCACGACCCAATGGAGCAGGCATTTCACCGTTTTGCCAACGATTTAGTGGCCGACACCGAGCACCTGCATCCGAATTGGTCCTTGGCAAAGGAGTACGAGCTCTCCCCGGAGCTTCTTGCCATGTCACATCTATGGAAATCTGACAGCGGCAGTCACCATATTGTGGCGACAAAGGGCGCACCGGAAGCCATTGCCGATCTTTGCCACCTTACGGAAGCCGACAGGAACAGCTTGGCTCAGCAGGCGGAGATCATGGCCGATCATGGCTTGCGCGTTCTGGGCGTAGCCAGGGCCCGACATGGTGTTCAGGATGGTTTTCCGGGGATCCAGCACGATTTCGATTTCGAGTTTGTCGGGCTAATCGGGCTGGCTGATCCGCTGCGCCCGGAGGTGCCTGCCGCGGTCGCCGAGTGCCTGAGAGCCGGCATTCGTGTTGTCATGATTACCGGTGACCATCCGCGCACCGCCCGCGCTATCGCAGCCAGTGCCGGGATTGACAGTCGTCAGGTCGTTACCGGCGCTGAGCTTGCGTCGATGGATGTGAAGGTGCTTTCGGCGCGTATCGCCTCAGTGAGTATTTTTGCTCGTGTCACACCACAGCAGAAACTCGCCATTGTCGAAGCGCTTAAAGCAAATGGCGAAGTCGTGGCAATGACGGGGGACGGCGTCAATGATGCCCCGGCCCTTAAGGCCGCCCATATCGGCATTGCCATGGGCAAGCGCGGTACTGATGTTGCCCGCGAAGCTGCCTCACTGGTATTGCTTGAAGACGACTTTGGCGCCATTGTTGCGGCCATACGCTTGGGGCGACGCATTTTTGCCAATCTCCGACAGGCGATGGTTTATACCCTGGCAGTACACATCCCGATCATCGGCTTGTCTATTTTGCCGGTGATGTTCGGAACACCGCTGATTCTGGCTCCGATTCACATTGCCTTTCTTGAACTGATCATCGATCCGGCATGCTCAATCGTCTTTGAGGCCGAACCCGGCAAGCTTGGACTGATGGAGCAGCCCCCCCGATCAGTCACCGAACATCTGGTTTCAACGCGGCAGCTTGTGCTCAGCCTGGCTCAAGGGGGCTTGGTTACCTTGGCAGCCGCAACTTTTTATTTCTGGTCCTTGTCGAACGGGATTGCAACTGACGGGGCCCGGGCATTGGCGTTCATCGTTCTGGTTGTTGCGAATGCTGTGTTGATTTTCCCGAGTCGATCTCCGCAGTCAGATTGGCGCCTTATGTTTGCCGGGCTGACGCCCGTAGTGCCATGGGTGCTTGGCGGCACGCTGTTGTGCCTCTTACTCATCATTTGTATCCCGGTTCTTGCCGCAGCTTTTTCTTTTCAGGCGCCAGCACTTTCCCACGGCATGATGGCGCTGGGTATCGGTGCCGGAATGCTGTGTCTTTTCCAGATCGCGAAGAATGCGCTCGGCAATTCTCGGCCGAGGCAAGTGATGGCGCAGTAAAGACTTGATTAATGAAGGAGCGGCGATGAGCAAGGCAAAGCAATTCGATAGCGTGTGGGATGCGATCGAGGACACGCCGCAGCAGGCGGCGAGCATGCGCGCGCGCCGGGTTACTGCTGACACTGCAAAACTGGGCCAAAGTGCGCGGCAAAACCAAGACGAGTGCCGCACGGCTCTTGGGGAACACACAACCGCTAATATCCGACCTGATGCGTGGAAAGATCGGCCCCTTCCCGCTGCAAGCGCTGATCGACATGGCCAGCATTGCGGGTCTTGAGCCGCACATCACACTGAAAAAACCGAAATCATCGTGCGAACAACGCGAAACAGAGCTGGTTGCGACCTGATGCCAGGGGACGACTGTCAGAGAATAAAAATTAGATTCCCCCTTGGTACTTCTTGGTTGCTTCCCGGTCAGGACGTCCGTGCAAGATCCAAATGGCAAACTAGGCAAAAAGCCTCGTGATCTACCTCCAGTGCACCAGGCCAATCCTCTCGGAACTCGCGCTTCGAAGGCGCGATCTGCAACCGGCACCCGACGCCATTTCATTACTCGGCAACTGGACGCTGAACCTCATCGCCGTGGGTGACAGGCGGGCCTATCTTTTTATGAGCGACCGAAGTTTGTTGAGCTTCGTGCTCCTTGAGGGTCAAAGAACACTCAAGATGCAGGAGCTTCCGCATTTTTTTGAGCATGGCGTCATACAGCTTTTTGAGTTCATGAAATTCCCGAAATCAGCTGCGGCTTTGATGCGCGAAGACGCCGACGTCATCGTGCTGACCCGCACGCAAGACCGGTCCATCCTCGCCACAATGAACGCAGTCGCATCCGACTACCAGTTACGCGTCAATAGCGCCGGTGGTCTCGGGACTTGCGACCTGACGAGGATCATTCTTGCCGTCAATGACACGCCACGGCGCGGGCTGGGTTATGCAACTGCAAAGGAAACAAGCTTAGCGCTATTACTACATGGCGCGGCATAACACCTTCCACCACTGATGGCCTTGTCTATCTGCCGCGCCACCCCGAAAGCCGCGCCAGTCGTGCCTTTCCAGCCAATGCCCCTGCTAGGGCATGGCGTTCGCCACCCGCTCCGGCGTCAGCGGCAAATCGCGCGCCCGCACGCCCAGCGCATGAAACAGCGCATTGCCGATGGCAGCTGCGGTCGGCCCTGCCGCGCATTCGCCGGTGCCCAGGCCCGGCATGTCTGGCTGGTTGAGCAGCACGACTTCGATCTCGGGCACTTCGTCGAACTTGAGGATGGGGTAGGTCTCCCAGCTGCGCGAGGTGACGCGCTCGGTGTCCCATTGCAGCGCTTCCTTGAGCGTCCAGCTGATGGCCTGCACCACACCGCCTTCAATCTGGTTTTTCAGGCCGTCGGGGTTGATGATGAGGCCGGCATCGACAGCCGCCACCACACGCTTGACACGAATTTTCTCGCTCACTTCAACTTCGGCGACCACGGCGCAATAGGCGGAGAAATTCTTGTAGCGACCAAAGCCCATGCCCATGCCATGCGCCCCATCACTCGTCGCACCCGGTTTCCAGCCTGCCGCCTTGGCCGCCGCTTCGATGACGGCGCGGGCGCGCGGGTCGGCCTGATGCTGCAGCCTGAAGGCGACCGGGTCGACGCCCAGCTGCGCCGCGAGTTCATCGAGGAAGGATTCGATGGCAAAAATATTGGCGTAAGCGCCGAGGGTACGCAGCGCCGACACGCGCAGGGGCATGTCGGCGATGAAGTTATAGGCGACCTCGTGCTTGGGGATGTCGTAAAGCGGCACGGCGTTGCGGTCGGCGCCGCCGGCGGGCAAGGGCATGTCTTTGGCCGGTGGCACCGGCAGCGGCGGGTCCATGTGCCAGGCGGCCAAGAGGTTGATGCCCTCCGCCCAGCCCGGGCGCTTGATGTGGGTGTGGCTCCAGATTTCGTGCTGCCACTCGACAATGCGCTTGTCCGCATCAAGGCCTGCATTGATTTTGACCACCATGGCAGAACCTGCGGGCGACCAGACCAGTTCATCTTCGCGCGTCCACTGCAGCAGGACCGGCCGGCCGCAGGCGCGCGCAAGTAGCGCGGCGTCAAGGGCCACGTCGTCGGCACTGTTGTGGCCGTAGCAGCCGGCGCCGTCGCGGTGAATGACCTCGACCTCGTCGTTGGTGAAGCCCATGACCTTGGCGATCTGCCCGCGCAAATGATGCGGCCCTTGCGTGTGCGACCAGATGCTGAGCTTGCCGTCCTTTAACTCGGCCAGCGCGCAGGCCGGACCGATGGAGGCGTGGGCAATGTAGGGCCGCGAGTAGGTGGCGGCATGGCGCGTGACAACGGGTTTTTTATCAGCCGCCTGCTTGGTACTGGTGATGCTGCGTGTGCTGGGCAGGGCCGGCAGCACGCTGCTGATTTCACCGGGGGCGGGCAACTTGGGCGCTGCACTCCATGTGGCGGCAAGGCGCGCGGCCTCGAGCGCCTGTAACACCTGCTCTTCGCGCTCGGCGGCGATGGCGATAAAGCTGCCGCTGACAAACACATGCACCACGCCAGGCAGCGCGCGAATGTTGGCCGCATCGAGCGATACCAGTGTGGCGAACTGCGCCGGCGGACGCAGGATGCGGCCGTAGACCATGCCGGGCAATTCCATGTCTTGCACATAGGCGGCACCGGTCACCTTGGCGGTGATGTCGCGGCGCGCGGCGTCCTTGCCGACGATGCGGTACTGCGCCGCCGGCTTGGGTGCGGCGCGGCCGGTCGCCTCGACGGCGAGGTTCACGTCCGCGGCGAGATCCCAGTAGCTGGTCTTGAGGTCGGTGCCGGGTACCTCGATCTGGCCCTCGCGCACACGCAGTTTGGCGGCGCTGACCTCAAAGCGTTTTGCCGCGGCCTCGACAAACAGCAGCCGCACTTCGGCGCAGGCGAGACGCATGGACAGGCCGCCCACTTCGATAGACTGGCTACCGGCGGTGTACCACTCATCGGGGGACACGCGCGTGTCGCCGGGCACGCTGGACAGTTGCGAGAGCGACACATCGAGCTCCTCGGCGGCGATTTGCGCGATGGCGGTGACAATGCCCTGGCCCAGCTCGACCTTGCCGCTGAAGACCGTGACGGTGCGGTCCGGGTTGAAACGCACCCAGCTTGTCAGCCTGGGATTGGTCTTGAGGCTTTGCGGCAGCACCACGTTCGGGACGGCGCTCATGCCGCGCCCCGGGCCACGCGCTTGATGGCGCGCAGCACACGCACATGGGTGCCGCAGCGGCACAAGTTGCGGTCAAGCGCTTCGATGATTTGCTCGTCATTGGGCTGGGGGTTGGCGATCAGCAGCGCTTGGGCCGACATGATGATGCCGTTGATGCAATAGCCGCATTGCACCGCCTGCTCGTCAATAAAGGCCTGCTGCAGCCTGCCCGGCGCTTCGGCTGTGCCTAGACCTTCTATGGTGGTGATGTCGTGCCCGGGCGCCGACCACAGCGGCGTGTCGCAGGACTGCACCGCCTTGCCGTCGATGAGCACGGTGCAGGCGCCGCACTGGCCTTCGCCACAACCAAAGCGCGTGCCCTTGAGTTTGAGGTCATTGCGCAGGATGTAGAGCAGCGGCGTGTTGGGTTCGGCGCTGACGGTGTGGGTATGGCCGTTGACCTTGAGGGTGAAACTTTGTGACATGAGAGTATTTCCTTTGGGTTCGATTTACGGAACCGGCTTAAAAATTTATCCCCCCGATGTCATTGCGAGGAGCAAGGCGACGAAGCAATCCCGTGGCGCGACATAAAACGCCACGACAGCGACGGGATTGCCTCGCTACGCTCGCAATGACAAAAAAACGAAATGACAGCTTAAGGCAATGAGTCGTTCAGTTCAGAAATGCCCTGATCTCTTTCACCAGCGTCTCGGGTTGCTCGAGCATAGGGCAGTGGCCAGAGTCGGCGATGTCCTTGTAAATGGCGCCGGGAATGGCCTTTGCGACCTCGCGCGCGAGCGCCGGTGGCGTGGTGAGGTCGAGCGCGCCGCACATCACCAGGGTTTTGTTGCGGATGCCCGGCAGCCCGGGCTTGAGATCCATGGTCGACAGGGCGAGGCAGGCGCGCGCGAAGCAGCCGGCGTCCGCCGGGGCGAGTTTGGCTTTGCGATGGGCGACCACCTCGGGGTGCGCGGTCTGGAATGCAGGCGGGAACATGCGGCCGATGGCGGTGTCCAGAACGGCGCTCATACCGGCCTCGCTTACCTTGGCGGCCATGCCCCGAAAGGGCACGCGCGCCGCTTCGGGGAAGGCCGGCACGCAGTCGGCGACAATGAGGTTTTTGAATTTTTTGCCGTGGCGGATGGCCAACTCCAGCGCGACAAAGGCACCAAAGCCGTTGCCAAACACATCGGTGGTCGCCGGCAGCCCTAGCGCCTCCATCACCTTGGCCACATGATCGGCCACCTCGCCAACCGAATTGAGCACCAGCGGCGCCGATGCGCCGAAACCGGGCAGGTTGATGCAGGTAACGCGACGGTTTGCCGCCAGCACCGGCCGCACCCTGTCAAACACCGTCAGCTCGGTAAGCAGCGAGTGAAGCAGCAACAGGTCGGTACCGGAACCCGCTTGCGTGTATTCGACCTTGAAGCGGCCTTCTTCGAGCATGGACATGGTGTGTTTTCCTGTTGATGATTGCTAACAGCGTGATAAGCGGATTTTCGTAAAGCTTTATCAATTCCTTCCCTCTCCCCTAGTGGGGCGAGGGCGTGATTTGGTCACAACATAAAAGGCGTCGCAATAAGGTCGATCTCAGTAAATGCCAAGATGCGCGTGTAACAGGTCGGGTTTCTCGCGAACCTCGGCGGCAGGACCATCGTGGACAACACGGCCGGTGTTAAGGATGACCACATCGTCGGCGACGCGCAGGGCGAGCGCGGTGTTCTGCTCGACCAGCACAATGGAAAAGCCCTGCGCCTTCAGCTTGAGTATGGTCTCGCCCACTTCCTGCACGATCAGCGGGGCGAGACCCTCTGAGGGTTCGTCCATCAGCAGCACGCGCGGGTTGGACACCAGTGCGCGGGCGATGGCAAGCATTTGCTGTTCGCCACCCGAGAGCGAACCGGCGGCCTGTTGCTGGCGTTCGCCGAGGCGGGGAAAGGTATCGAACACGTCGCGCATTGTCCATTCCCTGGCCACCTCGCCCACCGGCTTGCGCTGCGCGACAATGAGGTTTTCATACACGCTCAGGTTCGGAAAAATACGCCGGCCCTGCGGCACGAGACCGACGCCGCGACGCGAAATCACCTCGGGCGACAGGCGCGCGATCTGCTCGCCATAAAACCTGATGTCGCCGTCGCGCGGGCGCAGGAAGCCGATGATGGCATTCATGCAGGTGGTCTTGCCGGCGCCGTTGCGCCCAAGCAAGGCCAGCACCCGGCCTTTTTTCAGGCTGAAGGACACATCGTGCAGTACATGGCTGTCGCCATAGAGCGCATTGACACCCTCCATAGACAGCACCGTATCGGTCATGCGGTTCTCATGCGCCAAGGTAGACCTCCCGCGTGCGCGGATGCGCCACCACTTCGGCACGGGTGCCCTCAACAATGACCTTGCCATAATGCAAGAGCGTGATGCGCTCGGCGAAGGACAGCGCCGTGTCCATGTCATGCTCGATCATGATCACGGTGATGTCGCGCGGAATGGCGGCGAGCAGCGCCTGCACAGACTGGCGCTCTTCCTGGGACAGTCCGGCAAGCGGTTCGTCGAGCAGCAGCAGCCGGGGGTTCTGCGCCAGGGCCATGGCGATTTCGACGCGGCGCTTTTCGCCGTAGGACACCTGCGCCAACGGGCGCTCGGCGGCCGACTCAAGACCGACGCGGGCGAGCACCCCGCGTGCCTTCTCATAGAGGTCGCGCCGACGCGACAGCGGGCGCAGCGCGTCCCAGCGCGAGGGCGACAGCCCGAGCATGGCCAGCACGACGTTGTGCGCCAGCGTGTCCTTGGGGAACAGCGTGATGATCTGAAAGGTGCGCGCAAGGCCGCGCTGTGCGCGCTGGTCGGTGCGCAAACGGGCGACTTCTTCGCCAAAGAGTTTGATCGAACCCTGGTCGGCGCGCAGGTCGCCGGCGATCAGGTTGAACAGCGTGGTCTTGCCGGCGCCGTTGGGGCCGATGATCAGGCGGCGCTCACCAGCGGCGATGGAAAGCGAGACGTCATTGGTCGCCGGCAGCCCACCGAAGGCCTTGCGCAGGCCGCGCACTTCCAGTGCCAGCTCGGCGTTTTGCGTCATTGCCGCACTCATACGTGCCTCCGGGCGAAGCGAACCCACAGCCGCTTGAAACCGGGCACCAGGCCATCGGGCATGAACAGCACGATCAACAAAAAGACGAAACCGAGCAGCATAGTCCAGCGCTCGACAAAGGCCGAGACGTAGTTCTTGAGCAGGATGACGACGATCGCGCCCACCACCGGGCCGACCAGCGTACCGGTGCCGCCGGCAATGACCATCAGCAACACTTCGGCCGAGTTGGTAAGGGCGAGCGAGGCCGGATGAATGAACTTGTGATAGTAGACGTACAGCAGGCCGGACACTGCAGACCAAAAGCCGGCGGTGATGAAGGTGACATAGCGCACCATCCAGACGTTGTGACCGAGCGCGAGCATGCGCCGCGGCTGATCGCGCGTGCCGCGCAGCACCGCGCCAAAAGCCGAATAGGCAAAGGCGGCGATGCAGGCGATGGACACGATGCTGACGAGCAGCGTGAAATAGTAGAACGGGATCGCACCGGTCAGGTCGATGCCAAAGGGCATGGGGCGCGTCAGGCCGGACAGGCCGTTGTCGCCGTTGGTGACCGAGACCCAGCGAAAGGCCAGGCCCCACAACACCTGCCCCAGTGCCAGCGTGATCATCAGGAAACCGATGCCCGAGGCGCGCAACGCGATCAGCCCGAACAGCGCTGCCATAAGCGTGGTGCCCAGCACAGCCAGCGGCGCCGACAGCAAGTGGCCCATGCCGAACTTGAGAAACAGCCAGCCCGACAGGTAGGCCGACACGCCCATGTAGGCGGCATGCCCGAGCGAGGTGAGCCCGCCGTAACCGACCAGCAGGTTGAGACTCAGCGCAAACACCGCTGCGATGAGAATCTGGCTCGACAGGTTGATGTAGTAATCGCCCGCAACCAGCGGAATCAGCGCCGCGAGCGCCGCGCAAGCAATGAGGGCGGTGCGGTTCATGCGCGCTAAGCCCCGATGCGCCCAAACAGCCCGCGCGGCCGTATCGCCAGCACGATGATCATCGGCAGGAACAGGATCATGTAGGCGAGATCGGGGAACAGCGTCTGGCCGAAGGTGTAGATGAAACCGATGATGAAGCTGCCGACAAAGGCGCCGCCGAGGCTGCCGACGCCGCCAAGGATGACCACCACCAGCGCCAGCGGGAGCATGTCGGTGTCCAGGCCCGGGTAGACCGACAGGATGGGGCCGCCGAGCACGCCGCCGACACCGGCCAGAAAGGATCCGAGGCAAAACACCATGGTGAACAGCGCCGACACCGGAATGCCGACACCGCGCGCCATTTCCATGTCATCGACACCGGCGCGAATCATCGCGCCAATGCGGGTTTTTTCAAGCAACAACCACAGCGCGATGGCAAACACAATGGCCACGCCGACCACCGCCACACGATACTTTGGGAAGGCCACTTCGTCGATGCGGAAAACACCCTGCAAGAATTCGGGGGAGGGCAGTTGCTGCGGGTCGCCCGTCCACAACAGCAGGCAGCCGTCGGCGATGATAAAGGCGATGCCGAGCGTGGCCAGAACTTGCGCCAGCGGATTGCCCGATAAACGCCGGATGACAAAACGCTCGATCAGCCCGCCCAGCAGCGCCACCGCGAGCCCGGCCGCGAGCATGGCGACGCCGAAGGGGTAACCGGCGCGCAGCACCGACAGGCCGACGTAGGCGCCGAACATGAAGTAGGCGCCGTGCGACAGGTTGGCGATGCGCATCAGGCCGAAGATCAGCGAGAAGCCGGCCGACAGCAAAAACAGCAGGCCACCCAGCGAAAGGCTGTTGAGGCTCTGGATCAGCCAGAAGGCAAGGGGCTTGTCGAACATTAAACGTTGAACCTTAAGCGTCGCGTATCGGGATTTAAGTGTTTAAGGAAACACTGAACAAGTCCGCGCGTCTGTTGTCATATAGCGAGACGCAAACGGGAGGATTGAGAATGAAACAAATGACGCTGGCGGCGGCGAAAGGATTCGAGGTACATGGAAGAGCAACGCGCAAAGCGGCGTTTCTGGCGCGCATGGAAGCGCTGGTGCCGTGGGCCGAGTTCTGTGGACTGATCGAACCGCACTACGCCAAAGCCGGCAATGGCCGCCCGCCGATTGGGGTCGAGCGCATGCTGCGCATGTACTTTGTGGCCAACTGGTTCAACCTGGCCGACGAAGCCTGCGAGGATGCGCTGTACGATGTTCCTGCGTTCCGTGACTTCTGCCAAGTTGACCTGGGGCGTGAACGCGTCCCTGACGCC
>CAMDDU010000086.1:0-9662 GCA_945892985.1 Bordetella parapertussis
GCGGCAGCATTCTGCAGCAGGCGCTGCGCGCCGCAGAAGACTTACACGCCCAGGGTTATGCGGTGAACGTGTGGAGCGCCACCAGTGTGAACGAGCTCTACCGCGACGCGCTGGAGGTAGAGCGCTGGAACCGTCTACATCCGCTGGCCACGCCCCGCAGCCCCTACCTCACCGAGTGTTTGACGCCCGCTGGCGGAGTTTTTGTGGCGGTAACCGATTACCAAAAAGCGCAGGCAGATTTGCTCACCCGCTGGATTCCCGGCCGGTTTACCACGCTGGGCACCGATGGCTATGGCTTGAGCGATTCGCGCGCCGCGCTGCGCGATTATTTCGAAATCAGCCCGCGCCATATCGTGTTGGCAGCGCTAGCTTTGCTGGTCCAAGACGGCGCGCTGCCCAACACCGTTGTCGCAGATTATTTACACCGCACCGACATCGATACGGAGGAAGTAGCACCGCAGTCGCGGTGATGGGGAAGGCGGGCTGCGTGCAGCGCAGCACGCCACTTCTATTCACCAAATGGGGACAAGAACACTAGGGATCACTCGTGCACGTGAAGGCGAGTTCCTACGCCACCAGCGGAGTGGCATTCATGCGCGCCGAGACTTGCGCGACGCGCACCGGGATGCTGCGTCTGCGCGCCGCCGTACGACTCTGGCCCGTGAAGATACCACGCTCACGGCGAGTCTTTAGCCGCTCTTGACTCCGCGCGAGCGGCTCAGGTGCTAGCCAATATGCTCCTGAGACGTAAGCCGCTGGCATATGGCCAAGCAACACCGGCAAGAGACTGTGACACTTCCAACGCTAAGCGATTGCTTCGCGCGAATTGATGGCGACGCTGTCGACGCCGAGATCGTACGTAGCTGTTTTAGGCTCAAAAACACTCGCCAAAGTTTAATGTCGACGGAGCGTGAACTAGCACGCGCGGCTGCCACTGGCTCAGTATTTGAGCTAGTGGGGGAGTAGGCTGCACAGGCAATGTCTAAATCACCTAAATATTTCGCGCACAGTGCCAACCAAGTCGGTCATTGGCATCAGTTGCTTACACATTTGGCCGCGGTTTCTCAGCTTGCCGGCGGATTTTCCGCGACCATGAACTGGAGCAACGAAGCACAGCTGGCCGGGCTACTGCACGACTTGGGTAAATTCGGCGATCTATTCCAAGCGCGACTTCGGGGTAAAGAATCTGGACTAGATCATTGGTCAGCTGGGGCATGGCATGCATTGGAGAAAAATTGTGCTGCTGCCGCGCTAGCCATTCAGGGGCACCATATCGGCCTGCAATCGCAGTCCCTCGACGGGTTGAAGAGGCTTAATCCCTCGTGGTTGGTGGAACATCCAGAATCCCGGCGCATGACTGCGCCAGATATTCAGACACTCAAAAATCGCTTTGCCGCCGATGGTTTAATGCTGCCTGAGGTAAGGCAGTCCGTATTGGGCCGCGCGATCGACGCTACCGTACCAAGCATGCTTGATGTGCGCATGTTGTTTTCCGCGCTGGTCGACGCGGACTATCTGGACACGGAAGCGCATTTCGAAGGTGACGCAACTGGCAAGCGCTACCGTCCGGACGGGCCACGACTGGATGCCAATGCGAGCTTGAAATTGGTTCTTTCATCTATCCAACAGACGCAGGAAAGAACCACCGCGTCACTCGATGTACAAGGCGTTCGCCGCGACCTGCTCAAAGCTTGTTTGCAAAGCGCTGAGTATGATTCAGGACTGTTCACGCTGACTGCGCCTACGGGCAGCGGCAAGACACTCGCCATGCTTGCTTTTGCCTTGGCACACGCGGCAAAGCATGGCCTTGCAAGAGTGGTGGTGGTGATTCCTTACCTCACCATCACCGAACAAACCGCCCGCATCTATCGCGATATTTTCGCGCCCGCGTTTGGCGTGGAATTCGTTCTTGAGCACCATTCAATGGCCGGCGTGGGGCAAGAAACATTTCGGCAAGACAACGAAGGCGAATCCGGACAGCCCAGTTACGCCGAACGCCGACGCCGCCTGCTGGCAGAAAACTGGGATGCGCCGATCATAGTTACTACCAGCGTTCAACTGCTCGAATCGCTGTTCTCCAATCGTCCCTCTACCTGTCGCAAACTGCATCGCCTGCAACGCGCCGTCATTTTGTTCGACGAGGCACAAACCCTACCCGCACATCTGGCTGTTCCTACGCTCGCGGCGCTCTCGCACCTCGCCGCAACTTATGGTTCCAGTGTGGTGTTCGCCACCGCCACCCAGCCAGCCTTCACGCACCTCGCCAACGCCGTCGCGGCAACGACAGCCCACGGCTGGCGCCCGCGTGAGATCGTGCCTGATCCGGCCGCCCTGTTCGCGCCCATGAAGCGCGTGGAGTTCGAGTGGGACAGTCCGGATAGCCCGGTGACTTGGGATGATCTTGTCGGACAATTGGCCCAATTTCCCCAAGTACTCTGCATTGTCAATCTCAAGCGTCATGCCAAAATTCTGTGGGAAAAGTTGGATGCCCCAGCCGTGCTGCATCTCTCCACCAACCTGTGTGCTGCCCATCGCCAGGATGTGCTGACGGCCGTGCGTGAACGGCTTGCCGCCAACGAGACGGTACAGCTGGTTGCGACCCAATGCGTAGAAGCGGGTGTCGACTTGGATTTCCCCATCGTGATGCGCGCTTGGGGGCCGCTGGATGCCATTGTCCAGGCTGCGGGACGTTGCAACCGCGAAGGGCGGCGCAGCCAATTTGGACGACTTCGGGTGTTCACACCAGATGACGCGGCCTATCCAACTGACAGTTATCAGCAAGCCACGCAGATTGCGGAGATGATCTACCGTCGGCAAGGCGCGGCAGGCATGCCGCTCGACGACCCGGCCTTCATCACTGCCTATTACCGCGAACTCTACGATTTGGCTGGCGTGACGACAGCCCCTGCCAGCCGCGAAATTCTCAACGCCGTTGTGAGCGGCAGCTTTCCTGACGTAGCCCATCGCTACCGGCTCATCAAACAAGATGCTATCAATGTTCTCGTCCCCTATTCCGCACAACAAGCACTGTTCGATGAGTTGTCCGCGAAGGCCTATGAAAAGGGATTGACCGCCGCATGGATGCGCTGCGCCCGTGCTCTCACCGTGAGCCTCTATCGCCCGAGGGATACCGACCCAATTTGGGATGCCTTGAGTCCAGTGCCCGTGGCGGGCTGGAAGCAACGCGAACAGAACGACTGGTTTATTTACGCCGTGCCGGAGCACTACCACCCGCAACTCGGGCTGGTGCCACCCGGCATGCTAAACACATGGATTGGATAACGAGGAGGACAATATGAACCGAGGGAAAACTCACTGCCTGGAAGTTTGGGGCGATCTGGCTTGTTTCACCCGACCGGAAATGAAGGTGGAGCGTTATAGCTATCCCGTTATCACGCCGTCCGCCGCACGCGGTATTTTCGACGCCATATATTGGAAGAAGTCGTACGGATTTTACTGGCAGTTGGAACGAGTGGAAATATTCACGCTGCCAAAATACCTAGCGCTGCGGCGAAATGAAGTAAAGGACAAGGCACCGCCGGCGCCCACTGTCCTCGCATGGGCAGATGGGAAGGAAACGCCGCAACCGCTGTGGGCGGATGGTAGCAAAGATGAACTCGGTACCGACCAGAAAGGCCGTACGCAACGTCAAACCATGGCGCTCAAAAATGTCCGCTATCGGCTTTTTGCCCACATTCATGCGCGCAATACACAAGCAGACCTGAATGCGCTGGATGCCCAGTTCGTCCGCCGCGCGAGCAACGGTAAATGTTTCTACCAACCCTTTCTCGGCTGTCGGGAGTTTCCCGCTTGGTTCGAGTTGCGAACCGAAGAAACGGCCACGCAGCCCATCGCACTTGACCTTGATCTGGGCTACATGCTCTACGACGTGTTCGATTTGGGAACCGAAAACGATGCGCACGCCAAACCTGCCATTAGCGTCTTTCATGCCCAAATCATGGCTGGGGTAATGCATGTCCCAGATTATGGAGATAACGCGGTAAAGAAAGCCTGCGGGGAGGATTTCCATGCTTGATCTAGTGCTGCAAAAAGCCGGTGTCAGTGAGACCGGTTTCACTCGAAAAACCGTCAAATGGGCCATCAACTGTACGGCAGATGGGCGTTATGCCGGTGTGGTGCGCTTGGGGGAAGACAAGGGGCGGGGCTTCGATGCCTGCCCGAATCTATCACACCCCGAGTTGATCGGTGGGCCAGCACCGCGCGCGCATTTCCTCGTCGACTCTTTGCCTACTGTCGCGCTCTACCTCGACGAAAAGATTGGAGTTAAAGAGCAGGAAAGATTTGCTGCCAAGCACGACTGGTTTGTGAGCTTGCTGCGGCAAGCCTCGCAGGATGCAACCTATTTAGCGGTGGTCGCCGAGCTGCTGGCTGATGCTGCGACGCTCCTGATCATTCAGGCTGACCTCAAAAAAGCCAAGGCCAAATTCACCGAATCGGCATTAGTCATCGTAGACGGTATCAACCCGCTTGAACGGGATGATTGGCGCAATTGGTGGCGTGGGTTTCGCGCATCGTTACGCCCGCCCAAGACCGGCGGTGGCCAGTTGATGCGTTGTGTCCTCACTGGAGAAGCCATAGAACCGGTAACGACCAATCCAAAAATCAAGGGTCTGGCTGGTGTCGGCGGATTAAGCATGGGTGATGTGCTGGCCGGTTTCGACAAAGCAGCATTCCAGTCTTACGGTTTAGAGCAAGCCGCTAACGCTGCCATGTCCGAAGCGACCGCCACCGCGTATGCGCAAACCTTGAACCGGCTCGTCGAAGACAAGAGCATCAAACTTGGCAATACCCTGGCGACTTACTGGTTTACCGGCCCAGACGAAATTCTTATCGAAGACGAAGTCATGGCTTGGTTCACCGAGCCACCAGAACAAAGCGCTGGGGCTGCCGAGCGCCGCGCCCATGCGTTGCTCACGGCAATTCGCACAGGGCAGCGCGCCGATCTGGCAAACGCGCGCTTTGTATCACTGCTGTTGTCTGGTGCCGCCGGCCGAGTAATGGTGCGGGAGGTAATGCAAGGTAGCTTTGAAGAATTGGTCACCCATACCGCGACATGGTTTCACGATCTCGCCCTTGTGGCGCGCGATGGTAACGGGCTTGCCAATGACCCCAGATTTTTAGGGATCGCGAGCAGCTTGGTACGTGATCTTAAAGACTTGCCCAGCCCGTGGTTGCAGCAGCTATGGCGCGCTGCGATCACTAACGGGCGAATTCCAAGGGCAGCAGTCGCTCAGGCTGTTGCTCGCTGCCGTATCGATTTCATCAAAGGTAATGATGGGGATGCACGCGAAATAGCGATGCGGCGTTACCACCAACAAACTCGCATGGCACTAATCAAGGCGTGCCTTATCCGCAACCAAGGAGACGATAATATGAAACCGCATATGAATCCCGATCACCCACACCCCGCCTATCACTGTGGTCGTGCGCTGGCGCTATTCGCTCGCTTGCAACACGCGGCCTTGGGTGACGTGGGCGCTGGTGTGGTACAGCGTTATTACACCGCCGCATCGCAAACGCCCGGCTTAATCCTTGGGCGGCTCGCCGCAAACGGCAAAAACCACTTAGGCAAGCTTACGGGCGGTCTGGCGTGGTGGTATGAAAACCAGCTCGCCGGAATCATGAGCAATATCGGCGATGCAGTCCCGCGAACGCTCACGCTGGAAGAACAAAGCCTGTTTGCGCTTGGTTATTACCAGCAGATCGCCGCGCTAAATGCCGGTAAACAAGGCGTTGCTGAAGCCGAATCCATCTCAGCCAACTAAGGAGTCAACACCATGCAAACGATTACTAACCGCTACGAATTCCTGTTTCTGTTTGATTGCGAGAACGGCAACCCCAATGGCGACCCCGACGCTGGTAACGCACCACGTATCGACCCCGAAGACATGCACGGCCTGGTTTCCGATGTGGCCACTAAGCGGCGAGTTCGAAACTATGTTCAGGTTGCTGAAGGGAACACCACCCCCAACGCAATATTTGTCGAGCACGGCACCAATCTGAACCGCCCAATTGCCGTCGCGCACGAAAAAGCTAACGGCGGAATCCCCGAAAAAGCGACTAAGGACAAAGTGAAAAAAGCGCGCGACTGGATGTGCGCCAATTTCTACGACGTGCGCACATTTGGCGCTGTAATGAGTACAGGCGCGAACGCAGGCCAAGTGCGCGGGCCGGTGCAGTTCTCTTTTGCCCGCTCGATTGATCCTGTCTTACCCATGGATATTTCGATTACCCGAATGGCCGTGGCCGAGAACGTGAAAGGCGCAAAAACCGCCGCTGATATCGAAAAATGGGAAAGCGAACAAGCAGAAGACACCCTGCGCACCATGGGACGCAAGCAGCTCATTCCCTACGGCCTTTACGCCATGAAAGGTTTTGTTTCGGCGCACCTGGCCGAAGGCACTGGTTTTACCGAAGACGACCTTGCCTTGCTTTGGCAAGCGCTCGCCAGCATGTACGAGCACGACCGATCGGCCAGCAAAGGGGTAATGACGTGCCGTGGGCTGTACGTTTTCAAACACGTCGGCACCGACAGCAACGAGATGCAGCGGCGGAAACAAGCAATGCTTGGCTGCGCTTCAGCGCACCGATTGTTGGATAACGGCAGCATCGTGGAGGTTGGCCGCAAACTAGGCAAAGTAGGTGCGGCACGCAGTTTTGCGGCGGACTATGAGGTCAATGTGTCAGCCGAGAAGCTGCCGCCCGGGGTGGAATTATGGGCGTGGGATGACGCCACCCGCAGTCTGACAAAACGTGGCTGACGTCCCTACTGCCGGCGATGGGGCCTGCGACCCCATACCGCTTTCCGCCCTCAATCACTGGACGTATTGCCCGCGTCGTTGCGGGCTAATCCACATGGAAGGCGAATTCACTAACAACATCCACACCGCACGCGGCAACGCCGAGCACCAACAGGTCGATAGTATTCACCACACAACCCATGGCGATCGGCGTAGCGAGACGGCGTTGCCAGTTTGGTCGGATAGCCTTGGCCTGATTGGGAAATGCGATGTCGTGGAGTTACTCACCGACGGCACACCTTACCCGGTTGAATACAAACACGGCCCCAAACGCAAATGGTTGAACGACGATATACAACTTGCCGGGCAAGCAGTATGCCTGGAAGAAATGTTCGGCTACCCAGTGCCGAAAGGCGCGATTTTTCACGCCAGCAGCCACCGGCGGCGCGAGGTTGAGATCTCGCCAAAACTTAAAGCACTGGTAATTGAAACTGCCGACGCTATCCGCGGCATGCTTGCCGTGGGACGGCTACCGCCGCCGGTAAACGATGAGCGTTGCAAGGAATGTTCGTTGAAAGATATTTGCCAACCAGCAGCGCTGGGCGAGCGTGCGCGTCTGCACCGTTTGCGTAGGGAGCTATTTTTTTGATTAATTGGAATAAGCGCCGCATGCGGCGCACCACAAAGCGCGCGAGCATTGGTCGCCAAAGGCTGGGCATCGGCGACCGGCGCTGCCAACAACTGGCGGTTTTGTGGGGCATGCGCGAATTGTGCCGGGCCGGCACGCGGCAAAGGAGACCCGTGCTGGCCGGCCGGCGCCGCGAGTATCGTTAATTATCGAGCCAGATCGGCCAGCAAACGTAAGGCCGCATTGCTACGTGTCCTGAGTCGCAATAAATAAACTAAAGCGCAACACAGAATGCATACCATCCAAAACACGCTCTACGTTATGACTGCGAACGCCTACGTCCACCTGGAAAATGCCACGGTGAGAATTGACGTGGAGCACGAGAAAAAACTCAGAGTACCACTGCATCATCTTGGCGCCGTGGTGTGCTTCGGCAATGTGATGGTTTCGCCCGCGCTTATGCATCGGCTCGCAGATGAAGGTAAATCGCTGGTATTGCTGGACAACATGGGGCGCTTTAAGGCTCGGCTCGAAGGCCCGCTAGCCGGCAATATCTTGCTGCGCCAAGCCCACCACCGCCAAGCGAGCGATGAAGTTTTTACGCTGGAAATTGCGCGCGCCGTCGTGGCTGGCAAGCTCAAAAATAGCCGCAGCGTGTTGCAGCGAGGCGCGCGCGAAGCAGTAGCTGACACGGAAGTCGCCCAACTCACCCGCAGCGCCGACAATCTCGCCGCCTCGTCGCGCGCCGCGGCCGTGGCGACATCTTTGAATGAACTGCGCGGGATCGAGGGCGAGGGCGCACGCGGCTACTTTGCCGCCGTTAACCTTATCGTTAAACCCGCCATGCGTGAACATTTCCAGCTTAATGGGCGCAGCCGCCGCCCACCGCTCGACCGTTTCAATGCCCTAATTTCTTTTATGTATTCCATGCAAATGAACGACTGCCGTTCTGCCCTCGAGGTCGCCGGACTGGACGCGCAACTCGGATTTCTGCACGCCGTCCGGCCCGGTCGCGCTGCGCTCGCATTGGACCTGCAGGAGGAATTTCGTTCCGTGCTATGTGATCGCGCCGCGCTTACCCTCATCAATCGCGGTCAGATCAATGCTAACGACTTTGATCTGCGCGAAGGCGGCGCAGTTATGCTGAACGACAAAGGTCGCCGCGCCGTCGTAACCGCATGGCAAGAACGTAAACAGGAGGAAATCACCCACCCGTTAACCGAAAGTAAAATTCCCATCGGTTTACTACCCTTCGTGCAGGCGCGATTTATGGCCCGCACTATTCGGGGTGAGATGGAAGGCTACCTACCTTTCCAGACCAAATAGGAAGACCCATGCTTATTATCGTTGCGTACGACGTCTCCACCGAAACTGCAGCCGGACGAAAGCGGCTTAGACGCGTTGCCAAAGCCTGCGAAAGCATGGGGCAGCGAGTACAAAAATCACTATTTGAATGCACCGTTAACGAGATGCAATTTGAACAACTAGAACACACGTTGCTGGCGGAGATCGACGAGACCCAAGATAACTTGCGTTTTTACCGTATCACCGAGCCGGTGGAGATCCGGGTCAAGCAACACGGTTGCTTCCGATCCGTCGATTTCAAAGGCCCCTTGCTGATATGACGCGCGAGATCCAATCAACGACGCAACCCCGGTGAGTTCGCGCACGCTGCAACCCTTTGTTTTTCAAAACATCAAAAATGAATTTGGGCGCCACGGCCATTTGCCGGTAGCGGTCCCCGTGCAGGTTCGCGCAAACTGTGTGGACTTCGCAACACAATCAAAAGGTTGTATTTGTGCGGCATCGCCCGACCTCACGGTCGGGCGCGGATTGAAACGTGCAAACGTGGATACTGGCCGACAACGGCCAAAGCATCGCCCGACCTCACGGTCGGGCGCGGATTGAAACACCCCCGGCACTAGGAGATAAGACGATGAGCAAGAGCATCGCCCGACCTCACGGTCGGGCGCGGATTGAAACGAGAAGCCCATTTAATTGGCTCTGCAGGTCGGTGAGCATCGCCCGACCTCACGGTCGGGCGCGGATTGAAACGCCGAGGAACGTGACCACCGCGCCGCTAGCTGGGAAGGCATCGCCCGACCTCACGGTCGGGCGCGGATTGAAACATCGATGCCATCTAGCAGGTGGGCAATACTCTCGGCATCGCCCGACCTCACGGTCGGGCGCGGATTGAAACGCGCACTAAGGGAGCTACGGCTATGAAGAATGCAGCATCGCCCGACCTCACGGTCGGGCGCGGATTGAAACTT
>CAMDDU010000087.1:0-8663 GCA_945892985.1 Bordetella parapertussis
CGCGCCGTCGCCGCCGGCCAGGGCGACAGCCCGGTCATCTGGACCTCGGTCAACGGCAACCCGGTGCATGCAACCTACAGCCAGTTGCTGGCGCGCGCCAACCAGATCGCCCACACGCTGGTCGATGACCTGAAGCTGGTGCCGGGCAACCGCGTACTGCTGCGCGGCCCCAACAACCCGATGATGGCGGCCTGCTGGTTTGGCGTCATCAAAGCCGGCATGATCGCCGTGGCGACCATGCCGTTGCTACGCGCCAAGGAACTCAAGCAAGTCATAGACAAGGCGAAAATCGGCGCCGCGCTGTGCGACCTCAACCTCGCCGCTGAAATGGAAAACTGCCGCAGGCCGGGCGAGCATTTTTGCGCCGACCTCAAACAAGTGGTGTACTTCAACGATGCCTCGCCGCAAGGCTTGGAAAGCCGGCTCGAATCCAAACCCATAGGCTTTCGCAACTGCGACACCGCGGCCGAGGACGTTGCGCTGATCGCCTTCACCTCCGGCACCACCGGCGAGCCCAAGGGCACGGTGCATTTTCATCGCGACATCATCGCCATGTGCGACTGCTTTCCGCGTTCCTGCCTCAAGCCCAAGCGCGACGACATATTCTGCGGCACGCCGCCGCTCGCCTTCACCTTCGGGCTGGGTGGCATGCTCGCCTTCCCGATGCGCTTTGGCGCCTCGACGGTGCTGATGGAAAGACTCTCGCCCGAACTGCTACTCAAGGTGGTGCAGGACTTCAAGGCCACGGTGTGCTTCACCGCGCCGACGTTTTACCGCCAGATGGCCGGCCTGGTGCCCCGCTTCGATATCTCCAGCCTGAAAAAATGCGTATCGGCCGGCGAAGCCCTGCCCGATGCGACACGCCAGTTGTTCAAGGAGGCCAGCGGCATCGAGATCATCGACGGCCTGGGCGCCACCGAGATGATCCACATTTTCATTTCGCACACGCCGGAGTCGGCGCGGCGCGGCGCCACCGGTTACGCCATCCCCGGCTACAAGGCGAGGGTGGTCGATGAAACGGGCAAACCCTGCCCGCCGGGCGTGGTCGGCAAGCTCGCGGTAAAAGGCCCCACCGGCTGCCGCTACCTTGCCGATGCAAGGCAAAAAAACTACGTCAGGAACGGCTGGAACATCACCGGCGACGCCTACGCGATGGATGCGGCAGGCTATTTTTACTACCAGGCGCGCACCGACGACATGATCATCTCGGCCGGCTACAACATCGCCGGCCCCGAAGTCGAGTCCTGCCTCCTCGCGCACGAGGCGGTGGCCGAATGCGGCGTTGTCGGCCTACCCGACGAAGAGCGCGGCCAGATCGTCAAGGCCTTCGTTGTGCTCAGGCCCGGCTTCAAAGGCGACGATGCCATGGCGAAGACGCTGCAAGACTATGTCAAGGCCGGCATCGCGCCCTACAAATATCCGCGCGCCGTCGCCTTCGTTGCCACCCTGCCGCGCACTGAAACGGGCAAACTGCAGCGCTTCAAGCTGCGAACCGTCACGTAGCCGTCGCGCTAGCGACTCAAGAACCTCCCCTCCCCCCCGGCGGGGGAGGGGCAGGGGGAGAGGGGGAAGGAGCCGAAGCATGCCAGTTGCAGACGTAAGCATCACCGAGCCCGCCCGCCACACCCCTGTCATCGCCGAAGCCGCTGTCGTGGTGCTGGGCGGTGGGCCGGCCGGCATCGCCGCCGCCACGGCGGCGGCACGCGCGGGCGCCACGACGCTGCTGGTGGAGCGCTACGGTTTTCTCGACGGCATGGGCACGGCCGCCGGCGTGACCAATTTTTGCGGCCTGTTCGCCAATGTGCACGGCGACATCCGGCGCGTCGTGCACGGTGTCGCCGATGACCTGCTCGCACGCATCGCCGCCCTCGACGGGCTCAACGAAGCGCACACGATTTTCGGCAAGACCAAGGCGCAGGCCTATGACATGGCCGCCTACAAGTGCGCCGCCGACGACATGCTGCTCGCCTCGGGCGCCAGCCTGCTGTTCCACGCACTTGCCGCCGGCGCGACGATGAAAAGCACCGCCCTTATTGACACACTGCTGGTCGAGACCAAATCCGGCCGCGGCGCCATCCGCGGCCGCATGTTCATCGATGCCTCCGGCGACGGCGACCTCGCCGCCTGGGCCGGCGCACCGTTCAAAAAAGGCGATGCGAACGGTCACCTGCTGTATCCGACGCTGATGTTTCGCGTCAACAACGTCGATGCGGAAAAAGCCGTCAACGCCATTCGCGACATCCCGCAGCTCATGCAGGAGGCGCAGGCAAAGGGAGATTTCAATTTTCCGCGCATGGGCGCCATCGTGCGGCCGATGAAAAACCCGACCGAATGGCGCGCCAACATCACACAGATCAGCAACGCCGCCGGACAGGCCATGGACGGCACCGACGCGGCGCAATTTTCCGCCGGCGAGATCGAGGGGCGCCGGCAGGTTCGCGACTACGCCAGATTTTTGCGCGCGCGCGTACCGGGTTTCGAAAACAGCTATGTGCTCGACATCGCCACGCAGGTGGGCATACGCGAGACCCGCCGCGTCATGGGCGACTATGCGCTCTCGGGCGATGA
Organism: Bordetella parapertussis; assembly: GCA_945892985.1. Lineage (GTDB taxonomy): Bacteria > Pseudomonadota > Gammaproteobacteria > Burkholderiales > SG8-39 > CAITSH01. The sequence continues at coordinate 2,569 of CAMDDU010000087.1, forward strand.
CGTGACCGGCTGCGCCGACTTTGCCGACAGCATAGGCGTCAACGGCTGGCCGCTGGAGCGCCATGTCGCCGGCAACGTCGCCTGGGGCTGGCAGCCGGAGGGCTCGCGCGGCTTCAACCAGCTGCCCTACCGCATGATCGTGCCCCAGCGCATCGACAACCTGTTTGTCGCCGGACGCTGCGCCTCGATGACGCAAGAGGGCCAATCGGCGGCACGCGTCAGCGGCGCCTGTTTTGTCATGGGTGAGGCGGCAGGCAGCGCCGCCGCAATGGCCTTGGCTTCGCGCACCACGCCGCGGCAACTGGATATCGCCGCGTTGCAGTCGGCGCTTACGCACAACGGTGCGTGGCTGGGCGCCGACGTGGCCTGATTGGTTTGGATGGTCCGGGTGCTTGGGGTGGCCCGGGCGGCCTTAGTGGTCTGCCTTAGTAGGCTTAGCGGTCCTAGTGATCTTAGTGCTCCTAGTGGTCTAAGCGACCTGCGGCTACAATCGCGCCACGCTGTAAAAACGGCACAACAAGGAGGTTTAATGAGAGCTTTGCTACTCAAGCTGACGCTGGCTTTTACGCTGGCCCCGGCGCTGTCGGCGCTGCCGGTGTCAGCGCATGCCGCCGACTCCGGCACAAACACCTGGCCGGCGCGCGCCATCCATCTCATTGTGCCCTTCCCGCCCGGCAGCTCGCCCGACCTGATCGCGCGCCTGCTCAACGACAAGCTCGCGCAAGCGCTGGGCCATCCGGTCATTGTCGAGAACAAGCCCGGTGCCGGCGGCAACATCGGCACCGGGCTTGTCGCCAAGGCCGCGCCCGACGGTTACACCATAGGCCTTTCCATCCCCGGCCCGCTGGCGGTCAACACCGTGCTGTACAAAAAAATGGCCTACGACCCGTTCAAGGAACTTGCGCCCATCACCCTCGCGGCGCTCAGCCCCAACGTGCTGATCGTCGATCCAAAACTGGGCGTCAACACGGTCAGGGAGTTTGTCGCTTACGTCAAAGCGCGCCCGGGCCAACTCAACTTCGGCTCTGTCGGCAACGGCAGCGCCTCGCACCTGACCATGGAGTTGCTCAAAATGCACACCGGCATGGACATCCAGCACATCCCCTACCCGGGCAGTCCGCAGGTCAACACCGCCATCCTCAACGGCCAGATCGCCGCCGGCTTTGTCGTGCCGGGCACCGCCATGCCGCTGGTGCAGGCCGGGCGAATGAAGGCGCTCGCGGTAACCAGCAGCGTCAAAAGCCTGGTGCTGCCCGAGCTGCCCACCGTGGCCGAGGCCGGCTTCCCCGGCTTTGAATCGAGCGCCTGGATTGGCATCGTCGCGCCGGCGAAAACGCCCAAGCCGGTCATCGAGCGCCTGTCGCGCGAACTCAATGCCATCATCCGCAGCCAGGATGTGCGCGAAAAACTGCTGCGCATTTATTTTCAACCCGTGGGCACCGCGCCCGAGGGCCTGGCCAACCTGATGCGCGCCGAAACCGAGCGCTGGGCGAAGGTAATCCAGGCGAGCGGCGCCAAAGCCGACTAGGGGGAATACCTGTGTCAAAACGCATTGGGGGTTTTCTGATACTGCTGCTCACCGGCCTCAAGGGCGTTGATGTGGCGCCGGCGGGGAACAAACGGCCTTGAGAGTAATATGCTGGAAACCCGCACCAAATGGCGCATTGCAGGCCGTTTTGCTCACAACAGGCGGTCCATTGCACAGCAATCCGGAGTCGCCGTGAGCACCATTCGCCTGCTGTTGCCGGACATGCCAGACCATAGCGAGCTAATCCCCTACCTGCGCGAAATGGACGCGGCGCGCTGGTACACCAACTACGGCCCCTTGGTATTGCGTTTCGAAGATCAACTCGGTCCGCTGCTGGGCAAACCCGCACCCAGTCGCTGCAGCGTGGCCAATTGCACGCTCGGTCTGGAGCTGGCACTGACGGCCCTGGGCCTGCCGCGCGGCGCAAGGGTATTGCTGCCGGCACTGACCTTTGTCGCGACGGCGACCGCCGTGCTGCGGGCCGGGATGACGCCGGTGCTCGCCGATGTCGACGCGCAATCCTGGCTGCTCACCGCCGACACGGCGCGCGAACTCGTACGCAGGCAAAAAATAGATTGCGTCATGCCGGTGGCAACCTACGGCTGCCCGCTGCCGCTGCAGGCCTGGGATGATTTTTGCACCGACACCGGCATACCGGTGCTGATTGACGCCGCAGGGGCATTTGGCAACCAACTGGTCGGTGAGCACACCACTGTTGTTTTCAGCTTTCACGCCACCAAGACCTTCGGCATAGGCGAAGGCGGCGTGGTGTGCGCGCAAAGCAAGCCGGTGATAGCCGCGCTCAAGCAACTCAGTAATTTCGGCATCGATATTTCGACCGGCCTGGCGATGGGTCCTGGCAGCAACGCCAAGCTGAGCGAGTACCACGCTGCGGTCGGGCTGGCCGCCTTGAAGTCGTGGCCCGAACGCATGGCGCGGCGGCGCAAGCTGCACGCCGACTACCTTGGTGAGCTGCGCACCAGCTGCCCGCAAGTCACGCTGCAGCAGCGCCCGCAAGATGGCGTTTATTCCATCATGCAAGTGCGCCTGCCGCCAGGCATCGCCAATACCGCAGTCGCCGCGGCGCTCAAGGCGAAGGGCATAGAAACGCGCCTGTGGTACCTGCCCCTGCTCGGCGAGCACCCGGCCTTTGCCGCGGCACCGATTGCCGGTGGCCTGCCTGTTGCGCGCGCGCTGTCGGCATCGATGATAGGACTGCCCTTTCATCTGCAGCTTGACGCCAAGGCCATAGCAAGCGTCTGTACCGCCCTTGCCGAAGCAATGGCCAAGCATGGATGAGCCGGGTACAGTTGTGGGAAAAGCGCGATGTTCGCCACGCTGCTGAAATCATTATGGCGGTCCGCCCCCTCCCCTGACAGCCTGTTGCAGTCGGCGCGGCACTTGCGCGAACAAGGCCGGTGGCAGGATGCCCTGGCCGCCTACCAGCAGCTTTGCCTCGCCGATGCCGCGCCGGCGGAAGCGGTGCGCGAGGCGGCACAACTGGCTCTCGAACAAAAGCAGAACGACCTGGCCGTTGTTTTTCTCAAACAGGCCATTGTCCATGCGCCGGATGATTTCTCGCTGCAGACCAACCTATCGGTGCTGCTCAAGGCGGCCGGGGATGTGGCCGGTGCACTTGCCGCCGGCACAGCGGCAATGGGTCTTGCTCCCGGGCGCGTCGAGCCCATGTACAACCTCGCGCTGCTTCGTGACGAACTGGGCGAGCACGAAGAAGCCGAAAAGCTTCACCGCGCCGCCATTGCCGCGACACCTGATTTTGAACAGGCGCACAACAGCCTCATTTGCCTGCTCGACCAGTCACCCCTTGCCCCTGCCGGTGCGGCGCTCGAAGCGCGCCGGCATTGGGCGCAAGCTTACCCATTGCCTGCGGTACCGCGCAGGCATCGCAACCCGCGTGATGCAGAAAAAGTCCTCAATATCGGCTATGTCTCGGCCGATTTTCGCGGCCACTCCAGCGCCTATTTCCTCGAAGCCCTGTTCGCCAAACACGACCCCGGTCGGGTAAAAATTCATTGTTATTACAACTGGCCGGCGGCCGATGCCGTGTCGCGCCGCCTGCAGTCGCTGGTGCCGGTGTGGAAAGACATCAGCAGCATGGATGACAAACAGGCCGCCGCCGCGATCGAAGCCGACGGCATAGACATACTGGTCGACCTGTCCGGGCACACCGTCGGTAACCGGCTGGGCGTATTCGCGCAGCAAGTGGCGCCAGTGCAGGCAACCTACATGGGCTACCTCGGTTCGACCGGCCTGCCGCAGATCGGTTATCGCATCAGCGACGCCATGCTCGACCCCCCGGGCATGACCGAGACTGTGCAGACCGAGACGCTGGTAAGGACGAGCGCGAGCTGCGTTTGCTTCGCGCCGGAACCTAGCGCGCCGCCGCCCAACCGGCTGCCGGCCCTCACAAACGGGGCCCTCACCCTGACGTTTGGCTCGCTCAATGCGCGGCGCAAGCTCAACGCGGCCGTGTTCGCGCTGTGGCGTCGCATTCTGCTCGAGGTCGCCGGTTCACGCTTGATCATGGTGCTCGAACACGGCGAGCAGCCCGCGGTGTGCGGCCCGCTGCTGGCATTTTTTGCCGAAGGCGGCGTTGCGCCCGGTCGCGTCAGCATTCGCGGCCGGCAGAGCCTCGCCGGTTTTTTCAGCTGCCTGCAGGAGTGCGACCTGCTGCTCGATCCCTTCCCCTGCACCGGCGGCACCACCACGTTTCATTCACTATGGATGGGTGTACCGGTGATTACCCTGGCCGGGGACAACGCGCTTGGCCGCTGCGGTGCGATGATCATGCAAAGCGCCGGACTGCCCGAATTCATCGCGCATTCCGCGGATGAGTATGTCAATATTGCCAGGCGTTGTGCCGGTGACCTGCCGGCACTGGCGCAAGTGCGTGCCGGCCTGCGCGATAAATTCCTCGCCGCGCCCTTCGCCGACCCGGCGCGGGTGGCGCGGGAACTGGAAGACATTTACCAGGGGCTGTGGCGCGACTGGTGTCACGCCACGACCCCGGACTAGGATTCGACGACATGGCTTTTCTTGCCAGGGCGCAATTGGAAGCAATGGGCTTTGCCGGCCTGGGTGAGGACGTCCTCATCAGTGACGCGGCGCGCATTTACAACGCCGCGCAAATCACCATCGGCAGCCATGTGCGTATCGACGACTTTTGCATCCTCTCGGCCGGCAGCGGCGGCATACACATCGGCAAGCACGTGCACATAGGCTGTTTCAGCAGCCTCATCGGCAAGGAGGCGATCAGCCTCGGTGATTTTTCCGGCCTGTCATCGCGTGTGTCGGTCTACTCCTCCAGCGACGACTACTCCGGGGAGTTCATGACCAATCCCACCGTGCCCGAGCGCTTTCGCCACGTCCAGCACGGTGCCGTCAGCATAGGCCGCCACGCCATCATCGGCGCCGGCTGCGTCATCCTTCCCGGCGTGACCGTGGGCGAAGGCGCGGCCGCCAGCAGCCTGGCGCTGATTGCGCGCGACCTCGCGCCCTTCACCAGCTACTTCGGGGTACCGGCCAGAAAAACCGGCGAGCGCAAGCGTGACCTGCTGGCACTTGAGAAAAAGCTGGGGGCGTAAGAGCAATAGGCTGGAAAGTCGCTATTGGCGCGGGTTTTTAGCCATCGGTATGCGTTAATGCAGTATTTTTCACACAAGATCAGCCGTTGTGGACAGCCGCCATCCGCTCGTTGGAAAACAGAAAATTTGTCCAAGCTATACTGTGACTTCCTGAATAGGTAGTGGGGGTGTCATGCATCTGACCGCAGTATTCGAAAAAGTCCCCGAAGGCTATATCGGTTTCGTCGAAGAACTTCCCGGCGCCAACACGCAAGGCGCCACACTGGACGAAGCAAGGGCCAACCTCACCGAGGCGGTTGAGCTGGTTCTTGAGGCCAACCGGACCCTGGCAGAAGAGGCAATGCAGGGGAAAGTAGTGATCCGCGAAAGAATGCTGCTTCCGGCGGCATGAAGCGCGACGACCTGCTTCGTCATCTTCGGCAATGCGGCTGCGATTTACTCCGCGAAGGTGGCAAGCACTCGATATTCGTGAACCGGGCAACACAAAAGGCCACGGCAATCCCGCGCCACCGCGAGATCAACGACTTTCTCGCCAGAAAAATCTGTCGTGATCTCGAAGTTCGGGAACCCTAGCGGGCCGGCGGCGACACGAGAAGACCGAACGGCTCAGTGAGCCTGACCATTTGCCGTGGCGAGCGAAACCGAGCAACAGCTTGCCCGCAAGGTGAAACCCCACCATCCTCACGCCGCAAGAACTGAAAAATCGCCAACGGCAACGCCTTCACCACCCACGTACTCGGCCAGCCCAGGTTATTGCTCATCGGCAGCGACGATGACCTCCCCAAACCTCGACAATCTCGTCAAGGCAAAACAGCTAAGGAAACACTGAACAAGTCCGCGCGTCTGTTGTCATATAGCGAGACGCAAACGGGAGGGTTGAGAATGAAACAAATGACGCTGGCGGCGGCGAAAGGATTCGAGGTACATGGAAGAGCAACGCGCAAAGCGGCGTTTCTGGCGCG
>CAMDDU010000088.1:0-8493 GCA_945892985.1 Bordetella parapertussis
CGGCAACTTGCCCAGAGTGCTTATCAACCTTGCCAATTCCCTAGTCCTCATTTCGCGTCTCCTGGTCCAGCGCCTTTGCGCCACACTGCCAGTTTCCGCCCCCACAGGCTCACCAGATGAGCCACCAACATTATTCGCTATATGAGCCATTAAATAAGAATGTGCCTATGGCTTTGCCCCCGGGCCCGTACCGCCCGTTTGGTTCAAGCTAAGGCATTTATTCCGGCCTGGCAAATCTGTTCATCCTCATGCGATTGCACGCCGGAGACGCCGATGGCGCCGACGCAGTCAGCCCCCACCATGATGGGCAACCCGCCTTGCACCGGCAATACGGGCATTTTCAGGATGGCGTGGCGTCCGGCGGCGATGCGGTCTTCCCAACTCTTGGTCGAGCGGCGCGAAATGGCGGCACTGCGGCCTTTTTCGATGGCGATTTGCGCGTTGGCCGGCGTCGAGCCGTCCATGCGCATCAGCCACAGCAGGTGGCCGCCGTCATCGAGAATGGAAATAGTGACATTCCATTTGTTTTTCACCGCTTCGGCCTCGCAGGCGGCGGCGATTTTCTTGCAGTCGTCGAGGGTCAGGCAGGGCTTGGTTTTCATGTCGGCTTCCGTAAATGGGCGAAAGCCTCGATTCTAACCGCCCCGCCCGCCTGCGGTGATGGCGTCGCCGCTATTCCTTGAGTGCCGTGCGCACCTGTTCGAGCGCGCCCGGATCCTCGATGGTGGTGAGGTCGCCCGCATCACGCCCCTCGGCCAGCGCCTGTATGGCGCGGCGCAGCGTCTTGCCCGACCGCGTCTTGGGCAGCAGCGTGACGAAATGCACCGCGCTGGGCCGCGCAATCGCCCCAAGTTGCTTGTCCACGGTTGCCATGACTTCCTTCTCGAAGGCCTTGCGCTCTTCGGCGCTGCCCACGCGCGACGCGTCCTTGGGCACGGCAAAGGCCAGCGGCACCTGGCCCTTCAGCGCATCGGCCACACCCACCACCGCGCATTCGGCGATGTTCGGATGCATGCTGATCGCCTCCTCGATTTCGCGTGTGCCAAGGCGGTGGCCGGCGACGTTGATGACATCGTCGGCACGGCCAAGGATGAAGTAATAGCCGTCCTTGTCGCGGATACCCCAATCGAAGGTGGTGTAGACCTGTTTTTTCGAAAAGGTCGAGAAATAAGTTCGTACGAAACGTTCGTCATCGCCCCAGATGGTGCTCATGCAGCCCGGGGGCAGCGGTGGCACTATCGCGACCACGGCCTTTTCATCGCTGCCCGCCTCGCTGGCATCCGATTCACGCAACAGCCTGAGGTCGTAACCGTAGGCCGGAAAACTCGGGCTGCCGAACTTTAGCGGCGTTTTTTCGACCCCGGGCTGCGCGCTTAGGATCGGCCAACCGGTCTCGGTCTGCCAGTAATTGTCGATGACCGGCTTGCCGAGAGCCTCGGAGATCCAGGCATGCGTCGGTTCATCCAGCGGTTCACCGGCAAGGTACAGCGCCCGCAGGGAGGAGAGGTTGTGCTTGCTGAGGTAGGCCGCATCGTGCTTTTTCAGCACCCTGATCGCGGTGGGCGAGGTGAACATCACATTGACCTTGTTCTCCTCGACGATCTTCCACCAAATGCCGGCGTCCGGCCGCATCGGCAGGCCCTCGTAAAGGATGCTGGTCATGCCGGCGATGAGCGGCGCGTAGATGATGTAGGAGTGGCCGACCACCCAGCCGATGTCGGAGGCGGTGAACATGGTGTCGCCGGGCGCCCCACAATAGATGTACTTCATCGAGGCGGCCAGCGCCACGGCGTAGCCGCCGACGTCGCGCTGCACGCCCTTGGGCTTGCCGGTGGTGCCCGAGGTGTAGAGGATGTAGGAAGGCTCGTTGGATTCGAGCCAGGTGCAGGGAACCTGCGCGCCCTGGTGCTTCGCCGCGAGCGCATCCCACTCGACGTCCCTGCCTGCGACGATGGGCATGCCTGGTTCAAGTCCGCGGCGAAGAATCAGCACTTTTTCAGGCGGGTTCTGCGCCAAGCGGATCGATTCGTCGACCAATGCCTTGTACAAAATCGCCTTGCCCATGCGGCTGCCGCCGTCCGCGGTGATCAGCAAGCGCGGCGTGGCATCGTCTATCCGCGTCGCAAGACTGGCCGCGGCAAAACCGCCAAACACCACCGAGTGGATCGCACCGATACGCGCGCACGCGAGCATGGCGAAACTCGCCTCCGGGATCATCGGCATATAAATGATGACGCGGTCGCCGCGCTTGACCCCAAGCTCGAGCAACATCGCGGCAACACGCTGCACCTCGGCGTGCAACTCGCGATAGGTGTAACTGGCCTGCTTGTCCACCTCGGTGGAAATCCACACCAGCGCCTTCTGCTCGGCGCGATCGGCAAGGTGGCGGTCGAGGGCGTTATGACACAGGTTGGTCTCGCCGCCGACAAACCATTTGGCGAAAGGCGGCCGGCTGAAATCAAGAGTCCGCTGGAATGGCTTGTGCCAGTCGATCAAGCCGGCCTGCTCAGACCAGAACCCTTCCTTGTCCTCTAGCGAACGGCGATGGAATTGCGCGTAGGTGCTCATGCCCGTCTACCCCTTCACGATATGGTATTGCCAACTATACGGACTGCGGAGAGCAAGTCTAAGCCATTGTGCTGACTCGGGGCTTATGCCGCGTCAATGCTTGACTGCCATCAAGCCGACAAATCGACAACAATGCGTCCGCGCACTTTTGCGTTAATGAAATCATCGAATACCGTCGGAAGATCCTCAAACGCAATGGTTCTCACCATTGTTTGCAGGTGCGCCGGCTTCATGTCGGTCGCGAGCCGCCGCCACACCTCCCGCCTTAAGGGCATCGGTGTATAGCCAGAATCGATGCCAAGCAGCGACGCGCCGCGCAAGATGAACGGCGCCACCGTGGTATTGAGGCTCATGCTCGCAGCCAGACCGATTGAGGCGATGGCACCGCCCTGCAGCATGGTGCTGGCCATCCATGCCAGCACTTCACCACCAAGATTGTCGACGGCCCCCGCCCAGGTGGCGATGTCGAGCGGCTTTATTTTTGTCAAATCCAGGCTCTGGCGCAGCCTTACTTCCTTGGCGCCTATTGTCTTGAGGTAATCCGCCTCGGCCTCTTTGCCCGTCAGCGCGACGACGTGATAGCCCAGCCGGGACAGGATATCGATGGAAATCGAACCCACTCCGCCGGTGGCGCCAGAAACAATGACCGGGCCGTTGGCCGGACGCAGCCCCACTTGCTCCATACGCACAATACCCAGCGCCGCCGTATAACCTGCCGTCCCAAGAGCCATCGCTTCAGCCAGCGTAAGGCCGCGCGGGATTGGCACCACCCAGTCTGCGGGGATACGCGCGTACTCGGCATAGCCGCCGTCATGCGCCACCCCGATCTCATAACTGGTCGCGATGACGGCGTCGCCCTTGTTAAAACGCGCATCAGACGACTCGATCACGGTCCCGGACAAATCGATGCCGCCGATGCAGGGGAAGCGGCGGATGATGCGGCCCTTGCCTGTCGCGGCAAGGGCGTCCTTGTAATTGATGCCAGAATAAGCGACGCGAATGACCACTTCGCCCTTGTCGAGCTCTGCGATGGTGGTCGACTCGAATGCGCCGCTGACTTGTTTTCCATCCTCGCGCAGTCGGTAGGCTTTGAAATTTTGCATGAGCCCTCCGGGCATAAGCTAAATGGTGGTGTTCAGCCGCCGCTCGCCAGCCGCACCGGCGGCGTGTCCGGCAAGAGCTTCGCCGGCGCGGCGACTCAGTCGCAGGTAATCGCGTGTCTGCATTTCGATGAGGCGGCTCGCCGTGCGGTCAAACTCGAACACCATGGCGCGCAGGCGCGCGTCTTTTTTCACAGCATCGGCCTCCAGCAGTTTTTCCGGCGCGACCGCCGCCGACAACACCAATTTGACGTGGCTATCGTAAAACACATCAACCATCAGCGTGAAGCGCCGCGCCTCATCGGCGAGTTCCAGCCCCATGCAAGGAACGCCGGAAACAATGATGGTGTGAAAACGAAGCGCCAGATCAAGGTAGTCGTGTTGCGAACGCCCCCAGCCGCACAGCACATAAAAATCAAACCACACGACACCACCGGCGCGATGCACATAGGGAATGACGCGCCCCTCGACATCGAGTTCATGAAATTCCTCATCCACCTCGGCGATCTGGTGGAAGGTGTCGAGCAGCGCCTTGTCCGATGCCTCGCCAAGCGGGCTGTGATAGACACTGACCTGCTCCAGCGCGCGCAGGCGGTAATCAACGCCGCTGTCGACATTGAGCACGTCGAGCCTGGACTTGATCAACTCGATGGTCGCGACAAAATCATCGTGCCTGAGACCGTGCTTGTACAACTCATCGGGGTGGTAATTGGAGGTCATGCAATAGACCACACCAAGCTCGATGGTTCTTTTCAGAAGCCGGCCGAGGATCATTGCGTCGGCCACATCGTTGACGTGAAATTCGTCAAAACAGATCAGCCGGTAACGCCTGGCGATGCGCCGCGCCAGAATACCCAGCGGGTCTTCCTGGCCTTTTATTTCATCAAGCTCGCGGTGAACATCGCGCATAAAATGATGAAAGTGAACCCGGCGCTTGCGCACCAATGGCACGCAAAGATAAAAGCTGTCCATCAGAAAGCTCTTGCCGCGGCCAACACCGCCCCAAAGGTAAACGCCTTGCGGCAGCGGCGGACGCACCACCAGTCGCCTCAGCGCCGAACTGCGCCGCGCCTTGTAAGCGGACCATTCCTCGTACAAACGCTGCAAGCGTTCGACCGCGCGCATTTGCGCCGCATCGGAGACGTAGCCGCGTCGTTCCAGCGTTCGCCGGTAATAATCAAGAACGGTAAGGTGCTCGCCAGTGGCAAGCCCCAAATCCTCTTCGGAATCAAACGCGCCGTCTCTCACTGCCGAAAAAGGAGGGGAAAGGGAATGGAAAAGAACAGCATGGCGGGCATTCTACGCTTCCCGCCCGCCCGCTTCACATGTTCAGGGCGCGCTTGTCCACGGCCAGTGCGGCTTCGTGCATGACCTCTGACAGGGACGGATGCGCGTGCACGATCCGGGCAATGTCCTCGGAGGATGCGCGGAACTCCATGGCGACGACCGCCTCTGCAATCAACTCGGAAGCATGGGTGTTGACGATGTGCACCCCCAAAATTTCGTCGGTCTTTTCGTGTGCGATCATTTTCACGAAACCCTCGGTCTCGTCCTGGCCGAGCGCGCGACCGTTGATGGTGAACGGGAACTGACCGACACGATAGGGAATGCCGGCTGCCTTGAGCTGCTGCTCTGTTTTGCCGACCCAGGCCATCTCCGGCGAGGTATAAATGACCCATGGGATGGTGTCAAAATTAACGTGGGCCTTCTGGCCGGCAAGAAGTTCCGCCACCATGACCCCCTCCTCCTCGCCCTTGTGCGCGAGCATCGGTCCGCGCACCACGTCGCCTATGGCATAAACACCCGGCAGTGCGGTACGGCAATGGTCGTCCACCTCGATGAAACCACGCTGATCTATTTTTAAGCCGACCACGTCCGCACCAAGCCCCTCTGTGTTGGGAGTCCGTCCTACAGAGACGATCAGGCGGTCACATTCGAGTTTATTATCTTTGCCATCGGCCGAAACATATTCGACGGTGACGCCCTTTTTGCCGGTCACAAGCTTGCCGATTTTCACCCCAAGCTGGATATCCATCCCCTGATCTTTGGTGAAAATCTTCCAGGCTGCCTTGGACACGGCCTCATCGGCGGCACCCAGAAATGTCGGCAAAGCCTCCAGCACGCTGACCTTGGCACCGAGGCGGCGCCATACGCTGCCCAACTCCAGGCCGATGACACCGGCGCCGATGATGCCCAGACGCTGCGGCACATCCTTGAAATCAAGCGCCCCTTCGTTGTCGCAAATCACCTGATTGTCGACGGGAACACCGGGCAGGTGCCGCGCCTTGGAACCGGTGGCCACAATGACGTTCCTGGCGGTAACCGTTTCCGATTTGCCACCGGATGAGACCTCGATCTGCCAGCCATCGGCCTTGCCCGCAAATTTGCCGTACCCCTTTAGCCAGGTGATCTTGTTTTTCTTGAACAGGTATTCGATGCCGCCGGTCATCTTGGAGACGATGGCATCCTTGCGCGCGAGCATTTTGTCGATATCCATCCTGGCGCCGGTGACGCTGATCCCGTGCGTCACGAATTTGTGGCTGACTGCCTCGAAATTTTCCGAAGATTGCAGCAGTGCCTTGGAAGGAATGCAACCAACATTCAGGCAGGTTCCGCCCAGCACCATCTTGCCCGCCGCGTTGGTCCAGCCCTCGACGCAGGCGGTGTTCATGCCAAGTTGTGCGCAGCGCACTGCGGCGATATAACCGGCTGGGCCGGCGCCGATGACGACAACGTCGAATGTCTGTGACATGTTGAGTCCTTAGTGAAAGAGTGAAGAGTGAAAAGTGAATGAGTGAAGGAGTGACAAAATCAAACCCGGCAGGCTTACTTCGTCACTCCTTCACTCACTCACTCCTTCACACTTCCTAAATATCGAGCAGCAGTCGCGCCGGGTCCTCCAGCGCCTCCTTCATTGCCACAAGAGCCAGTACTGCCTCACGCCCGTCTATGATGCGATGGTCGTAGGACATGGCGAGGTAATTGATGGGCCTGATGACGATCTGGCCGTTCTCGACCACCGCGCGATCCTTGGTCGCATGCACGCCGAGGATGGCCGATTGCGGCGGATTGATGATTGGCGTCGACAGCATCGAGCCGAAGGTGCCGCCGTTGGAAATGGAGAAGGTTCCGCCGGTAAGATCTTCGATGGTCAGCTTGCCGTCCTGCGCCTTCTTGCCAAAATCGGCGATTTTCTTTTCGATGTCGGCGAGGGACATCTGCTCACAATCGCGCAGCACGGGAACGACGAGGCCGCGCGGCGACCCGACGGCAATGCCGATATCAAAGTAGCCGTGGTAGACGATGTCATTGCCATCGACGCTGGCGTTAACCACCGGGAATTTTTTCAGCGCGTGCACTGCCGCCTTGACAAAGAAGGACATGAAACCGAGTTTCACGCCGTGTTCTTTCTCGAAGCGGTCCTTGTATTTTGCGCGCATCTCCATCACCGGGGCCATGTTGACCTCGTTGAAGGTGGTGAGGATGGCCGCGGTCGACTGCGACTGCACCAGGCGCTCGGCGATGCGCGCGCGCAGACGCGACATCGGCACGCGCTGCTCCGGGCGGCCGGCGAGAATGGCATCGACACTCACAGGCGCCGGGGGTTGCGCCAGCGCGGCTCTCGGCGCGAGGGGCGCTGCAGCAGGCGCGCGGCCTGCGCCGAGCACGTCCGCCTTGGTAACGCGGCCGTCACGGCCGGTGCCCGCTATGGCGGACGTATTGATACCCTGTTCGTCGGCAATTTTCCTTGCCGCAGGCATGACCGCGGGCTGGGTCGTCACCGCCGCCGCGGCGGCCAGGGCGGCGGCGGACTTTGCCGCTGCGGCCGGAGCGGCCGGATTGGCTATCGTGGCCTTGCCCTCGGTATCGATGGTGGCGATGAGCTCGCCCGACACGACGGTGCTGCCGTCGCCTTTTACAATTTTGGTTAAGACGCCGTCCACTGGAGAGGGCAGTTCGAGCACGACCTTGTCGGTCTCGATATCGATCAGGTTCTCGTCACGCGAGATAGCCTGACCTTCTTTTTTGTGCCATGTCAGCAGTGTCGCCTCGGCGACCGACTCCGACAATTGCGGAACTTTGACTTCGACCAGCATTTTCATCTCCCGTTTCGTTTTTCCCTGATCCGGGGTAACCCCTCGCCAGGTTTAGAAAAGCAAGCGCGTAACGCGCCGGGCTTCTACTCAAAACATGCAAACTACGTTAAAAAAATACCCCGGTTAAACCACGGCACAATGATTCGCGTCAGGTCAATGTCATCGCGCCGGGTTAAAGCGGCAGCGGCACGCGCTTGTCGGCCTTTACGCCTATTTGTCTATTTGTATTTGCCAAACGCCTGATCGACCAGCGCCTTCTGCCTTTCGTTATGCTTGGCGAGATAGCCGCCAGCGGGCGCCGCGGAAGAGGGTCGGCCAGCGTAGAAAAGCTTCTGCTCGTCGCGCATGTTTTCCTGCAGGTAGTGGCGGATCTGGTACCACGCGCCCTGGTTTTGCGGCTCTTCCTGGCACCACACCACTTCGTGGGCATTGGGATAACGCTTCATCTCCGCGGCAAACTGCTTGTGCGGGAACGGATAGAGTTGCTCGACACGAATGATCGCGACATTATCGTGGCGGCGCTCACGGCGGGCCGACAGCACATCGTAATAAACCTTGCCCGAACAGGCGATGATGCGCGTCACGTCCTTGGACTCCAGAGCGTCGACTTCAGGCAGCACGGTCTGGAAACCGCCTTTGGCGAGATCCTTCAGCGGCGATGTCGCCTCTTTTTTACGCAACAGCGACTTGGGCGTAAACACAATCAGCGGCTTCCTGAACGGCCGCAG
>CAMDDU010000089.1:0-7946 GCA_945892985.1 Bordetella parapertussis
CGCGCCAGAAACGCCGCTTTGCGCGTTGCTCTTCCATGTACCTCGAATCCTTTCGCCGCCGCCAGCGTCATTTGTTTCATTCTCAATCCTCCCGTTTGCGTCTCGCTATATGACAACAGACGCGCGGACTTGTTCAGTGTTTCCCTAGAAATTCCGGATTAGGTAAGTACTCCCTGCTCTGCGGCTGAATCAAACTCGCGCCATGGTGTGCCAGTAACTTTGCTTTGGTGTCATCGCCACCCATCAGGTGGCGGCTGAATACGATCTGGTGATTCCCCGGTAGAACCGTGAACGCGCCGAGGTCAAAAATCTTGTGGTGCAGCGAGCACAGTGCGAGGCCGTTGGGCACCACGTCCGGGCCATGGGCCTGAAACCACTTGATGTGCGCGGCTTCGAGGCCGATGACGTTATCGCCAAGGCGCAGGTCGTGGCCGCAAACGCAGCAACGGTACTCGTATGCGAGCAGCACCTTCGCACGAAAGGCGGGGTCGCGACGGCGTGCGGGTGTTGCCGCTGTCGTCGCGTCTGAGGTCGTGCCTTCAACGTCAAGACTCAGCGCAACGGCGTCAAGCACGTCCTGCCGAAGGCTCTCGGGGAAATGTGCATTCAGGATGCGACTGGCGATTTCGGCAACCAGCGCGGAGTCGTGCGCGAGTGCGAGGCGCAGGGGTTCGGGGAAACCTCCGCTGACGTGGCCTTGCCGTAGTTCGGTGATGCCGGGTGTGGCTGCGGGAGGGCGACCAAGGATGGCTTCCGGGCCGGCAAGCTGCCAGAGGCCGTCGGTCCTCAGGTGCCAGAAGGGATTGTGCCGCGACGCCTCCGAACCCGAGGGACCGAATTCGCGCAACAGGCTGCCGAGCTTGCCTTCGATGTCGGCAAACTCTACGAGCGGCGTTTCACTGCGGGCGAGCCGGCCGAGGGCCAGCAGCACCAGCAATGGCTTGTGCACGGCGCGCTTGTCGCCGCGCTGCCAAACGCGCATGCGGTCAAACGCGGCAAGGATTTCATCGCGTGTCATGGCCGGTGCGTCGCCTTGTCGGTAAGTATCGTGGGCACAGCGCGTGGGGGTCGGCCAAGTTGGGGGCGGGGTACTTGGCGGCGTTTCCCCCCTCTCCCTGTCCCCCTTGCAGGGCGCACATCGGCCGGTAGGCCGATGCCGCTCAGCCGGCGCGGAGCGTGCTCCGCGAAACCCCGGCTTCGCCCCCCGCCGGGGGGGGAGGGGACGTGCTGATGAGAGTGCGCTGTAAATTTGATTGCGTGTCATGGCCAGTACTTTGCCTTTTCCGGGATGATCCAGCGCGCACTGCCGCGCGGGCCAAACTCGTCATCTAGCCGCATAGATACAGACTGTCTTTACTTCCGACCGCTCCAATAGCTTGGTCTGCGCCGGTGATGCGCGAGCGCGATTACTCTCAGCGCATCGCCACTGGTGTAGCAGATGATGCTGTAGGGAAACTTTCGCAGCGGAAAACGGCGCCGGCCGTTTTTCCAGAGGGTGCCCAAGTGCGGGCTGGCGCAGAGAAGCGTCAACGCCCTTTCGTACTCCAGGATAAACGCAAGACCGACTTCCGCATTGGCTTCCCCGGCGTAAAAGACGGAACTATCAAAAAGCTCCCGATCGGCTTCCGGGCTGTCCGACGGGATCATCCGATCGCGGCGCGGGCTCTGGCAATGGAATCGGCCGCTGGTATCAGCTTGGCGCGACCACTTTCGATTTCCTCGATGCGACGCTCCACTTCAGCCGACCAGGCATCTTCGATATTCTGATCCTTGAAAAGGCTGGCGACCAAGCGATCGGCGAGCTGCGCTCGTTCTTCGGGAGGAAGCTTCAATGCTTGCGCTTCAACAATATCGAGCTGATCCGACATTCGGTTCTCCTGGGCTGGAAGCAGCTTTAATGATACTCGCGCTGCAATGGGCTTGCCATTGCCCCTCACGGCCAGTACTTTGCCTTGTCAGGAAGTATCCAGCGCACGCCGCCGCGCGGGTCGGGCTGGTCTCCTGCGTAGCGCGGGATCAGGTGCATGTGCAGGTGCGCCACCGTTTGGCCGGCGGCCGTGCCGTCGTTGATGCCGATGTTGTAGCCCTCGGGGTGAAACTCGGCATCGAGCGCGGCCTTGGCGGCGGCTAGCAGGTCGAGCATGGCGGCGCGCTCTTCGGCGCTGATGGCAAAGAACGATCCGCTGTGGCGCCTTGGCACGATGAGGGTGTGGCCGGGCGATACGGGATATTCATCGCGCACGGCGGCGGCAAGGTCGTTGGCGGCAACGATGCGGCGATTGGTGAGGGTGCAGAAGGGGCAGGCGGTGTTCATGGTTTGGTGTGATCAGGCTGAGGGTACAGGCTATTTCGCAGGCGTGCTATCGACTGGAAAGGCAGGACTGGTGCGGGTTTCCAGCTATCGGTACACCGTAACCCCATGGATTTCGGGTTCGCCGCGCCCTTGCTAGGCGCACATCGGCCGGTAGGCCGATCTCGCTCCGCGGGCGCGGAGCATGCTCCGCGAAACCCCGGCTTCGCACCCCGGAATGACGGGATGAGCTTAAATGGGACCAAGCTCATCAGTCTTTGCCGCTCCTTTACTCGAATGCCTATTGATAGCCTGCCAAGCAACCCGGCATATGACGCGAGGTGGTCGCAAATTGCGACCACCTCGCGTGCCCCAAGCCTCCGCACCATTGCTGGAGCCAATGCCTTAGTCCGTCTGCACAAAACCGATGCGACGTTTTTTTACCGGATCGGCAGGCGCCATGAGCTGACGAATCGCCTCAAGAATGCCGGTGATGGCCTGGTCGTGGGTTGCAAGCTTTCGGCCGATGCGCGATTCAAGTTCATCCAGTCGCTTGGCGAGCTCCTTGTGCGCAGCGAGCGTTTCGCGTAGCTCGACGAAGGCGCGGACAACGTAGACGCTGACCTCTGTAGCACGCAGACTGTTCAGCATCATGGCGGCCATGATGGCGCCGTGTTCGGTAAAGGCCAGGGGCAATGTCCTTCGGCCACCCCAACTTGAAGTCGCAAATTGCGACCTCAAGTTTTCGAACTCTGCCTGGGTGACCTGAAAAACGAAATCGTCAGGAAAGCGCCCGGCGTTGCGACGGACCTGTTCATTAAGCCGTTTCGTTTCGACACCGTAGAGTGCCGCAAAATCTGCATCAATCATGACCTTCTGATTACGAACGACGAGGACTTGTCGGGCGATGCGCGCGGTGACGACAAGTTCGGCGGCTGTGGGCTTCTTTGCGATGATGGCCTCCTGCGATTGGTGGTTGCAGCCAAACACCATACCGAACGTTCGTTCGGAGGTCAATTGCTGCTATCCGATCTGGGAATAATCGCCGTGCATCGACTGGAAATGCCCGACTGGTGCGGGTTTCCAGCTATCGGTACACCGTAACCCCATGGATTCCGGGTTCGACTGGCGAGGACGCGAATCGCCCGGGAATGACGCCGAAGCGTGCTGGCTAGCATTCCCCCTCTCCCCTGCCCCCTCCCCCGCCAGGGGGGAGGGGAACGTACTGATAAAGCTCTTCGCTCGCCATTCGAGGCCGCTTTGTCAGACTAAACCCACTACCGTCGTCGGGCTCACTTCCTGAGCCACCCGCCCACCCATACTACGCATCCGCTCCACCACTGCTGCGCGCGCGCCGCACACCACACGCATGGGTGCTGTCCAAGAAAACCGTCCACAGCTGCAACTACGCCGGCCCGCCGGCCGCGAGCTGCTGCACAACACGCCTGCCCCGGCCACGCTTGTGGTGCGGGACACACCTACTGTTTCGCACGTGCCAGGTGTTCCGCGGTCTCCTTCGGTGCCGCGGTTTTCTGCTGTGCCGCAGTTCGCGCCCGACATGGCCGACACCGCCGGCGCCTTGCTGCGTTATGGCGCGCTGATGCGCCGGCTCGATCGCTGGCTGGATGCGCCGCTGGTGGTAAAGCGCGACACCACAAGCCACCGCAACAGCCACACGGTCTGGCTGCTCGATGCCATCGGCTACCGGGTGAACCACCGCACGCGCACGGTGTACCCGGTGTACCACGCCCGCAACGGCGTGCGCCGCGGCAGCTTCAGTGTCGACCTGATGGCCTTTTTGCGCCGGCCCTATTGGCTGGAGTTCGTGGTGCGCCGGCTGGGCTTGAGCGATAGCGGTGCGCAGGGGCAGCTCTTTGCCGTTGATGTGCAGGTGCAGGCCGAGGAGCAGTGGCTGTGCCAGGAGGCCTACCGGGCGCTGCGCCGCGACCCGCGCTTTGCGCTGTTGCAGCGCGAGCGCCTGCCGCGCGCGCTGGGGCTTGACCCGGTGCTGCACGCCATTGCGCTTGGCGCGCGCGAGCAGCCCGAACTGGGCGGGCTCGATTCAAAGGAGTTCAACCGGGTGTGGCAGCACGAGGCACTGTTTCGCACCCTCGCGCGCGAGGCGCCGCAACTGCTGCCGCTCTCGGCCATTGCGCTGCGCGAAGAAAAACTCCCCGCCTGTGAAGACCCGCTGGCGGACCTGCATGCGCTGTGCGCCGCGCACGGGCTCAAGCCCGCCACCTGGCGCTACCTCGTGCGCCACGGCGTGCGCTGGCTGCGGCCGGTGTGGCGCGCCATGGGGAACCGGCGGCGCGTAACGGCGACCCTTGCCGTGCTGCGCGCCTTTGCGGCCGCCGGCCATCCGCCGCCCCCGCCCGCGCGCGAGATGCGCACCTGGCTCGAGTTTGCGCACGAGCCGGAGTTCGGCGATGACTTTCTGGGCGTGCCGCCTGAGATAACGGCCGCCTGCTTTGCCGCCGCGCGCAGCCCGGCGGCGCGGCACGATGAGGCCCTTCGCGCCGACATCCGCCTTGCCCTGCGCTGGGGCCACGCGCTGCGGCCGCAACTCGATAAACCACAACGGCGCGCCGGCTGGCCGTGGGTGCGGCGCCAGGCGCTCGCCTGGCAGCGGCGCGCGCGCCCCGGCGGCCCCGGCCATTACACCGAGGGCGATGCGCGCTGGGATGCGCCCCTGCCCGGCTACGAGGCGGCGGGTTTCCAGGCGCGGGCGCTCATATCGGCCGAAGAGCTGGTGGACACCGGGCTCGCCTTTCACAACTGCCTGGCCGATTTTGCCGACGCCTGCCGCACGGGCGGCACGCACGTGTTCGTGATCCGCAACACGGTGCTGCGGCGGGACGTGGCGGTGGTGGCGCTGGGCCGCGTGTCGGCCGCTGGCCGCTGGTTGCTGCAAGACCTCAAGGGGCCGTGCAACCAGCCGGTGAGCGGCGCGCTCACCGCGTTTGCCCACGGCCTGCTGCAGGCTTTTGCCGCCGCCAGCCCGGCGGCCGCGCCGGGCACGCTGGTCTATGGGCCGCCGCTAGAGGTGCCGTGCTTGCGGCTTGATGGCGATGCGCGGCCTGATTATGTGGTTGAGATGTTGCGGTCGCTTGGGGCTTGAGGGGGTTGGTTTGTGGGGGCAGTGTCGCAGCGGTGCGGGGGGCTATACGCTGGAAACCCGCGCCAGACGGACGTTTCCAGCCACCTGCATAAATCCAACCCCATGGATTGCGGGTTCCGACCGAAGGAAGTCCCCGGAGGGGTGCGTAGCGGCCCCTGAATGACGGGGTGGGCACGGGTTGCGACCGGCTTGGTCAACCAGCCTGTCTTTTGGGCGTTCGTCAAAATACCAAGCTAAACTGAGAATGTTCGCAAATTGCAGAACCGCCTACGTTGGAGGTAGAAAAATGAACCAAAACTTTACGGCCGTGATCAAGCAGGACGGCCCCTGGTGGATTGGCTGGGTAGAAGAGGTTCCCGGCGTCAATTGCCAGGAGTCCACGCGGGATGAGCTGTTAAAGACCCTGCGCATCACGCTGAAGGAAGCGCTGGAAATGAATCGCACGGATGCCCGGGACGCCGCGGGTAAAGGTTACGAAGAGCTCAGTATCGCGGTATGAAACGTCGCGATTTGCTGCGACACCTGTCGTCCCACGGTTGCGCACTTTTGCGCGAAGGCGGCAGCCATTCGTGGTGGCACAATATGGTGCTGAACCGACGCAGTGCCGTGCCGCGCCACTCTGAAATCAACGATCACCTGGCGAGAAAGATATGCAAGGATCTTGGCGTGCCGGTGCCGTAAAATCGACGAATGAAACGGGGCCGCGCCCAATAAACTGATTCTGGATCAATCGCCATGAATGCAAAGAAACCTCCGCTCAAACCGAATGCCTTTTCACGGACCGTGGCGAGCGGGCTGCGGCGCGCCGGCGTGCAGGCACGCAAAGTCGCCCGCATGCACGGCACGCCCGTTTATGTTTCGAAGAACGGAAAAATTGTCGCTCTGAAGCCCTGAGCCGTGGGGCGCCGGCATGCTCAATGGATGGCTGGTGACACGCGACTAGAAACCGGAACATCAGGAGCACATCATGTCGCGCATGTTTAATCCACCCCATCCGGGCGAGGCCTTGCAGGAGTATCTGCCCGAGGGTACCAGCGTCACCGGCGCTGCGCAAAAGCTCGGGGTTTCACGCCAAGCCTTGTCGGCCATACTCAATGGCCGCGCGGGCATCAGCGCAGAGATGGCGATGCGTTTGTCCAAGGCGCTGTCCACCAGCGCCGACCTCTGGCTGGGCATGCAGATGCAATATGACTTGTGGCAGGCGCGGCAGCACCCGCCCAAGGGCGTGCAAAAACTAGCGGCCTGATCCGGCACGAACGTCAAGCGCGAAGCGCGGCCGGCGCCAAAACGCCCGACAGGCAAGGATTTCCAGCTATCGGTGCTCGGTAACCCCATGGATTCCGGGTTCCGCTTTGCCCTTGCAGGGCGCACATCGGCCGATAGGCCGATGTCGCTCAGCCGACGCGGAGCATGCTCCGCGAAACCCCGGCTTCGCCCCCCCGGAATGACGGGATGGGCGCGGGTTGCGGCGATCAGTGATCGAAGAACCCGGAAATATGGGCTGTCGTCCAGGTGACAACGCCCACACCAAAAAAATCGGCGTCCTGCGTCCAGATCGGACAGGACAGCGCGATGGCCGCTGCAAGAACCGGCCAATCGTTCGGGTCACGGTTGGCCATGCGTGCCTTGGCTAAAGACGCGTAGTCCTCGAGCCATTCGTTCTCAAGCCCCTTAACATGCACGAGCAGCAGGTCAAGCACCTCCATCGCCGGGGCGGGGTCGATACCTTTGGATTGCAGGATCTCGGGCAGGTAGCGCTTCGCGTCCTGAATGCACTCGTTCGGCGTAAAAAAATGAACACGATCTGCGTTGTCAAGAATCAGGTCGCGCACTGTCGCAAACGCGCGGGCCCAGAACGGCGCGAATCAGGATATTGGCGTCCAACACCAGCGCGCGACGCGGTAACGCCATTACTTCTTGCGGCGGCGGGCGGTGAAATCAGCGACGACTTCTTCGGTGTCGAGCCGGGCCGCTTTGAGCAAGGCATCGAGCTTGGCCACGGCCGCCTTCAGGGAGGTGAGTTCCGCGGCAGGCCCTTTGTCGCGGCTGGGGATGTAGTAGCCGATCGTTTCGCCATGGCGCGTAATGGCAACAGCTTGTCCGGCCTCCAGAAGATAGTGGGGCAATTGGCTGCGGAATTCCCGAATGCCGACTTTAAGGGCTTCCATTGGAGGGCTCCATTTGTGTACACATGAGCACACTATATACCAAGTGACGGGGGATGGGATATGCCAAACCAATCGATGTATCAGCGGAATATATCTAAATTTTTCACAAATTTCGATATGTCACAAGGCACATGCCGAAGGCGTCGACAGGTCTACAACCGCGCTTCAGGCAGGGCACATGGCTGGAAAGGCAGGACTGGCAAGGGTTTCCAGCTATCGTGCGAATTTAAGTTCGAAGCGCAATGGGTATGGGCTTGAGCCCGAAGAGTACCTCGTGAGGGGTCAGGTAGCCAAGACACTTGCGAGGTCGATGGTTTAGGCGGTCTTCAATCGATTGGAGTTTGGCTTCGGTGAGCCGCTGCAAGCT
>CAMDDU010000090.1:0-7622 GCA_945892985.1 Bordetella parapertussis
CGATGATGATGCGTTTCATGTTTCTCCTGCGACGCTATGCGGTTTTTTGCGGGTTGAGGGGGCGTCGGCACGCAAATGCCGGCCGGGCGATCTTACCATCACCACTATCCGGATAAGCTTCGGTTTCCCCTTCTGGGCCGATCCGAACCTTTTGGGTGGCAGACCGCCCGGGGCGTCATTTCACGGAGAATCGCAGAGCCGCTTCGGTGATGCTGATTTGCGGCCATGGGTTTATTTGGTAGAGTGATAGCGTAATAGTCTGACCCGGAAAAATTCCCAGCCCGCAATCCCATGATGTGCCGATTGTATTTTTCGGCCTATCTCCCATTCCATTTTCCACCCGAAAACCATGAAAATTCCCCCGCAAATCGTCGCGCAACAACCCGAGCTTATGGCCATAA
This sequence comes from Bordetella parapertussis, assembly GCA_945892985.1. Classification (GTDB taxonomy): domain Bacteria; phylum Pseudomonadota; class Gammaproteobacteria; order Burkholderiales; family SG8-39; genus CAITSH01. The sequence goes on from CAMDDU010000090.1 coordinate 402, forward strand.
GGCGGGACATCCATGCCAATCCGGAAACAGCATTCGAAGAGTTGCGCACGTCCAAGCTGGTGGCGGCCAAGCTTGAGTCTTGGGGCATAGAGGTGCATAAAGGGCTGGCAAAGACCGGCATCGTCGGCAAGTTGGCCGGCGGGCGCAACCTCGGCCGGTCCGCCCGCGCGATCGGCTTGCGTGCCGATATGGATGCGCTGCCGATTCACGAAAAAAACGCCTTCGGCTATCGTTCAAAGAACGATGGGCGCATGCATGCCTGCGGTCACGACGGCCATACCGCGATGCTCCTTGGCGCCGCCAAATACCTCGCCGAGAGCAGAAATTTTGATGGCACCGTGTATTTCATATTCCAACCGGCCGAAGAAGGCCAGGGCGGCGGTCGTGAAATGATTGAGGACGGACTGTTCGAGAAATTTCAGATGGACGCGGTTTTTGGCATGCACAACTGGCCCGGCATTCCGGCGGGACAGTTTGCCGTCATGCCCGGTCCGATGATGGCGTCGACCGACAATTTCGAAATACGTGTCCTTGGCCGTGGCGCGCACGCAGCCATGCCGCAAAACGGGATTGACCCGATCCTGATCGGTTCAGAGCTTGTGCAGGCGCTGCAGAGCATATCGAGTCGGACGGTGAGCCCCCTGGATGCGGCGGTGGTGAGCGTCACTCAATTTCACGCCGGTGAGGTGATCAACGCAATTCCGTCCGAGGCAATACTGCGAGGCACGGCGCGCTCGTTCAAACCCGGGGTCCGGGATACGATTGAGAACGCCATAAAGAGACTGGCCGCGGGAATCGCGGCGGCGCATGGGGCGAGCGCAAGCGTTCAATACGACAGGCTTTATCCACCGACCATCAACGCTGTGCGCGAGACTGAAATCGTTGCGACGGTGCTGGAAAATCTCGTGGGCAGCGAAAACGTGCTGCGCAACCTTCAGCCGTCTACGGGCGCCGAGGACTTCGCCTTCATGCTGCTGCAAAAGCCAGGATGCTATCTCTGGATTGGAAACGGCCCCGGGGATAACGGTTGCATGCTGCACAATGCCAATTACGATTTCAACGACGAAATCCTGCCCCTTGGCTCAAGCGCATGGGTGCGCCTCACGGAGCACATGCTCGCCGTGTAGTTGGCGATTGCGGCCTGTTCGCAGCAGCAACTCGCCGTTGTGGCCATCCACGTCCGCGCCGGAGCGGTCGTTTTACATCATTCTTTGCCGGCCTTCTGCGGGGTCACTACGCATCGTATTTTCCATTCAGGATTGGGAGCAATGCACGCCTGGAGGATGGCTTGTGCCGGAATTAATAACATGTTAGAGTGAAAAGAGACTGTGGTTTCCCCCGCCGCGGATCTCGATTGGAAGCTTGGGCATCGGGTGTTCCCCGCGAGTTACAGAGCGTTATTTGGCGGGTGCCGCCGGCCCTACGGGGCCTGCCGGGTGGCAGGCACGGAGAATGAATAACATGTCAAATACGCTGGACCACTTCATGTATGCCGGAAGGGATCTGGATGAACTGGTTTCGCGATTTAAATCCATGAGTGGTGTCGCGGCCGGTATTGGCGGGTCGCACCCAGGGCTTGGTACGCGAAATGCACTGGCGTCCCTCGGTGATGACGTTTATCTGGAACTCATCGCCCCCGATCCTGAGCAAAATATCCCAGGCTCATGGGGGGACTTGTTCCGGACGTTCGAGGCGCCCCGAATCTTCACTTACATCGTCAGGGCAAAGAATCTTGAGGGTATCCAGTCGACGCTGGCGGCCGAAGGCATTGAATCGGACCTTATCGCGGCTTCGCGTAAAACGCCGGCCGGGGCCACGCTGCGGTGGCGGTTGCTGCTGCCACGGCAGAACCCCTTTGGCGACTACATTCCAAAGTTTATCGACTGGCTGGATACGCCCCACCCCGCATTGACCTCAGTGAAGGGGTGCACGCTGGGAACCTTCGCGATCGGCCATCCTGAGGCGCTTCGCCTCGGTTCGATTCTTCGCGCTGTGGGCATCAATGTGCCTCTTGAGCGGGCCGACCGGCCGTTCTTTCGTGCGCAAATTCAAACGCCCAAAGGACCCTTGATCCTGAACTCCGGTAACTGACGTGCCGGGGTGGGTGGTGCTGACTCGTGTTTCGTATGTCGCCGCATGAGTTAACGGAGAACAAAAGAACAGGACATATGAAAATCGGAGTTCTAAAGGAAATCAAGGTCCACGAATACCGGGTGGGGATGACACCGGCCTCGGTGCGCGAGGCGGTCAGTCACGGGCATGCGGTTTTCATGGAAAAAAGCGCGGGACTGGGGATCGGCTGCACGGACGATGATTACCTTGCGGCCGGGGCGCGTATCGCGGACACGCCGGAGGAAATTTTCAGCTGGGGCGAGCTGATTATCAAGGTGAAGGAGCCGCAGCCCGAAGAATGCCGGCAGCTGCGGCAAGGGCAGGTGTTGTTCACCTACCTGCACCTTGCCGCTGATCCGGAGCAAGCCAGATTGCTGTGTGAATCCGGATGCACGGCCATCGCCTACGAGACGGTCACTGACGAATACGCGGGCTTGCCCCTGCTTGCTCCCATGAGCGAGGTCGCCGGCCGGATGTCCATTCAGGTTGGCGCGGTCGCCTTGCAAAAGGCCACCGGTGGCCGCGGGATTCTCCTCGGCGGGGTCCCCGGGACCGCGCCGGCAAAGGTTGTTGTGCTGGGGGGCGGGGTTGTCGGGACCAACGCCGCGCGGGTGGCATTGGGTATGGGGGCGGATGTGACGGTTTTTGACCGCATGTTGCGACGGCTCAATGCCCTGGACGAAATGTTTGGGGGGGGTGTGAAAACCCAATACGCTACCCTTGATGCCACTGAGGAGGCGTTACGTGGGGCCGATCTGGTGGTCGGTGCGGTACTTGTGCCGGGCGCGGCGGCTCCCAAGCTGGTGACACGCCGACAGTTGTCGATGTTGAAACCGGGGATGGTGCTGGTGGACGTGGCGATCGATCAGGGCGGCTGTTTTGAGACCTCTCGTCCCACCACCCATGCCGACCCGACCTACGTCGTTGACGGGATCGTGCATTACTGCGTTGCGAACATGCCCGGCGCTGTTCCGCGGACATCGTCGTATGCGTTGAACCATGCCACGCTTCCGTTTGTGCTGGCTTTGGCGGACAAGGGTTGGCAGCGAGCCTGTTCGGACAATCCGCATCTTGCCGCGGGCGTTAATGTGCATGCCGGGAAAATAATCCATCCGGCCGTGGCTGCGGCACTTCATTCAAAATGAACGTCAGATCCGGTTCTGACCTTGAAATGGATATGCTTGGCGAAGCCGAGCGCGCTTTTCTCGAGCGGTTCCCCGCATATAAGCAAACAAGCCTGCTCGATGATCTCCGGCGTTCAGACTACGAAAGGCTCGATCGACAGGGGCATGTCTACCTCGATTTTACGGGGGGAGGACTTTACTCTAGCGAGCAGCTGCGGCAGCACATGGAGTTCCTGCAGGAGAGTGTGCTTGGAAATCCTCATTCGTCGAACCCCACCTCCGCCCTCTCCACCGCTTTGGTCGGACGCGCGCGCGAATCAATACTGGCATTCTTCAATGCGCGCCCTGAAGAATATGCTGTGGTACTTACACAGAATGCGACAGGCGCGCTGAAACTTGTCGGCGAGGCCTATCCTTTCGACGCCTCGGCTCGCCTGCTGCTTGCATTCGACAACCACAATTCCGTCCTGGGCATCCGTGAATACGCCCGCGCCGGCGGCGCAGAAGTGTCCTACGCGCCGCTCGTGCTTCCCGAAATGCGTCTGGATTCGGCGTTTATGTCAAGCGTGCTGCGCGCCAACCCCGGCACACAGCACAAATTGTTCGCGTTTCCGGCGCAATCGAATTTTTCAGGCGTGCAGCATGACTTGGACTGGATCGAGGTCGCGCAGACAAACGGCTGGGATGTGCTGCTTGACGCGGCGTCATTCGCGCCGACCAACAGGCTTGACCTTTCACTGGTAAAGCCCGATTTCGTCGCCGTCTCTTTTTACAAGATTTTTGGTTATCCGACCGGGGCAGGATGCCTGATCGCGAAAAAGAACGCGCTTTCGAAGTTGCGCAGGCCCTGGTTTTCCGGCGGGACGATTGCTGTGGCTTCAGTGCGCAACGACCGCCATCGATTGCAGGAGGGTGCCGAAGCGTTTGAGGATGGCACGGTCAATTATCTTGCGGCGCCCGCATTGGAAATCGGATTGGGCTACATCGGGAAAATCGGCTATGCGGTGATCCACTCGCGGGTGGACGCCCTTACCGGTTGGTTGTTGCAGCAACTGACTGCAATGCGGCATCAAAATGGCCTGCCGGTGGTGCGGATATATGGCCCTGTCACAATGCAGTCGCGGGGGGGGACGGTGGCACTGAATTTCTTTGATGCGGACGGCGTTTTCGTCGATCACCACGCCATTGAGGCGCTCGCCAACCGGGCGAACATTTCCCTGCGTACCGGCAGTTTCTGCAACCCCGGGGGAGGGGAGAGCGCCCTCGGTATCTTCGAGGAGGAACTGAGCACCTGTTCACCGCAGTCGTCAGCAAGCCCGACGATGGATGATTTTCGTAAAATAATCAGCGATAAGAGTACCGGCGCTGTTCGAATATCAATCGGCCTGGTAAGTAATTTTGCGGATGTTTTTGCATTCGCGTGCTTTGCCCGCAACTTCATCGACAAGCGGGCGGGTGAGCTTTGATGTGCTGTTCCTCGTTTGCTGCAGGGCGATCACTTTTCCTGTAACCTGTCAACAGGTATTTTTTACCCGGGATCAAAGCGCAAAATTGGGATCTTTAAGAGGCTTTCTGCTAAACTCTTATGCGTTGACAATGAGTGTCATTCTCAGTTGCGAAGGATGAAGACGAAAAATGAAGCCTAAGGCGTCAATTTCAGGTGCGTCCCCGGCCCCGGTGTTTGCCATCGGGGAGCCGGGCACAAGCACGCCCGTAGTCAAGCGCCAGAGTGACCAGGCCTTTGACGTCCTGTATCGCGCGATTGTGCGGTGTGAAATCATGCCGGGCGCCACCGTGTCCGAGGCACAATTGGCGGAGCGCTTCGGCCTGGCGCGCGCTTCGGCGCGCGCGGCGGTCGACCGTTTGTCCATCGTCGGCATGTTACGGCCGGTGCACCGCCGCGGCTACATCGTCAAGCCGATCACCCTGCGCGATGTCAACGATTTGTTTCAGCTTCGCACCATCATCGAGGTGGCTGCCAACCGGCTCGCGGCGGGCCGTGTTGACGAGTTCAGCCTGCGCCGCCTCGATCGTGCCTGCTCCCAACGCTACCGACTCGGCGACCGCGACAGTGAGTCCAAATTCCTGCAGGCGAATAGTGAGTTTCACCTCACCGTGGCAATGGTTACGGGTAATGATCGCCTGGTTGCCGCGCTCGGGCAGATTCTCAAGGAAATGGAACGACTCATACATATCGGTCTTTCGCTGCGCAATCGTTCGGAGGAGATCCACCAGGAACACCAGTCCTTGATAGATGCCCTGGCCGGGGGCGACGCGGACGAGGCTGAGCGCTTGACCCGGGAGGAGCTGGCAGCATCCAAGAGTATGGTGCTCGATTCTCTGATGTCCAGCGCCGATTTGCGCGATGTCAGCATTTCCTACGGCAGAACGGAGCATTCGTGAAACCAGGCCCCGGTTGCGCGTCGCGCGCCGTTTCGATGGGAGGCCTGCCGCGGGCCTGCCCCTTGTCTCTTATAGCGCATGAGCGAGGCCCCAATGCCGGTTGATTCCCAGTCAGAGGTGATAAAAGAATGGATCGCCCAGTCTCCGTTTATCGCGTTCATGCGGCTGGAGCTCGTGAGTTTCGATCAGGAAAAGAATGAGATCGTAATGAAAATGCCACTGCGTCCCGAGTTTGAGAGAGGCGGGCCCAACACCGGCCAGTTTCACGGCGGCCCGGTTTCCGCGCTGATCGATACCGTCGGGGACTTTGCGGTCGCGCTGGTCACCAAAGGCACCGTACCGACGATTAATTTCCGCGTTGATTTTTTGCGGCCCTCGACGGGTTCTTATCTGCTGGCCAAGGCCGTGGTCCGGCGCGCCGGGCGCACGGTCGCGGTCGCCGATGTCGACGTGTTCGATGATCAGGGGCGCCTGACCGCCATCGGGCGCGGTTGCTACAGCGCGCAAACGGGCTGAAGGGGCTGTAGTCAGAATGGCGAAAATAATGAATCTGGGCGAGGTGGTCGATCGGAATGCGTTTAGCGACGAGATATTCCTGATCGAGGTTGCGCCTGACGGCAACACCCGCAACCTGACGTACTCGCAGTTGCACCGGGATGCCGATGCGTTGGCACGCGGCCTGACCAAGCGCGCACTGAAACGGGGCGAGCGTATCGGGATCCTTGCCGGGAACAGCGCCGAGTACCTGATTGCCTACATCGGCATCATGCGCGCCGGGCTCGTACCCGTTCCAATCAACTTCAAGCTGCCGCGCGACACCATCGATTACATCATCGGCGATTCGAAGATCGCACTGATGCTCGTGGATGAAGCGCGTGCCGGATTCGTCTGTTCAATTCCAAGCGTGCGAATGGACGAATACGCTGCCTGGAAGGACTTGCTCGATCCGGGCGAGGTTGCGCCCTTGCAGATGCAAGACGGGGAATTCGCCACTATCTTGTACACCTCCGGATCCACAGGCCGTCCCAAAGGTGTGCCGCTGACTCACGGGGGCTATGTCTGGGTCGTTGATGTGCTGACCGCTGCGGCGCCGCCCTTCAAGGGCAAGCGCGCGCTCGTCGCCGCCCCTCTTTACCATATGAACGCCCTGATCCAAAGCCTGCTGATCGGCGTTGCCGGCGGCACGGTCGTGATGCTGCGCCAGTTCTCGGCGCGCGCTTACCTTGAGGCTGCGGCCGGCTTTCACTGCGAAATGGTCACCGCCGTCCCGACGATGTTCGCGCTGGCGGCGCGCGAGACGGACCTGCTGGAGACGCTGGACCTGTCGCATGTCCAGTCGGCCAAGTCCGGCTCGGCGCCGGCTACGGACGCGTTGTTCGATCGTCTGGCCAAAATGTTTCCCAATGCGCCGGTGACAAACTGGTGGGGCACCACCGAGTCCGGTCCGGTGGCGTTTGGGGCGCACCCAGGTGGTGTGGCGCGGCCCAAACTCGCCCTAGGCTATCCGCTGCCCGACACCGAGCTCAAGTTGGTGGACGGTCCGAACGGGAACGAGGGCGTGCTGTGGGTGCGCAGCAAGGCG
>CAMDDU010000091.1:0-7403 GCA_945892985.1 Bordetella parapertussis
CCCAGCTCGATGTGATAGCGTTGCTCAAAGGTGAGATGCTTGTAGCGCATGGGATGCTCCTATCCGTCTTCGCAAACAGAAAGGTACACCCTGGGGCATCTCACCTTCCTCTAAAGCCCGGATGTTGCACTTCGAGGTTTAATTCGCAAGTTTGCCGCGGCCAAGCCGCACACAAATGCTATGCATTGGGCATAAGGCCGAGTCCGGTCGGCAGGGATTGCCGGAACTAAGGTGTTCTATGCTAAAATCATCATTGACAACAATGATTTATTTTACTATTTTCAAGTGAAACTGTCACAGTGGTCTGTTTATGGCATGGTTTTTCTCAAAACCGCAGGCAATACCGGGTTGGATGGTGGTCAGTGTTGAGCCTGACGCGACCAAGTGCGCGCATGTCGCCGTCAAGGGCGAGGGCAGGCCGATGGTCAGCGCTTGGTCGGTCGTCACGCAGGCAGAGGGGGAGACCCTGGCGCAAATCAGCAAAAAAATGAATCTTGCCGACTATCACTGCGCAACGCTGCTCAAGCCTGGCGACTATCAACTGCTGCTGGTGGAGGCACCCAATGTCACTTCTGACGAGTTAAAGGGCGCGATTCGCTGGAAAATAAAAGATCTGATCGAATACCACATCGATGATGCCACCATCGACGTACTGGATATTCCCTCGCCCGCCGGCAAGCAGCACTCGATGTACGCCATCTCGGCGCGCAACGATTTGCTGCAGCGGCAGATCAAGGACTTCGAGGGCGCGCATATTCCGCTCAAGGTCATCGACATTCCCGAGACCGCCGAGCGCAACATGGCGCACTTGTTCGGTGATGCGGAGCGGGCCGTGGCGATGCTGTCCTTCGATCATTCGGGCGGGCTGCTGACGATTTCGTTTGCCGGCGAGCTTTATCTTGCGCGCCGCATTGAGGTGGCCTGGACGAACCTGGCCGCGGAGATCGATTCCCAGCGCCAGCATTACCTGGACCGGGTGACCACCGAGTTGCAGCGTTCGCTGGACCATTTCGAGCGCCAGTTCACGCATCTTTCGGTGACGCAATTGCTGCTGGCACCCCTGCCCAAGGACCTGGGTATCGCCGAGTATTTGTCCTCCAACCTCACCATCCGGGTGCGCACCGTGGATGTGGCCGAGGTGATGGACCTGCCCGAATCGGCGCCGATGGCGGCCGAGGACCAGTGGCGCTTGTTCCATGTGCTGGGCGCGGGCCTGCGGCTTGAGGCGAAGACGCTATGAGCCAGCAGATCAACCTGTTCAATCCGGTTTTTCTGCGTCAGGAAAAGTATTTTTCCGCCCTGGCAGGCATGCAGGCGATAGGCCTGCTGGTGCTGGGGATGCTCGGGTTTTACGCCTACGCGGTGTTCGAAGTGGACGGCCTGACGCGGCAGGCTTCTTTGCTCGATCGCCAGCAACTGGCGGCACAGGGACGCCTGGCCAAAGTGACCGCGGAGTTTGGCGTCAAGCCGGCCGATGCGGCGCTGGCCGCCCAGGCCAAGGACATGCAGGCGGGCATTGTCGCGCGCCAGGGCCTGCTCAGTGCGCTTGACTCCGGAAGCTTCGGCGCCGAGCGCGGACTGGCCGAATACATGCGTGCGCTGGCGCGCCAGGCCGTTCAAGGTTTGTGGCTGACCGCCTTTAGTGTTGACGAGGGCGGGGTGAACTTCAGCATCAGCGGCATGGCCTTGAGCCCGGAACTCGTACCGGTGTTTGTGCGCGGCCTTGGCGCCGAGAAAAGCATGCACGGGCGCAGCCTGGACAACCTGGCGATGTCCCAGCAGGCCTTCGCCGTCATGCCGCCGCGTGCGACGCAAGCCGTACAGGTGCCTGTGGTGGCGTTCGTGCTGAGCTCGGGTATGGGCGAGGCTGGCGCAACCGAGAGCGAGCCGGCACCGGTCCCAGCCCCGGCGGCGCCGGTTCGACCGGCTGCACCCGCCGCGGCGGGTGATGCCAAGGCGGGCAACTGAGTATGGACAAGCTCAAACTCCTGCTCCAAGGCTATGCTGATCGCATCGACGCGCTCAGCTTACGCGAACGCGCCCTGGTCTTTCTTGCGGCGGCGGCGGTGCTGTTTTTAACCTATGACACTTTTTTGCTCGAACCCCTTTTAAAGAGGCAGAAGGCCTTGTTCGAGGCGACGCAGCTACGACAGGCCGCCGTTACCGGTATCGAGCAACAGATCCAGGCCGTGCTGCAGCGCCGTAGCGATGATCCGGATGCGGCGAATCGCGCCGCCCAAATGCAATTGAAAGACGAGCTAGCGCTACTCGATGCCAAATTGGCGCAGCGGCAAAGCCGGCTCGTCCCGGCCGACCGGATGGTCAGGTTGCTCGAGGCGATGTTGCGCGACAAGCGCCAACTGCAGGTGCTGTCGCTGCGCAGCGCGCCGCCGGTGGAACTGGGTGTCAAGGTCGGCGCGCCCGCCGCCGCACCCCAGCCTGACGCCGCTGCAATGGCCGGGCGCGGTCTTTATCGTCATGGCATTGAGCTGGCCTTGCGCGGCACTTATCCGGATCTTCTCGATTATGTCGCCGCGCTCGAGGCTTACCGCGACAAGTTTTATCTTGGCGCCAGTTCGCTCAGTGCGAACGGCGTGGATGCGACGCTGAACCTGAGTCTTTACACCATCAGCCTGAGCAGCACCTGGGTGACGTTCTGATGCACACGATCCCATCCGTCGTCCTGGGCCTCGCGCTGCTGTTGCCAGGGGCCGGCCCGGCCCTGGCGCAGGTGCTTGCCGACCCGACCCGGCCGCCGGCCGCATTGCTCTCGGGCGCGTTCGTGCCGGGCGCAGCACCTGCGAATGCACTGCAGTCTATAATTTTGTCCGGTGGACGCAAGATTGCCGTTATTAATGGGCAATCCGTTCCGCTGGGTGGAAAATATGGCGATGCGCGGCTGATTGGCATAGCGGCCGCTGAGGTCCGCTTGCAAAGTGACAAAGGAATCGAGGTGATGAAACTGTATCCCGGTCTTGAAAAACGCAGTACATCGGTCTGGCCGGTGCAGCCGAAAAAGGGAGCAGGATCATGAAGCATCGGATTTTTGTCGCGGGGTTGAGCCTGCTGCTGGCCGCCTGTGCCAATGAGCCCGCGCGCCTGGGAAAAGTCGATGCCGCCATCCTCGCAGAGGTCAACAAGGCGAGGATACCGCCGCAGGCCGCGCCGCAACCCGAAGAAGTCAATCTTGCGCTGATGCCGCCCTTGCGCGCCGCATTGCCGGCGAACCCGCGCCAGGCGCTGGAAGCCAAATTCGACCTGGTCGTCAACAACGGCTCGGCGCGCGAGATTTTCATGTCGCTGGTTTCGGGTACGCGCTACAGCATGATTGTTCATCCGGAGGTCGCCGGATCGCTTTCGGTCAATCTGAAGGATGTGACCCTGCGCGAGGCGCTGGAGGCCATACGGGAAGTCTACGGCTACGAATTCAAGATCGACGGCACACGGGTCTACATCCAGTCGGCTGGCTTGCAGACGCGGGTATTCCAAGTCAACTACCTTACCGGTGCGCGCCAGGGTCGCAGCGACATGCGTGTCGCCTCGACTTCGGTGGCCAATGCCGGGGGCACAGGAACGACAACCACAGCTACCACTGGAGGCGTTGCAGTTGGCGTTGCCACAGGCGCGTCCGGCCCCCCCTCATTGACGCCGGGTGCCGGAGGCGCACTGAGTGGCAGCAATGCCGCCAGTGAAGCGATTCGCTTATCCACAGTAACCCTGACCGATTTGTGGCAGGAGATTGCTTTTTCGCTTCGCGCCATTGTCGGCATCACGGCTGTGAGCGGAAGTGCCGACGGGCGCAATGTGATCATCAGCCCGCAATCGGGGGTGGTGGTGGTACGCGCCCTGCCGCAGGAATTGCGCAATGTCGAAAATTACCTCAAGGCGATGCGTGTGTCGGTCGAGCGGCAAGTGATCATAGAGGCGAAAATCGTCGACGTGACGCTGAGCCAGTCGTACCAGTCCGGGGTGAATTGGGCGGCATTTCCGACCAGTGGTCTTGCCGGTGGATTTACCAATACGCCGAATACAAGTCCTATTGGCCGTACCGGGGCGCTGTCTGACAGCAGTTTTAGCGGTAATTCGACGGCACGCCAGATCGCCGCGGTTGGCGCGGGACTGGCCGCCGGCGTGAACCCGGCCGGCGCGTTTGGGCTTGCTTTCCAGACTAATAACTTTGCCGCAATCCTGAGCTTTCTTGAGTCGCAGGGATCGGTTCAGGTGCTGTCGAGCCCGCGTATCGCCGCAACGAATAATCAGAAGGCCGTGCTTAAAGTCGGTTCCGATGAGAGCGTCATTCTCAGCGTCAGCCCAAGAATCGTCACGCCGGCCACGCCCACCAGTCCGCAGACGATTACGCCTGGAGCCCCTACGTTGGGGACGCTTTTTTCCGGTATATCGCTCGACATCACGCCGCAGATCGACGATGCGGGAAATATAACGCTGCATATCCACCCGCTGATCAGCAATATCACGCAAAAACTCCTGCAGTTTGATGACGGCGGGGGGCCGCGCAACATCCAGGTTGCGAGTGCCGCAATCAATGAATCTGACACCATTGTCCGCGCCCGCGACGGCAACATCGTGGTGCTGGGCGGGCTGATGAAAGTGGAGTTGCAGGATAATCGTGGTGGCGTGCCCGGCCTGTCTGATACGCCGGGTATTGGCAGTTTGTTCCGCAACAGCGGCGCATCCACGGTCAAAAAGGAGTTGATCATCCTGATCAAATCGACAGTGATCAAAAGCGACTCCGATTGGCAGCAGGATATCCAGCAGGCAAGCGAGCGCCTGCAAGGCTACGGTGCGAACCCGGCGCCGCAGGCCACCGACCAGGCAAAGTGATTTACCTTTCCCATTTTGGCCTGCGCGAGCCGCCGTTTGGCATAACGCCTGACACAAGTTTTTATTACGCCTGTGCGAGCATCCAGCAGGCCTTGAACACCCTCGTCGTGGCGGTGGCAAACGGCGAGGGTTTTATAAAAATAACCGGCGAGGTGGGCACCGGCAAGACGCTGTTGTGCCGCAAGTTCCTCGCTTCGCTGGATGAGAACTGGGCGTCCGCGTACATACCCAACCCGGACCTCGAACCCAATACGCTGCTGCTCGCGCTGGCCGAAGAACTCGGACTGAAAATCGAGGGTGCGCTCGACCAGCACCACCTGCTCAAGGCGCTCAACCTGGGCTTGCTCGATTTCGCTAGGCGCAAAAAGCGCGTCGTGGTCTGCCTGGACGAGACGCAGGCCATGCCGCTCGAGTCGCTCGAGACCCTGCGTTTGCTGACCAATCTTGAAACTGAAAAAAGAAAGTTGGTGCAGGTGATCCTGTTCGGGCAGCCGGAACTTGACGAACGCTTGGCGGAGAATTCCGTGCGCCAGTTGCGCCAGCGCATAACTTTTCAGCATCACATGGGTACGCTGACACGCCGCGAAACCGACCACTACCTGGCCTACCGCTTGTCGGTCGCCGGGTATAGCGGCGATGCGGTATTTTCGCGCGCCGCGGTGGGGGTGATCCACCGGGCGAGCCAGGGCGTGCCGCGTTTGGTGAATATCCTTGCCAACAAGGCGCTGATGGCTGCGTACGGGGAGGGCAGGCGCGGCGTTGGCTGGCAGCAGGCGCGCGCCGCGGTTGCCGATACGCCGGCCTCATACCGATCGCACCGCGCCTGGGTCTGGTTTGCCTCGGCCTGCGTTGCCGGCAGTGGATTGGGCTGGATGCTGCTGCGATGAGCCTGATCAATAAAATGCTGCAAGAGCTGGACAAGCGCCATGCCGTTGACGAGACGGGCAAGCCCGGGTCGCCGGCCAACGTGAAGGCGCTCGTGCAACAATTGCGGCCGGTCAAGGCGAGGCGTGATTTTGGCGAGGCATTCTGGCGTGCGATGGCCGCATTGATGATAGGAGCGCTTGGCTGGATTGCCTGGTTGTTATGGCAGATCGCACCCACATCGGTGGTGACCGATCTTGCTTTTCAGGCCAAGGGCGCCGTAGCTGTGCCGCCATCGGCAACAACGGTAAATACGACGGCGGCATCCGCGGAAGCACCTGCCGGGTCCTCTGAGGCCGCGATTGCAAACGCCCCTTTGGGGCTGGCACCTGCGCTTGCGGAAAAGCCGGCGGAGTTGCCGTCCGCGCCGGCTGTCGTGCCGATCGCAACAGCAATGGAGCCGGTGAAGATAGACATGCTCAGGCTGGCGACGGAAATCACCACGCCAATACCCGCTTTAGTCCGGCGTGCTAAACCCCCGGCTTCAAAGGTGGAACAAAAAGGCAGGGGCATTTCTTCGCCTGACGCGAAGACTGTGGAGGGAGCGGCCGCTGCTGCCACGCCGCACACGGCAGCGCCGATGCTGCTCAAGCCACAGGTGAGTCCCGCTCCGACCAGGGCGCCGGCAGGTGACGGGAAAATTGAAAAACGTAGCAACGCCAGCAACCGGGAGCGCGCTGACGCTGAATTCCGGCGCGCCACCGCGTTCATCAACCAGGGGCGGATCGCCGAGGCGATGGAGTCGCTCAATGCAAGCCTGTCGCTTGATCCGGCCTACGAGGTCGCACGCCAGACGGCGGTGGGCCTGCAACTTGAAAACCGGCGTGTTGATGATGCGCAACACCTGTTGCAGGACGGACTTGCGATCAACCCGTCACAGACGGGCTTTGCCATGTTGTTGGCACGCATCCAGGTCGAGCGCGGGGACCTGAACGGCGCACTGGCCACGCTGCAAAAACATGGCGCGACAGCTGATAATAACGCCGACTATCTGGCGTTTTCCGCGGCTATTCTGCAACGGCTTGCGCGTCACAAGGAGGCCGCCGACATTTATCAAACGGTATTGCGGCTGCAACCGGGTAGCGGTGTGTGGTGGATGGGGCTTGGCATCTCGCTGCAAACACTCAAACAGTCGGCGGAGGCGGCAGAGGCATTCCGCCGTGCCCGCAGCGCAGGGACTTTGTCGCCGGAGTTGTTGGCGTTTGTAGAGCAGCGAATCAAGCAACTGCAGTAAAGAGTCGACGCGGCCCTCGCCCGCTGCGTCGCCAGATGCCCCTGTCGGAACCTGCAGTAGCAGGCCAAGAGGCTTAGTAACGCACTGGTGGCGCTGGGGGCGATCATGCTGCCGCAACGGCCCGAACGTATTGGTGCACCTTGCATGCCATCAGATCGGCGTCCGTGCGAAATTGAGTTCATAGCGGTATTGCCGATGACGACCAAAGGCAAGGTGCAACGGCGCGTATCCAGATTGCATGAGCTGGCGTACAAAAAAATTGGCTCATTTAGCGAATGATGTTGTTGAACTCATGCTCTGACCGCGAGAGTGAGCAACCGTGCGGGATCGGGGCTGAAGCGGGGCGACCGGTCGAGAACTCTAAACCATCCGAGGTAGTTGGTGAGGTATTTCGTGGCAACAC
>CAMDDU010000092.1:0-6764 GCA_945892985.1 Bordetella parapertussis
AAGGACTGAACAACAAGATTCGCGTCATCCAGCGACGCGCATACGGACTGCGCGACCAAGAATATCTGCGGCTCAAGATCCTCACTTGCATGCTCCCAGCGATCTAAAATGACTCAAAATGACCCACTCACTTTGCAGAAGACCCACAATTTCAAAGGAGGCATGGTAATGAGCAGCGTGAAGATACATCCTGCGGTTGATGGCGGATTAAAACCTGCGACGGCGAATTTTGCCGGCGGGACCCTGGCGTGCGACTGCGCGCAGAACAAAGTCGAGATAGCGATCAAGGGCCAGTGCGCGCACAATCATGTGTGCGGCTGCACCAAGTGCTGGAAGCCCAAAGGGGCATTGTTTTCGCAGGTCGCCGTCGTGGGACGCGACAACCTCAGCGTAGCGGCGAACGGGAACAAGCTCGCGGTGGTGGACACGAAGGCAACGATTCAACGCCATGCCTGCAAAGAGTGCGGCGTTCACATGTATGGCCGGATCGAAAACAAGGGTCATCCGTTTTACGGACTCGATTTTATTCACACCGAGCGGTCGAAGGACGCAGGCTGGGCGCCCCCGGAATTCGCCGCTTTTGTTTCGTCAATTATCGAGGCGGGCGCGAGCCCCGCGAACATGACCGCGGTCAGGACAAGATTGAAAGAACTGAAACTCGAGCCGTACGACTGCCTATCGCCGCCGCTGATGGATGCGATTGCGACTCACATGGCGAAGGCCGCCGGCGTGCAGCCTCAATGAGCCAGCGCTAGCAACAACGGTATGCGGCTGGCGCCCTCGCGGCGCCAGTTTTTTTTCATTACCCATATATGTTGACCGGCGCAGGCTGACACTCCCGTCGTGCCGGGTTGGACTGTAAAAATGACGATTACGACGATTTCCCGCAATAAATCCTTCGGCGGCATCCAGGGCACGTACAGCCACGAATCCCGCGAAACCGGCTGCGTCATGCGCTTTGGCGTGTTTATTCCTCCGCAAGCGGAAGCCGGCGCGGTGCCGGTGCTCTTCTGGCTTTCGGGTCTGACCTGCACCGAAGAGAATTTTGTCGCCAAGGCCGGTGCGCAGCGGATCGCGGCCGAGCTCGGCCTGGCTCTGGTGGTGCCGGATACCAGTCCGCGCGGACTCAAGATTCCCGGCGAGGATGAAAGTTACGACTTTGGCAGCGGCGCGGGATTTTACGTGGACGCCACAGAGGCACCTTGGTCGCGGGGCTACCGCATGTACTCCTATATCACGCAGGAACTCTTTACGCTCGTCGCCGCCACTTTTCCGGTGGATGCCGCGCGGGTGGGAATTTTTGGCCATTCCATGGGCGGGCACGGGGCATTGACCTTAGCGCTCAAGAACCCGGACCGCTACAAGTCGGTGTCGGCCTTTGCGCCGATTTGTTCCCCGCTGCGTTGTCCCTGGGGAGAAAAGGCATTCTCGGGTTATCTGGGCGCAGACCGCGCGCCGTGGCGCGAATATGACGCGACCGCGCTGATCGAGGATCGCGGATGGGCAGGCCCGGCCATTCTGGTCGATCAAGGCACCGGCGACCAGTTTCTTGACGGCCAGCTCAAGCCGGAGTTGCTGGCAAAGGCTTGCGGCGAGGCCGGCGTTGCACTTGATCTGCGCATGCAGCAGGGCTATGACCACAGCTACTTTTTTATCGCGACTTTTATCGAGGACCACCTGCGGTTTCACGCGCTGAATCTGTCTGCGTGAGGTTTTATCGTCAATCGGAATCAAGTTCCTGAACCGGGCGCCGCGCCCTCCAAGTATGACTTTAGCGGAGTTGGCGTCAGTTCGACTCTACGCTAGTAGAGTCGGTGGTAGACCTCGGTGAGTTCGGCCTTCACCTTGCCGCCATCATGACGGAAAGGCGAATAGCAAGATTGCGTTCAGCCAAGCCTTCGAGCATCCCGTATGGTCAAAAAATACGAAGCTACACGATGCTTTTGGGGACCATACGGGGTGCGCAGCTCATCCATGCGTGCGTAAATAAGCCAAGGGCCATCGTGGCCTGCTTCATTGCGGTCGATCGCGACAATATTCAAAACGCGGGCACGCATCAGCAGGAAAGCAATGGACAACCCACTCATCCCGGCCTCGACAATCACCACGTCGCGAATGCGCATTGCGCAGCTGTCTTGTCGGGGAATCACACACGCGTGTTGCGGGTAGTCTACGTACTCGATGTCGCGGTGAACCTGCGTTTCGAGAGCTTTTAGTGTGTTAGGCGTGATGCGCAGATTGATGCTTTTCGCAAGTGGTGTCAATTTCGTTTAATCCAGTTGGTAGATTGGTGGTAATCTTTCTGGGGAACGTGCGTCAGGGTGAACTACGCATGCTCAAGAACTGATTCGTGCTTTGCCTCGACTTTTTAAGTTGAGAGCCAATCGATCTTGGCGCAAGCTCAGATTCAGACTCAGATACGCCAAATCAGGAGGAACAGCATGCCAAATAAACTGGTGGTAGCGATGGAGTGCCCAGCCTTGCGAAAAATTCAGCTAAAGCTTCTGTCATTGTTTTTGCTCGCCTTCGCCGCTGCTTCGGCGTCCTACAGTGTTGGCGCTCAAACCATCCGAATCGGCGCGCCGCTGGCGCTCTCGGGGGGGCTCGCCGACGAGGGCAAAAAACAGCAAGCCGCCTACGAACTTTGGCTTGAGCGCATAAACGCCGCCGGGGGCATTAACGTGGGTGGCAAAAAAATGAAGGTGGAGATCATCACCTACGACTATCAGACCAGCGAGCAGCGCGCGCAGCAACTGACGGAAAAATTGATCGTTGATGACAAGGTGGACTTCATGACTGCGCCCTTCGGCTCCGGGCACACGAAGGTTGTTGCCGGCGTGGCCGAGCGCTACGGCGTGCCCATCATCGCGGTGGCATCGGCCGAACCGGTGCACAACCAGGGCTACAAAAACTTGTTTGGCACGCTCGCGCCCAGCGGCGGTCTGGTCGATTCGATGTACACCTACGTCAAGGACAAGGCACCAAACATAAAAAAAATCGCCATCGTCGGTCGTGATGACGTGTTCCCCAAGATATTGGCCACGCTGATGGCCACTGGCGCACCCAAGTACGGCTACCAGGTGGTGCACCAGAGCCTTTACCCGGTCAACGCGCTCGATCACTCGAGCGCCATCACCGCGATCAAGGCGGCGGCGCCAGACTGGGTTTATGTCACCGGCTATACCAAGGACCTGGTGTTGTTTCGCAAGCAAATGAGCGACCTCAGGCTCGAGGTGCCGATGATTACCATGGTCACCGGCCCTGCGTATCGCGAATTCGTCGAGGGCCTGGGCGCGCTCGCCGAGAACGTTACCAGTGCGACCTGGTGGCATTACGCCACACCTTACAAGGGCGATGATGTGTTCGGTACGACGCAGGTGTTCTTCGACGCGGTGAAGAAAAAGACCGGTCAAGACCCGGACTACGTGCATGCATCTTCCGCGGCGGCGCTGATCGCGCTGCAAAAGGCGATCGAAAAAGCCGGCACGCTGGATCGCGCCAAGGTGCGGCAGGCGCTGACCGAACTCAACATCATGACGTTCTACGGTCCGATCAAGTTTCGCGAGGACGGCATGAACTCAGTGCGTAACCTGCCCATCATCCAGGTGCAGGCCGGAAAACCGGTGGTGCTCTATCCACCTGAAGTGCGTCAGGGTGAGCTACGCTTGCTCAAGAACTGATCCGCACTGCTGAAAGTCAAAAGTTGAAAAATCCGGGCGCACGCCCAAATACCCCAATGCAGGAGGAGCAACATGCTGAAAAAACTCACTGAAGCGCAAATCAAACAATTTCAATCTGAGGGCTATGTTTATCCCTTTCGCGCCGTCAGCGCGGAGCAGGCCGACGACTACCGCAAGCGCATCGAGGCTTACGAGGCGCAGGCCGGGCTCGACGCCAACCGCACGCTCAAGATCAAGGGCTATCTCGCATTCCCGTGGCTGGTCGAACTGGCCAAGAACCCGGCCATCCTCGATGCGGTGCAAGACATTATCGGACCGAACATCCTGCTCTTTGGCGCATCTATTTTCGCCAAGAACGGCCGCGATCCTCGCTATGTCTCCTGGCATCAGGACTCGGCTTACTTCGGCCTGTCACCGCACGAGGAAATCACCGCCTGGGTGGGCTTTACTGAAAGCACCATAGAGAAGGGCTGCCTCAAGGTCATGCCGCGCACGCATCTGGGCCCCGACCTGCGCCATGTGGAGACTTTCGCCAAGGACAACATGCTGGCCAAAGGGCAGAGCATAGAGGGTCTGGATGAAGCCAAGGCGGTGTCCCTGGTGCTCAAGGCCGGCGAGTTTTCGCTGCACCACGAGCGCACCGCCCATGGATCAGGGCCCAACCGGGCGGCCGATCGGCGCGTTGGCTTCGCCTTCTTCTATATACCGACCCACGTCCAGTCGTTGATCGGTCGCCGCCCGGCGACGCTGGTGCGCGGTGTAGACACCTTTGGTCATTGGGACGCCGACAATCTGCCACGCCACGATCTTGATCCGGTGTCGATGAAGCAGCTCTCGGGTGCATGGGGTGAGTACAAGGACGGCGAGATCAAGCAGGCCGCGGACATGGCCGTTGAATAAGAATTTAAGCAATGTTTTGTTGGCGGCGCAGCCGTTCAACGGCATCATGCGCGCATGATGATGACGCGCGTGGAATACGGTGTTCCCACTGACAAAGAAGCCATCCAGTTGCGGCTGGGCATTGCGCGCGGATTCTTTAGCGACGAAGGCCTCGATCTTTCGCTCAAGGTGGTTTTTGGCGGGCCGGAGATTGCGTCGCAATACGATTCCGGTGTGCTGCAAATCGGCGAGCTTGGTTCGCCGCCCGCGACCACGGCACTCGCCAAGGGGATGCGCTTTCGCATTGTTGCGAGCAGCGTGCGCCGCCGCGCGCTGCAATACCTCGTCGCCCATCCGTCCATCAAGAGCTGGGACGATTTGCGCGGCAAGACGGTGGCCTCGCTGTCCATAGGCAGTTGCAGCTACTGGTTCATGCGCACCGTGCTCAGCCACCACGGGATTGACCCCGACAACGATCTGCGGATCATCGGTCTAGGCGCGCGTTATCCGAACGTGACCGAACTGTTTGACTCCGGCGAATTGCAGGCGGCAGTGTTGTCCGAGCCAAATATTTCCATCGGTGAAGATGGCGGGCACTTTCGCATCATGCAAGGACTCACCGATGCGGAGTTCTGTCCCGCTATGCAGTGGAGCGTGATCGTCGCCAACCAGGATGTGATCGATCGGGAGCCCGAACTGGTGCGCGCCGTGCTGCGCGGCTGTGTCAATAGTTACCGTCATGCTGCAGCGAACCCCGCGGACCTTGCCGCGTTCGGCGCGGATTACTTTGGCATCGCATCGGCCACCATGGAGAAATCCATTCGCCGCGAGGTCGACGGACTGCACAACGAGGGGGAGATCGACATGCCCGGTCTGCGCCAGGCGATTGCCTTGCAGCAGCGCCTGGGAGCCTTTGATGTCGCGCTGGATGCGGAGGCGATTTGCGATCTGCGTTTCTTGCCGCCTACGCCGTCGCGAACCCGTGTCTGAATTTTTATTTCTGGAGCCTGCCATGATCCAACGACTGACCCAGCACCTGAGGCAACCCGCCGCAAAGCACCTCACCCGGCGCGTCGCTAGAGTGCTCGCCGCATTGACGTTTTTGACGCTCGCTTTGTCGGCTCTGACGCCGGGCACTGCCGGTGCGCAGGCCTGGCCCGCCAAGTCGCTGCGCATGATTGTTCCCGGTGCGCCAGGCACCAGCCCCGACATCCTCGCCCGCACGCTGGCGCAATACCTCACGCCGCGCCTCGGGCAGCAGATTGTCGTTGTCAATCAGCCCGGTGGCGGCGGCAACATCGGCCACGGCGCCGCGGCCAAGGCGGTGCCCGATGGTTACACCCTGCTGGTGACCAGCGACCAGTTGTCGATCAATGAGAGTCTGTTCAAGAACCTTCCTTTTCATGCGGTGGACAGCTTCATCCCGGTGGTGCAGGCCATTGTCTCGCCGCAGGTGCTGATCGTGACGCCGAATTTTCCGGCCAAGGATGTGCCCGAGCTCATCGCTTATGCGCGCGCCAATCCGGGCAGGATTAATTTCGCCTCGCCACAACTCGGGACCGTCGGCCATCTTGCCGGCGAGTTGCTCAAGTCATCGCAAAAAATAGACATGGTGCACGTCCCCTTCCAGGGCGCCACCGGTGCAATCAAGGAGATCGTCGCCGGTCAGGTGCAGATGATGTTCGTCACACTGCCGCCCGCGGTGGGGCAGATCCAGGGCGGCACGGTGCGTGCCCTCGCCATGAGCACGCCGACGCGTAACCCGACCTTCCCGAATGTGCCTACGATGAAAGAACTGGGGTATCCGGAATTCGACTTCGGCGCGTGGCAGGGCGTGTTTGCCCCGGCCGGCACGCCTGCGGACGTGGTCGCCAGGCTCAACACCGAACTCAACGCTATCTTGCGCGACCCTGAAGCGAGCGGCGCGTTGCAAAAAATCGGCTTCACGCCGGTGGGCGGCAGCGTAGAGCAGTTTCGCCAGCTTGTCGTCAGCACCATAGACAAATGGGGCAAGGTTGTGCGTGAGGCGAAACTGAAGGTCGAGTAACCCCGACGCCTTGATGACCGCATCCGTGCCATGTACGTCGATAAGCTCGACGGCATTGTTGAAGTAACGTTCTACGACAAGATGTCGAACCAATGGCGCGATGAGCAGAGCTACTGCCAACGCGAGCTCGAGCGACTACAAACTGCGAAGCAGTCCTA
>CAMDDU010000093.1:0-6426 GCA_945892985.1 Bordetella parapertussis
TAAATCCAAATTCAAATGCCCACACCCAGCCCCCGCCCTAGCCGCAATCTCGCCATCCATGCCAAGCGCCGCGACAATAATGCCGTTCTGTCATTGCGAGGAGCAAAGCGACGAAGCAATCTCCTGGCATGCTCGAGCGCTATGCAAGCATGTTGAGGTTGCTTCGCTACGCTCGCACTGACATAAGCTTGGCTTGAAATAAATCCAAATTCAGATGCCCACACCCAGCCCCGCCGTAGCCGCAATCTCACCACCCATGCCAAGCGCCGCGACAATAATCTCGTTCTGTCATTGCGAGGAGCGAAGCGACGAAGCAATCTCCTGGCATGCTCGAGCGCTATGCAAGCATGTTGAGGTTGCTTCGCTACGCTCGCAATGACATAAGCCTGGCTTGAAATAAATCCAAATTCAAATGCCCACACCCAGCCCCCGCCGTAGCCGCAAACTCGCCAAACCTCTGGAAGAGGCGCTGCGCAAACGTCTGCGCGATGGCAGTGGCGACGCACCACCGGATCTCTTTCCGGCGGAACTCGACGCGGCACTCGATGCCGCCGTAGGGCGACTGATGGCCGACCGCCTCGGCGCGAAAAAGCACTAGCGCAACCGGGAAGCGCACCCGCCCGCTCCGATCACCCCCGTCGCACTTCGAACTTGAATTCACACAATGGCTGGAAACCCGCGCCTGGCGGCCATTTCCAGCCTATGTTCGCTGCTCAGACAGCCCGCAGATGCCAGCCCCGCGGCCGTAAAAACGCTTCGATGCCCTGCCCGGACAGCGTCACCCCCACACCGGAATGCCCCACGCCCGACCAGGGAAGGCGCGCACTGACACGGCCGCAGCAATTCCAATACGCCGAGCCCGAGCGCACCTGCGACAACACGCGTTCGGCACGACGGCCGTCGCGGGTGTAAATCCCGGCGGTAAGTCCGTAGCGCGTGTCGTTCATCAAGGCCACCGCCTGGGCATCGTCACGCACCTTGCGCAGCCCGATAATCGGACCAAAACTCTCCTCGTGCATCAATTCGGTGTTCTGACCGGCATCGCCAAACACCGTCGGCGCAAACCAGTTGCCCTTGCCACCGGGTGCGAGCAAGGGACTGCCGCCAAGCAAGAGCTTCGCGCCTTTGCGCTTCGCATCGGCGACCTGGTGCTTGAGCAAGGCCAGTTGCGGCGGGCGTGCAAGCGGACCGATATAGGTATTCTCGTCTGCGGGGTCGCCGATGCGAAAGGCCTTTACCTCGGTGACAAAGGCCGCCACGAATGCGTCATAAATCTTTTCGTGCGCATAGATGCGCTCAACCGCGCAGCAACTCTGGCCGTTGTTGTCGAAGGCACCGCGGGCGAGCTCTGCAGCGACCGCCGGCACATCGACATCCTCGCAAACATAGACCGGATCCTTGCCCCCCAGCTCCAATTGCACGCGCATCATGCGGCCGGCGACATCGCGCGCAATCTTCACACCGGTGGCATGTGAACCGGTAAAAAAAACGCCGTCGATATTCTGTTTTACCAGCGCGCCACCGGTTTTTCCGCCACCGATAAGCGGAATGAACACCTCTTGGGGAACCCCGCTCGCATGCAACAGGCGTGCAATCTCCAGCCCGCTCAGCATGGCGTGTTCTGAGGGTTTGTACAGCACGGCATTACCCGTCAGCAATGCCGGCACAAAGACAGCGGCGCCCGCCAGATACGGGTGGCTCCAGGTGCCAATATGGGCGATGACGCCCAGCGCCTCCTGCGAGATCATTTCCTTCAGATCCTGCGCAGCCTCCTCGAATACCACGCTGTTGCGCAGCCGCGGCTTGGTGTTGGCGATGAAAAAATCAATACGCTCAAGCACGTCCGCAAGCTCGTTCCGCGCTTGCGATATGGGCTTGCCCGTCTCACTGCTGAGTATTTTCGCCAGTGTTTCGCGCTCGGACATAAGCGCCGTTCGAAAGCGCTTTATCGCCGCCACCCGTTTGCTGAAAGGCGCACGGCTCCAGGCCGGCTGCGCCTCGCGCGCCATCTCGTATTTGCGCCCGACCTGCAGCAGGCCATCCTCGGCAAGAATGCGCAGTTGCCTGCCCGTCGCAGGATTGGTGATTTTGAGCGTCATTTTCCGCCAGCTTTCTGAAGAAATTCTTTGAGAATGGGCGTGTTGTCGATGAGGCTGGCGTCGTTGGGATCCTGGAACTCCGGATGCCATTGCACGCCCAGAACCCAGGCCTTGCCGATGTGGCGTACCGCCTCGATCACGCCATCGGGTTCCGCACGCGCCTCGACCGCCAATCCGTGGCCAAGGTCTTTGACCGCCTGATGGTGCACTGAATTGATCTTGTAGCTGCGGTCCAGCTCATACCAGCGTGAAAGCCCGCTCCCGGCTTCGATGCGCATGGCGTGGAAATTCTGGTCGTAGATTTTCCAGTTGCGATGCGCCAGCGCCTGCGGCTGCTGCGTGCCGATATCCTGGTAAAGCGTACCGCCAAAAGCGACGTTGATGATTTGCGCGCCACGGCAGATGCCCAGCACCGGTTTGCCCGCCGCCATGAACGCGTTGAGCAATCCGATTTCATAGAGATCCCGGATACGGTCACCGTTCCACTCGGGCTTCATCGGCACCTCATCGTAGCTCGCCGGACAGACATCCGCGCCGCCCTGCAGAACCAGCCCGTCGAGTTCGCGCGCGTAATCGGCCGCCGTGACCCTGCCCCTGCGCGTATCGCCCTCGGGCGAAGGAATCACCACCGCGAGCGCGGCCGGTTTCCCGCGTGATTCATGCGACATCACCCAATGGATGATCGATTGCTCGCTATATTGCAGGGTCTTGCCCTTGAACAGATCACGTTTGGGGTCGGGATGAAAAAAGCCGGCCGACAGGCCGATTTTAAGCATGGCTTAGCGCACCGCGCCAATGGGCGTGGCCGCGCCACCGCAGGACGCGCGGATCCACACGATGCGGCAAACATCCACCTGCGCCCGTTTGCAATCACTGGCCATCCGCCCCCCCCTTTTGACAACCCGGCGCATTATGCCGACAATTTTCGCACTGCGAGGCGAATAATGCCGCGTTGACCCTGCGACACCGGGCATGAGAAAATAGGAACTGGATTGCGCGGCTAGCTCAGGGGTAGAGCATCGCCTTCACACGGCGGGGGTCGGGGGTTCGAAACCCTCGCCGCGCACCACCTGAGTTTGAAGAAATAATTAAAGAAATAGGCTCATTTAGCGAATGATGTTGTTGAACTCATGCTCTGACCGCCAGAGTGAGCAACCGTGCGGGATCGGGGCTTAAGCGGGGCGACCGGTCGAGAACTCTAAACCATCCGAGGTAGTTGGTGAGGTATTTCGTGGCAACACCCTTGAAGCGGACCATCCATGCGCGCAGGCGCGAACAAAAGGCATCCTGATTAGTAGCAATGAGCGTCAGCCAGGCTCATCTGGTGAGCTTGTCTGACCGTAAAGTGACCTCGTATGGCCAAAATATCTATCGCCGCAGATTTCCGAAAAAAACAGCGTTGCTCTTGCCGTGTATGCCGATTGTAGGCCGTTTGGGCGTGCACGGTAGGCGCCGCCGGAGCGAGCGAGCGGACACAATGGCGCGCCGATGAAGCACACCACCCCACCTCGCCCTACCCCGCCACAACGAAATGCTAAAGCTGCATTGCGACGATAAAAGCGCAGGAGGCTACCCGCTGCTCTTTTGCTGAGCGAATGCGGAGCCCGTCATCAAAAAACCGGCTAACAGTGCAATCGTAAATTTCATAGTTACCCGTCACGCTAACCGCATACGTCCAGCGAAGGGTTTCCAAGGCTACGCTGGCTCACATTTCGATGAAAACCAGACACGCAAATAGCTCACCTTGAGGGGGAAATAAACAAATGAGAACCATTTATTCAAATCTGGATTATGGCTACTTCCCCATTCATTTAGCTGCCGCTGGTGCTGGTGCTGGAGCTGCTGCTGGTGCTGGTGCTGCCGCCGCGGGAGCAGAAGGAGAGGCAATCAGTGCAGGAGGCCCATATATTGAGCGCAGCACGTCTACCATCTCCACGTTATTCGTCGCCTTTCCCTCCATTAAGCGATCGATGCCTGTCATAAGCACGACGTTGTCGGCCGGCCCTAGCCAGAGGGCACGATTATTTCTGATTAAGGTGAGTTTCTCTATCGAACAATTTGGGCCAATTTTTTGCACCCAAGCAAGTGCAGAAAGAACTCGGGTTGAACCATCAGACCGGCTCAGCGTGACTTGCCTAAAGTCCGCAACATGACACTCAGCTACGTTTGCCTTTACCCCACCTTTGGCTTTTTCTGGCTTCGGGAGATCGGCACTCTTTTCAGGGAAAGCGTGCGGGATAGGTGTCGGCGGGAATCGCTGTGGCGAGGCTGCGGCGGTAGATCTTTTCCATGGCGTCGAGCATCGGGCCGACCGAGGCCTCGGCGCGGTCGAACTCGAACTTGAGCTTTTCGTACTCGGTGGCGATCTCGGCGAGGATCCTTCCCTCGTCGATGGCGGTCAATTTTCCTCCGCGCATCACGACCTGCCCGCCGACCATCGAGAAATCGATGCCCGCGCCCCGCTCGGCATACACGAGTTGCCGCACCGGGTCGGAGAGCGGCGTAAATGTAGCGGTGTCAAGCCGATAGGCCACCAGGTCGGCGATCGCCCCGGGCTTCAACACGCCCAGCTCGCCCTCGAAACCGAATGCTTTCGCGCCCCCGCGAGTGGCCGCGCCAAGCGCCTCTTTCGCCGACAGCCACTTCGAGTAGTCGTCGCCGCGGATCTTCGACAGCGCAGCGGCGCTGCCGAGCACCGTGAGCATGTTCGCGGTGAAGGTCGAGCAGGTGCCGTCGGTACCCATGCTCACATTGACTCCCGCTTCCAGCAAAAAGCGCACCGGCTGATAGCCCGAGCCCAGGGTCATGTTCGACCACGGGTTGTGCTGGGCCGTCGCGCCCGAACGCGCCAGCGCGGCAATCTCGCGCGGGTTCAGCCACACCGCGTGGATGAGGCTGGTGCGAGGCGAAAGGAATCCGATGTCGGCGAGGTACTCGACGATCGGCTTGCCGTAGAAAAGCCCCCCGGTCACCACCTGCATGCGCGTCTCCTGCACGTGCGTCACCATGGACAGGTCGTGCTCATCGGCGAAACGCCGGCAGGTCATCAGGAATTCGTCGCTGCAGCGTTGCGGGGCCGAAGCGGAGACCACGAGACCGACGCGGTTCGCGCGCGGATGGCGCGTCTTCGCAAGCTCGGCGCACAAGCTCAGGAACTCGGCTTCGGAAGGCGGCTTGAGCTGGCGCATCTGGCGGAGCATTTCGGCCGAGAAGGCCTCCCCGGCGAACGGGAAGTTGTCCACGATAGGCCGGTTCATCATCGCGAAGCCCACCAGAGCGCGGATTCCGATGTCTTCGTAAGCCTGGAACACCGCGTCGAGATTCTCACGGTTGATCGCCGCGCCGAGCGCGAGGTCGTCGAGGACCAGTGTGGTGCCGGTGCGCAGCGCTTCGATCGCACCGATCAGCGTGCGCAAGTAGGTCTGGCGAGGATTCAGCACGACCGGGATCGGCGTCCTCACGTAGTGCATCCACAGTTCGAGCGGCAGGTTCTCGATGCGCCCTTTCTGGAAATGCTCGTGCGAGTGGAAATGGCCGTTAATCAGGCCCGGCGCGAGCAACCGGCCGGCAAGGTCGATCGTCTTGGCCCCCGCAAGGCTGCCGGCAGGCGCGATCGTCCGGATGCGGCCGTCTTCCACCAGCAGGTCGAGCGGCTTAGCGTCGAAGGCGAACTCCTCGCCGAGTAGCGCGCAGGCGCCACGAAGGATCAGGGGTGGGTTCATGCGGTTGCGTTCCTCCAAAGTCGGTCGGCGGTGGCTTGCGCTTCTGCAATCACCCTCTCCATGTTGACCAGCGTCGGTCTGCCGTCACGCACCACGCAGCGGCCGTCGACAAAAACCGTCTCCACATCCCAACTATCGCAGCATACACGAGCGTGCCGACCGGGTTTGGCGCGGGCACCAGCTGCGGGCGGCGGAAATCGAACGCCACCAAGTCGGCCCTCTTGCCGACCTGCAGGTTCAGTGACCGCACAGCAGCTGCTCGTTGAGCAGGCCCACGTGATCGAAGACCTGCACGGGCGTGCGACCTGTGCGCGCGAGCACGCGTTCGACTTCGACCTTGCTTTGCGCCAGGTGCGTATTGACCACCGCACCTCTTGCGTGGGCGGCCTGCGCAATTCTCGCCAGGAAAGGTTCCGAACAGGTATGGGCTGCATGTGCTGCGAATTGCACCCGCACCTAAGGAAACACTGAACAAGTCCGCGCGTCTGTTGTCATATAGCGAGACGCAAACGGGAGGGTTGAGAATGAAACAAATGACGCTGGCGGCGGCGAAAGGATTCGAGGTACATGGAAGAGCAACGCGCAAAGCGGCGTTTCTGGCGCGC
>CAMDDU010000094.1:0-6266 GCA_945892985.1 Bordetella parapertussis
GGTGATGACCCCATCCTGATGTTAACGGGGATCATCCCGGCCACTCTAAAATTACTCTCCCGCGCGGGCCTCAGCCTGGCGCAAATCGATGCCTTTGAAGTCAACGAGGCCTTTGCCTCAGTGGTGCTGGGTTGGCAACGAGAACTGGGGGTAGATCTGGATAAGGTCAACGTACTGGGCGGGGCCATTGCCCTCGGTCATCCGGTGGGCGCCTCGGGCGGGCGACTGATGGCCAATTTGCTGCGCGTATTGGCGCAAACCGGCGGGCGTTACGGGCTGCAAACCATGTGTGAATCTGGCGGCATGGCGAACGCCACGCTGATCGAAAGACTCTGAGGAGAGCAAGTATGACAGGACGAGTTCAAGACAAAGTAGCGATCATCACCGGTGCGGGTACTGGGATAGGTCGGGCTTGTTTGTCGCTATTTGCGCGCGAAGGCGCAACGGTGGTGGGGGTGTCGCGGACGCAGTCCAATTTAGACGCCGCGCTGGCGTTGGCGCGCACCGAAACACCCGGTCTGAAGGGCATGGTAATGGCGCAGGATCTCGCGCGGCCTGAAGCCGCAGATGAAATCGTGGCCGCCACAGTGGCCGCGTATGGGCGGGTCGACATCCTCGTGCATTCGGCCAGCGTGGGCTGGAGCTGGCAGGAAAAAAGTCCCGGTGCCATGGACCCCCTCGCCACTACCACGCCGGATAAATGGCGCGAGGTCATGGGCTTTAATTTAGATGCCTGCGCGTTTATTGATCGCGCGTGTTTAAACCAGATGATCAAGCAGGGGCGCGGTTCAATTGTTAATGTTGCGAGTATTTCGGGCCTCTTGGGGATGACCACCGCGCACACTTACTGCGCCGCTAAAGGCGGGGTTATCAACCTCACACGGGCCTTGGCTGCGACCTATGTCAAAGATGGTGTGCGCACCAACTGCGTGTGTCCGGGTTACACCGACACCCCCATGATCGCCCCAGTGATGAACGTTTTTGATGACCCCGCAATCGCCACCCAACTCACCCCCATGGCGCGCGCAGGGCGGCCCATGGAAATGGCCTACGGTTGTTTGTATCTCGCCTCGGATGAAGCCAGCTACTGCAACGGCACCATTCTTATCATCGATGGCGGCACCGCCGCGCGTCAGTAATCGGCGGGGCGGAGATTAACTGCGGCGGGTTGCCGGGGGGAGCGGCGCGGGATCAGCACTGGGTCTATCAGCGAGGCCGCCCCTTCTGCCATCCGATGCGCAGCCACTACGCACAATCGAAGTCAGCTAACCAGGCAATTTGGCCAAGGTGTTGGGCCTTTAAAAAGTAAAGGAAATCGAGGACACCCACTAGTTCCACTAGGTCGTGGGAAATCGAGGACACCCACTAGTTCCACTAGGTCGGAACTCGGAAATCGGAAATCGAGGACACCCACTAGGTTGCCCGCACTGCCCCCGGGCGCGCATTGACTCATCGGAATTGCTACCGGTGCTGACCCGTTGCCTCACGTAAATTGTTACCCGTCGGACTCTCCGGCGAGGGCAGCATATCGTGACGAGGCGAATCAGCCTGACGACACGCAAGGAGTTGATCGAGGCACTGCGGTTGCGATATCGCAGCGCGGCGTTCAGCGATCGGATCAAGATCCTCGATGAGTTCGTGGCCTTGACCTGCTCGCAACGGCTAGGGCCGCTTGGCCATGGCCCAGGGGACGCTGAATCCCGCTGTGCAGTTCGGCGGCAAGCGGCAGCCCAGCCGCGAAAAACTGGAACAACTGCATCACGCCGCCCATGCCGAGTGCTATATCGCCAACTCGGTCACTACCGAGGTGCTGGGCGAGCCGGTGTTTACCTCTTCGTAAAGAAAACAGGCCCGAGCACAGACAGCACCGGCGCAAGCAGCTATCTATTAAGCAGTACTCAACGGGCTTGAGGGCGCCATGAGACCGACCGGGCTGGCCGCGCGCTGGGTGCTGGAGAGCAGTTTGCGGTAGACCCGCTCGGTAGCGCGGCAGGTGGTGTCCCAGGAAAACTGGGCCAGCCGTTGCCGGCCACGCGCCGCCCGCTCGGCCCGCAGCGGCTGGTTGTACAGCGCCTCGGCCATCGCAGTTTGTACCGACTGGACATCCTTGAGCTCGAAATACACCGCAGCGTCGCCACCGATCTCGGGCAACGAGCCGGCGTTGCCCAGCACCACCGGGCAGGCGTTGCTAAAGGCCTCCAGCACCGGCAGGCCAAATCCCTCGTAGAGCGACGGGAACACAAACACCTGCGCCTGCTGGTAGAGCGTTTGCAGCTCGGCGTCGTTGGCCGCACGGTGGTGCACCCGGTCTGCCAGGCCGTGTATCTCGAAGAACACACGCTCGTTTTTGTTGAACCCGGCCCCGGTGCAGACGATATGCAACCCCGGGTCTGCCGCCAGTAGCATCTAAATGGTCTAAAAAATGGCGTCCTACAAAACCAGATAATCCGGTGATTAAATATTTTCTCACTCCGTGCTTTTTGATTGGAAGCCTGCAAGGCAGCGGATGAAATAAGTTTTCAAAAATCGAAGATTGGTAGGATCCAGCTTTACCGCTTCCCGAATAAAAGGCTGCGCGGCCTGCACATTATGGTCGTGCTCAATATGCTGGTAACCCCGGCCAAAAATCTCGGCGGCCAAGCGTTTGCGAATGCCGAGCAACGTACGCCACTGCGGCTGCGAGATGTACATTTTTTGGATAGCCAGTACCTCTTGGTTCAGTGGCAGCCGGTTATCAACCCCGGAGATGGTGCCGGGCGAGTCGTACAAGACGCCTAGCGGACCAGGCACCCACAAAAACGGGTACTTGGTCGCGATACGCAACCACATTTCGTAATCCGCTGCGATGCGATAACGCGTGTCGAACAGTCCCAACTCCGCATGTAAAGCTTTGCGCCACACCGGCTGCGACCCGGTAATACAGCGCAGCATCAGGTCTTCGGGCGTGTAGTCGGGCCAGCGGCGCAGCTTGGCGCCGCGGCTCTCGCACTCCGCAAAGCTCTCGTTTTCCGTATGGCTGATCAGCTGGTCGGCATACGCCAGCGCAGCCTCGGGATGGCTTTCCAGCGCGGCGACCATGGTCGCCATGAAGTCCGGGTGGTGGCGGTCATCGGTGTTGGCATTGGTCAGATAGCGCCCGCTGGCCAATGGAATGGCGCGGTTCCAGGCTACGTACAGGGGTTCACGCTCGGTGCGTATGAGCTTGATTTGCGGGTATCGGTGCACAAATTCCTCGCAAATAGCGCTCTCGCCCTGCGGAGAGCCGCTATCAATCACCAACACTTCCATCTCGCTGAACAGGGTCTGCGCGACGAGATCCTCCAGACAACTGCGCATGAAACGTTCGGCGCTGTATGTCGAAACAATCGCGGTAATGAGGGCTTTGGGCATGGGTAGGAAGCGTTGACCTCAATAACGAGTTGCTTCGGTTGGGGCGGAAATAGCTTACCCCCAAATTATTTGCCTAGCGCCGCGCGGCGCTGACCACTTTCTAAGGCGGCGCGCCGGAGTGCCACCCCGGCGCCCAGATTACGAGGCCCCAGCGTGCGCCACAGCGAGCCAACCAAGGTTTCATCGTTCACAAGAATGTGATTAAGTATGATGAGAGTAACCGTGCTGTTTGACGAAAGCGAGAGTATTGAGGGTCTTGCGTGGTTGAATTCGAACGGCGTCAGTCGGAAGGCTCGCCGTGAATGATGGCGGTTGACCAAGGCATTCCACAGGACCGTGGCGCCCTTGTCGCGCTGGAGGCGTTGTCTGATCCGCAATCGTGGTGACTTGTACGAGTCGCTACTAGGGACACAGTGCTGGCTGTTAGGCCAGCCTCGCATCCGTGCGTAAGTCAGCGCAAGGTATTGTCAGCCTAATTCCGTCAGGCTCGGTAATGCCGTTTGCGTTGACGCGCGGGCGAATGATCTGGAGGCGGGTGTCGTGGGCTCTGCTCGCCGCTCGCGAGGCGTCAGGATCCGTTTCATCGCGGCCGGAACTTCGCTGGGCGCGGTGCTGTGCTGTGCAGGGATACATGAATGCCGCGCGCAGGATGCGCAGGGGCGCCCACTTTCACCGCATCGCCGTAGTGCTCGCAGGTCTGGATGGCGGGGCCTGGTTTCGGCTCTGATTCTGCGTGGCCTTAATGTCTAGGAGCGGCTGGACCCAGGTGATGGCGCGGATTTCTGGCGCGACCTAGAGGCGGGTGTGCAGTTCCTGCGCGAGCGTGCCTTGCTGGTCAGCTTGGCCGCTGCGGTGGGCTGCTGGGTGGAGGTCATTATCAACTGATGCTCAAACAAACCCTTTTCCTGGCACCAAGGGTGCAGCGCGGGCCACTCAAAGCAAAGATCTCCAGCACGGCCCGCCAACGCTGGCCGGTGCTCCAGGCGCGGGCCGGGCAGTCCAGCAACGGAGGTTCTACTGGTTGGGCTGAGCCCTTCTCGTGGTCCCGGACCTTGAGCCACTGCTTCAGTGTGCCGAACGATATGCTCAGCTCGCTGGCAACGGACTCAAGCGTACCCGTCCCGCGCCGCCTGACCTTATTAAGGGCTTGCTTTTTAGAGGTACGCGTCCAGCCGCCCTACCTTTATTCCTCTGTGCGCGCCAGCGGTAGCCCTTCATCGATCCGGCTATTCGGCCAGCCGGAGCGTTTTCCCAGCGTGTCTTTAGGCCAGGCCGCGGGGTCGAGGTCGTTGCGTTTGGTGGTGGCCAACAGGCTTACGGTCGCCGTGGCGCTGCACCTGGAGCGCGCGGAGCCGGTAAACAACCCATTTCCCTTACCCAGCGCGATCATTAATCAGAACGAGCAACGCGCAAAACGCCTATTCGTCATGCCTGCGCAACTGGGCGATGACGATTTCTTCCTCTGCCACCTTGTAAACCACCCGGTGTTCGTCATCGATGCGGCGTGACCAATAGCCGCTGAAGTTGAATTTCAGTGATTCCGGTTTGCCGATGCCGGTGCAAGGATCGCGCTGGATGTCACGGTTCAGGCGGTTGATTCGCCGCAGCAGGGCCTTGTCGTTCTGCTGCCAATAGAGGTAGTCCTCCCAGGCCTGCGGGTGAAAGGCGCTGATCATCATTCGTCGATGAGCTCGTGGCGAGTGATGTGGCGGCGGTTTTCGATATCGTCAATCGCCTTCATCAACCGCATGGCGTTCTTCGGATGCCGTAGCAGATGCGCCGTTGCCATCAGCGACTCATATTCCTTAAGCGACATCAGCACTGCTGCTGCGGATTTCTGGCGGGTGATGATGGTGACGTCGTCATCGTCGTTGACACGGTCAAGCTCAGCGGCGAGGTTGTTACGGGCTTCGGTATAGGTGATGACGCTCGTTGCCGACGCTGGCATCGGTGAACAAAAATACGCGATACTCGACCTCCCTTCACGCCTCGGAGAATTCTTAATGTCTACTCTGAACGGTATTCACCATCTGGCCATTATGACGGCCGATGTCAAAGCACAAATCGATTACTTCTCAGATGTTTTGGGCATGAAGCTCAAAGCGCTGTACTGGATGCATAACGTGGAGGGGTATTTCCACGCTTTCATGGAGTTGAATCCCAGTTGTTCGGTGGCGTTTGTGTTTGCTCCGGCGGTCAAAGACATCCCCACCGAATTCGGCATTTCGCACGCGGGTAATCCCGTAAAGCCCTGCGCACCGGGCGCGGTTCAGCACATCGCTTTTAATGTCGATACCGACGACCAACTTCACGCCATGCGCGACCGCATCCGGTCCAAAGGCGTGCGGGTGCTCGGCCCGCTGGAGCATGGTTTCTGCAAATCGATTTACTTTGGCGGGCCAGAGAATCTGGTGCTAGAGGTCTCAACGGGGGCCGGGATCGACGCAGAAGCGTGGATCGATCCCGAAGTGGTGGCGTTGAATGGTATTTCAGCGGCAGAACTCGCGCGCTACAAAAACCCACCGCCGTTTGTTCACACGGGCGCGCCGGTCGCCCAACCGCCGCTGGGCAACGGTAGGCCCGCCTACACCCACATGGACGAAGGTTTTGCTGGGGCGTTTGATCTGCCGGATGACTTTGTCACCCGCGAGCTTAGCGAGACCACGCCGCCGGTTGATGTGTCGGCGGTCGCCTAAGTTGGCAGGCTAATCCTGCAGCGTCTGGCTGAGGCGTTGGCGCCAGGCGTGATGGGTGAAATTGAGATGGATGGGGGTGACCGACACGGCGTTCTCGTGGATGGCGTGGAGATCAGTGTCCGGGTGTTTTTCGCCTTCGGGGTAGGCAATTTTGACCCAGTAATAGGGCACGTTGCGGGC
>CAMDDU010000095.1:0-6234 GCA_945892985.1 Bordetella parapertussis
AAACGTCCTCGTCGCTTGCGTTGCCCAGGCCGATGTCATGGACATGTACTGAGCCGGGGAACAAGTCCGACAGCAACGAGATCAGCCGAAACGACAGATTCTAGTCAAACAGCAGTTTCATGCATTACCGACCAACTGGTGGCGTTCCCCCCCTGCGTCAGGCTAGTTGTCGCCGCAAGTTTTCCATCTTAGGGGTGGAGAGCGAGGATAATGTCAAAGATGAACAAGAAAACTTATACGGCTGAATTCAGGGCGCAAGCGCTCGCCAAGGTGTTTGCGCGACCGGGTGACCAAGGTATTAACGAGGTAGCCGCCGGCTTGCACATGAATGCGGGTACTTTGAAGGACTGGATGCGGACGGCGACTCGGGCGCAGAAAAGCTTGTCGCCGATCACGGTGCGGGCGGCGGATTTTTCACTGGCAGAACGGTTGCTTGCGCTGCACGAGATCCACGGCATGAGCGAGGAGGCGCTGCAGGGATGGTGCCGGCAGCGCGGCGTATTTGCGCGGGATTTGGCACAGTGGCGCGAGGCGTTCTGCACGCTGGGTGGCCGCGAGGCGCGCCAGCAAGAGGCGCTGGAGCTGCGCGAGTTGCGTCTGGCCCATGCGCAGCTGCAGCGTGAAATGACCCGCAAGGACAAGGCGTTGGCGGAAGCCGCGGCCCTGCTGGTGCTCCAAAAAAAATACCGTGCGCTGTGGGCGGCCGAGGACGCATGAGTTCGGCGCTGGAACGAACCGGTGTGACGGCGTTGCTGGTGGCTGCGGTGACAGGCGGGGCACGGCTCGCCCCCGCCTGTGCTGTGATCGGCCTGAGTTCGCGCACGTTCCAGCGTTGGCGGCTGGATGGTCAGGGCGTTGACGGCCGCAGTCTTCGGCATGAGTCCCCGGACCACAAGCTCTCTAGCGCCGAGCGCGCCGAACTACTGGCGGTCGCGAACTCGGCCGAGTTCGGCCATTTACCACCGAGTCAGATCGTGCCGCGGCTAGCGGATCAGAATCGCTATATCGCCTCTGAATCGACGTTTTACCGGGTGTTACGCAGTGCAGGGCAGCTTGCCCATCGGCGCAGTGAGCGAGTCTCGCGCAAGCGCGCCAAACCACGGGCACTGGCCGCCACCGGACCGAACCAGATTTACTCATGGGACATCACCTACCTGCCGACTCAAGTTCTAGGTTTGTACTTTTACCTGTACCTATTCGTCGACGTATTCAGCCGCAAGATCGTCGCCTGGCAGGTTTATGCCGAGGAGAGTGGCGAGCATGCAGGTCGAATCGTGCAAGACCTGTGCTGGCGGGAAGGCATCGTGCCGGGCCAAGTGACGCTGCACTCGGACAACGGCGGGCCCATGAAGGGTGCCACGATGCTGGTGACGCTACAGACGTTGGGGATCATGCCCTCGTTGAGCCGGCCGTCCGTCAGCAACGACAACCCGTATTCGGAGTCGCTATTCAAAACCTTGAAGTACCGCCCTGAATACCCGTTGCGGGCGTTCGAAGACCTCGCGGCTGCGCGCACGTGGGTGACGACACTGGTGCAGTGGTACAACCACGAACATCGTCACAGCGCAATCCGCTTCGTCACCCCAGGACAACGCCATGCCGGCCTAGATGCGGCGCTCCTCGCAATACGCCACGACTTGTACGAGGACGCGCGATTAAAAAACCCGCTGCGCTGGAAGCGTCAAACCCGCAACTGGCGCCGCGTCATGGTCGTCCACTTAAACCCAGAGAAGGCCGACAAAAAGGCACGCGACGAAGCAGATAATCCAATCGAAGAACGAACCCCAGTCAACCCTCTAATGCGACAAGTAGCTTGAAATCTTCCGATCACGCCGTCAGTGCTTCACCCTGGTCATGCCAAGTGGATAACTCGTCACGATCTTGCCGATGTCAGCCGGTGCAACATGTTCATGGCGCTCCAGGTACAACGCCATGTCGCTCAATGCCCCCGCCTTCGCATACGTCTGGCCCGGCCGCCGCAGGCTGTGATCGACCGGTGCCGCATCGATGATGCCCAAACTCAGGCCGTGGGCATGGAGCAGGCACGGCCACACGAAATCCAATCCCCAGCCCATCGGACTGCTCGCATCAAACGGAAGGATCAGAGGGACCGCGCGACGGTGCACGCTGACGACCGGGCCGATCTCCACGAAGTTGGTTTCGCGCGCCGCCAGCCGCGGATCACGCAGCACCACCGGATGGTCGATGTAACTGTTGCGGGTGCGCGCCGGCTGCGCCAACGAGAAATCCAGATACTGCTGCCAGCCGATGAATGCATCGACGAAACCGGCGCGCAGCAGCACGTCGTCGTCGCATACCACGATGTAATCGTAGGCGTCCACCGTGACGCGAGCCAACATATCGTTGAGCAAACTCATGCGAGGTGTCCGGCGAGCCTGATGATGTATCGAAACGTCCACTCGCTGAACATCCGGTACCGTGCCGCCGATCACCACCCAAGCTTGGGTCACAGCACAATACTGTGATTCGCCGAACCGTCCAACCAGATGCTCGAGCGTGTTGCGTTCATCGCCCAGGCAAATACCCAACAGCAACACTGCCGGACGCCCGACAGGGGCATGCACCAGTTGCAGCGGCAACAGTCTGGCAGCCGCACGCCCTGCCGCATGACAGACCCACCGCGCCAATCGATACTTTACCGAGCGCCACCTATTTAACATCACCGAATTCCTGACTGTTGGGAACTAATGATTCTGCCCCAGCTAGCGCTTCACTGGTGGAAATGAGATTTCAAGAAAATACTGCAAACGCCGCTTTGAAACACCAGTGGCCCCGTATTATTTAACGCCCTGTGCTGCCAACGCCCTCATCTCCTTGCCGCGCGCATCCACGAATTGGAGGCGCTCAGAAATGGGGTGCAGCGGCAAGTAATCAAGCAACGCCTTCACGTTCTGGAACGACTGCGCCTCTGGCGGATCGGTCCGCATGGCGAACGTAAAATAACGCGCAGGCTGATCGTCGGCGGCCTTGGCGACAAGATCCCAGTAGTTTTTAGGGCTGCCCCAGGAGCGCCAGACATTCAGCGGCCGAGGTTTTGAAGGGCGCCTCAGTATTTTTCTGGCAATCTGCCGATACCAAGGCAAGCTGGCCACATCGTAATCCAGCGACGAAAGCGGAATCAGCACCAACGGCCGCACATCGGCCTGCGAGCGCGCCGCAATATGCATTGCCGCACGTGATGGGAAATAGGGTCGGCGCGGGAATTGCCGATAATCAGGGGTCGGTTCGGTGCAATAGGCACCCAGTGATACATCACCCAACTTCGGCGGCAGCCCCGGCTCCGGCGTGACGTCGACTGCCACCTCCATTTTTATCAGATTATCAATCGTTGCCTCCGACAGGAAATAGCCGCCTTGTGAAGTCAGTCTGAGTTTTTGGCCGAATGTTCTTTCAAAGTTTTCAGCCGCGAACTTGAAGCAATGATTCATCCAGGCTTGATCCGAATGCTCGGAAAAGACCACCTGCCGCGCTTCGTCCCATCTGAGATAGTGCACGTGAATACCCAATGGATCTTGATAGTTCAAGATTTTTGCGAATAAATCCTGATACTCGTGCACCACGAAATCGGCACGGCCGAAGCAGCGTTCTATATCTAAATCAAGCCGCACGAACCAATTGGGTTGAGCGGTATGCCCAGACCGCTCGGACAGAGTTGCCCGATGCTTTTCAACCAACTCGAATATCGCGACGAAACCACGCCACGGCTGCTGCCCGACCTGCGGCGCATGATCGTCCGGTTCAATATCGATGCGCCAAATCGCCGGAATTTTCGATCGCTTTTTCATGGGGCTCCGCTTTCGATTTGCCGAACCGCCCTCGACGGTGTCGAAAACAGCCAAAAATCCGCATTGCAGGCGGCATGACTTGCGGTCTTGATGTGCGCCCGACTGAACGGACCGCCCGACATCAGACGAGCCCTTCGCATACCCAGTCGCCAGTCTGCGGCAGCCCCAGGACCGAGTAAACCCCTGGACCACATGCCGCAGCCAGTGCGACCCGCGCGCTGGCCGATGGAACGCGATCAAGCGGCGGGCGCTGTCGGTCAACGTGTGGCCGGATGCGAGCAGCAGCGCGCTCCAGCGCGGCCTCGACGCTCGCCGCGTCGCTGACATCGCAGGTGCCGCCTGCATCGAAGCGACGCGCGATCGTCCCGGTGTGCCCGTGGTCGTCCACCACGACCAGCTTGCCGAACGACACCGCCTTCAGAACGTTGGCCGACAGGTTGATGCGGCGGTACTGGAGCACGGCGTGAACGTCGACCGCGGCATAGCCCAGCAGCACCTCCGCTTCGGAAAGTCGCTGGTCCAACCGAACAATGCGACCGCACCGGAGCAGCGGTGCATACGGCCCCTCCAGCAAGGCGCTGAACTCGGAGGCCATGCGTCCGGCGAGCAGCAAGCGGGCTTCGTGCCGAAGGGAGGAATTCGCAAAGGCCGCGCACAACTCGGGGATCGCTTTGCGCCG
Source organism: Bordetella parapertussis (assembly GCA_945892985.1). GTDB lineage: Bacteria > Pseudomonadota > Gammaproteobacteria > Burkholderiales > SG8-39 > CAITSH01. The sequence goes on from CAMDDU010000095.1 coordinate 4,486, forward strand.
GTCCATCATGCCGACGAATCCGACGTAGCGGCCGTCGATCGGGATGCCCAACCGGGCGCGCGCCTCGGACGCATTGATGTTCAGCGGCGGCGGGACCGGATCCGGCAACAGCCGGGTTCTCGCGGCAAGCGACGAGCCACGGGCCATCAGTCCCTCGTGCACCACTGGATTCGCCATCAGCAAGTTATCCCAGTCCGCGGCGCGCCAGGCCGTCTCGTAGACCATGCGCTTGGCGTTTTCCTTCAACGTCAGAGTCGGGCCGACCGGATAACCGTAGTGGAGGACACCTGCCTTGTTGCCGCCCCGCCGCCGCGGAAGTCCGGCCAACAAGCGGTGCTGTGCATTGTGGATCAGGTCATAGTCGGCCGATGTGCACAGCACGCCATCAGCCTGGACTCGCTCGCGTGCCGCACGCACGCACGGAATCGAACAACGTCTTTCGCTCGGCCAGCGTGGGACTGGCGGAGACGCTCGCCAAGCGGGCATCGGTCCGGAACCGCGGTGTGTCCTCCGGCAGCAGCTGCAGGGTGTCCAGAAGCTCCTTGTGCGGCCTCGTGACGGTGACAGTGACATGGCTCAACAACCCACTTTTGGTCAACGCCCGTGTCGATGGCAATAGCGCCGCGACATAGTTCGAGTGATGCCCACCACTCATCGGTTCAACGATCTGCAGCTTCAATCCGTGCCTCGCCGCCCCGCAGCAGGAGCACGCTGTTTTCGCACGCGCTCGAGCGGCAAGGGAATGTTGGTTGACGCGGCCGCACCACCACACCGCCAGGAGTCCGTTGTACGTCGATAGTGCCATGCCCCGGCGGCGTGGCGCCCCTGCCCGACCGGCCCGGACCCGCCGGCATGGCGTCCGGGGAGCACCGGCGACCGGCGTGCCCGGGCGGTGTGTTGTCAGTAACGACGAGAGGCTCCCGCCAGCCTCAGGTACACGCTCGCCGCCCAGGCCACGAAGCCGCGCCGCAGCCAGCGGCGCCAGCCCGCGACCGCGACCGGGGCGGTGATCTCGCGCGCCGCGGCGAAGTCGCGCTCCAGCTCGCGCGCCAGCGTGGCGACGAAGCCGCGATCGCGCACCGCGATGTTGGCCTCGAGGTTGACCAGCAGCGACAGCGGGTCGATGTTGGAGCTGCCGACCGTCGCCCAGTGGTCGTCGACGCGCGCCACCTTGGCACATTACGCACCCACATTACGGGACACCCACTTTCACCAGCGGACCCTCTGACATCGCCTCGATGGTGGCGATGCTGGTATCTGACGAGGTCGCGTGGATACAGGGGCAGTCGGTGGGGTGAATGGGGGGCTTCGTTTTTTTGAGCAGCTGACTTGCATTTCATCGTGAACAGCTGAGATTGGCTCAGAGCTTGGACGCTCTCGTCAGAACCTCACCGAATCATCAGGTACCCGGCCTGCGGATCAGCATGGAGTTCCGCGACGCGCACTGCGTTCGCGCGCAGCAATCCGGCTATCTGCCCTGTGCTGCAGTTTCCGCGGGTGATCCAAACGACCCTGGGTGGGAATCCTTTCACAAGGCTGCGCTCGTGAAAATCCGAACCCTTGCTGACGATCGTGTATCCGTGTTGCCGTGCGTGCTCCCAAACGTCCTCGTCGCTTGCGTTGCCCAGGCCGATGTCATGGACATGTACTGAGCCGGGGAACAAGTCCGACAGCAACGAGATCAGCCGAAACGACAGATTCTAGTCAAACAGCAGTTTCATGCATTACCGACCAACTGGTGGCGTTCCC
>CAMDDU010000096.1:0-5843 GCA_945892985.1 Bordetella parapertussis
ACGCTACGCCCACGCGCCCAAGCCTGAAGCTGGCGTGCTTGCGCTTCGGTGATCGTGACAGTAGGTGCGATTCGCATGTCTGTAGCCCCCTCATACTATAGACATCGCAATCGCATTTAAGTTTTATCATTTTAGACGCACTACACTAGGTTGTTGTTCGAAAATCGCACGGCAGGCGCACTACCAGCCCAACACTGTGGCCGGCTGTCGGGCTTACGCCGGTTGTGATGCCTACTTGATGGCCACGGCACGCACTTGCTTCATGTCGGTGAGTCCCATCATGACTTTTTCCATGCCGTCCATCTTCAGTGTCGACATGCCCTCTTCGACACATTTCACAAAAATATCTGCAACCCGGGCCCGCTCCTGAACGAGCTTCTTGACCGGCTCGCTCGCCACCATCAGCTCGTGCAGACCGCATCGCCCTTTGTAACCGCTGTCACCGCAGGTCCCGCAGCCCTTGGCGCGGTGGAACTCCAGCTTGCCGTCCTTGCCATACTCCTTGAGCCAGTAGTCATACAGTTTCTTCGCCTCGCCGGCGGCGTCTTTTTTCCAGGGATCGGTCTGCCTCAGGTCTGTGGTGAATTCATACATGAACTGTTTTATTTCATCGGGCAGAGGCGTATAGGGCTCCTTGCAATCGCTACAAAGGCGCTTGGCCAGGCGCTGCGCGAGGATTCCAAGCAGCGCATCCGAAAAGTTGAACGGGTCCATCCCCATGTCGAGCAAGCGCGTGATCGCCTCTGGCGCCGAGTTGGTGTGCAGGGTTGCAAATACCATGTGACCGGTGAGCGATGCCTCAATGCCGATATGCGTTGTTTCGGCGTCGCGCATCTCGCCGACCATGATGATGTCCGGATCGGCCCGCAGGAAGGCCTTCATCACCATCGGGAAGTCCATGACTTTTTTGTTGACCTGAACCTGGCGCAAGCCCCTTTGCGTGATCTCAACCGGGTCCTCGGCCGTCCATATTTTGGTGTCCGGCGTATTAAGAAACCCAAGCACCGAGTGCAGCGTGGTGGTTTTGCCCGAACCCGTGGGACCGCAAACGAAGAACAGCCCATACGGTTTGGAAACCGTTTTCTCCAGGTTTTCCTTGTTTTTTGTTGTCAGGCCAAGTTTGCCAAGCGGGATCGGTTCGCCTGCAGCAAGGATACGCATGACGATATCCTCAACGCCGCCGGTTGAAGGGATGGTTGCCACCCGCAGTTCGATGTCAAGCGGGCCAAATTTTTTGAACTTGATCTTCCCGTCCTGGGGCTTCCTTTTTTCAGATATGTCCAGGTCGCACATGATCTTGAGGCGGGCGACCAGGGAGTTCCGGTAGGAGGCGGGGATTTGTGCGTAGGGGGAGAGCGAACCGTCCTTGCGGAATCGGATCTCGGTTTTGCCGTTGCCCGGGTAGGGCTCGATGTGAATGTCCGATGCACCCTGATTGTAGGCATCGATGATGATTTTATTGACCAGGCTGACCAGTTCGTTCTCGGCCACCGGCGCGTTGATTTCGTTGCTCTCTTCCTCGGGATTATCGTCGTTGCCCAAACGCTGGAGCATTTCGTCAATGCCGCCTGAGTTAGCCAGTTTTCCGCCAGGCTGTGCGCCTGCACCACTTTTTGCGTTGCCATAAAAGTGGTTTAGGGTCGCTGAAAATTCATCGAACGTTGTTACATGGTAGACCGCTGCGGACTTGGGGAAAATCGCTTGTACCGTTCGGGAGCTTTTGGTGCGCTCGGGGTCGATGCACAGAATTAAAACTTTATCGGCCTCCTCGGCGAGCGCCAGCCATTGATTGGAAGCGGCGTATTCACGTTTGAGTTTGCCCACAAGTTCGGCCGGAACAGCACGGTTGGGACGGAAAGGCTCGTAGGGAACGGAGTAAAACTTGGCGATGGCGGCGCCGAGCGTTTGCACCTTTACCAGGAACTCTGCAGTCAGGAGCGTTTCGATGTGGACGGATTTTTGGCGCGCGCTTTCGCTTACAATCTCGAATTGCGCTGCCGAGATAACGCCGTCGATGAGTAGAGCATCGTATTTTGACTTGGGTAATTGCTGTTTCTCGCGTTGTCTTAGCGCGATGGCCAGCGTTTTTGCCAGTTCGATGGCGCCGGTTTCACCCATGGGCCCGAAGGGTAATCCTGCCTTGTTGTTGATGAGTTGGATCACGCCGATCACTTCACGGGTGGCTTGGTCAAGTATGGGCGCAACCAGCATTTGCTTGGAGCGGTAGCCGGATTTTTGATCCACGGCAACGCCGTAGCGTAGTTGGGCGTCGTGCGATTTCAATTCGCTTGCATCGTAGACATCCCGGATGTTGAGGACTTTTTTGGACAAGGCAACGTAACCGGCGATCGAGCTGGTGGCGATCGGCAGTTTGAGTTCCTTGAACGAGTCGAGCCCGGTTTTTACCTTGGCAACCAGGGAGTTCTTGTCGCTGCCCAGAACGTAAAGGGTCAGGCGATCCGCGTTGAACAGGATGCAGATGTCGGACGAAACCTGCAGCATTATTTCGTCGACGTTGTTGGTGGAGTGAATTTTGTTGGTTACGGTTAGCAGGCTTTTTTGGAACGTCAGCAAGCCTTCTTGTGACACGTTGCTAAGGACGGCGCTCATGGCTTGGGGACTCGTCTCAAGTTGTGGCGGGAATTGCTCGATGGGGCGTCAGGGCGATGGATAAAATCACTGTCCCGATGGGCCTTAACGGATGCGTGAACTATTTTTCGTGACGGTGTGCGGCGGCGGTTCTTCACTTTTTCGTCACCTTTTTCCGTTTGTGCTGGTGGCGGCTGCCAAACGGCACCCAATGCGACAGTTTGGCAAGGAGCGAAGCTGATTCCCGCGCTTTAATTAAACTTAATTGCCCAGTGGCGGCTCGGCGAAACCCGGTAGCCAAGGGGGAGGGGGGGGCGGATCAGGGCCAGTCGCCTGACCGGGCGCTTTTTTCTGCGCCTTTCCCTCCGCGTCGCTCACGCCCGAGGCGCTGTATCGCACACCGTCTGGAAAGGCAGGACTGGCGGGCATTTCCAGGCGATGTGCCTGGGGGCGGGGTGCGGCAGGGTCTGGCTTCAGCCCAAGGTCGCCGCAAGGGCGGACGTAGTCAAACCGGTCTATCGACGCGGTAACGGGCTCAATTTAAAAGTGCTTCTTGGTGGCTATTACCCACTAGATTTGCGTTTGAGTTGGGAGGGTGGTTTAGAATTAGAAAGATAGAATGTTGTGACTTACCAATGGGAGGATAGGATGGCGGTTGAAATAAAGCGGATTGTGGATATCAGTCTGGCGCTCGAAAACACGAAATTCACCATGCGTACGCCGGCGGGATTTAAAAAGGATATGCAGTTCCAGATGGAGGTGTTAAAGGAGCACGATTCTGCTGAAGGTGGCGAGCAGATAGTCCGCGGGGTTCATATGCGCCTCCACGCCGGGAGCCATGTGGATGCACCCGAGCACAACACCAAAGGCGCGGCGCAAATCACCGACCTCGACCCGGGCGTGTTTGTCGGCCCTGCCGTGCTTGCCGATTTCAGGCATCTTGTTCCCGGCGGCGAAATCAACGCAGCGGAGCTTGAAAAAGCCGTCGGTGAATTCATTCAAACCGGTGACCGGGTCTTGCTGTGGACAGACGTCAATCAGACCTATATGAAAGATGACTGGACAAAACGTTCGCCGTATCTGACCCCAAGCGCCATCGAGTGGATGATTGCGCGTAAGGTACCGTTGCTGGGATTTGACTGCTATCACGGTGCGGAGGAAAAATTGCCAAACCAGCCGCGGCTCTGGAATGCCCTTCGATTGCTTAGCGAAGCTGGCATGGTCACGCTTCCGTCGCTGATCAATCTGAATCAGGTCGGAGAACGCCGCGTCACCCTGGTGGCGCTGCCGCTCAAGATTGTTGATGCGGAAGCTTCACCGGTTCGTGCGGTTGTTCTCATTTGATCGGGCAAGGCATGCGTGATGCCCAGATAACCGTCAGGAAGGCAGCCAGGGCCCTCGCGAAATGCGGCCTTGTCGGCCCCTACGGACACTGTTCGGTGCGCCTTAACGAGGCCGAATTGCTGGTCTGCGCGGCAAAGCCGATGGGGACGATCGCGCCAGGGGAGGACGGCACGGTTGTACCGATCTCCGGCGCTTTGCCCGAGGGGGTCTTGGGCGAGGTGCGGGTTCATCAGCAGATTTACCAGCGGCGCCCGGACGTCGGCGCCGTGTGTCGCGTACTCCCGCCCAATGTGATGCTTATGTCAGCCCTGGGCCGGGCACCCGAGGTGCGCCACGGTTTCGGGGCATTCTTTTATCCGCGGCCCGCTTATTGGCCGTCGCCGGCGCTGATGCGTTCCGATGAAGTCGCCGCGGGTGTGGCGGCATCAATGGGGCTGTTGAATGGCGTAATTCTGCGTGCCAACGGCGCTGTGGTGGCCGGTGCCGACATGAAGCAGGCGCTAACGCTCGCCTGGTTTCTTGAGGATATGTGCCGCGTTGAACTGGGCGTTCTGTCAGCCGGGGAGGCCACGCTGGGGCCGCTACTCACTGCTGAGGAAGCATCCAAGCGCAGTGAATGGAGTGGGCGCGTCGCCGAACGCATGTGGGATTACCTCACCGCCGGTGATCCAGAGTAAGCCGCCCCGAACCGCAGGCGGGCCTTATTGTTCAACGCCGCTTGGCGGGGGTCTTGGGGCAGTCTGAATTTTAAACAGGAGTAATAATGAATCGCAAGATGCTGCAAATACTGGCCATGCTGGTCGCGTGTTTCGGATTCACCATGGCAGGGGCGCAGGACTACCCATCCAAGACTATTCGTATCGTCATTCCGTTTCCGGCGGGCGGCAGCACCGATTTTCTTGCCCGCGTGCTTGCCGACCGAATGCAAGAGAGTATGGGACAGAGCGTCGTTGTGGATAACCGGCCTGGCGGCAATTACGTGATTGCGGCTGAATCGGTGGCCAAGGCGAGCCCGGACGGGTACACCCTATTCATGGCTGTTGACGCGGCAATGTCTATCAACCAGCTTCTGTATTCGAAGCTGCCCTACAACCCCGATAAGGACTTTGTGCCGATCTCGCAGGTCGGGGGGCAGCCGTTGTTTATCGTTGCGAGCGAAAAGTCGCCGGCGAAAAGCTTCAAAGACCTGATGGCTTATGCGAAGGCGAATCCGGGAAAACTGACCTTCGGAACATCGTCGCAAATACACATGCTTGCAGGTGAAAAACTCAAGCTTGATACGCCGCTCAACATGCTCAACGTGCCGTTCAAGGGATCGCCGCCAATGCTGCAGGCCTTGCTTACCAGCGAGATCGATTTCTCCATCACCGCAATCACGCCCTACGCCAATTATGTCAAGCAGGGAAAGCTGTATGCGCTGGCGGTGACTTCTCCGACGCGGGCTGTTCTCTTGCCCGATACACCCACGGTCCGGGAGCTGGGTTTCCCGGAGCTTGAGTTTGGCAACTGGTTCGGCCTGTATGCTCCGGCGGGAACGTCAAAGGCCATCGTTGAGCGGCTCAATACGGAGGTCAAAAAGGCCTTGTCAGATCCGACGGCCAGGCAAAAACTGATAACCGCCGGCTTTGATCCGGTTGCCGGCTCTCCGGAAAACCTGCAGAACCTGATCAAGGCGGATCTCGCGAGGTTTGCGAACGTTATCAAGGCGGCAGGCCTGAAAATTAACTGATTGCTCACGCAAGCGGCAGAGGCTTCCTTATTAAGGGTCTTCTGCAAAGTGAGTGGGTCATTTTGAGTCATTTTAGATCGCTGGGAGCATGCAAGTGAGGATCTTGAGCCGCAGATATTCTTGGTCGCGCAGTCCGTATGCGCGTCGCTGGATGACGCGAATCTTGTTGTTCAGTCCTTCC
>CAMDDU010000097.1:0-5578 GCA_945892985.1 Bordetella parapertussis
AAACGGAATAGATCGGTAAGTCGTCGAGAGGTAGCCATGCGTAAATCATGCCAGATTTCTTCATGCTCTCGAACCCCGCAAACCCTTATTCCACGCGGCTTTCAGACGATTCACCCATCTATAACACCCACTTGATTTGCAGAAGAGCCCTTATTAAAGGCGGCGCTGCGCATCGGGCTGATACGGATGCCTGGAGGGCGATCTAAACCTGGCTCAAGCGACGGGTTTTCGATCCAAAGCAGTGAGAAAAATTGCCGAGTCGAGGGGGAGTTTCACGCGCTCGGCACTTTTAACTGTATGTCCTTACAGTACTTCTGCTGTGATCTGGCGCGGTTATCCTGAAATGCGCGTCAAAACCTTAATCATCGCGTGCGGGGCCTTCAATGCCGCCGTGCCCACAGTTGTCGAGAACTTGCCAAATCGCGAACGACTTCCTCAACAGGACTGAGCACTCGACTACTCTGTTTTTATGTTCATCGGTTTGATCACGCCGTCCCACTTCGCGCGGTAGCGTTTGAGCCAGGCGATTGAATCGGCCTGCGACAGGGCGATGGGCACCGTGTCCACGCCGCGCAATTTGTTGCGAATATCGGTGGAATTGACCGCCTCGGTGGCGGCAGCGTGGAGTGCGTCCACCACCGCCTGCGGGGTACCAGCCTTGACCATCATTACGTACGAGAACAGTACTTCGAAGCCCTCGAATCCCTGCTCGGTCATGGTGGGTACGTCGGGCGCGACCTCAGAGCGGGTCACGTCAGAGTACGCGAGCATGCGCATCTTGCCCGCTCTGGCTTGCGCTAGTACAGAGGTGGAGATCACCATGGCAGCTTGCACCTCGGCGGACGTCAATGCCATTAGCACCGGGGGGTTGCCCTTGTAGGGTATGTGGCTCGCACGCATGCCGGTCACCGCCTGCAGGTAGGCCATCGATAGGTGCGAGGGGAGTCCGTTACCGGCCGAGCCGTAATTGAGGTTGTCCTTCTTTGAGAGTTCGACCAGGTCCTTTACAGACCGGACGGGCAGATCCGTCGGCACGACCAGCATCTGGCCGAACTTCGCAAGCACGGACACCGGCACAAAATCCTTCTCCGGGTCAAAGGGCATACTCTTGAACAGGCTGGGATTGGCGGTGAAGGTGGTGTCAATGGACGAGAGTACGGTGTAGCCGTCCGCCGGGGCATTTAGTACTGCAGTGGCTGCTATCTGGCCACCCGCTCCCGGGCGACTTTCCACAATCATGGGCTACTTGAAACGCTCTTCCATTTTGCTTGCCACAAGGCGTGTGAAAATGTCGAGCGGCCCACCAGCCGTGGAGGTGGCGATAAAGCGCACCGGTTTGGACGGGAACGACTGGGCGATGGTGTTGGCGGATAGGGCCATTGATAACGCAATGGCTGCAAGCCCTGTCGGGATGATGTTCATGTGGCGCTCCGATGCTTAAACGGGGATATGCGTGAACATATCAAGAACACGCGTGTCGGTGACTACGGTGCGTCTGCTGATGCGCCAGACACCCTCGCGCACCGCGAGCGTGTCCTCGTAGTGCCCGACCATGTACAGCGATGAGACGCCGTCTGGCAATGTACGGAAAATTGAAAAGGGCGACACTGCTAGTGCCTTGTCTCCTTGCTGCGTCACAACTGGCGCGCCGATGACATGACGGCGTTGAGCGGGGTCACACACATGCTGAACGACTTCGGAGAGCGTCTTCTCCAGTTCTCCACGCGTGGCCAGCCACCAGGTCATCCATTGGCGGATTTCGGTGCTGTAAGCGCGCAGTTCGTACACGCCATCGGATTCAAAGAGTGCCAGCCAACCCGTCAGGTCGTGTCCATCGAGCAGCAATCCGGTGCGCAGCACCACCGAGCGTACCGCCTCGATGGCCAGGGCATCCATGTTTGGGGCACTGGTGCTCATACGCTTACCTCGATGTCCGATGCAGCGCGGCCCATCATGCGTGCCCATTCTTTGTAGTAGGCACGAAGATTGGCGTCGTCAGTCGGATTGAGGTCTTCCTCGCGGGCGAGGATACTGTGACGTACTCCTTCAGCACACATCGAGCGAAACTGCGACTCCACCGCGATTACATCCTCCGGCAGGTTGCGCCCGGTCGGCCCCCAGAACAGGTTGTGGTGCTTGAGCCGGATCGCGCGTTGCTCCGCACTATCGCCCTTTACCCCAAGGCCCCGCCACTCCACCAGCGTGACACCCGCTTCAAGCGGAACCATCCGGTCAAGCCGCACAACGTTTGAGCGGATGTTGATCATCAAGTCGGGGAACAGGTTAATCACGCGCATCTCGCTATCGCGCATGCCTGGCAAGGCCCCGCCGATGATGCCCTCGTAGCCGCCGCGGCTGTAATCGACCTTGGCGACTTCGCCGTCGGTCCAGTAACCGCTATGACCGTGTGGGAAAATGCGCAGCTTCATCGGACTGGTCTTGCCCATGACCCAGGGCAACGATATACGGTTGGAAGCGTGCAGCATGCTGTGATAGCGCTCGCTGTTGTTGTCCTGCCACAGCTTCCAATTGGTCTTGAGCACCGCCTTGTGAAAGTGGAAGACCTCCAGTGGCACGGTGCCTAACTGAAGCAGGAAGCCGACTGTGACGTCGCCGAGGAACTCTCGCAGCCCTGGCGTGGACTCGTCCAGACAGGCGAACACCAGTCCACCCAGTACCTCGCAGCGCACCGCGATCAACCCCAGTTCAGACTTGTCCAGTTTCACCGCTTCATAGCCTGCGGGCTTCGCCACCGATCGTAGCTTGCCATCCAACCCGTAGTCCCAGTGGTGGTAGAAACAAGTGAACGATTCCGCGTTGCCGGAGTCCTTTCGCACTACCTCCGCCGCCCGGTGGCGACATATGTTGTAGAAGGCGCGCACCGTGAGGTCCTGACCGCGAACGATAAGGATGGGTTTGCCGGCGATTTGCGTACTACGGTAGTCCCCGGGGCCGGCCACTTCGCTTTCATGGCAGACGAACTGCCATACTTTTCCAAGTAGCTTGTCACGCTCCTCGGCGAACACTGCTGGATCGGTAAAGATGCGGTTGTCCAGGTAGTGGGTGGCGGGTATGCGTGGGGCGGCCTGAGTAATCATAATTAATACATTCCTGTAATCCAATGATTAAGCATTCTGATAACTGTTCGTACTATCAGTGATGAATTGGATGCTAATGATGTCCTGAAGCCATTGAAGCACCATATTCAGGCAAGCGGCGAAGTTTCTAGAAGTATAGGAAGAGGGGTTCAAACGCCGCATCGCAGTTGGCGAGCATGACTTTCTTCCGAGCAATTTTGAAACTATCCCCATCGGGGTGCAGGTGATGGACGCTATGACCGGCAAAGATGCGTTCGATCGGCTGCGGCAGTGTGGGTCGATGCTCGAGCATGAAAAAGACCGAGCGCACCGTAATTTCCCCTGAGTCCGCGTCCATATTATCGATGCAGGTGTTCGATACTTGGCGAACTGCCCGCGAATGTGGCAATTGAGCGAAAACCTTCGGGTGGCGCAAGCGCTGAATACGATTATTCATGATTTCGCGGTCATCGAACATCAGCGACACTTCACTCCATGGATCCTGCTGCTCCGGCCGGGCTGGCACCCAATAATAGCCGTCCGGCAGAAATAAGCCGATCCAGTCCTCGAAGCGACGCTCATCGAGCAGTCGCGACTCCATGACAAGAAATGAATCGACCCTGCGCTTTTGTTCGGTCAGGTCTGAAACGGTGGTGTTCATGAGCTTGGCTCCGTCATGTAGCGAAGGTAGCCCGAGCTGTACTGGTTGCGCATGACCACTTCGCTGGTTCCGCCGCCGCGCTTGCTTGCATCGTCGGCCATATGGCGGTTGAACCATACCCATGGCTGAGCTTCGCTTGCCAGCCCGCCCTGGACCCGTCGGAACATTTCAACATCGTCCGATTGAATAAGCGACCCGGCGGAGTGAGTGACATTCAGATAGCGGATGAGTTGCCGGTTTATTTCATCCGGCGCACCCTTGAGGCGAATGGGGTAGACGCGGATCTCGGTATGATCGGGCGCGATCGGTCGGATGGTGCGCACGTGGCTGGACGCGAGCTGCATGACTACGCTTGGATAAACAATCACGTTGTGAAAAAAATCGGTCATGATTTCATCGACCCGTTCCGGCGAATGGCGCTCGCGCAATGCGGCGCAATGGGCCTCGAACAAGGGCCCGCCGCGTGACTCATGATTGAAGGGGAGCGGACCGCAGTAGGATGATCCCCAGTCAAGGCCGACCGCGGCGACCGAGTCGAATTTGGAGCCCTGCTCCTTCGATTCCATATGGACGCCGGTATCATCACCATAGCGCCGCCGGAACTGCCGGTCTGCGTCATTGGTCGTGCAGGCGTGAGAGAAGGGCGGGTGATAGTTGTCGTTAAGATTCTCGATTTGCGCCTTCCAGTTGCCGCGCACAATGTATTTGTGAACGCCGCCAGTTACGTCCAATTCGCCTTCGGGAGAGCGGTCCGCGATTAAGTCGATGCAGCGTTTCGCATCTCCTAGAAACTCAGGTAAATCGGGCAGTGGATCGTTCTTGGGGGCGAGGCTGGCGAAGATGAATCCGCGATAACTCCCAACCCGTGGAACGCTCGCAAGGCCGAATACCGCGTGGTCGGACATGTCGTAGCGCTCAGCATAGGCGTCACGAATCGGCGCAAGCAGCAATTCACCGTTGGTGCGGAAGGTCCAGCCGTGGTAGCCGCAGCGGATGGTGTTGCCTGTGTTTCCGCGCTCATCCGTCACAATCATTACGCCGCGATGGGCGCAGCGGTTGTGCAGGACATGCACGCGCCCGTCTTTGTGGCGAACGACAATGACGGGCTGCAGTCCCATCCAGGCTGTTACATAGTCGCCTTCATTGGGTAACTGGCTGTCGTGTGCAAGGTAGATCCAGGCGCGCCCGAAAATGCGTTGCATCTCAAGTTTGAAGATTTCCGTGTCCAGGTAGAGCTGCCGGTTGACGCGGTCAGGCTGGACAAGTTCGCCGAAATCAGGTTTCGGCCACGGGGCATGGGGAGCATTCATAGGAGGGGCCGGTCAGTGGAATTGCAAGGTGCCTTTCGTGCATCGTTGAAGGGCGGCAGATTTATTGTGAGCTGATTGGGTATTTTGTTGTTGCAACAACTAACTTTTTTGCATATTAGTTGCGATAACAACAGTCGTCAAGTAGCATTGTCAGCATGTCACGCTCTTCATCGCGCCAGCCGCGCGTAACTTCATACGATTTTCGGACCTTGCTGACGTACCGGATCCTCGTGCTTTCAAACACGCTGGGAAAGGGGGCGGCGAGGTTGTATGCGCGCCGCTACGGTGTACCTCTGGCGGAGTGGCGGCTGCTCGCCGCGCTGATGATCGCCGGGCCTTCGAGCGTGAATAGTCTTGCCGCAGCGCTTGGAACCGACAAGGGCTGGATAAGCCGGACGGTCACCGGGTTGGTCAACAAGGAGCTGGTTAAGTTGAGCCCAGATCCGGACGATGCACGCCGCTTCTACATCGAGCCAAAAGCTGCGGGACGCGCGCTCTACAACAATATCCTACCGGCGGCGCGGGCGCGC
>CAMDDU010000098.1:0-5134 GCA_945892985.1 Bordetella parapertussis
CTTGTCGCGTCCTGAAACCGTGGAGCGGATGAGGGGGCTGGGTGCGCTTGTCGTCAGCGATACGCCGGCTGAATTTGCCGCATTCCTGAGAAAGGATAATGAGCGCTGGGAGCGCGTCATCAAGGCCTCAGGCGTAAAGGCGGAATGACGGGAAATTCATAGGGGTTCGGCGATGGGGAGTTTGTCCGAGCCCGGTCAACAAAGGATTTGTGTTACCCGGCGCTAATAGCGCCGGACCCGCGCGGGAGCGATATCTTCAAGGCGTGGTCATTGCGTGCCGAGACGGTTCTGATGGGCTGGGTGACACTTTCCAGAGCTTCCGTCACATGCGATTCAGAGTCGTCAGGGCGTTGCGAATTTTGCGCGAGGGACTGATCCGCAACATGCACCTATGTGGGAGGTGCTTTGTCGGCGACTTCCGTGACGATACCGTCGCGCAGTTACACTAACTCTGACGCCTACGCTAAAACCGATATCGATACCGATAACAACACCGAAGCAAGCCATTTCTTTCCGCAGCGCCGCTTCGATTAGAATTCCAACCGGTTTTTTTTCGAGAATCCACACATGTCCACATTTGACGAGTACGCAAAAAAATACCAGTCCGTCCGCATGCGCCGCGAAGACGGCATCCTCGAGATGCAATTCCATACTGAGGGTGGCCCGCTGCGCTGGAGCAAGCGCGCGCACGAAGATCTAGAGTGTGCTTTTCTCGACGCCGGGCGCGACCGCGGCAACGAGATCATCATCCTGACGGGGACGGGTGACGAATACTCGGGGCCGGCGGTCCAGCCAACGGGGCAGGGCGGCCACCATAATCCGCGTAAACCGGTCACGGCCGAGGAGTGGGACCAGCTCTGGTACTGGGAGGGAAAACACCTGCTGATGAACCTCCTCAATATCGAGGTGCCGATGATTGCCGCGATTAACGGGCCGGCCGTTCGTCACGCCGAAATTCCGCTGCTGTGCGATATTGTCCTCGCGGCAGAGGAAGCGACTATTCAGGACTCTGCCCATTTCAACGGCGGGCTGGTGCCTGGGGATGGCGTTCATGTGCTGTTCCCGCTGGTCATGGGTCTAAATCGCGGACGCTATTTCCTACTCACCGGACAGGTGCTTGACGCCAAAGCGGCCAAGGAGGTGGGTCTGGTTAGCGAGATTCTCGCCGCCGATGCCCTATTGCCGCGCGCCTGGGAACTGGCGCGGCAACTGCGGCAGCGACCGCCGCTCTTGCGCAGATACACCCGTGTAATGCTGACGCAGGACATTAAAAAGCGTATGCATGACCTGCTCGGGTATGGCTTGGCGCTGGAGGGACTTGCTGCCGTTCAACGCGTCGACGCATAATTTCCCGTCGTCTTGTAGTGATGTTGCCTTGTATGAAGTGAAGTGAAGTGAAGTGAAGTTCGACTGAAACTCTGGCCAGAATAATCATTAAAAAGGACCAAAAATGGAATTTACAACACGCAAGGCGGTCGCTTTCCTCGTTATGGTATGCGGTCTGCTCGCCGGTACGGTGCAGGCGCAAAGCGAGTTCCCTTCCAAGCCGGTGAACCTGGTGGTGCCGTTCCCGCCGGGGGGCGCAGTCGACCAGGCGGGGCGGTCCATCGGACAGGCGCTGTCCAAAATCTGGAAGCAGGCGGTGGTGATCAATACACGACCTGGCGCGGGGGGCGGGGTTGGCATGGCGGCTGTCGCCGGCGCCGCGCCCGATGGCTATACGCTGCTCACCACGCACCCGGCGCTGTTGTCAGTGCCGGAAGCCGACCGCATGTTCGGGCGTACGCCGACCTTCGATCGAGCCAGCTTCGCGCCGCTCGCGTTGATGGTTGCCGATCCTCTGGTGCTGGTGGTCAAAGCCGATGCGCCGTGGAAGACTTACGAGGATTTCATCGCTGATGCGAAGCGGAATCCGGACTCGATTGCCTATGCATCCTCGGGTGCGTATAGCGCGGTACATCTGCCTTTTGAGATGCTTGCGCATGCCGCGGGCGTGAAGCTACGCCATATTTCTTACTCGGGCGGAGGCCCGGCGCTTACAGCCGTTCTGGGTGGCCACGTGGCCATGACCGCAGGTGTTCCGGCGGTGCTGGCGCCGCAGATCAAGGCCGGTGTGCTGCGTGCGCTGGTCAATACCGGGGCGAAGCGCCACCCGTTGCTGCCCGATGTTCCGACCGCGATAGAACTCGGTTACAAGGACGTTGAGTTCTACCTTTGGGTTGGCTTGTTTGCTCCGGTGAAGACGCCAGATGCCCTGGTGCAAGGCATACGCCGCGATATCGGGCGGGCCATGCAGGAGCCCGAGTTCGTGCAGAACATGGCCAAGCTCGGTGCGCCCATCGACTACCGCGACGGACCGGCATTCGTCGAGTTTCTTAACAAGGATGCCGACCGCATCAACGCTGCGATCAGGCGCATTGGAAAAGTTGATTGACGCCGTATCGTTTTATCGGAAAATCGCTGCCGCGCTCGGAGGACGCACGGCTGTTGCGCGGACTGGGGCGTTACACCGCCGACTTCGCGGCGGGCGATCACTGCCATCTCTATGTGCTGCGTTCACCGCATGCCTCGGCGCGCATACGCAATATCGATGCTGGCGCGGCGCAGCGTTGTTCCGGCGTTCGTCTGGTGTTGACCGGCGAGGACGCCGAGCTTGCCCTACTCGGCGGTTTCAGTTCGCGCGTGAAGCGCACAGCCCCGGATGGATCGCCTAATTTCGAGCCGGCCTACCGAGTACTCACGCGTGGGCGCGCTCAATTCGTCGGTGACGCTGTCGCAGCGGTGTTTGCCGACAGCTTTGATTTAGCCAAGGACGCGGCCGAGCGTATAGCCATTGACTGGGAGCCCTTGCCTGCGGTCACCAGCACCGCTCGTGCGACAGACAGTGGTATGGCGCAGGTCTGGCATGAGGCGCCTAACAACACCTGTTTCACCTATGAGCTTGGCGACCGTGCACGCACGGCCGAGGCACTGGCGAGGGCGCGGTACACGCTCAGCCTGGATTACCCCATCAACCGCGTTCTCGCCGCGCCTTTGGAGACGCGCGCGGCCTATGGTAGTTACGATGCCGGCCGCGGCAGCTTCGAGCTTTATGCCGGATTGCAGAATCCGCACTACATCCGCGAAGAGTTGGCCGAGCGCGTGCTGCGTATTGACGGCAACCGTTTGCGCGTGGTGTCGCCTGATGTCGGTGGCGCGTTCGGCCTGAAGGAGGCACCGTTTCCGGAGATGGTGTTGGCGCTGGTCGGCGCCCGGCGTATCGGGCGGCCGGTGTTGTGGGTGTGCGAACGTTCTGAGAGTTTCATCGCCGATCACCACGCACGCGACAGCCATGCCTCAGCCACGCTGGGCCTGGATGCCGATGGCAACTTCCTTGCGCTGAAATTCGAGTCGATCGGCAATATCGGGGCCTACATTTCCTATAACGGCCTGCATTCGCCGACCAACAATCTGGGCGGGTTGTCCGGTCTTTACCGCACGCCGCATATTCATGCGCAGGTGACCGGCGTATTCACCAATACGCCGCCGACCTCGCCTTATCGCGGTGCCGGCCGGCCGGAGGCAACGTACGCGATCGAGAGGATGATCGATCTGGCGTCGCAGCGCTTCGGCTTTGATCGCGTCGATCTGCGTCGGCGCAACCTGATCTCACCGGCGCAGATGCCTTACGCCACCGGATTTGTGTTCACTTATGACTCGGGCGAGTTCGAGAAAAACATGGATGACGCGCTCGTTCTGGGCGATTGGGCTGGGTTTTGTGAACGGCGCAAGGGCGCCGCGGCACGCGGAAAACTCTGCGGCATCAGCGTTACCAACGCGATAGAGCT
Organism: Bordetella parapertussis; assembly: GCA_945892985.1. GTDB lineage: Bacteria > Pseudomonadota > Gammaproteobacteria > Burkholderiales > SG8-39 > CAITSH01. The sequence continues at coordinate 3,828 of CAMDDU010000098.1, forward strand.
CGCCGCCGGGCCGGTTACCGATCCATTCTCAGAAGGTGCTGAAATATCGTTTGACTCGACCGGTGGCGCGACCGTGACGCTTGGTACCCATTCGCAGGGGCAGGGTCATGAGATCACTTTTGCCCAAATCGTCGCTGATATGCTGGGCTTGACCCCTGACGATGTCCAGGTGCGTTATGGTGACACGGCCTTGTTGCCGCACGGTACCGGGTCGTTTGGCAGCCGCTCGGTGGTGGCGGCGGGCGCAACGCTGGAGCGGGTGTCCCGAAAAATAATAGAACGTGGAAAGCGAATCGCTGCAGTGCATTTTGAGGCGGCTGTGGCCGATATTGCGTTCGACTCGGGCGGCTTCAGCGTGGCGGGCACAGACCGGTACGTAAGTCTGCGGCAGGTGGCGAGGCTTGCACACACTCTGCGTCACCCCGATCTTGATGGTGAGTGCGGCCTGTCCGAGAGGGCCATGGCGGCACCGGCCAGCGCGACGTTTCCCAACGGCTGTCATGTGTGCGAGGTCGAGATTGACCCGGACACTGGGGAGTGCCGCATCACCCGTTACTGCGTCATCGACGACGTCGGACGTGTGATCAATCCTATGCTGGTCAAGGGCCAGGTTCAAGGCGGCGTGGCCCAGGGAGTCGGCCAAGTGTTGCTCGAGAATATTCGTTTTGACGAGTATGGCCAGCTACTGTCGGGTTCATTCATGGACTACGCCATGCCGCGGGCCGCCGACCTTCCGGACATCGAGTGTCACAGTAATGAAGTGCTGGCAAGGGGCAATTCACTCGGCGTCAAGGGCGCCGGTGAAGCGGGCACCGTGGGTGCACTGGCCGCAGTGGTCAACGCAGTGGTGGACGCCCTTGCTCCGTTGGGTGTGGAGCATGTAGACATGCCGATAAGCGCGGAGTCCTTGTGGCGGGTCATCGCATCGGCGCGGGCTTCTGCCCTTGGGCAGCCGGGCTGATCAAGCCAGCACTAGTGTCACCAAGGTCGCCAGCGTCGCCAGTACAAAAAATGGGGGGCACTCCTGATGAGCCGTGTGTGCAAGCGGATGCTCGCGCCTCGCATGAAATAACGAAGGGCGGCTATGCCCCCAGTTTCATGCGCTGTGGCAGCCAGGTGATGGGTTTGGGAATGAAATGCACCAGGCCCAGCGCGGCGATCATCAACAGGCTCGCGGGCGAAATGCGCAAATCCTTGTCGCGTCCTGAAACCGTGGAGCGGATGAGGGGGCTGGGTGCGCTTGTCGTCAGCGATACGCCGGCTGAATTTGCCGCATTCCTGAGAAAGGATAATGAGCGCTGGGAGCG
>CAMDDU010000099.1:0-4588 GCA_945892985.1 Bordetella parapertussis
TCGCGCCCCGTGCCGGCCGACTTCGGTATCGAAGGCTACTGCTTCCGCCATGAACGACATTTCGTCTATTGGCGATGGCTCTCGAACGGCGACATCGGCATTGTGACCATCCTGCATGAGCGGATGCACCAGATTGACCGCTTCCAGGAAGACTTCGGCGCGTAAACCGACCAGCCCCCGGCTGCTTGGCGTCACCCACGCATCTCCTCCCGCAACGCCTCAACGTTACCGAACTTGCCCAGCCCCAGCCTGGGTGCTGCCAACAGTGCGTTGTTGGCATACATCTGCAGCGGCCGCTGCTCATGCCGTTCCAGATACATCTGCATGGCCACCGCCAGATCGCCGCGGCGCCTAGGGAACACGTGGGTGTCCTAGATCTTCGTTATCGCCGCGCAGGATAAATAATCAATCGAGTCTGACCCCTTTGATAGGATAGAGTCTGACCCCTTTGATACTTAACCGACTGATGGCTGGACATCTGTGGCTGGAGATCTGGGACACCCATCGAATTCTTAGCCCTGCCCCGTTGCCTAGCCGGGACCCACAGCGCAGCGCGCGGCGCTTTTTAGATATTGTGTTTGGGCGGCGCCAGAATTGGCCGGCAGCGCCATTCTCGATCGCACCGCGAATAAGTAACCGGTAGACACAACGCAAAGGAAACACGTGGGTGCGCTAGATCGTCGCCGCGCAGGATAAATAATCAATCGAGTCTGACCCCTTTGATACGGCCGCGCACTCAAAAGCCTCGAGCTGTGAGAGGCGTGGGTGTCCTAGGGCTTTCACCTGCATCTGAAACAACCGCCAACAGTTAGTGAGTTCCGTATTTTCGTCACTTATTTTGATTCGACGAATAGATGGAACATACTTTATGAACCATGCGCCACCACACCCATACTCAACGCGTTCTTGAACTGCTTAGCCAGAAGGGGGTGCTACGTCCCAGCGATCTCGATGAGATCGGGGCTCCTAGGGTGGTCCTTACGCGCATGACGGCCAGCGGTCAGCTGGAGAAAACCGGGCGTGGCATCTACCGGCTGCCCAACAGCGACGGTTCCGAGCATGAGAGCCTGATCACCATTGCAAGCAAAGTGCCGCAGGCGGTCTTCTGCCTGCTCACAGCCCTGCAGTTCCATGAGCTGACCACCCAACTACCGCGCAAGATATGGATCGCCATGCCACGTGGTAGTCATACACCCAAGATCGCCTACCCGCCGGTCAAGATGGTGCAGTTTGCTGGCGAAGCCTATTCCGAAGGCGTTGAGATCGTTGAGCGTGATCAGGTCAAGCTGCGTGTCTACAGTGTTGCCAAGACCGTCGCCGACTGCTTCAAGCACCGCAACAAGATTGGCCTCGACGTCGCGCTGGAGGCGCTGAAGGACGCACGCGCAAAAAAAAGGGCCTCGGCCCACGACCTCTGGCGTTTCGCCAAAATTTGCCGGGTTGCCAACGTCATGCGCCCGTATCTTGAGGCCGTGGAATGAACAAGGATCTCGCCGCCTCGGTGCGGGCACGCCTGCTGAACATCGCCAAAGCCCAGGGCGCGGACTTCAACCAAGTACTCGTGCGCTTTGCCTTGGAACGGATCCTCTACCGACTGAGCCAGTCGGCACACGCCGATCACTTTCTGCTCAAGGGCGCGTTGCTATTCACGCTTTGGTACGACATGCCACACCGGAGCACGCGCGACGCCGATCTGCTCGGTTTCGGGGCTAGCGATCTCAATTCGATCGCCCAGACATTTCGTGACATCGCCAGTGTTGAGGTTAAGGACGGTATCGTCTTTGATTCAGCAACGCTGAGCGTAGAGGAAATCCGCAAGGACGCTGGGTATGCCGGCGCCCGTGTGCTGATCACGGCCGAAATTTCCAAGGCGCGCTGCAAAACGCAGATCGACATCGGATTCGGTGATGCGGTCACGCCGGGCCCGGTTCACGCTGTCTACCCTGTGCTGATCGCCGATCTACCGGCTCCTCGGCTGTGGACATACCCCGTTTACACCGTCATCGCGGAAAAACTGCATGCGATCGCCTTACTTGGCATGACCAACAGCCGGTTGAAGGATTACCTGGACCTGCGGGTGTTGCTCGACCGTGAGGCGCTGAATGCCAATACGCTCGCGCAGGCGATCGCCGCAACCTTCATCCGGCGTGGTATGCCCGTCCCGACTATCCTGCCCATCGGCCTAACGGACGAGTTCGCGACCGACGTGTCGCGCCAAGCCCTGTGGCATGCGTTCCTAAAAAAGAACGAGATCACGCTCACCCCACTGGCCGACGTGGTGGCGAAACTTCGGGCAATACTGGCGCCAGCACTCGTTCAGGCAGCGACCTTCTCCGATGCAAGCCGCTTGGGGACCTAGGGCCATTCATCGTCATCTTCGGGCCCCATCACAGATCAATCGTCATCATCGATTGTCCACCCCAAGCCCGCTCCGCAACCGGGATTAGCACAGCGGGCGACCTTTGCTAGGCACTTGGCTGGCAGCGCTACTTCAACCGCGCCGTCGACAAAGACGCGTCGGCGCCCCCGGTTTTTCGGTAAATAATCAATCGAGTCTGACCCCATAGAATTGCTCGGTTTCCCTAATTCGAGCGCGCCGTCGACAAAGACACGTGGGTGTCCCCGGTTTCGCCCCGAAGACACGAGGGTGTCCCCGATTTCGCGCACCCGCCCAATGACTGAAGGAGTCACTCTGATGTCCGTCGTTACCTTGCGTATCCCCGATAGCAAGCATGCCCGCCTGAAGCAGTTGGCCGCCAGCCGACATACCAGCGTCAACCGCCTGCTTGATGAACTGGCGACAATTGCACTCACCCAACACGATCTGACAATCCAGTTTCGCGCTGCCGCCGATGCGGGTGATCCAGCACGTGGATTGGCACTGCTAGATAAGCTCGAACGGCAGTTTGGCCAGCAATCGTCGACCTAACAGCGCCCGTACGTTCTCCTTGGCGACGTGCTCAGCGTGCTATGGGATCAGACTGGATAGCCGGGGCCTAAGCGGCGACCTAGGACACCCATCGGCGCTCCATCACAGGACAATCGTCATCATCGATTGCCGACCCCAAGCCAGCTCCTCAGACGGCATTCGCACAGCGCGCGACCTTTGCTAGACACTAAATGCGCGCGGTGCCGGGATAGGCTGGCAGCGCTACTTCGCCCACGCCATCGACAAAGACACGTGGGTGTCCCGGGTTTCCGCCACGTGGGTGTCCCGGGTCTCCGCCCCCGCCCGATTTCCCTTACCGGGAGATGTTGGATGGGGATGCCTGATGCTGCCCGTTCCTCAGCCAATCGATGCGATAGTCGTGCTACAGTCGAAATCGATCAAATGTTTGGCATACAAAGGAAGCTTCCATGCTCGCAGTGACTGTGTCCCCAAAGTACCAGGTTGTAATTCCTAAAGCGGTGCGCGAGCAGTTGAACTTGGCGGTGGGTCAAAAGCTGCAAGTGCTGGCTTATGAACATCGTATCGAGCTGTTGCCTATTGAACGCGCGCAGGCCTTGCGCGGTTTTTTGCCGAATATTGATACCCAAGTTCCACGCGAAGCTGATCGCGTATGAACGTGGTGGATTCCTGCGGCTGGCTGGAATATTTTTCAGATGGCGTGAATGCTGATTTTTTCGCACCGGCCATCGAATCCACGGAAGATTTGTTGGTGCCGACACTGACGCTGTTTGAGGTGTTCAAGCGCATCTTGCAACAGCGAACGGAGGCTGATGCCTTGCGTGCCATTGCCTTGATGCGCCAAGGGCAGGTGATCGCGCTATCCGATTCGCTGGCCTTGGGTGCCGCGCGCCTTTCATTCGAGATGAAACTGCCTTTGGCCGATAGCATCATTCTGTATTCAGCTCGCCATCATGGTGCCAAGTTATGGACGCAGGATGCGCACTTTGCAGAGGTGGAAGGCGTTTGTTATGTACGTAAGGCGGCCTGATCCTTAACCGGCTGATGGCTGGAATTCTGGGACACCCATCGAATTCGTAGCCCCGGCCCGTTGCCTAGCCGGGACCCACAGCGCCGCACGCGGCGCTTTCTCGATATTGTGTTTGGGCGGTTTCAGAATTGGTCGGCGGCGCCATTTTCGATCGCACCGCCGCTAAGGAACCGGTAGACACAGCGCCTAAGAAACACGTGGGTTTCTTAGATCTTCGCCGCTTCAATAAATAATCAATCGAGTCTGACCCCATCGATCCTTCACATGATGCGCGCGAAGATTTGCGTTTGCCTGGGCTCCGGTGGCGCCTTCGTACCGCGGCTGATGCGACAGGCCCAACGCGATTTAGGGCTGGCGGCCCATACCCGCACCATCCTCGTAGACGGCGATAAAGGCACTTACGGCAGACCCAATTGGACCGACGAAGCTTCCTTCTTACGCCAGCATTATAGCGACGTCGAAATCATGCTGATGGACACTGCGGACGCTGCGAGCAGTTTAGCGGCAGTAGGCCAGCGCATTGATTATCTGCACATCGATGCCGACCATTCTCTAGAAGGAAGCCTAGCGGATTTTAATCGCTACCTTCCGCTCATGAACCCCGGTGCCTTGGTAACGTTTCACGACACTCGGCCCAACGCACATCCCGC
>CAMDDU010000100.1:0-4233 GCA_945892985.1 Bordetella parapertussis
CCCAGATACCCGAGATCCTCCACGCCGGAACCGCGCCCCCTTCGATATAGCGAGGAATAAACGACGATGCGATCTGACATCAAAACGCTGCTTTGCAGCCCGACCCAGCAAGGTCTGGATCTTGAAATCTATGAACAGCAGGGAGATCAGATCGTCGAAGGCGTGCTGCGGCAGTCCGATGGTGTGTGGTTTCCGATCATCAACGGCGTGCCCTGCTTTCTCACCGGCGGCCTGCGCCCTGATCATCAAGAATTCGCGACGCGACATGGGCTGCCCCCGCCGCCAGCCAGCACTGGCAGCGAGCGCGACGAAGAACAGAACAAGACCAACACGACGTTTTCGGACAAATGGCGGCGCTTCAAGCGTTATGGGCTCGAGACCGCACACCAAGATTTCTTGTTTGAGTGGTATCGCAAGAAGCTCGGCCTTGCGTCGCGCGATGATCTTGCGGATTTCTATGCCGGCAAGCGCGTGATTCTCGAATGCGGCCCCGGATCGGGCTTCAATAGCCGCTTCATGGCCGAGCATACGCAGGGTCAGGTGTTCGCACTCGATGTCTCCGCTGCGGCCAATACAACTTACGAGAACACGCAACACCTCGCGAACTGCCATGTCGTGCAAGCGGACCTGATGCAAGCACCTTTCGCAGCGGAATCTTTCGACTTCATCATCGCCGATGGCGTATTGCACCACACGCCAAATACGCAACTCGCGGTCAACGCGTTGTATAGCAAGCTAGCGCCCGGTGGCCAGTTCTATTTCTATGTTTATCGAAAAATGGGGCCCGCACGCCAATTCTGCGACGACCACATCCGCAGCCACTTCACCCAACTGACCCCGGAAGCCTGCTATGAAGCCTGCGAAGGGCTGACCGAACTCGGCCGCGAATTGAGCCGACTCAATGTCCGCGTGACGCTCGAGAAACCCATCGATGTCCTCGGCATTCCGGCGGGGAACCACGACGTTCAGCGCTTGCTCTATTACAGCTTCGTAAAATGCTTCTGGAACGAAGCCTTCGATTACGAAACCAACAACATGGTGAACTTCGATTGGTATCATCCGCACAACGCTTGGCAACACAGCGAAGATGAAGTCGCCGGCTGGTTAGCTGAACTCGGTGTTAGGGAATATCAATTCAACGACGCCAACCCTAATGGCATCTCGGTGCTGCTCCGTAAGCCGGTCTGACGCGAAGCGCGCCGCACCTTGGAGATCCCCAAGTCTTGAATGGTCGCGAAACGAAGCCGCGGGCGGACACCTTTGATGCCGAGCTACTGGCGCGCCTGCGCGCCACAGAAGCCCACCTTGGACGGCCGCTGCGCGTGCTGCACGTAGGCAACATCGCGAATAACGCTTTTCATAACGCCACGCTGCTACAGCGCCTCGGCGTTTCCTGCGACGTGTTGTGCCCCGATTACTATCACATTATGGGCTGCCCGGAGTGGGAGGAGGCTGACTTCGACAACCAGCTCGAAGACCAATTTCGGCCAGCGTGGACCACCCAGGATCTGCACGGTTACCAACGACCCCGTTGGTTTGCACAGGGGCCGCAGCTCGTCGCCATGGATTACCTGATCGCGCGTGCTAATGGTGACGTGGCAAAAGCGAACTATCTCTGGCACCGTCTCGGCATTTTCAACCGGACCCAGGCGAGCGGCCCGCTCGACGGGCTACGCAGTCTCGCGGCCGAGACCCTCAGTTGGGTGCGACGTGGCTACAACGTGTGGAATCATGTAGCGCGATTGCAAGGCTACCTCGAGGATTGGTCCAACCCATACCGCAACCCATGCGGCGTGTGGGGCGCGCGCATTTTGCGCCTAGCAGCACCAACGCTCCTGCGCAGTGCTGTTGCTTGGCAGGCGCTTTCGCGGATGCTAGGCCGCTGGTTGCCGACCTCATCACGGATCAGACACCACCAAGCGCCGCTCGATACGCGAACCGAATTACTTTGCCAGAGCTTCCGCGCCGCATTTCCTGTGCGCGCGGACCAGTTAACACCGGCCGACGTCGAGCCGTCGCACTGGACTATTGGTCAATGGACCAACCTGTTTCAGCGCTATGACATCGTGCAAGGCTTCGCAACCAGCGTGATCCTGCCGATGGTAGCCAACGTGCCTTACTTTGCGTTTGAGCATGGCACGCTGCGCGAGATTCCATTTAGGGTGACCCCCGAGGGGCGACTGACCGCACTCGCCTACCATCTTGCGCAGCGCGTATTTGTGACTAATGCGGATTGCCTACCAAATGCTCGCCTGATTGCCGGCGATCGAGTGTCGTCGATTAACCATCCCTACGATGAAGACTTGGGATTCTCGATCCCGATCAACGAGGGTCTACGCGCCGAGTTGTGTACGGCACTCGATGCCGATTTCCTGCTGTTTCATCCGACACGCCAAGATTGGGTAGCCGATACCGGCTATGCAGACAAAGGGAACGATATTGTATTCCGCGCGCTGGCGGCGCTTCGGGCGCAGGGGCTACGGGTTGGGGCTGTCTGCTGCGAATGGGGCGCTAACGTCGTGCAGAGCCAGCAGCTCGCTGCAGATTTAGGTGTGACGCCCCACGTGCGGTGGATCAAGCCACAGGCGAACTTGGGCTTCATCCGCATGGCACGTGCATGCGGGCTGGTCGTGGATCAATTTAAACTCGGTGGTTTCGGTGGTGTAACCTTCAAGTCACTCGCCGCAGGCGTGCCAGTGTGCACCAACCTGGATGAAGCAGCGGCGATGGCAAGCCTCGGCACTTTGCCGCCGGTATTAAGGTGCACCGATGAAACCGAGCTGGTAGGGATTGTCGCCGCGCTTTATCGAGATCCACGAGGGCTGAAAACTTTGGCAGGCGAGTGTCGTGCGTGGGCCAAAACTCATCACAGTGGCAGTGATGTCATCGCTACCCAACTCCGCTGCTATCTCGATTTTCTCGACGGTGCGCGGATCGCCGATGCATCGGCGGCGGCCAGTTAGCAAACGATGCCGCCACGCGAGCCGAGGAACCACGCCAACGGCACAGGGTTAACGAAGCCCGCAGACCTGCCACCCGTCGTCTTCAACCCGTTCTGGATTTTTTAAACTTCCCCCAAAAACCGGAAGAATAAAGAAGCTGCAACGCTGGGGACGCAAAAACACCACGCCTGACCACGTCCGCCCAGCTAAATCTAATCACGAACTAACCTCCAGAAAGATAAAAAATTAAAAACAGGCCCTGCGAAAACGCTGGTCTGGAATCTCAGTAAAACGACCTAATTTTCACGGGGTCCGGTAGACGCACTCGAGGCCAACTAGGCAAGCCTGGCCAGCAATAGGAAAACCGTCGGATAGACGCCCTGCGGTTGCTGCTGGCGATAAATACGCTCGCACAACCAGCACAAACAGTGCGCTCGCCGCTGCGCTCGCGTGCTCTAGAATGCCCCCAAGGCAATCTCCCCGCCGCCAACACCAACGCCCTAAAGCCGCACCGACTTGCGCCCCATCGGCGCGACCTTATGTTTGTTGCCTCGGCGCGTGAAAGCCCCATCACCCACCATGCCCTTAGCCTTCAGGAGCCACACCACGTGAAAACAGTCGCCCAGCTGCTGGCCGCGCCGTTCGCTACGGTGTCGGCATTAATAAGCGCTCATGCACGCGAACAGCCCCAGCAGCTCGCGCTCATCGATGGCGGGCGCACGCTGACCTATGCGCAGCTGGATGCCCTGATCAACCGCGCGGCGGCGGCGTTGCAGCGCGATGGCGTGGGCAATCATGGCGTGGTGGCGCTGTGCGCCGCGACCTCCATCGAATACGTCGCGCTCTTTATCGCGACCTTGCGCGTGGGTGCTGCCGCCTGTCCCTTGGCGCCATCTGCCAGCGCCGAGCAACTCGCCGCCATGGTGCGCGATTGCGCAGCCCACGTGCTGTTCCTTGACCAGAGCGTGTCGGCCGCACTAGACACCATCGCGGAAAAACTCGAGGTCCGGCATATCGCGGTGCCAGACGCCGCCCACCCCTCGTTGGAGTCGCTAGACACCTGGCTCGCGGAGTCCGGCGCGCAGCCGGCTGAGGTGGATGTCCAGCCCGATCAGCCCTTCAATATTATTTATTCGTCCGGTACTACCGGCACGCCCAAGGGCATTGTCCAGCCCCACCTCATGCGCTGGGGTCATGTGCGCCGCGCCGCGACGCTCGGCTACGGGCCGCAGTCCATCACCATCGTGTCAACGCCACTGTATTCCAACACCACGTTGGTCAGCCTCATTCC
>CAMDDU010000101.1:0-4221 GCA_945892985.1 Bordetella parapertussis
TCTATAACTAGTTTTCTGCTGATCCTCGTTCTATCAGCTTGTGCCACCCCATACCAAAAGGTCGGCTTCGGTGGCGGGTTTTCCGAAACGCAATTATCTGAAAATGTCTTCCGTGTTTCCTTCGTGGGCAATGGTTACAGTCGAGGGGAGCGGGCAGAAGATTTTGCTTTACTACGCTGCGCTGAACTTGCGCTAGAGATCGGATTTAGCCATTTTGCGCTGGCGGATTCCAAGTCTGCGACCTCAACAAGCACATACACCACACCGACCACTTCCTACACAACGGGAAACGCCTACGTTTCGGGGAGTGCCGTTTACGGCAACGCGAGCACCAACACCTATGGTGGGCAGACGATGTTTATCTCCAAGCCGAGCGCAACAAATACTGTTGTTATGTTCAAAGGGAAGCCTGATATTCAAGGCATCGCCTTTGACGCACGATTTATCTATGACTCAATCCGCAAGAAGTACCCGAAAGAGTTCGAGGGTGGCAAGTAACCGCTGGCGCGTGAGTGTCAGGCGCGGGACTTTAAGGGGCGCTAAAGCCAATGGGGAATCCTATGAAACAACTGCTGATGGGACTGATGTTGCTGGTGACCGCGACCGCTGCGAGCGCTGAGTGGACAGAGGTTTTCGAAACTGACATTTTTGTTGCGTATGCAGACAGAGCAACGATTCGACGCAACGGTAACTTGGTCAAGATGTGGCATTTGAAAAACAATACAACGGTGCTAAAGGGTCCTGCCGGTGAGTCTTCTTTGTCGGATAAGGAGCAATCGGAATACGACTGTAAGGATGAGAAGTGGCGAATATGTGAATGCCGGAACAAAGGGAGCCAGTGTGGCGGAGTAAAAGGGAGCCAGTCCCGTTGCTAAAAAGAGCTCGTTAGAGCCCGCTGGTTGCTGCTTTTGGTTTTGTCTTGCCATGGGCAGTCGGCGTAGCGTAGCGGAGCCGGATGCTCATGGCAAGACGTCGCGAATCAGCCGTCCGGAGTTTCACCTCCTTTGCTGTCGGAATTAATTGTGTCACCAGCCGCCAAATCGCTATTACTCCGCCCACTCTTTGCCGCCTTTCTTGAACTGGCGAGCCGATAACTGTCGCCATTCAGTTCAAGAATGTGGACATGGTGAGTCAGTCGATCCAGCAACGCCCCGGTGAGACGTTCCGAGCCAAAGACGCTGGTCCACTCATCGAACGGCAAGTTGCTGGTAACCAGCGTTGATCCCTGTTCGTAGCGCCGGCTGAAGACTTCAAATAGAAGTTCAGCGCCGACTGCCGTGAACGGAACGTAGCCCAACTCGTCGATGATTAGCAGGTCAACTCGGTCCAACTGCCTTTGAATGACACGCAACCGTCGCTCGTCACGGGCTTCCATCAATTCGTGAACCAGCGCGGCAGCGGTGACGAACAGCACGCTGTAATTCTTCTGGCAGGCAGCCAGACCCAAGGCCAGCGCGGTATGGGTCTTACCGGTGCCGGCTGGACCCAGTGCAATGCAATTCTCCCTGCGTTCGATCCACTCCCCGCGTGCCAGTTCCAGCACCATCGACTTGTTGAGGCTGGGAATCGCCTTGAATTCGAACGTATCCAGGCTCTTGGTCTGCGGGAACCGCGCTTGCCGAATACGCCGTTCAATTGCGCGTCGCTCCCGGTCAATTCGTTCCAGTTCGCACAAGCGCAGCAGGTAACGTGGATAGTCCGCCTGATCCTGTGCACACTCGAAGGCCACCTTCTCATATTCGCGGCTAAAGGTCGGCAGTTTGAGCGCCTTGAGATAGTGCGCCAGCAGCACCTGCGGTGGAACCGTGGCATTCTGAATGGCGGCGCTCATGGCGACACCGCCCGGTCAGCCTGGTTAGCAGGCGCCTGCAAGAGCGCCAGATAGGCTCGCACATCGGTGATGCCGACCGTCGCCTGCGGCAGATAAGGATAGTCCGTCAAATCCAGTCGCGGCCTCTGACGTTCGATCTTGGCCAGCACCAGATGCTTGACCGCGTCGTAGCTCACCGCTGATAAGCGCAAGGCTTCTTCAACCGCGACGGCGACTTCCTCCTGACCGAAGTTCTCCATCAAGCGCAGGACTTGAATGTACTCCCGGCGACCATGCTTGCCCAAGCGGGCTTCCAGTAGCCGGCGCAGGGCATCGAAGTCGTCGGGCAGTTCCCAATTCCGCAATGGCGCGGCTTGATCCAGTGCGCCGGGTTTGCGCTCCAACAGTGCCAAATAATGCAGCGGGTCATAGATAAATTCTTCCTTGCTGTAGGACCGGAGGTGTTGGGCGATGACCTCGCTGCCGCACGAGATCACGACCCGGTCAGGATAGCCCCGGACAAAGACTTCATGGTGCCCATAGGCTGTCGGCACCGAGTAGTCATTGCAGCGGTAACGAACCAGCGACAGTGACGACACCCGCGTGGATACTTTCTCGCAGGGATCAAATTCAGCTCCGGGCAGCGGCAAGAAAGCTTTGCGATCGCGCTCCATTCGAACATGAATACTTTCGGTCTGCCCGCGCAAAACGGCGACCTTGCGCTTCTCACAGGCGTCAAGCAGTCGCTCATTGAACTCATCAATGCTGTGCACGCGCGGCAACGGCACCATGAAATTCCGGCGAGCAAATCCCACCAGACCTTCGACCTTGCCTTTGTCGTTGCCTTTGGCAGGACGGCCGAAGCGATCTTCAAACAGGTAGTGGCTTTGCAACTCGCTGAATGCTTTGGTTCGCTTTCGTGTGCCGTCACCCAGAATCTGCGCCACGGCAATCTTGGTGTTGTCATAGAGCACCGACAACGGTACCCCACCGATCCACTTGAAAGCGCTGACGTGGCCATCGAGAAACGCGTCGGTCGTTTCCGCCGGGTAGGCTTTGACGAAGATGGCATCCGAGTGCGGCAGGTCGAGGCAAAAGTAGTGAATCCTGGTCTTGACACCACCCAAGTAAATATCGGCTTCGCCGAAATCCACCTGCGCCCGTCCGGCCATGTGGAACAGGGGAATGAAGACTTCCTTCTGCCGAACGCGTTCTTGCGCAACATACTCGCGGACGATGGTGTAACCACCGCTGAATCCATGTTCGTCCCGCAGACGCTCATAAATTCGCCGCGCAGTATGTCGCTGCTTCTTGAGAACGTCATGGTCAGTCAAGAGGATCTGTTCAATGATTCCAAAAAACGGACCCAGCTTCGGCGATACCGGCGGCCCCTTTCGTTGGTACCCCGGCGGCAGCATATGCCGAATCATCTTGGAAACGGTTTTACGGCTCAGCCCGAACTGTCTGGCTGCGCCACGTTCGCTGAGGCCTTCGACCATCACAGCGCGTCTTACTTTGGCGTAGATATCCACTTCTCTGTACATCCTCTCTGCCTTCCACAACCCTATAAGTGGGTCGAAGGATAGGCTTGAGGACTAGCTGGCCCTTAGGCCGCCACGTGGCTTCCTTTTACTCCGGCATTTACACGCCTCAGGCCTGCCTGCTTGAGCAAAAAACCCGCGATGACGCGGTGGATGATGCGCAGCACCGGCGTGAGCAGTTCGGGGTGCGCCGCGATGAGGATGCGAGCGGTTGGGGAACCCCTGCGCACCGGCCGCAGCCGCGGCAAGCACTAGAATGGCAGCAACAAAAATCCTGCTGATCCTCACGAACACCGCCTCCTTCCAAAACCTGTGCAGCCACCCGGCGTTGTGGTCGGAGCACGGCTGGCGTCAGATCAATCAACCTGAACCCACCACCCCTTGGAGACCGCCATGCGAATCCACAATATCTACGCCGACGAGCAGGGCGTGTCCCACTTTCGTGACGTCGAAGTCGAATGGGTGGAGGTGGTGCGGGCGAGCAAGCGATCGAAGGTCTTTCCGGTGACCGGCATGGTGTTCCGCCAGAACGGCGCCGATTACGCGCTCGACTGGCACCCGGCGCCAAAGCGACAGTTCGTCGTCAACCTGGACGCCGGCGTCGAGATCACCGTCGGCGACGGCGAGACGCGCGTGATCAATGCGGGTGAGGTCATCCTCGTCGAGGATACCCACGGCAAGGGACATCTCTCCAAGGCACTCGCCAAGACGCTGCGCCACACCCTGCTGATTCATTGTGAATAGGCGCGCCATCGGGAACGCCATCTTGCCGCAGAGTTAGCGTGACGCGTCCTTCAGCACCTGCCGCAGGAAATCGATCTTGTCGCCGGGGCCGGGACGCGTGGGCGCGGGCGGCTTGAGGCCACTCTT
>CAMDDU010000102.1:0-4140 GCA_945892985.1 Bordetella parapertussis
AGCTTGCAGCGGCTCACCGAAGCCAAACTCCAATCGATTGAAGACCGCCTAAACCATCGACCTCGCAAGTGTCTTGGCTACCTGACCCCTCACGAGGTACTCTTCGGGCTCAAGCCCATACCCATTGCGCTTCGAACTTAAATTCGCATATTGCTCCGGCGAATCAGTCGGCCAGCGCCGCCTTCGTAATCGCTTCGGCGGTGAGCGGCATGCTGCGCACGCGCACACCCAGCGCGTCGAACACGGCGTTGCCTATGGCCGCGGCGACCGGGCCGTGGGTGGCTTCGCCCGCGCCGACGGATTTTTCGCCGGTGCGGTTGATGAGTTCGATTTCAATCTTGGGTATTTCGGAAAAACGCAGGATGGGATAGGTCTCCCAAGTGTTGCTCTCGATGCGCGTGCGGTCGAACTTCACCGCCTCCTTGAGCACCCAGCTCACCGTCTGGATGGCGCCGCCCTCGATCTGGTTGCGCACCCCGTCGGGGTTGATGACCAGGCCCACGTCGACGGCGATCCACAGCTTGTTGACGCGCACCTCGCGCCCGGCGTCGATCTCGGCGAACACCGCGCAGTAGGCGCTGCTGTTCTTGTATTTGTTGAAGCCCATGCCCATGCCGCGGCCTTCGACCTTTTTGATTTCGTTACGCTTGGCCCAGCCGGCCATTTTTGCCGCCGCCTCCAGCACCGCGCGGCCGCGCGGGTCTTCGAGGTGGCGCAGGCGGTATTCGAGCGGATCAACGCCCAGTTCCAGGGCGATCTCGTCGAGGAAGGATTCGATGGCAAAGACATTGCAATGGCCGCCCAGCGAGCGCAGCGCCGAGGTGCGTATGGGCATGCTGAGCACGCGGTGGTTGACCGCCTGCCAGCTGTCGAAGTTGTAAAGCGGGACGGCGTTGCGCTCGGAGCCGCCACCGGCGGCGAGCGCGGCGTTGATGGCGATCAGGCGCTCGAAGGGCTTTTCCAGATGCGAGGCGGCGAGCATCGCCGGCGTGTTGGCGCGACCGGGGCGGGTGCCGTGGCCGTTGGACCAGATCTCGTGCTGCCAGGCGCTGATGCGGCCATCGGCGGCGACATCGGCCTTGAGTTCGACCGTCATGGCCGCGCCAAAGGGCGCCCAACCGAGTTCGTCCTCGCGCGTCCACTGCATCTGCACCGGCTTGCCAGGCACGGCGCGCGCCAGCAGCACCGCGTCGTAGGCGGCATCGTCGGCGGGGTTGTGTCCGTAGCAACCCGAGCCTTCGACGTGCTGCACGATGATGCTCTCGGCCGGTAGTGCCAGCGCCATGGCCAGGTCGGTGCGCAGGTTATAAATGCCCTGGCTGTGCGTCCAGACTTCGATAGTCTGGGCATTCCATTTGGCAATGGCGCAGGAGGGCCCGATGGAGGCATGGGCGAGAAAGGGGCGGTCGTAGGCGGCGCTAAAGCTTTTTGCCGCCGGTGTTGCCGCGCCTTCCGGCTTTTTTTCACCGACGAGGGTGGTGTCTGCGGGCTGTGCTTTCAGGAAGGCCGGCAGGTCGTGCATGTCGGGCAGTGTCGCCGTCTCGCGCCAGGTGGCGGCGGCGATGAGCGTTTTCAGCGCCTTGACGGCGACCTCCTCGCGCTCGGCGATGACGCCCAGAAAGCGGCCGTCGCGCACGGTGGTGACCACTCCGGCCATCGCCCGCACTGCAGCGAAATCGACATCAAGGAGTTCTGCCCCCGGTGAGGGCGGGCGTGCGACGCGACCGTAAAGCATGCCCGGCAGTGTCATATCGTGCACAAAGCGCGGTTTGCCGCTGACCTTGTCGGGAATGTCGAAGCGCGGCACGGCGCTGCCAACGATATGGTGGGAGCCGGCGAATTTGGGTTCAACCTTGCCGGTGGCCTCGCGATCGAGCAGATCGTCATCGGCGAGTGCCCAGTAGCTGGTCAGCCGGTCGGTGCCGCGCACGCGTATGGTGCCGTCGGTGACTTCGAGGTCGGCGAGCGGCACTTCGAGCCGTGTTGCCGCGGCCTCGAGGTAAATGGCGCGCGCCTCGGCGCAAGCGTGGCGCAGCGCGGTGCCCGATTCCTGCACCGACATGCTGCCCGAGGTCACCTGCTCGTCGGGGCTGGTGGCGGTGCAGGCGGGCACCATGCGCACCCGTGCAAGGGTGAGGTCGAGTTCCTCGGCGGCGATTTGCGCCAGCGCGGTGATGATGCCCTGGCCGATTTCGACCTTGCCCGAATAGACCGAGACATGGCCGTCGGCGTGGAATTTGAGCCACTGGCCGAGCTGGCGGTTGACATGCAGGCTGCCCGGCAGTCTGGGCAGGCTTGGGTCCATTTGCGCCAGTTTGAATGCGAGGTTCATGCTGTGGCCTTGTCTTTCATCATGTCTGCCGCGCGCAGCACGGCGCGCACGATACGGTTGTGGCTGCCGCAGCGGCAAAGGTGCTTGTCGAGCGCCTCGCGCACCTGGGCGTCGCTGGGGAGCGGATTGTTTTCCAGGAACGCGGCGGCGGTGACCAGGATGCCCGAGATGCAATAGCCGCACTGCGCCGCCTGCTCCTCGATGAAGGCCTGCTGCAATGGGTGCAGCCAGCCTTCGGCCGACAGGCCCTCCACCGTCACGATTTTTTTGCCCTCAGCCGCCCAGACCGGGGTGTCGCATGCGGGCACCGAGTGGCCGTCGATCAGCACATGGCAGGCGCCGCACTGGTTGACGCCGCAGCCAAAGCGCGTGCCCTTGAGCTCGAGGTCGTTGCGCAGCACGTAAATGAGCGGCGTGTCTTCCTCGGCCTGCACCGCGTGCGGCACGCCGTTGATGGAGAGCTTGAAGGCGCGCTTGGTCATCAGTCCACTTTCGCACCGGAGATCTTGACGATACGCGCCCACTTGGTGATGTCCTCGCGCATGTACTGGCCGAATTGCTCGGGTGTCATGCTCATCGGTTCGGCGCCCTGTTCCTGCCAGGATTTTTTGACGTCGGCACGGTTTACGATCTTGGCGATTTCGGCATTGAGCTTGTCGATCACGGCCTTGGGCGTGCCTGTGGGTGCCATGATGCCCAGCCAGATGGTGGCTTCATAGCCGGCCACGCCCGCTTCGGCGATGGTCGGCACATCGGGCAGCACCGACGAGCGCACTTTGCCGGTGGTGCCGAAGGCCTTGAGCTTGCCGGCGCGCACATTGGGCGCCATGGTGGTGATGGCGTCGAACATCATCTGCACCTGGCCGCCCAGGATGTCGGTGCGCGCGCCCGAACTGCCCTTGTAGGGCACGTGCACGACGTCGATTTCAGCCATTGCCTTGAATAGCTCACCGGCCATGTGATAGGGCGTACCCGGCCCCGAGGACGCGTAGTTCATGCCTTTGGGGTTGGCTTTGGCGAGGGCGATGAGCTCTTTCAGGTTGTTCGCCTTTACCGATGGGTGGACCACCAGTACCAGGTCGGAGTAATTGATCGGTGCCACCGGCGCGAAGTCACGCATCAGGTCGAAGGGTTTGTTCGGGATCAGTGATTCGTTGACGGTGTGGGTGTTGGACATCATCAGCAGGGTGTAGCCGTCGGCCTGCGATTTGGCGACCGCATCGGTGCCGATGACCGAGCCCGCGCCCGGACGGTTTTCAATGACAAAGGGATGGGCGAGCGCCTCGGACAGGCGCTGACCGATAAAGCGCGCGTAAATGTCGGCCGGGCCGCCGGCGGCGAACGGAACGATTATGCGGACCGCCTTGGCCGGGTAGGTCTGGGCTTGGGCGCTGATGCCGGCGCACAAGGCGGCGGCGAGGACGGCAACTAGGAAGCGTTTCATGGTGTTTATTCCTCGAGGAAACGGGCATTCTGATTTTTGCAATCTTTGCAATCTTTGCAACTTCTGCAATGTAGTGCATGCCCAGAACGCGCAGTTGTACCACCTTGGCGCTGTGCCTTCAATGAAGCCGGTCAACTCCAGTGGCTAAAACGGGTGTATTCCGTCATGCGAAATACACCCGCTAAAGCGATTGTCCCCCGGCAGGCGCCCGGAGTACCTAGGGAATCACTGAACAAGTGATAGTTGAGACGAGAAACGTTGGAATCAAAGTCAATTTGATGATAAATCGGGCGAAAATGTGGAAGAAAGGGGGCTATGCCCCCGCTATTTCCTCACGCAGGGCGCACCTCTCCTGTGAGTGGCA
>CAMDDU010000103.1:0-3565 GCA_945892985.1 Bordetella parapertussis
CATTAACACGATCCAGAACTATGTCGAAAACCACAACCGCGATCCCAAGCCGTTCATCTGGACGGCGCGCGCCTCGGACATCCTCGCGAAGGTCGTCAAAGCGCGGGCACGACTCAATAAGTTGCAATCTGTTTGACGCACTACACTAGTTCTAGCCTCGTTTTGTAAGCAATTGGGCTGCAGGCATAGCGGCGTGCTCCCCGCGAGCGCGCGCAAGCAAGCACTGATGTACTGCGGCAGCCGGATATACACGTCTGTCTCGGGTAACTTCCTCCCGGGCCCATAGCGCAGATGCGACAAATGCACGCCGCTTTTGTGCGAAATTACCATCGGTCATAACAGCTCCTCGGACATCCCGGCCAACATCCTAATACTCCGCCGTAATCCTAAACGTCCGCTTCACCGGTTGCGCCGTGCCAGGGCCGAACCAGGTGTCCCAGATCTTCGCCGCTTCGCCCGAGGCTTCGAGCTCGAGCAGCGCCTGGTTCACGGCAGCCTTGAGGCGCGCCTCATCTTTTTTCAAGGCGAAGCCGACGTTGCGCGACTTAGTGAAGTCGGGCAGGAACAGATAGTCGTTCGGATTACCGTCGGCGCGCACGATGGCGGCGAGCACGGTCTCATCGGTGGTAAAGGCGTCGACGCTGCCGTCCTTGAGCGCGGCAAAGGCGATCGAATAGTCGCGCACATAAACCAGGTTCACATCCGGCACGGCCTCTTTCAGGTTGCCACCGGCCGTGGAAGTGCTGGCCGAACTCGCCTTGCGGCCCGAGAGCTGCTTCACCGAGGTGATGCCGGATGATTTCTTGACGATCACCGCGTGCGGCGTGACAAAGTAAATATGGCTGAAGTCGATGTCGCGCAGGCGCTCGGGTGTGCGCGTCATCGAGGTCGCAACAAAATCAAGCTTGCCCTACTGCAACAGCGGCACGCGCTCGGCGCTAGACAGCGGCGTCATCTCCAGCCCCACACCAAGGCGTTTTGCCACGGCGCGCACGAGGTCAAGGTCGTAACCGGTCAGCGTGCCATCGGCGGCCTTGAAGGCAAACGGCGGCGTGGTATCGCTCACCCCCACCAGCAACTTGCCGCGTGACTTGAGCTCATCGAGCCGGTCGGCCAAGGCCGTCTGTGCAAAACCAACACAGCACAGCACCGCTACCAGCGCCCGCACCACGCTTGAATGCTTCACGTGCAACCCTCCTGTCAGGACCGCCGGCTCTGGATGGCCGGCTGGAAGCCATATCTTACAGGCCATGACAAAGTGCGGCGGGCGGCGGCGGTGCTATTCTGCCTACTCTCCGGATCCGCACACACGCCCATGGATCGCACCGAACGCTTTTATCGCATTGAGCAGCTGCTGCAAGACCGCAAGCTGGTGCCGCTGCGCGATTTTCTCGACGAATTGGAGGTGTCGCGCGCGACCTTCAAGCGCGACATCGAATACCTGCGCGACCGGCTGCACGCGCCCATTGAGTACGACCGCGACGCCGGCGGGTATCGCTTTGGCAAGCCGGCCCAGGCTCAGGGCGGGCCGCGGCACGAACTGCCGGGGCTGTGGTTCAACGCCTCCGAGGTGCATGCGCTGCTGACCATGCAACACCTGTTGAAGGGCGTGGAGCCGGGCTTGCTGGCGCCGCACGTCGATCCGCTGCTCGCGCGCCTGCGCGGCATGCTCGCCACCGACGACCTCAGCGTGCCCGAGGTGGAGCGGCGCATCAAGATCATCCGCATGGCCGCGCGTAAAATGAAACCGGCCTATTTTGAAGTGGCCGCCACGGCCACGCTCAAGCGCCGCCGCCTTGCCGTGCGCTACTGGAGCCGCTACAAGGATGAGGTCTCCGAGCGCGAACTCTCGCCGCAACGCCTGGTGTTTTATCGCGGCAACTGGTATCTCGATGCATGGTGCCACCTGCGCAAGGACATCCGCAGTTTTGCCCTCGACGGCCTGCGCAAGGCGAGCTTGCTGACCAGCACCGCCAAGAATATATCCGAGGCCGAACTCGACGAGGTGCTCGCCTCGGGCTACGGCATCATCTCCGGGCGCAAGCTGCAGCAGGCCACGCTGCGCTTCTCGGCCACCGCCGCACGCTGGGTGGCCGGCGAAGAATGGCACCCGAAGCAAAAATCGCACACCGAAGCGGACGGCAGCTATGTGCTGGCGTTTCCGTACAATGACGACCAGGAGCTGGTGATGGACATCCTGCGCCACGGTTCAGAAGTGGAGGTGCTCGCCCCGCCCGCGCTGCGCGGCAAAGTGAAGGCGGCGCTTGCCGCGGCGTTCAAGCTGTATCGCTGAGGCAGCGCAAATTTACGTAAGAACACCCCCGACACAAAACAGGTCATTCCCTCTCGCCTATAGAAGCAAAAAGCGCTCGAGGAGAGGTTCCGCGGGAATGACAAACTTAATCAGCATTTCCACACTTAGAAGATCCTTAAACGTGAAGCTGCAACACAACACCCTATCCCCGAAAAGCCCGCTGGTCCTGCTGGCCGCGCTGCTGCTCAGCGGCGCCTGTGGGAGCGCCCCGGACCAATGCACCGAAGCCGCGGTCAAGGCCGAGGAAGAGCGCATCACCAAAAAACTCGCCGACTTTTACACCGACAACCCGGCGACGCGCGAATACATCAAGAAAAAGCTCGCCGACGGCCGCATTGACCTCGAAGCCCGGTCGCGCCTCGCCTGCCAGCGCGCGGCGGCCGGGAAAAAATAAGCCCGACCCCCGGAAACCCTTTACAGACGTGGGTTTCCGGCTGGCTCATCCCCTGAGCCAGCCGTCAGTAACACTGCCTCCAAGCGCTAAACCGTCCGCCTCCACGCGGTATCCTCTCCCCCCTGGCGGGGGAGGGAGAGAGAGAGGGGGCGGCAAGCGCACACGACCCATCCGACCCCACGGAGGCAAGCATGGCAAACGCAGTCAGTCTGGCAACCCCCATCACCCGGCATGCGCGCGTGCGCATGCAACAGCGCGGCATCCCGCCGGCGATGCTCGAAGACCTCCTCGACTACGGCCGGACCATGCACACGCATGGCGGCGCGACCGTGCTCTACTTTGACCGCCACGCCCGCGCCGAGCTGGCATGGGCCAAGGGGCACGCCATCGTGCGCCTTACCGGCCGGCGCCTTGACGCTTATGCGGTGGTGGGCGGCGACGGCGAGGTGCGCACCGTGGGCCACCGCTTCAAACGCCTGCGGCGGCCATCGTGAGCGCGCTGCCGGGCGAAGCCCGCACCCTCGTCGAGCTGCTGCCGCTGGCGCTGGCCTGGCTGTGCTGGGTGGTCAGCCGGTAAGACGCGGCCAGCACCGGTATGCGTGTCGACTCGGGGTTGCCCGACTCAAGGGGTAAGGCTGCCTCGCAGGTTCCTCAGCGCCAAGCAGTCATCTAAAACAGGTTCAGGGGCGTTGATCAAAAGTCATCCTGAAAACTGCCCGATGCCCGCCAGCCCGCCCAAACCTGAGAAGCTTGTGCCACTCGTCCGGCATGTCCGCGGAGAGAAAGTGCTGCTGGACGCGGATCTTGCCCAGTTGTACGGGGTTGAGGCGCGCGCCCTGAACCAGGCGGGTGCGCGC
>CAMDDU010000104.1:0-3555 GCA_945892985.1 Bordetella parapertussis
GCCCACCATGGTGGAGTTGCGCAGGTTGGAGTCGAGCTGGTAGGTGGCAAAGCCGATGAAGCGCGAGAACACCTGCGGCAGCACGCCGTAGCTGATCAGGCTCATGAAGGGGGCGCCGGTGGCGCGCACCGCCTCGACCTGTTTGAGCGAGATCTCCTCTATGGCCTCGGCAAAGAGCTTGCCGATAAAGCCGACCGAGGCGACCACCAGTGCGAGGATGCCGGCCATGGCGCCAAAGCCCACCGCCTTGACGAACAGGATGGCGACGATCACCGGATGGAAGGAGCGGGCGAGGGCGATGATGGCGCGCGCCGGCCAGCTCGCCCATACCGGCATCAGGTTGCGCGATGCAAACAGGCCTATGGGCAGGGCGATGAGTATGCCCAGCACCGAGGCGAGGATGGCGATCTCCAGCGACTCGGTGAGGCCCTTGAGCAGTGAGTCGGGCTGCGCGATGTTGGGCGGGATCATGCGGCCGATAAAGCGCGCGCCGTTGCCAAGCCCGGTGACAAAACGCGCCCAGGTGAAATCCAGGCGCGAGAAGGCGTAGACGATGTACAGCGCCAGCGTGATCCAGCCGGCGCGCGTCAGCCAGTCGGGCTTGAAGGCTTGCGGCGTTGTGTCAGTCATCCTGGTTTAGCACCGGTTACAAAATATAAAATTTCAACATCTTTGGTCATTGCGAGCGCAGCAATCTCGTGATGTTGCCGGATGCATCGTAACCGCGACGGGATTGCTGCGCTCGCAATGACGGCATCTTTTTTTGAAACGGATTCTTAGCGTTTTGGCAGATCAAGGGCGTTGGTAAGGTCGCCCATGTGCTCGCGTACGCCTTGCAGCGGCGGGAGCGTGAAGCGGCGCGTGATCAGTTTCAGGATAGAGGTGGTGTCGTATTGCGTGTTATCAACGTAGCCGCGTTTGGCAAAGGGCGAGACGATGATGGTCGGCACGCGCGTGCCCGGGCCCCAGCGGTCGCCCATGTCGAGCAGCGAGGGCGGTGGCACGTGGTCCCAGTAGCCGCCGTTCTCGTCATAGGTGACGATCACCAGCGTCTTTGCCCACTGCGGACTTTTGCGAATGCGCTCGAGCACTTCGGCGATGTGGATGTCGCCACTCTGGATGTCGGTATAGCTCGGGTGCTGGTTGAACCGTCCTGCCGGTTTGTAAAAGCTCACCTGCGGCAGCGTGCCCTTGTCGACGTCGGCGAGGAAGTTTTCGCCGTCCTTGAGGTGGCGTGCGCGGTCGGTGCTGCCCGGCGCAAAGCGCGCGTAGTAGTTGAACGGCTGGTGGTGCGGCTGGAAGTTCGGGCTGCCTGCGTCGCGGTTGTAAATGACGGCGCGTTTTTCTTTCGGGTCGCGCTGGCCGTCGGCGACCGCCTGGTTGAATGCCCCGGCATACCAGGCCCAGCTCACGCCCTTGGCCGAGAGCGTGTCGCCTATGGTGCGCTGGGTCAGCGGCGGCACCGGGTGCTTGGCCGGGTCGGCAAGGGCGAGATTGCCGCCGGGGGCGGGGGTCGTTCCGCTGGGTTGGTAGGGCGGCTGCGAATTGTTGACGATATAGCCGTCTGGCGTGACCGCGCCGTCAAACAATTGCGGCGGGCCCTCGAGTACCGAAGCGGGTGAACCCGGGCGTTTTTTGAGTTTGCCTTTTTCGTCAAGCTGCGCGCGCATCGCCGCCGGTGCGTTGTCAAAGCGCGGGGTGCAGGCGCAGACCAGCCACTGGTGGTTGAGAAACGATCCACCGAAGGCACCCATGAAAAAATTGTCGGCGAGCACGTACTCGCGGGCCCACCGCCACATTTTTTGCGACGAGCCGTCGTAATAGCCCATAGGCCAGGCACCGGTGTTGCCCATGGCGACGTACATGTTGTTGCGTCCGCCGTTAATTTGCTCAAGGTTTTGGTAGTAGTTGTGTATCGGACTGGGGACCACCTGGTCGATGCGCGCATTGGTCGGCGGGCCGTCTATGCGAAACGGGCCGTTGGGCAGGCGAGCGGGGTAACGCGGGTCGGGCTTGCCTTGTGGTGTGTAGACGGGCGGCAGGTAAGGCAGCGGCCTGCCGTCGTGGTCGAGCTGGGTCGTTTGCGCGGCGGTGGCATTGGCGATGCCGTTGGCGCCGGGGAACAGCCCGTACATGTTGTCAAAGCTGTGGTTCTCGGCGTAGATGACGACGATGTTAGCTATCTGCGACAGGTCGGGTTTGACCCACGGCGCTTGCCAGGCCTGGCCGGCGCAGCCGGCAAGCGTGGCGGCCAGCATCGCGATGCATAGCTTGCGAGCGGGTAAATTTTTCATGTGCACTCCGTTGAGTGTGGCCGCGAATCTGCTAATGCAACCAGCCTTCGCCGCCATAAATGGTTTTAAGCACCGCGTCGCTTAGTCCCGCCGCGCCGCCGTCGTACACAACCCTGCCGCCTGCCATGCCGATGATGCGGTCGGCAAAGCGCCGCGCCAGCTCGACGTCGTGCATGTTCACCACCACCGGTATGGCGTAGTTGCCGCAGATGTCGCGCAGCAATTCCATGATCTCGACCGAGGTCTTGGGGTCGAGCGAGGAGGTCGGCTCGTCGGCGAGCAAAAGCTTCGGAGCCTGCATGATGGCGCGCGCGATGCCCACGCGCTGGCGCTGGCCGCCCGACAGGCTGTCGGCGCGTTGGTTGGCAAAGCCGGCGAGGCCCACCGTCTCAAGCAATTCAAAGGCGCGCTTGATGTCATCGGCCGGGAACTTGCGCAACCAGGCCTTGAGCGGCGAGATGTAGCCCAGTCGCCCGCACAACAGGTTTTCCATCACGCTGAGGCGCTCAACCAGGTTGTATTCCTGGAACACCATGCCGATTTGCCGGCGCGACAGGCGCAGCGCCCTACGGTCGAGTTTGACGAGGTCGGTGCCCGCGAAAACGATTTCGCCGGCGCTCGGTTCGACCAGGCGGTTGATGCAGCGGATCAGTGTCGACTTGCCGGTGCCCGACGGCCCGATGATGGCGGTGATGCCCTCCCCGGAAATATCCAGCGAAATGTCGCGCAACACCGGCTTGCCGGCGGCGTATTCCTGGCACAGGTGGCGTATCGACAGTGCGGCGCTCATGGGTGGGGGCTTATCCGAAAATTTAACGTATTGACTGCGTAATTAGTACGTCCCCTCTCCCCTTGGCCGGGGGAGGGACAGGGAGAGGGGAAGGGAGAGGGGAAGGGAGAGGGGAAGGGAGATTGATCGCATTTTAGCCTTGTCATTGCGAGCGCAGCGAAGCAATCTTGTCGTGCTTGTGATGTAAGTCGTGGTGCTACGAGATTGCTTCGTCGCTTCGCTCCTCGCAATGACAGGGAACATGGTGAGGGGAAGCATTCCATGTTTTCTCCCGTCAAGGGAAAGGGAGAGTGATCGCATTTTAGCCTTGTCATTGCGAGCGCAGCGAAGCAATCTTGTCGCGCTTGTGACTTGTGACGTAAGTCGTGGTGCTACGAGATTGCTTCGTCGCTTCGCTCCTCGCAATGACCGGGAACATGGTGAGGGGAAGCATTCCATGTTTTTCCCCGTCAAGGGGGAGGGAGCTTGATT
>CAMDDU010000105.1:0-3125 GCA_945892985.1 Bordetella parapertussis
ACGCTACGCCCACGCGCCCAAGCCTGAAGCTGGCGTGCTTGCGCTTCGGTGATCGTGACAGTAGGTGCGATTCGCATGTCTGTAGCCCCCTCATACTATAGACATCGCAATCGCATTTAAGTTTTATCATTTTAGACGCACTACACTAGTTAGTCATCGGCTGGAAATGACCGTCTGGCGGGCATTTCCAGCCGGCGGCACTTCTCAGTGCGCTATTTCCCCGTCGCCTATATGCCCTTAAGCCGCAGCTTTTGGGGGTCGCCGTGCGCCGCGCAGCGGTGCTGTCGCCCCCCGACGAGGACATCCAGGCTTGTTCTTGGGTTGTTCCTTTCAGGCGCGGTATGCTGTGCGCACAAAACTATAAGTCGTACCAATCCAAGGAGACCACCATGCACCTCTTCCCGCCCGCCGCCCGCCGGCTGATGCTGTCTGCGCTATTGGCCGCCGCGCCCTTTGCCCTTCACGCGCAGTCGGCCTACCCGAACAAACCCATACGCCTGATCGTGCCTGTCACCACCGGCGGCCCCAGCGACCTGGTGGCGCGCATCGTCGGTGACAAGCTCACCGGCGCGCTGGGCAAGCCGGTGGTGATTGAGAACAAGCCCGGCGCTTCGCAAACCCTGGGCGCCGATTTTGTCGCCAAGGCCGCGCCCGACGGCTACACGTTGTTGCAGGCGGCGGCCAACATGGCGATCAACCCCATCCTGATGAAGGACCTGCCCTTCGATACCATCAAGGATTTTGCGCCGGTGTCGCTGACGCACATGACGCCTTATGTGTTTGTGGTGAGCGCGCAACTGCCGGTGACGACGCTAGAGGGCCTGATCAAGTACATCCGCGACAATCCGGGCAAGGTCAGCTACGGCTCCACCGGCCAGGGCAGCCCGCAGCAACTGGCGACGCTGCTGTTCGCGCAGACGGTCAGCGGCCTCACCGATATGACCGAGATCCAGTACAAGGGCAGTTCGGCGGCGCACCCGGACCTGATTTCCAATCGCATCACCTTCATGATCGACCCGCTCGCCGCCTCGGCGCCGCACATCAAGTCGGGCTCATTGCGCGCGCTGGCGGTCAGCACCCCGGCACGCAACCCGCAATTCCCCAACCTGCCCACCGCCACCGAAGCGGCGGCGCCCGGTTACGACTTTGCCAGCTGGGGCGGCGTGTTCGCGCCGGCCAGGCTGCCGGCGGAGGTGATGCAAAAACTCAACAGCGAAATCGGCAAGGTGCTCAACAGCGCCGAGATCACCAAGCGCTTCGAGGACATGGGCCTGGTCGCCAGGGCCAGCTCGCCGGAGGAGTTCAGCCGCTTCCTGCAGGCCGAAATGCTGCGCTGGGACAAGATTTTGGGCGCGAATAAACCGAAATAAACGCCGGGCGCGGTCATGCGGATTATTTTGGCGTGGGTGCCGGTGTCGGCACGCCGATGGTGAATTGCGGCCGCACGCGCTCGTTGGAGCGTTCGGGAAAGTTGAGCTCGGGCGCTTCGCCGCGGGAGCAGTTGCTGCGGCCGTCGGCGCAATTGGCGTCGGCGGCGGCGGTGCCGGCCGCGTCGGCGCCTGGTGCAGCACCGGTTGCTGCGGCACCGGCCCCGGCTGGGCGTGCGGGTGCGGCGCCCGCTGCGGCGCCCGAAGCGGCGGGCGCCTGCGAGGGGCCTGCGGTATAGGTTTCAACGCCGCGCAACTGGATGGGCTCGGCCTTGGCTTTGCCCGGCGGCGGCGTGCCTGAATAGGTGACGCGGCCCTTTTCGTCTGTCCATTTATAGATTTGCGCGCCTGAAGCGGAGGCAAAACAAAGGGCGATGCCGCCGGCGATCAGCGCGGCGCACAGCGACGGATTAAAACGGGGGGGGATAAAACGGTTCGGGTGCATGATGATTCGAACACTCCAGATGGCATGAGTTCAAATGGCTGCCCGGGGATTGATTGGACAGGCGGGCAAGTCCCCTTGTCTATTCCCCGCCCCAGAGGGAAGCTTGTCAAGACGCGCGCATTTGCCTGACGCGATTGATACGCCGATTGACGCTCCCTTGCAGGCTTAGATGATACGCTTTCTGATCTGGGTGACGGCCACCTCGGCCACCACCACCACGGCAAAAATTGCAAACAACACCATGGCAACGCGGTCCCACTGGAAAAGGTTGAGCGCGGTATCGAGGGCCATGCCTATGCCGCCGGCCCCGACCAGGCCCAGTACGGCCGATTCGCGCACGTTGATGTCCCAGCGAAACAGCACGACAGACCAGAAGGCCGGTTGCACCTGCGGCCAGTAGGCCTTGGACAGCACCGATGCCCAGGGCGCGCCGGCCGCTTCGAGCGCTTCGACCGGTCCGCGCGCGGTCTCTTCTATGGCCTCGCCGAACAGCTTGCCGACAAAGCCGATGGAGCGAAAGGCGATGGCCAGCGTGCCGGCCAGCGCGCCGGGGCCGAACACCCCCACGAAGAGCAGCGCCCAGACCAGCGAGTTGACCGAGCGGCTTGACACCAGCAGCAGCTTGGCGATGTAGTTCACGCCGTGGTGGGGCACGATGTTGTGCGCCGCGCACAGGCCTATGGGCAGCGCCATGGCGACGGCGAGTATGGTGCCCAGAGTGGCGATGTGCAGCGTATCGATGAGCGCATCGTGCACGCCGCCGCGGTAGTGGTCGAAGGCGATCGGCCACATGCGCACAAAGAGGTCTTTCATCTGCTCGGGCGCATCGTACAAAAACTCGGGGATGACCTCGACAGCGCGCACCGACATGACGATTGCCGAGACGAGGACGAGGTAGACGGCAAAGCGCGCCATCTGCTCGCCGAAGCTAAAGCGCTCCCAGTGCAGCGTTGGCGAGTCTGTGACTTTGTGCTTGTCGTTGTTGCCCGGTTGCGGCTGCGGTTCAGTCATTGGCTTTCTCGCTGCCGATTTTTGGCGTCCGGGGCTGGCGCGGGTCGGGCCGGCCGGTGCGATCAAGGCGCCCGAAGATGCCCAGGCGCCGCTCAAGAAAAATACCGCGCACCATGCCGGCGAGCACCTCGCCAACCATGATCATGCCGATGATGCACAGCAGGATGGCGCAGACAAAATCGTAGTCAAAGCGCTGGAAGGCCGAGAACAGCGTGCCGCCTATGCCGCCGGCGCCGACGATG
>CAMDDU010000106.1:0-3052 GCA_945892985.1 Bordetella parapertussis
CAACCTGCAGGAACACTCGGTTGTACTCATTCGTGGCGGTCGTGTGAAGGACTTGCCTGGTGTTCGTTATCACATGGTTCGGGGCAGTCTGGATACGCAAGGCGTGAAAGACCGCAAGCAAAGCCGTTCCAAATACGGCACTAAGCGTCCTAAGGCCGCCTAAGCCCCGCGTTACGAGACATGCGCAACAGCTGCGCCTCCAAATAACAAAGATTCGAGGAAGACTATGCCACGCCGCAGAGAAGTACCTAAACGAGTAATCCTTCCAGACCCGAAGTTCAGTAACACCGATGTCGCGAAGTTCGTCAATGTGTTGATGATCTGCGGAAAAAAATCGGTTGCCGAGCGCATTATGTACGGTGCCTTCGAGCAAATAAAAACGAAGTCGGGCAAAGATCCTCTTGAGGTGTTTGGCTTGGCTGTGTCGAACGTGAAGCCAATGGTTGAAGTGAAGAGCCGTCGTGTTGGCGGTGCGAACTACCAGGTTCCTGTTGAGGTGCGCCCGAGTCGCCGCATGGCCTTGGCGATGCGCTGGCTTCGTGAGGCTGCAATCAAGCGCTCGGAGAAGTCTATGGGATTTCGTCTTGCTGGCGAGTTGATTGAGGCTGCGGAAGGTCGTGGCGGTGCGATGAAGAAACGCGACGAAGTGCACCGCATGGCGGAAGCAAACAAGGCGTTCGCGCACTACAGGTTCTGATTTTTCTAGGTTTGAACGGGGGGCGCCTTGCGCGCATCCCGACTTGAGGTATTTAAGGCAACAAAACGTGGCACGCAAAACCCCCATCGAGCGCTATCGGAACATCGGCATCAGTGCGCACATTGACGCGGGTAAGACCACGACCACCGAGCGCATACTGTTTTATACCGGTGTGTCGCACAAGATCGGTGAAGTGCACGACGGTGCTGCGGTAATGGACTGGATGGAGCAGGAGCGCGAGCGGGGTATAACGATCACTTCAGCTGCAACGACCTGTTTCTGGAGGGGGATGGACGGGAATCACCCCGAGCACCGGATAAACATAATCGACACCCCTGGGCATGTCGACTTCACGATTGAAGTTGAGCGCTCAATGCGGGTTCTTGATGGTGCCTGCATGGTCTACTGCGCAGTGGGCGGTGTACAGCCCCAGTCTGAAACAGTCTGGCGTCAGGCAAATAAGTACAAGGTGCCGAGGCTTGCGTTCGTGAACAAGATGGACCGGATCGGCGCGAGTTTTTTCCGCGTGCATGAGCAGATGAAGTCTCGCTTGAAGGCGAACGCAGTCCCGGTGCAGGTGCCTATTGGTGTCGAGGAAAAATTCGAGGGTGTCATCGATCTCGTAATGATGAAGGCCATCTATTGGGATGACGTAAGTCAGGGGACGAAGTTCGACCTGCGTGACATACCTCCGGAGCTGGCCTCTGAGGCGAAGTTGTGGCGCGAGAAGTTGGTGGCAGAGGCTGCCGAGGCTGATGAGATATTGATGGAAAAATACCTCGAAGGAGGGGATCTCTCTGTCGAGGAAATCAAGCGCGGTCTGCGTATGCGCACCATCGCGGGCGAGATTGTTCCGATGCTTTGCGGCTCGGCGTTCAAAAACAAGGGCGTCCAGGCAATGCTCGATGCTGTGATCGACTATATGCCGGCACCCGTAGACATTTCCCCTGTCAAGGGGCTGCTTGAGGACGAACGGCCTGCGGTTCGAAAACCTGCCGATGACGAGCCCTTTTCGGCTCTCGCATTCAAGATCATGACCGATCCTTTTGTCGGCCAGCTCACGTTTTTTCGAGTCTATTCCGGAGTGCTGAATTCCGGTGACACCGTGTACACCTCCCTGCACCGCCGTCAAGAGCGTATTGGCCGGATTCTCCAGATGCATGCCAACCAGCCCGAGGAAATCAAGCAAGTCTGCGCGGGTGATATTGCCGCAGCGGTGGGGTTGAAAGATGTTACGACCGGTGAAACGCTGTGCGATCCCGGCAAGGTCATAGTGCTGGAGCGTATGGTGTTTCCGGAGCCGGTTATGCACATCGCGGTGGAACCCAGGACCCAAAGCGACCAGGAAAAGATGAGTGTTGCCTTGCAGCAACTTGCTCATGAAGACCCATCGTTTCGCGCTCGTACAGATGAAGAGTCGGGGCAGACGATTCTTTCTGGCATGGGTGAGTTGCATCTGGAGATTCTGGTTGATCGCATGAAGCGTGAGTTCAGCGTCGACGCGAACGTTGGAGCGCCGCAGGTGGCTTATCGCGAAACGATTCGCACGCAATCGGGCGATGTGGAGGGTAAATTCATCAAGCAATCGGGCGGACGGGGGCAGTACGCCCATGTCTGGCTTCGGGTCGAGCCGCAGATATCCGGCAAAGGTTTCGAGTTTATCGATGCCGTGAAAGGTGGTACGGTTCCGCGCGAATACATTCCGGCGGTCAATCGTGGGCTTGTTGATGCATTGTCTGGCGGCGTGTTGGCGGGGTTTCCCATGGTAGATGTCAAGGTAACCTTGTTTGGCGGTTCCTACCACGAGGTTGACTCAAATGAAAACGCGTTCCGCATGGCGGCCACTCTGGCCTTCAAGGACGGTATGCGTCAGGCGTCTCCGGTGTTGCTCGAACCTATGATGGCAGTCGAGGTTGAGACGCCGGAAGAAAAAATGGGTGATGTCATTGGCGACCTGTCATCGCGGCGCGGTATCATCCAAGGCATGGACGACTTTCCCGGTGGGAAGGTGATTCGAGCCGAAGTGCCGCTGGCGGAGATGTTCGGCTATTCGACGACAGTGCGATCCCTTACCCAGGGGCGCGCAACGTACACCATGGAATTCAAGCACTACTCTGAGGCGCCAAAAAGCGTCGCAGAGTCAATCATCAACAAAAAGTAACGGGAATCCATCATGGCCAAGGGCAAGTTTGAGCGTACGAAGCCGCACGTGAACGTGGGGACGATCGGTCACGTAGACCACGGCAAGACGACGCTGACGGCGGCGATAACGTCGGTGCTATCGAAGAAATTTGGCGGAGAGGCGAAAGCCTACGACCAGATTGACTCGGCGCCGGAAGAGAAGGCGCGGGGCAT